>JAJTHE010000097.1 GCA_021298815.1 Betaproteobacteria bacterium | reverse complement strand
CAACACCGCGACCGTCCTGGTCGGCACGCTGGCGCCCGGCCAGTCGGTGCAGCTGCGCCTGCGCGCGACGGTCAATGCCGGACCGGTGGTCTCCAACCAGGCGACGATCACCTCCGACCAGCTGCCCGCCGTGCGCTCCGATGGCGACGGCAACCATTCCAACGGCAACCAGCCGACCGAGATCGTGGTCGGCAACAGCCCGCTGCTGCGCCAGGCCAAGAGCGTGCTCGACCTGAACGGCGGTGCCGTGCAGCAGGGCGACGTGCTCGAGTACGTGATCGTCACGCGCAACATCGGCAGCACGGCCGCGATCAACGTGGTGATCACCGATGCCGTCGCCCCGCCGAACACCACCTATGTCGCGGCCTCCACCACCGCCAACGGCGTGGCGGTCCCGGATGTCGCCGGCAACTCGGCGCTGAACGGCGGGCTGGGCATCGGCTCGTTGCTGCCGGGGCAGGTGCACGTGATCCGTTTCCGGGTGACGATCAATGCCGGGGCGCCGGCCGGCACGGTGATCGACAACCAGTCGTTCTTCGTCGCCGACGGGGCCGGTCCGGGCGAGGGGCCGCTGCGCGGCCGCTCCGACTCCGACCTCGACGACGGGATCGAGTCCGGCAACGATGGCGGCAATCCGAACGACGACGACCCGACGCGGGTCGCGGTCGGCGGTTCACCGGGGTCGGCCAACGTCTCGGGCCTGGTCTACTTCGATGCCGACTCGAACCGCACGTTCGGCGGTCCCGACCAGCCGCAGGGCAACTGGATCGTCGAACTGCTGCGCGGCGGCCAGGTGGTCGCGACGACCCGCACCGATGCGTCCGGCCAGTACGACTTCCGAGGCGTGGCCCCGGGCGACGGCTACCAGATCCGGTTCCGCAATCCCGATACCGGCGTCGTCTTCGGCCGTGCGCAGTCGACCGCCCCGGGTGCCGACCTGTCCGATGGCACGATCCGAGGCCTCACGCTGGCCGCCGGCACCACCACGCTGAACCAGAACCTGCCGCTCGATCCCAGCGGCGTGATCTACAACTCGGTGACCCGGCAGCCGGTCGGCGGCGTGCAGGTCTTCCTCGACGGGCCGCCCGGCTTCGATCCGGCGATCCACCTGCTGCCCGGCCAGCAGGGCCAGGTCACCGCATCGACCGGCGTGCTGGCGGGCGGCTATCGCTTCGACATCAGCTTCGCCGGCGGTGCGCCGTTCGGGGTCTACACGCTGCGCTTCGGCACGCCCCCCGGCTACCTCAGCTCGTTGCCGGGCACGCCGTCGACGTCCCTGCCGCCGTCGCCGTCCACTGGCGGGTGCGGCGCGACCAACTGCCTGCAGGTGCCGAACGGGCCGCCGGACCCGTTCCTGGTGCAGGCCCAGGCCGGCCCGCCGACCGGCGCCCAGCCGACGACCTGGTACAGCCGCTTCGGCTTCACCGGTGCCGGCAACGCGAACGTGGTGCACAACCACATCCCGCTCGATCCGATCACCGGCGGCGCGATCGTGCTGTCGAAGACCACGCCGCGGCCGAACGTGTCGCGTGGCGACCTCGTGCCCTACACGATCACCGCGACCAGCACCCTCGCCGGCACGCTCGCCAACATCGCGCTGGTCGATGTGATCCCGCCCGGTTTCCGCTACCGGACGGGCTCGGCGACGATCAACGGCGTGCCGGTCGAGCCGCAGATCGCCGGCCGCGTGCTTACGTGGCCGAACCAGACGTTCGCGGCGAACGAGCGCAAGACGATCCGGATGGTGCTGGTGATCGGTTCGGGCGTGGCCGAGGGCGAGTACGTGAACATCGTCACCGCGCAGAACAGCATCCTCGGCACGCAGGTCTCCAACACCGCCACGGCGGCGGTACGCATCGTGCCCGACCCGACCTTCGACTGCTCCGACCTGATCGGCAAGGTATGGAACGACCGCAACGCCAACGGCGTGCAGGATCCCGACGAGCCGGGTATCCCGAACGTGCGGCTCGCGACCGCGCGTGGCCTGCTGGTGACCACCGATGCACATGGGCGTTACCACATCGTCTGCGCCGACGTGCCGAACGAGACGCGGGGCGCCAACTTCGTGCTCAAGATCGACGAGCGCACCCTGCCGTCCGGCTTCCGCATGACCACCGAGAACCCCGGCCTGGTGCGCATGACGCGCGGCCGGATGGCGCAGCTCGACTTCGGCGCGGCGGTCCTGCGCGTCGTGCGCGTCGAGGTTTCCGCGCAGGCGTTCGATCGCCATTCCGGCACGCTGTGGCCGGAGTGGCAGCGGCGCTTCGACGCGCTGCCCGCGCAGCTGCGCGAGGCGGTGTCGGTGGTGCGCATCGCCTACCAGGTCGACCCGCGCGTGCCGGGCGACGCCGCGCAGGCCCCGCGCCGGGTGCGGCAACTGGCCGATGCGCTGCGCAACCTGTGGCAGCGCCAGGCCTGCTGCTACGCGCTGACCATCGAGGAAGAGATCGCGGGGGGTGCCCGGTGAAGCGCTTCCGTTCCACCTTGCGCGCGCGACGCGGCGCACGGGCAGGCGTGCCGGCGCGGGACCCCGCCTGGCGGGTGTCTGCGGCCGGCCTGCTGCTCGCGGCCGGAGTCCTGCTGTCGCCGGCCGCGGGCGCGGCGGAGCCGCCACGGCGGGAAGCGGTGCGGGGCGGCGAGTGCGCGGCCGATGATCCTGCGGACGCCTGCCGCCTGTGCCACTCGCTGACCGGGGCGGGGCGCGAGGCACGCACCTGCGCAGACGGTAAACGCGGCAGCATGCAGGACGTGTCGCGGGTGATCGTGCGCGACGTGCCGCCGAACACGGAGGCTGTCGCGAACGAGGAGCAGCTGCCGTTCCCGCCGGTGCCGTTCCGCATCACGGTCGATGGCGAGGTGGTCGACCAGTCCGGCCGCACCGGAACGCCGGGCGGCGACGGACGCGGCGAGGCGCAGGACGCGTCGGCGCAGCGCCGCGTCGACCGCCGGCTGGCCGCAGTGGACGTGCAGGTCCGCTACGACTCGATGGCGGCGAAGCCCGCGCTCAACGTCTGGGCGGTGCCTTCCACGGCCGTGCGCGGCCGACCGGTCACCTTCGGCACCTGGAGCAACTATCCGGCCTGGCTGATCCGCGCCGAAGTGCGGATCTTCCATGTGCACCAGTCGACGCAGCAGGCGCCGCTGGCGATCGTGCAGGCAAGCCCCAACGGCTTCGTCGACTGGACGGCCGACCTTCCCGTGGGTACCGAACTGCGCTACGTGCTGCGCGTCTACGACCGGCGCGGCCGCTTCGACGAGACGGCGGTGAAGGCCCTGCACATCACCGATGCCGCGCGCCCGCTCGGCGACGAACAGTCGCAGGCACGCGAGCGGATGACCGGGTGGTCGCAGGACAGCCTGAGCCTGTCCAACATCCCGGTCAGCGGGGGCACGGTCACGATCAACGGCAGCAACCTCGCCCCGGGCGACACGGTGAAGGCCATGGGGCAGCCGGTGCCGGTCGATGCCAACGGCCGCTTCGCCACGCGCCAGATCCTGCCCGGCGGCATGCATGCGGTGGAAGTGGAGGTCGCGGACCGTTCCGGCCGGGGCTTCAGCTTCCGGCGCAACCTGTCCGTCCCGGACCGCGACTGGTTCCATGTCGCGATCGCCGACGTGACGGCGGGCGTGAACAACACCTCGGGCCCGTCCGACCTGGTCACCGGCTCGACCAACGGTTCCCGCTCGTCCTACGTGGACGGGCGGCTGGCGTTCTACGCCAAGGGCAAGCTGCCCTGGGACACGCTGCTCACCGCGAGCGCCGATACGCGCGAACAACCGCTGCGCGACCTGTTCTCGAACTTCGCGAGCCGCGATCCGCGCTTCCTGCTGCGCCGGCTCGACCCGAGCCGCTTCTATCCGACCTATGGCGACGATTCGACCACCATCGACGACGCGCCGACCCAGGGCAAGTTCTTCATCAGGCTCGAACGTGCCGATTCGCACGTGATGTGGGGCAGCTTCCTCACCCGCATCACCGGCACCGAGTTCACGGCGTTCAACCGTGCGCTCTACGGCGCGCGCCTCTCGTTCAATGCGACGGACAGCACGTCCTTCGGCGAACGTCGCACCACGGTGGAAGGGTTCGCCGCCGACCCGGGCACCGTGCAGTCGCGGGAAGAATTCCGCGGTACCGGCGGGTCGCTGTACTTCCTGCGCAACCAGGACATCACGATCGGATCCGAGCGCCTGGTGCTCGAGGTGCGCGACCGCGATTCCGGCATCGTGATCGCAAGGCGCCCGCTGGTGCCGTCGCAGGACTACGAAGTCAACTACTTCCAGGGCCGCATCCTGCTGCGCGAGCCGCTGGAGTCGACCGCGGCCCAGTCGTCGCTGGTGCTCTCGGGGCCGCTGTCCGGCAACCCGGTGTTCCTCGTCGCGTCCTACGAATTCGTGCCGGGCGTCGCCGCCGTGCAGAACCTGTCCCTCGGCGGCCGCGTGTCGCACTGGTTCAACGACCATTTCCGCCTGGGCTTCAGTGGTTTCCGCCAGGGCGAGCAGGGCGCGAACCAGCGCCTGCAGGGCATCGACACCACCGTGCGCCATGCACCGGGAACCTACGTCAAGGCCGAGGTCGCCCGTTCCTCCGGGCCGGGCACCGGTTCGCTCACCTCGACCACCGGCGGCTTCGAGTTCAATGCGCTGTCGAGCACCGGGCGGGCCGCGGGCGCGCAGCGCGTGGAAGGCGCGATCGACCTGTCCGAGGTGTTCCCGAACGTGCAGGGGCGCGGCAACGCGTACTGGCAGAACCGGGAGGCCGGATTCTCCGCGCCCGGCCAGATCACGCTGAACGGCGAGGCGGTCACCCAGCGCGGTGGCCAACTCGTGCTGCCCTTCGGCCCGTCGACCACGGTGTTCGGCAAGGCCGACGACCGCAACGGCAACTCGCAGTCGGTGACCGCGGTGGAACTCGGCGTCCGGCAGCGCCTGAACGAGAACTGGGCGGCTGCCGTCGGCGTGCGCTCTGACGACCGCACGACCCGCGTGCCGAACGCGAGCGCCCTGCTGTCGCAGGACGGTGGCCGCACCGACGTCATCGTGCGCATCGACTACCTGCCCTCGGGCCGCGCGGTCGGCCCGGTCACGCTGAATCCCGGCCTCGGTGCGATGCCGGGCGCCCAGCCCGCGTTCTCGATCCCGCAGTCGTCGCCGCTGCAGGGGCCGGTTCCAGGCCAAGTTCCTGTGCCGGCCCCGGTGCAGCCGGCCACCGGCATGCCCGCACTGCCCGGGCAGGCGGCGCCTGCCGCCGCGATGCCCCCACCCGGCAATGCGGCCACCACGCCGCTGCTGCCGGGCGGACAGGTGGGCCCGTCGGTCACGCGCGCGCTCGTGACGCAGCTTTCCCCGGGGGCGGAAGTCCCTGCGCCAGCCGGTGCCGTCTCGACGGCGCCGGTACCGGCCACGGCAGCGACAGCCACGCCGGTGCCCGTACCCGGCAGCGACTGGAACGCGTACGGCTTCGTGCAGGGAACCGTCGACAAGAGCGATACGCGCAGCGACAACAGCCGGGCCGGCGTCGGGGCCACCTTCCGGGTGAACGACCGGGTGCGCGTCGGCGCGGAGGCCTCCGAGGGCCACGGCGGGTTCGGCGGCCGTCTGCTCGGCGAGTACCGGATGGACGACCGGCGTTCCTTCTACCTGAACGCACTGTCGCAGTCCGACCGCACCGACACCGCGCTGCAGGGCAGGGCGACTTCCTGGACGACCGGTTCCCGCTACCGCTACAACGACGCGACCAGCTTCTACGGCGAGCAGCGGACGATGCGCGGTGCCGGCCCTGCCACCCTGGTGCACGGGTTCGGCCTCGACCATGCGCCGAACGACCGCTGGACCTACGGTGCCAGGATCGAGGCTGGCACGATCGCCGATCCCCTGGCCGGTGACCTCGAGCGGCGCGCCGTGGCCGGTTCGATCGGCTTCGTCGATGGCCCGGCCCGGTATGCCGGAGCGATCGAGTACCGCACCGAGAGCTCCTCGCTGGTGAAGCGCCAGATATGGCTGGTGCGCAACACGGCGTCCTACCAGGTCGATCCCGACTGGCGCGCGATCGGCCGGTTGAACTTCTCCACCAGCAGCAACAACCAGGGCAGCTTCTTCAATGCCGACTTCACCGAGGTCGTGGTCGGCGCCGCCTGGCGGCCGGTGCAGGACAACCGCTGGAACGGCCTGTTCAAGTACACGTTCTTCCACAACGTGCCGACGCCGGGACAGGTCGGGTTGACGAGCTCGGGCGCGCTGTCCGGCCAGGGCAATGCCTACGACTTCGCCCAGAAGAGCCATGTGCTTTCGGCGGACGCGATCTACAAGGTGACGCCGCGGCTGTCGATCGGCGGAAAGTACGCGGTGCGCATCGGCGAACTGCGTGCCTCGCGCAACGAGGGCGAATGGTTCTCGAGCACGACCCAGTTCTTCGGGGTGCGCGCCGACTACCGCGTCACGCACGAGTGGAGTGCACTGGCCGAGGCGCGCCTGCTGACGGTGTCGACCGCGCAGGACGCCCGGGCCGGCCTGCTGTTCGCGGTCTATCGGCATGTCGACCGCAACCTGCGAGTCGGCCTCGGCTACAACTTCACCGACTACAGCGACAACCTCACCGACCTGTCCTTCCGCAGCCGCGGCGTGTTCCTGAACGTGGTCTCGGTCTGGTAAGGGGCGGGCGGGGGCGGCCTGCCCGGGCCTGCGGCGCCAGCCGCTGCAACGTCGGTCGCTGAAGCGTCAGTCGCCCCCACCTCCGTCGCCGCCGCCGCCATCGCCACCGCCGCTGTCGCCGAAGCCGTCGGTGCTGCCGTCGAACCGGGTGTCCTGCAGGTCCTCGGACGTCCAGCTGCGTTCGCGCTCGTAGGTGAAGTCGCCGCCGCCGCCATCGCCGCCGTGGTCGCGGCGCAGCCGCTGCAGCCGGGACGCCTGGTCGGTGAAGTAGAAGTGGCCGTGTTCTATCTTCAGCTTCGAATCGAGAGCGAACAGCAAGGGCACCCGGGTCGGTGCCGCCGGGTCCAGGTTTTCCTCGCGGCAGCAGTGCCACCAGCAGCGGCGCAGCGCCGTGTTGGCTTCGCGTTCGCCCGACAGTGCGACCGGCAGGGTGACCGGCAGCGAGCGACCGAGTGCATCGCGGCAATAGGCCTCGTAGGCCGCGCCCCGCTGCGCGAAGGCCGTCCACAACGCGCCGACCACGCGCGACGGCATGGCGACCGGCTGCCTGCCGGCCTTCAGCTGCGCGAGGAAGAACTTGCGCAGGCCGCGCGCCACCAGCTGGCGGTCCTTCAGGCTCAGGCCCGGGAACGGTCCGGACAGGGTATCGAGCAGTCCGGGCGGCAGCAGGGTCTCGCGGATGAAGGCGGCGCGCACCTGCCGGCGCCACAACGTGTACATGACCAGCAGCGCCGTTCCCAGGGCGACGGTGAGCGCGAGCAGGCCGATGCTCATCGGCGTGCGCCCCGTCCGACGAACGCGCCTTCACCGGTACCGGCAGGCGGACGCGGGGGCGGCACGGCCCTGCCGGGGTGGTTCGATGGCGGAGCGGTCATGGCGAGGGTTCCTTCCGGGCTCTGGTGGCTGCGGCCGGTCGTGGCCGGTGCCGCTTCGGCACGCGCCGCTGCGGCAGGGTAGCGTCGATATCGGCACCGGGCGCCGTGTCCTTGATGGTCGTGGCGCGGAGGATCCCCGCCTGCACCGGCCGGCGCGGGCGGCAGCGGCGGTTATACTTCGAAGCCTCGGCTCGTGCCCGTGGCGCGGGCCCCCTCCATGCACCGAGCGAGCCTGCGATGAACGAACCCGTCACCTTCTGGATCAACGGCGCACGCCACGCCGCCCGCAGTGCCCGCACCGGCGAGGTCACCAACCCGGCCACCGGGCAGGTCATCCGCAAGGTCGCGCTGGCCGATGCGGCCGACGTCGACGCTGCGGTGCGCGCCGCCAGCGCGGCCTTCACGGAATGGAGCACCACGCCGCCGCTGCGACGTGCGCGGGTGATGGCGAAGTTCAAGGAACTGATCGAACAGCACCGCGACCGCCTGGCGAAACTGATCACCGAAGAGCATGGCAAGACGCTGCCCGATGCCCAGGGCGAAGTGCAGCGCGGCCTCGAGGTGGTGGAGTTCGCGAGCGGCGTGCCGCACCTGCAGAAGGGCGAACACGCCGAGGACGTCGGCCGCGGCATCGATTGCCATTCGCGGCTGCAGGCGATCGGCGTGTGCGCCGGCATCACCCCGTTCAACTTCCCGGTGATGGTGCCGTGCTGGATGTTCCCGGTCGCCATCGCCTGCGGCAACACGTTCGTGCTCAAGCCGTCCGAGAAGGACCCGTCGGCCAGCATGCTGCTGGCGGAACTGCTGAAGGAGGCCGGGCTTCCCGACGGCGTGTTCAACGTGGTGCATGGCGACAAGGTCGCGGTGGATGCGCTGCTCGGCCATCCGGCGGTGCGGGCGGTGTCCTTCGTCGGCTCCACGCCGATCGCGAAGTATGTCTACGAGACCGCGGCGCGCGGTGGCAAGCGGGTGCAGGCGCTCGGTGGCGCGAAGAACCACGCCGTCGTGATGCCCGATGCCGACCTGGACTTCGCGGCCGATGCGATCGCCGGCGCCGGCTACGGTTCGGCCGGCGAGCGCTGCATGGCGATCTCTGCGGTGGTCGCGGTGGGCGACATCGGCGATGCCCTGGTCGAGAAGATCGCGAAGATCGGCGCTGGCTACAAGGTGGCGCCGGGCGACACGCCGGGTGCGGACATGGGCCCGCTGGTGTCGAAGTTGCATCGCGACAAGGTGAAGGGTTATGTCGACAGCGGCGAGGCCGAGGGCGCGGCGCTAGTGCTCGACGGCCGCAAGCTCGCGGTGGACGGCCACGAGCAGGGATACTTCCTCGGTCCCACGCTGTTCGACCATGTCAGCCCCGAGATGTCGATCTACCGCGACGAGATCTTCGGGCCCGTGCTGTCGGTGGTGCGTGTCGACACGCTCGACGAGGCGATCGCGCTGGTCAACCGCAACGAGTTCGGCAACGGCACCGCGATCTTCACCGGGTCCGGCGGCGCGGCGCGCAAGTTCCAGAACGAGATCGAGGTGGGCATGGTCGGCGTCAACGTGCCGATCCCGGTGCCGATGGCGTTCTTCTCGTTCGGCGGCTGGAAGCAGTCCCTGTTCGGCGACCTGCATGTGCATGGCATGGAAGGGGTGTACTTTTATACCCGCACCAAGGTGATCACCGAACGCTGGCCGTCGTCCGCCGTGCCGGCACCGCTGGCTGGGCGTTCGACCGTGATGCCGACGCACGGCTGAGTGCCGGAACGTCCCGCCTGCATGCGTCGGAGTTGATCTTCGTCAATATTCCGTAAGCATGGATGGCGGTACAGTCGAGCCTTCAAAACCGTAGCGATGCGGGCATGCAAGGGTGCATGCCCGACGGCCACCCGAAGGAGGATGCGATGTCGATCAAGGTACTGCTGGCAGTCGATGGTTCCGAAGTGTCCGACCGTGCGACCGACCGGCTGGTCGCGCTCAGGCGCAGCGGCGCGCCGTTCGAGGTGACGGTGATCCAGGTGCAGCCGTTCATGAGCATCGAGGCGCAGGCCATGCACCTGCAGTCCTACGGCGAGGCGTCGATGAAATCGGCCCGGGCGAAGCTCGATGCGGCCGGTATTCCTCACGCCACCCATATCGCAATGGGGCCCGCCGGCGTTAGAATCTGCGAATTCGCCGATGCCGGTGGCTTCGAACTCGTCGTGCTCGGCACGAAGGGCCTCGGCTGGGTGAATACCGTCCTCGTGGGCTCGGTCGCCAAGCATGTGATCGAGTCGTCGAACGTGCCGATCCTCCTGGTTCGCTGACCGGCGCCAGCAGGAGGACGGCGGGCGGGCGGGCTGCGGCGCAGGCTTTCGCCGCAGCGGGCGGCCATGCAATCGCTTCTTCGCCGGCCCGGGCGCGCCCGCCCGGCAGGGCGCAGCAACAGGAGACTCAGATGGAGAAGGTGCTGTTGGCTGTCGACGGTTCCGAATGCTCGGATCGTGCAGTGCGCTGGGTGATCGACGTGATCTCGGCGATGAACAGGCCGGCCCGGCTTCACGTGGTGACCGTGCAACCGGCCATCACTGCCGGCGGCATCCGCAGCTTCGTCGGCAACGAGGCGATCGAGACCTACCAGCGCGAGGAGGGCGACAAGTGCCTCGCCTCGGCGCGCAAGGCACTCGATGCGGCGAAGATCGCCTACACGCCGCATATCCTGCTCGGTCCGATCGGCCAGTCGATCGCCGACTTCGCCGCGCAGAACGGATGCGACAGCGTCGTGATGGGCACCCGCGGGCTCGGCGGCGTCACCGGGTTGGTGCTGGGCTCGGTCGCGACGCAGGTGATACACGCAGCCGCGGTCCCGGTCACGCTGATCAAGTAGCACCGCGTCCGCCCCCCGCCACCGCCGATGGCCGCCCGCAAGCCGCGCGTCGATCCGCTCACCGAGAGTGAGCTGGACGAGCTGGACCGCTTCCTCCTTTCCAGCGCGACGCCGGAAGACTCGATGGACCTCGAGGAACTCGACGGGTTCATCACCGGGCTGGTCTGCAGCCCGGTGGCGGTCGGGGCCAGCGAATGGCTCTCGCTGGTCTGGGGCGACACCGAGGACGGCAGGCGACCGGTGCGCTTCGGCTCGGCCGCGCAATGCAGGCGCATCCTCGAGCTGCTCGACCGGCACTGGGCGACGATCGCCTGGACCCTGCATTCGGGCATGCCGACGATGCCGATCCTGTTCGAATACAAGGCCGGTCCGCCGGTGAGCGCCGGCGAGCGGGCGGCGGAGCTTGTGCCCGGCAGCACCTGGGCCATCGGCTTCATGCGCGCGGTGGGCTTGCATGCCGACGACTGGCAGGAAGCGTTCGACGACGATGCCGCCTCCGAAGCGCTGACCCCGATCGTCACGCTGGCCCATGCCGACGACCGGGAGATCGTCGAGCAGCCGCTCGCGCCGAAGCAGGTCGAGGCGCTGATCGAGGAGCTTCCCGACAGCACGCTGGAGCTGCACCAGTTCTGGCACCAGCGCGGTGGGAGGGCGGATGCACGCACGCCGGTGCGCAAGCCGCCGAAGCTCAAGCCGGCCGACCCGTGTCCGTGCTGCAGCGGCCGGTCGTTCTCGCAGTGCTGCGGAGCCACCGCTTCCCTTAACTAGACCGGCGGGCGTCGCAGTGCCGGTGGCCGGCGCCGGTCCCGGTCCACACGCCGGCATGATCGATCGCCCCAGTGACCCAGACCCTGACCGTGGCCGGCATTCCGCTGGAGTTCCTGCTTTTTGCCGGTACGCTGCTTGGCGTCGCGTTGTTCCATGCGCATACGCTGAAGGTGGCGCTCACCGGCCTCGCGGTCATCGGGGCCTACAAGCTCGGATACTCCGGGTTCCCGGACGGACCGGGGCTGGCCGGCTTGGCCGCGCACCTGGGGCACGAGTGGGTGCTGCTCGCGAACCTGCTTATGCTGCTGGTCGGTTTCGCGCTGCTCGCACGCTTCTTCGACGCCAGCAGGATCCCGGATGTCCTGCCGCGCTTCCTGCCGGACGACTGGAAGGGCGGCTTCGTGCTGCTGGTGCTGATCTTCGTGCTGTCGAGCTTCCTAGACAACATCGCGGCGGCGATCATCGGCGGCACGGTCGCCGCCAGCGTGTTCAAGGGACGGGTGCACATCGGCTATCTTGCCGCGATCGTCGCCGCGTCCAACGCAGGCGGCTCGGGCAGCGTGGTCGGCGACACCACCACCACGATGATGTGGATCGATGGCGTCGCACCGCTGGACGTGGTGCATGCCTATGTCGCCGCGGTCGTGGCACTGCTGATCTTCGGGGTCCCTGCCGCGCTGCAGCAGCATCGCCACCAGCCGATCGCCGCCGACGTGGAGCCCGGCATCCGCGTCGACTGGGTGCGGGTGGGCATCGTCGCCTTCATCCTGGCGTCCGCGATCGCCACCAACATGTTCGTGAACCTTCGTTACCGAGAGCTCGCGGACGGCTTCCCGTTCCTCGGCTTCGCAGTGTTCAGCGCGATACTGCTCTGCTCGATGCTGCGCCGGCCCGACTGGGGCGTCGTGCCCGAGGCGGCGAAGGGGGCGGTGTTCCTGCTGGCCCTCGTGCTGTGCGCGTCGATGATGCCGGTCGAGCACCTGCCGCTGGCGAGCTGGCAGACCGCGCTGGGCCTGGGCTTCGTGTCCTCGGTGTTCGACAACATCCCGCTGACCAAGCTCGCGCTGGAGCAGGGCGGCTACGACTGGGGCTTCCTCGCGTTCGCGGTCGGCTTCGGCGGCTCGATGCTCTGGTTCGGCTCGTCGGCCGGCGTCGCCCTGTCCAACCAGTTCCCGCAGGCGCGGTCGGTCGCGGCCTGGCTGCGCCATGGCTGGCATGTACCGCTCGGCTATGTCGCCGGCTTCGTGGCGATGCTGCTCGTCATGGGCTGGCATCCGCACCAGCCGCACCGGCGCAACCCTGCGCAGCCTGCGCCAGCACCGTCGCTCTCGTCGGCGCGCTCGTCGATGCCCGCGGCGGCGTCCGTTCTGGCGCCCGTCCCGGTCGCGGTTTCGCCGCCGGCCCGGGCTTCAGCGCAGTAGCGAGAGCGCGAGCTGCGGGATCGCGTTGGCCTGGGCCAGCATCGACACCGCCGCCTGCTGCAGGATCTGGGTACGGACCTGCCTGGCCGATTCCTGGGCGAAGTCGGCATCCATGATGCGCGACCGGCTGGCAGCCAGGTTCACCGAACCGCTGCGCAGGTTGGCGATCACGCTGTCCATCCGCGACAGCTGGGCGCCGATCTCGCCGCGCTGGCTGTTGAGGAAGGTCAGGGCTTCGTCGATGTGCACGATCGCACGACGCGGATCCTTCGCCAGGTCGACCTCGCCGAGCCCCAGTGCCTGCACATTCACCGCACCGATCCGGCTGACGATCGTCTGGCCGCCCTCCTGCGCCGACGATTGCGTGCCCACGTGGAACGACAGGTGGCGGGTGGAGGTCCCGGTCGGGTTCTTCTCGTCGTAGGCCAGCCGGAATCCCTTCAGGGTGTTGTCGCCGTAGGACGTGCCGCTGATGTTGTCGATCACGCTGGCGGCGGTGAATGCCGGCCCGCCGTCGGCGTCCAGCCCGCCGATCGCACCGGTGTCCGCGTTCGCGAGGTTCATCCGGCCGTTGAAGAAGGCCGCGCCGTTGGCGGCGAAGTCCGCCTCGAAGGCGGCGAGCGAGGTCGGGCCGCCCGAGGCCGCGAAGAACTGGTTGAAGGTGGCGTCCATCGTCGCACCCGGCTGCGCCAGGGCCTGCATGAACTCCTTCAGCCCACCGCTGGTGCCGGCATCCTTCAGCGCCTGGTGCAGGTAGCGCGTGGCCAGGTATCCGGTCGAGTAGTTCGCCGAGGCGTTCGCCCAGGTGCCGATCGGCGCGGCGGTGAGCAGCGCGCCGATGCCGCCGGCGGCCTGCACGTCGATCGCGAGGCGCTCGTCCGCGCCATGGATGAATTCCGCGGTGCCTTCGGTGAACCAGGTCGGCAGCGCCTGGAAGTTGTCCATCGCCCGGTACATCACCGCGTGCACCATTTCGTGGGCAATGATGCGGTCGTTGTAGAACGGGGCGTTGCCGCCGCTGGGCAGGTTCGGCGGCGTGAAGTCCGCCATGTCCACCTGCAGCCGCAAGTCGGTTCCCTTGACCCCGGGGCCGGCGGCGGCGAACGAGCCGACGACGCGCGCGGCGGTGCCACTGGCGCCGTCGGTGAAGGTGGTGAGCTGTATGCGCAGCTCGGCGCCGTCGCCCTGGATGCCGAAGAAGCGGCTGATCCGGGACTCCGCCTCCTCCAGCCAGCCGAGCTTCAGGCCGTCGAGCACGGCGCGCACGTTGGCATCGCCGCCGATACCCTGGGTTTCCTGCGCGAAGACCTGGCTGCCGTTGAAGGTGGTGGCTCGTCCGACCCGGTCGATCTCCGCCATCAGCTGCGATACCTCCGCCTGCAGGGCCGCGCGGTCGCTGGTGTTGTTGGTCCCGTTGGCCGCCTGCACCGCAAGCTCGCGCGCGCGCTGCAGCGCGTCGACCACGGTGCCCATCGCCCCTTCGGCGGTCTGCAGCAGCGACACGCTGTCGTTCGCGTTGCGCTCGGCCCGGTTCATGCCGCGCAGCTGGGCGGTCATGCGCGAGCCCACCGCCAGTCCCGCGGCGTCGTCGGCGGCGGAGTTGATCCGCAGGCCCGAAGACAGGCGCGACAGCGAGCGCGTCAGGTCGTTCGACGTCCGGTCGAGCGAGCGCTGCGCGTTCAGCGAGAACAGGTTGGTGTAGATCTGCATGCCTGCCGGAAAAACGTGCCGGATGCCCGGGGAGAGGAAGGGGGAAAGGGTTGCAAGCCGTCTAGCGGCAGGAAACGTGAAAAATTGAGCAGGTGTTGGCAAGGTAGGTCTGATATCGGACATTATTGGCAGGTGCCACAGGCTGTGCACGGCACCCGCAGTGTCTGAATGGCAGCGGGGCCGCTAACATATAGGGACGAACGTCCAGCACGTACCCTCCGTCGCCGTGCGCGACATCCCGGCCTGGCCGGGCAAGGAGGGACGGGAGGAGCCGCGGCGTCCGTACCCGTGCGAGGGAATGCGCTGCAGGCAGGGCGCCGTCGCGCGTCTTCCATCCACCAGGAGGCAGCACGCATGAGCAGAGAAGACAACCAAGACCAGGCCCCGAAGCGCCGCAGGTTCCTGGCCGGCGCAGCGGGCGCGGCAGGCGCGGCGACCCTGGCATTCCCCGCCGTGGTGCGCGGCCAGGGAGCGCCGATCACGCTGCGGTTCCAGAGTACCTGGCCGACCAAGGACATCTTCCACGAGTACGCGCTCGACTTCGCCAAGCGCGTGAACGACATGTCCGCCGGTCGGTTGCGCATCGAGGTGCTGCCCGCCGGTGCGGTGGTCAAGGCCTTCGACCTGATCGATGCGGTGAACAAGGGCGTGCTCGACGGCGGGCACGGCGTGGCGGCCTACTGGTACGGAAAGAACACCGCATACTCGCTGTTCGGCACCGGACCGTCGTTCGGCATGGACGCGAACATGCTGCTCGGCTGGGTCCACTACGGTGGGGGGCGCCAGCTCTACACGGAGCTGCAGCAGAAGGTGATGGGCTTCGACGTCGAGGGCTTCCTGTACGGCCCGATGCCGACGCAGCCGCTGGGCTGGTTCAAGAATGTGGTGAAGGGGCCCGAGGACTTCAAGGGACTGAAGTACCGCACCGTCGGCCTGTCGATCGACGTGTTCCGCGAGATGGGCGCATCGGTCGTGGCCCTTCCCGGCGCCGAGATCGTGCCCGGGCTCGACCGCGGACTGATCGACGCGGCGGAGTTCAACAACGCGTCGAGCGACCGGATCCTCGGCTTCCCGGACGTGTCGAAGATCTGCATGCTGCAGAGCTACCACCAGCCGCTCGAGTGCTTCGAGATACTGTTCAGCAAGAAGCGCTATGACTCGCTGCCCGCCGACCTGCGCGAGGTCGTGGCGAACGCGGCGACGGCCTCCTCGGCCGACATGTCCTGGAAGGCGATGTCGCGCTACTCGCAGGACTACATCGAGATGCGCACCAAGCAGAACGTGCGCTTCTACCGCACGCCGAACTCGGTGCTGCAGGCCCAGCTCAACGCATGGGACCGCGTCGCCGACGCCAAGGCCAAGGAGAACCCGTTCTTCGCGAAGATCCTCGCCTCGCAGCGTAGCTGGGCGGAGCGGGTGGTCAGCTGGTCGAACGACACGGTGGTGCCGAACGGCCTCGCCTACGCGCACTACTTCCAGCGCAAGGCAGCGCCGGCAAAGAAGGCCTGACCTGCGGTGCAGCGGTCCCGCCCCGCTGTATAGTGGGGTGGGTTCCAAGAATCGTCGCGGCCGCCGGGGGGCTTGCCTTGAACGTACACAAGACGCTGATGCTGATCGACGGCATCAGCACCTGGACCGGCAAGGCCTTCGCCTGGACCATCGTCGCGCTGACCCTGGCGATCGTCTACGAGGTGGTCGCCCGCTACGTGTTCAATGCCCCGACGCAGTGGGCCTTCGACGTGAGCTACATGCTGTACGGCACGCTGTTCATGATGGCGGGCGCGTACACGCTGGCGCGCAACGGGCATGTGCGCGGCGACGTCCTGTACGGGTTCCTGCCGGTGCGCATGCAGGCCGGGTTCGACCTCGTGCTCTACTTCGTCTTCTTCATCCCGGGCATCGCGGCGCTGGCGTACTTCGGCATCGGCTTCGCGCAGACGTCGTGGTCGCTCGGCGAGCACTCCAGCCTCACCCCCGGCGGGCCGCCGGTCTACCACTTCAAGACGCTGATCCCGATCGCCGGCGCGCTGGTGCTGCTGCAGGGCGTGGCCGAGATCATCCGCTGCATCCTCGCGCTGAAGACCGGTGAGTGGCCGCGGCGGTTGCACGACGTCGAGGAGGTCGACGTCGAGGGCCTGAAGGGCATGATGCAGGCGCGCGGCGTCGGCGACGCGTCCGGCCCGCAGGGCGACAGCGGCGCGCCAGCCATCCCCTCGGCCCCGGGAGCACGCTGATGAACCGCGCGATGTTCCTCGGCCTGGGCTGCATCGCGGCGATCGTGCTCGCGATCCTGCTGCTGATGCCGCCGTTCGCGCAATGGCAGAACGGCCAATACGGACTGCTCATGCTGGCGCTTATCGTGGTCGCCATCCTGCTCGGCTTCCCGACCGCGTTCACGCTGATGGGCCTGGGCATGCTGTTCGGCTTCGTCGCGTTCCACCGTTCCGACCAGCAATGGTTCGAGAATTCCATCTTCGAGCTGATGGTCCAGCGCACCTACGGCACGATGACCAACGACGTGCTGATCTCGGTGCCGCTGTTCGTGTTCATGGGCTACATCGTCGAGCGCGCGAACATCATCGACAAGCTGTTCGGCAGCGTGCAGCGCGCGATGGGCAACCTGCCGGGCTCGCTGGCGGTGGCCACCATCATCACCTGCGCGATTTTCGCCACCGCCACCGGCATCGTCGGCGCGGTGGTGACGCTGATGGGCCTGCTGGCGCTGCCGGCGATGCTGCGCGCCGGGTACGACGTGCGCCTGTCGGCGGGCGCGATCACCGCCGGGGGCTGCCTGGGCATCCTGATCCCGCCTTCGGTGCTGCTGATCCTGTACGGCGCTACCGCGGGCGTTTCGGTGGTGCAGCTCTACGCCGGCGCGTTCTTCCCGGGCCTGATGCTGGCCACCCTGTACGTCGTGTACGTGGTCGTGCGTGCCTGGCTGCAGCCGTCGCTGGCGCCGCGCCTGCCACCGGCGGAACCGAAGCCGGCACCGGCCTGGGTACGTGCGCTGCAGGGCCCTTCGAACCGCAACTTCACCCTGGCCGTGCTGGCTGCTCCGGTGACGATGGCCCGTGCAAGGTTGTCCGCCAGTGGCGATGCCACGCTGAAGGCGACGCCCTGGTCGACGGTGCTGAAGACCTCGGGCAGCATGCTGTTCCCGCTGCTCGGCCTGCTCGCCGTCGTCTGGTTCGTCCACCACATGGGCACGCTCGGCGGGGGCGCGCAGCCGGCGCAGCGCAGCGCGACGCCGGCCGCGATCGAGGTGCCCGCCGGCAGCAGCCTGGCCACGCCTGCCGAGTCACCGCAGGAACTGTCCGGGAGCCCCGGCGAGCAGCCGCGCGAACTCGGCGCTGGCGACCCGGCGCCCCTCGATGGTTCCGCCGGGGGTGCGGCCGGCGGCGATGCGCCGGTCGCGCTCGGCGGCGGTGCGCCGGACACCGTGGCCGGGCCGGTCGACCGCAGCACGTTCTACCTCTGGTTCGGCGCCCTGGTGGTGGTGCTGGCCATCGTGCTGCTCGTCTACTACCGGCGGCTCGACTACGATTCCTTCGACGTGCTGCGCGAACTGTTGAGCTCCTTCTTCCCGCTCGCGATCCTGATCATGGCGGTGCTCGGCAGCATCGTGTTCGGGCTGGCCACCCCGTCGGAGGCGGCCGCGATGGGCGCGCTGGGTGGCGTGCTGCTGGCGCTCGCCTATCGCCAGCTCACGTTCGCGCGCCTGAAGGAGGCGGTGTTCCTGACTTCGCGCACCACCGCGATGGTGTGCTGGCTGTTCGTCGGTTCGGCGCTCTTCTCGGCCACCTTCGCGCTGCTCGGCGGGCAGGAGCTGATCGAGAAATGGGTGCTGTCCCTCAACCTGACGCCGATCGAGTTCCTGCTGCTGTCGCAGGTGATCATCTTCCTGCTGGGCTGGCCGCTGGAGTGGACCGAGATCATCGTGATTTTCATGCCGATCTTCATCCCGCTGCTCGCCCATTTCAACATCGACCCGCTGTTCTTCGGCCTGATCGTCGCGTTGAACCTGCAGACCGCCTTCCTGTCGCCGCCGGTCGCGATGGCCGCGTTCTACCTGAAGGGGGTGGCGCCACCGCACGTGACGCTGAACCAGATATTCGCAGGCATGATGCCGTTCATGGCGATCCAGGTGTTCGCGATCTTCCTGCTGTACCAGTACCCGGGGATCGGGCTCTGGCTTCCGTCCTACCTGTACAAGTAGAGGCAACCGATGGCGCACAAGGTGGTGGTCACGCGTGAAGTGTTCGACGACGCGCTGGACCGGCTGCGCGCCGCGGCGATCGTGGTGGATAACCAGGGCGACGTTCCGCTGCCGCCCGCGGAACTCGCTGCCCGCGCAGCCGATGCCGACGCGATCGTCTGTGCGCTCACCGACCGGGTCGATGCAGCGCTGCTCGCGCGCTGCCCGAGGCTGAAGGTGGTGGCGAACATCGCGGTCGGCTACAACAACATCGACCTCGCCGCCTGCACCGCTCGCGGCGTGATGGCGACCAACACCCCGGGCGTGCTGGACGAGACCACCGCCGATTTCGCATGGACGCTGATGCTCGGCGCGGCGCGGCGGATCACCGAGGCGGAGCGCTACCTGCGCGAGGGGCAGTGGACCGGCTGGCAGCTGAAGCAGCTGCTCGGCGTGGACGTGCACCATGCCACGCTGGGCATCATCGGCATGGGCCGCATCGGGCAGGCGATCGCCCGCCGCGCGACCGGCTTCTCCATGCAGGTGCTCTACTGCAACCGCAGCCGGCTCGATGCCGAGGTCGAGCGTGGACTGAACGCGCGCTGGGTGGCCCGGGACGAACTGCTCGCCGCGGCCGACTTCGTGGTGCTGATGGTGCCGTACTCCGAGGCCACGCACCACCTGATCGGGGCGGCGGAGCTCGCGCGCATGAAGCCCACCGCGGTGCTGGTCAACACGGCGCGCGGAGGCGTCGTCGACGACGTGGCGCTGGTCGATGCGCTGCGCCGGCGCGTCATCGCGGCCGCGGGCATCGACGTGTTCGAGGGCGAACCAGCCTTCCATCGCGACTTCCTCGCGCTCGATAACGTGGTGCTCGCGCCGCATATCGCGAGCTCGTCCGCGGCGACCCGGCGCGCGATGGCGATGCTCGCCGCGCGCAACGCCATCGCGGCGTTGTCGGGCGAGCGTCCGCCGAACCTGCTGAATCCGCAGGTCCTGCAGGCCTGAGCGGCGCCCCGCCGGGGGCGCGGTTCAGCGGCCTGCCAGCCGGCGCGTGGCTGCGTCGATCACGGCAGCCTCGGCCGCGCGGATCCTCGCCAGCAGGGCTTCCGGGCTCTCGGCTTCGGCGTCCGCCCCGGCAGGCGCCTTTCGCCCGACGGCGGGCTTGCCCGCCGGGGCTTCCGGCAACCCGGCCGTCTTCGCGGGCGGCCGCGTCGGCCGGGCACCGCCGGTGCTGCGTCCCGCGGTCGATGCACGCGGCAGGGGCAGGGCCCGCTGGCGCGGGCCCGACTTCGCCGGCGTGTCGCGCAACGCGGGCGCGTCGGCGGGCGTGGCCTGTTCATCGGCCGACGACGCGTAGTCCGCATCGACCTGCTGGAAGAAGGCGACCAGCCTTCCCAGGTCGGAACCCAGCCGCTCGAACACACGCTCGGTGAATGCGTAGTGGCGCGCATAGGTCATGCGATTGGCGAGCACCACGTTGTTGATGCTGCCGGTGGGCGATCCGCTGGCGGTTTCCGCGCGGGCGAACACGGACGCGCGCTCTGCCAGCAGCGCGGCCTCGCGCAGTTCCCCGCGCGCATGGCGTTCGTACAGCAGCGCGACCTGCTGGTAGTAACGCAGGTTGATCGGGATCTGCCCGGCGTTGCGCACCGCGTAGTCGCGGATCGCCTGCCGCTCCGCTGCGGTCCACGGGCCCGGCTGCGCGGCGATCACCTTCATCGCGTGGTAGGCGATGGTTTCGCACAGGGGTTCCTCGATGCCGTAGGGCAGGGTGAACTGATCGTGGCAGTCCTCGTGCACCACCAGGTAGATCATGCGCGGCACGCCGCTGGCGATCATCGCTGCGGTCACCGGCGAGGCGACTTCGCCCACCGCCTCGGAGGTCCCGTGGTAGACGTCCTTCGCCGGGGCCGCGCTGCGGCACTGCTCGGGCGAGAGTGCCTCCAGCCATTCGATCGCCGGGTCCTCGTAGGAGTACGGCAGCACCAGCCGCGACACCCGGCCGCAGAAGGGGAAATCGTGCAGGTCCTGGCTGGTGCTCGTGAAGTTGGCGGTGGGCACGTAGCCGATGCGCAGGGTGAACGCCTTGGCCTCGGCGATCACCACCTGCCAGGGCGTACCCGGTTCCTCGGTCGGCCGCGGGTCGCGCGTGTCGCGTTGCACGCAGCCGCCGCCGGCGATCGCCAGCAGCAAGCACGCGAGCAGGGTGCGCAGCAACCGCGCGCGGGCGGCGGCTGCGCTGCTGTGCCCGGGGGATGGCGGTGGCATCGCTCTGGCCCGGCTTCGCTCAGAGCGGCTCGACCGTGATGCCGGCCTTCTTCACTACCGCGCTCCAGGTCGCGCGGTCGCGCGCGACCCTGGCCTGCAGGTCCGCCGGCGTGCCGGCCTCGAGCTCGATGCCCTGGGCCGCGAACTGCGAGCGGGCCTCGGCCGATTCGACGAAGCGGCGGATCTCGCCGTTGATCCGCTCGATGATCTCGCGCGGCGTGCCGCGGCGGGTGACCAGCGAGAACCAGGTGGCGGCCTCGTAGCCCCGGTAGCCGGATTCGGCGATCGTCGGCAGGTCGGGTGCGATCGACAGGCGCCTGGGCGAGGTGACCGCGATCGCGCGCAGCTTGCCTGCCTTCACGTGCGGCAGCGCCGAGATCGGCACGTCGAACTTGAGGGGAACCGCGCCCGACAGCAGGTCGGGCAGCCCGGCCGAGCCACCCTTGTAGGGGATGTGCTGCATCTTCACGCCGGCGAGCGTCATGAACAGTTCGACCGAGACATGGGTGATGTTGCCGTTGCCCGAGGACTGGAAGTCGAGCTTGCCCGGGTTGGCCCGCGCGTACTCGGCGAGGTCGCGCATCGAGCGTATCGGCAGCGAAGGATGCACCACCACCATCAGAGGCGACGAGCCGACCATGCCGATCGGGGCCAGGTCGAGTTCGACGTCGTAGGGCAGCTTGGGATAGAAGATCGGGTTCATCACCATGCCGTTGAAGCCGCCCATCAGCATCGTGTAGCCGTCGGGCGCCGCCTTCGCCTGCAGTTCGAAGGCGATGATGGTGTTGGCGCCGGGGCGGTTGTCGAACACCACCGCCTGCCCGATGCCCTCGGCGATGCGCGCACCGACCGCGCGTGCGAGCAGGTCGGTCGATCCGCCCGGGGTGAACGGGATGACCATGCGCACCGGGCGCGCCGGCCACGCGGCCTGCGCCTGCGCCGCCGGCGCGGGCAGCGCGACCGATAGTGACAGCGCCAGCGCCAGCGAAAGGGAGGTCGGCAGGGACAGTGCCAGCGCGGCGGCGCAGGCCGCAGGCAGGGTGCGGGGATTCGTCATGCGAGTGCAGGCGGCGGCACGAAGGCGTGGTAGTGGCGTTCGATCAGGCCGGCGAGCCTGATCGTGGAGAGGTCGGCATACTGCGGTCCGATGATCTGCACGCCGGTCGGGAGGCCATCCGGCGCGAGCGCGATCGGTGCCATCGTCGCCGGCAGGCAGCCCAGGCTGGCGAACCCCATCCAGAAGATCTGCAGCACGTCGGCCATCGGCTCGCCGTCGATGTCCACCATCCGCTCCCAGCGCCGGCCGGCCTGGTTCTGCGGGTAGGCGGTGGTCGCCGCGCCCGGGCAGAGCAGGAAGTCGTGGTCGCGGAAGAAGTCGTCCCACAGGCCGCGCAGCCGCTGGCGTTCGTTCTCGAGCAGCATCCATTCGCGGTGCGCCAGCGTGTTGCCGCGCAGCTGTTCGGCCGCATAGCTGCGATCGTCCGCCGGCAGCGCCTCGCGCTCGGCGACCGCGCGCCGGAAACCGGCATCGTCGAAGGCGCGCATCGAGGTGGCCGCGCGCCGCAGCAGGACGTACAGCCGGTCGTGCTCGCGCAGGTCGAACGGCAGCTCGACCGGCATCTTCACCTTCGCGCCCTGGCGCGCGAGGAAGCGGCCGAGCCGCTCGACCTCGTCCGAGACCTTTCGCGATACGCGGGTCGCAGGATGCGAGGGCAGCACCGCGATGCGCAGCCCCCTGAAGCCGTCGAAGGACGGGCGCGGCAGCGACAGGCGATAGGCGCGCGCATCGTTGCCCGCCGGCCCCGCGGTCGCCTTCAGTGCCAGGGCGAGGTCGCCGGCCGACCGCGCCAGCGGACCGACCACCGAGATCTCGGCCGGCGACCAGAAGCCGGGCAGGCCATGGCCGCGCCCGGGCACGATCGCGAAGCTGGTCTTGTGTCCGTACACGCCGCACATCTGTGCGGGCCCGCGGATCGATCCGCCGATGTCGGAGCCGTACTCGAGCGCGGTGATGCCGGCGGCCAGGGCCGAGGCCGCGCCGCCGGACGAGCCGCCGGGCGTGAGCCCGGCGCCCCACGGACTGTGGGTCGTGCCGTACAGCGGGTTGAACGTCTGCCAGTCGGCCAGCATCACCGGCACGTTGCTCTTGCCCCAGACCACCGCACCGGCGGCGCGCAGCCGCTCGACCACCAGCGCGTCGCGCGCGGCGATGTTGCCGCGGTGCGCCTCGAGTCCCCAGGTGGTCGGCAGGCCCGCCACGTCGAACGATTCCTTGACCGTCATCGGCACGCCGGCCAGCGGCCCCGGACGCTCGCCGCGGGCCAGTGCGCGGTCGATCGCGCCGGCCTGGCGGCGCGCCTTCGCGAGGTCGGTGGCGACGATCGCGTTGAGCGACGGATGCAGCCGCTGCTGGCGGTCGAGGAAGTACTCCAGCGCATCGCGCGCGCTGAACTCGCCGCGCGCGATGCGGCGCGCGATCGAGGCCGCGGAATCGAAGGCGATCTGCCGCATCGACGCCTTCCTCAGACCGGATCCCAGCTGAACACGTCCTGCGAGCGGTCCAGCGGGTAGAACGACTTCGCGAGCGAGGGCATCGCATGCTCGGCGATCGACTCCGGCGTCCAGCCTTCGGAGCGGTGCACGCTGCGCACCGGGCGCGGCTGGCTGAAAAGGAATACCTCGTTGTTGCGCACGCCGAACACCTGCGCGTTGACGTCCTTCGCCGCGTCGGACAGCAGGTACACCGCGAGCGGGGCGATCTTCGCCGGCGTCATCTGCTGCAGCTTGGCCACGCGCGCCACCTGGTCGGGCGTGTCGGTCGGGATGGAGGCGATCATCCGGCTCCAGGCGAACGGGGCGATGCAGTTCGAACGCACGTTGAACTTCTGCATGTCGAGTGCGATCGACTTCGACAGCGCGGTGAGCGCGAGCTTGGCCGCGGAGTAGTTCGCCTGGCCGAAGTTGCCGACGAGTCCCGAGGTCGAAGTCATGAACACGTAGGCACCGCTGCCCTGTTCCTTGAAGTGGTTCGCTGCGGCGCGCGCGACATGGTACGAACCGTACAGGTGCACCTTGATCACCGCGTCGAACTCGACTTCGCTCATCTTGTGGAAGAAGCGGTCGCGCAGGATGCCAGCGTTGTTGATCACGCCGTCGATGCGGCCGAACGCGGACAGCGCGCTGGCGACGATGCCCTCGCCGCCCTTCGGATCGGCGACGTTGTCGGTGTTGGCGACCGCGCGGCCGCCGGCGGCGACGATCTCGTCCACCACCTGCTGGGCCGGGCCGGCATCGAGGCCTTCGCCGGTCAGCGATGCGCCGATATCGTTGACCACCACGCTGGCACCGCTGGCTGCGCACGCCAGTGCGAGGTCGCGGCCGATGCCACCGCCTGCGCCCGTGACTGCAACCACCTTGCCGTGGAGCATGCCCATCTGAAGTCCTCCTTGCCTAGCGCGCGGCGGCCGCGTCGCGGTACCAGACCGCGATGATCGCACGCTCGTCGTCGGTCATGCCGGTCAGGTTGCCCGGCGGCATCACCTTCGCCAGCACTGCCTGCTGGTGGACCTTCTGCGCGAGCTGGGCGGTGCGTTCCGGGGTGTCGAGCATGATGCCGCCCGGCGGCTGCACGAAGCCCGGCTGGGTCGGCGTGGCGGCGTGGCAGGACGCGCAGCGCTGCGCCATCACCTGCTGCACGTCGGCCAGCGTCGCGCTGCGCCCGGCGAGGCCCTCGGGCGCGCGCGGCATGATCAGCACGGCCAGCGCCACGACCATCGCGGCTGCGGCAGCCGGCAGCCAGCCGATCGTCTGCCCGGCATTGCGCCGGTTGAAGTAGTGGCGCACCACGCCGCCGATGAAGAACACCGCGACCAGCACCGCCCATGCATGCGGATGCCCGTAGGTCATCGGATAGTGGCCGGACAGCATGATGAACACGACCGGCAGCGTCACGTAGTTGTTGTGCACGGAACGCTGCTTGCCCCAGCGGCCGTACTTCGGGTCCGGCACCTGTCCGGCGGACATCGCCGCGACCATCTTCTTCTGGCCCGGGATGATCACCATGGCCACGTTCGCCACCATGATGGTGCCGACCATCACGCCCACCTGCAGGTAGGCGCCACGTCCGCCGAACAGCTGGGCGCAGCCCCAGGCGGCCAGCGCGATCAGGAGGAAGCCGACCAGCGCCAGCCAGCCGTCGTGGCGGCCCAGCGGCGAGCGGCACAGGCCGTCGTAGACCAGCCAGCCTGCGACGATCAGGCCGAGGCTCGCCAGCACCGCGGTGGCGGGCGAGATGTCGAGCACCGCACGGTCGATCAGCATGGTGTCGGCGTGCAGGTAGTAGGCGACCACGAACAGCGCGAAGCCGCTGATCCAGGTCCAGTAGGCTTCCCACTTGAACCAGTGCAGCCGTTCCGGCAGCTGGTCGGGGGCGACCACGTACTTCTGCTTGTGGTAGAAGCCGCCGCCATGGATCGACCAGTTCTCGCCGAGCACGCCCTTCTTCGGCGGGTTCGGCGGGTCGAGCGAGTTGTCGAGCGCGACGAAGTAGAAGGAAGCGCCGATCCAGACGATGCCGGCGATCACGTGAAGCCAGCGCAGCAGCAGGCTGGCCCAGTCGAGCAGGTACGCTTCCATCAGGTAAGGGGGGCGCGTTGCGGTGCAGCGATGGTACTACGCGCGCCCGGCCCGCTTTGCGCTACGCTGGCGTCGAAATCGAAAAAAGGACCGCGTGCATCCGTCGTGCGGCCGAACCGGAGGAGGAGTGACATGAAGCGTCCTGCATCTGCCGTATCCGCTGTACTGGTTGCGTCCCTGCTGTCGATCCCGTTGCTTTCCGCCCTGCTGCCGACACCGGTGCAGGCACAGGGCGCGACCTGGCCCAATCGGCCGGTGCGCATGCTGGTGCCGTTCGTGGCGGGGGGCTCCTCCGACATCGTCGGGCGAACGGTCGCGATCCGCATGCAGGAGGCACTCGGGCAGACTGTGATCGTCGACAACCGGCCCGGCGCGAATGGTGCAATCGCCGGCCAGATGCTGGCCAAGGCGAATCCGGACGGCTACACGCTGATGGTCGGCTCGATCGGCGTGTTCGCGATCAACGTCGCCCTGTTCAAGGATCTTCCCTACGATCCGCTGCGCGACTACGACCTGCTGACGGTGGCGGTGCGCAATCCCAACGTGCTGATCACCAGCCAGAAGGTCGCCGCGACGAGCGTCAAGGACCTGATCGGCCTGCTGCAGAAGAACCCGGGCAAGCTGACCTTCGTCTCGTCCGGTACCGGCTCCTCCGACCATCTGTCGGCCGAACTGTTCTGGCAGCGCACCAAGACCACCGGCATCCATGTTCCGTACAAGGGCGGTGCCGCGGCGATGGCCGACATGGTCGGCGGCCAGGTCGACGCCTCGTTCCAGAACCTCGGCGCGGCGACCGGCCACATCAAGGCGGGCCGGCTGCGGGCGCTGGCCGTCACCGGCGACCGTCGCTCGCCCCAGCTTCCGGACACGCCGACGCTGGTGGAACTCGGCTTCCCGGGCTTCGAGGTCTATTCCTGGCAGGCGTTCGCGGCACCACGCGGCCTGCCGAAGGACATCCGCAGCCGGATGGAGGGCGCCGTGGTCTCCGCGCTCAAGCTGCCGCCGGTGCGCCAGGCGATGGACGAACTCGGCTTCGAGGTGGTGGCCGGCACCGGCGCCGAGTTCGAAGCCTTCCTGAAGGGCGAGATCGCACGCTGGAAGCAGGTGGTGCAGACTGCGAACATCCAGCCGAACTGATATCCGTAGAGGAGCCTGTCCCGGATGCTTGCCGCGTGGTACGAGAGGAACGGTCCTGCCGCCGAGGTGCTGCAGGTCGGCGAACGCCCCGATGCCGAACCGGGGCCGCACGAGGTGCGGGTGCGCCTGCACGCCGCAGCGGTCAATCCGTCGGACGTGAAGGCCCGCGGCGGTTCGCGCAAGGTGATCCCGCCGTACGTGATACCGGGCAGCGATGGCGCCGGCATCATCGATCGCGTCGGGCCCTGGGTGGATCCGGGGCGCGTCGGCCAGCGGGTCTGGGTGTACAACGCGCAGTGGGGCCGGCCGTTCGGCGCCAGTTCGCAGCAGGTCTGCCTGCCCGAAGCGCTGGCGGTGCCGCTGCCGCCGGCACTCGATTTCGTCCAGGGCGCCTGCCTGGGCATTCCCTGCATGACCGCGCACCGATGCCTGTTCGCAGACGGGCCGGTCGACGGGCTCACCGTGATGGTCACCGGCGGTGCCGGGGTGGTCGGCCACTACGCGATCCAGCTGGCGAAATGGGCCGGCGCCCGGGTGGTGGCCACGGTCAGTTCCGAGGCCAAGGCGGCGCATGCGCGGGCTGCCGGCGCCGATGCGGTGGTCGACTACCGCAAGGGCGACGTGGTGGCCGAGGTGCGCGCCGCGGTCGGCGGCATCGATCGCGTGGTCGAGGTCGACCTGGGCAGCAACCTGCCGGTCACCTCGGAACTGCTCAAGCCATACGGCGTGGTCGCTGCCTATGCCAGCACCGGCAAGCCGGTGCCGGAACTGCCGTATGGCGCCTGGCTGTGGAAGAACCCGACGCTGCGCCAGGTGTTCGTCTACACCATGCCCGACTACGCGAAGGAAGAGGCGATCGCCGACATCGCGAGCTGGGTGGCGGCGGGCGATGCGCAGTTCGCGATCGCCGGGCGCTACCCGCTGGCGCAGGCGGTCGAGGCGCACCAGGTGGTCGAACGCGGCGGCAAGATCGGGCAGGTGATCATCGACCTGCCTTGACGTTGGCGTGTCAGCGGTGACCTGGCCCGGGCGGTCGACGCACGCCGGGCAGTGGCGTCCGCCGCGAAGATAGGGCAAGTTAGCAGCGGGAGCCCGTGGCCCGCAGGTGTCCCGGATGCGGGCGCTTCGGGAACCGGCTGCAGACAGGAGAGCATGATGGATGCCGCTGAGCGCGAACTGCTGGACGGACTCGTGAAACGGGTGCTGCGCCATCCGGACGAGGCGAAGGACATCGATGCCGAACGGGCGCTGCAGCGGCTGCTGGCCGCACGCTCCGATGCGCCCTACCTTCTGCTGCAGCGGTCGCTGGTGCTCGAGGTCGCGCTTGCCCATGTCAGGTCGGAAGTCGACCGGCTGCGCGCCGCCGAGGGGCGTGCCGCGAACGATCCGCAGCTGCCGGCCGCCGTGCCCGGGGCAGGCGGTGCCAGCGCCGGCGCCGCCGTCGCCGCGCTGCCGGCGCGCGGCTTCCTGCGCGATGCAGCCGTGATCAGCGCCGGCGTGCTCGGCGGAAGCCTGCTGGTGCGCGGCGCCGAGTCGCTGTTCGAGGGCGAGTCGGCGGCGGACGCCGACCTCGACCTCGACCTCGACCTCGACGGGTGGATCTAGCTGCCGAAGAAGTCCCTGACCTTGTCGAACCAGCCCTTCGCCTGCGGGTTGTGGCGCGACGGGTCTTCCTTCGCGATCGACTCGAATTCCTCCAGCAGTTCGCGCTGGCGGGCAGTGAGGTTGACCGGCGTCTCGACGTACACGTGGCACATCAGGTCGCCGAAGCCGGTGCCGCGCACCTGCTTGATGCCCTTGCCGCGCAGCCGGAACACCTTTCCGGTCTGGGTCTCGGCGGGGATGCGGATCTTCGCCTGCCCGTCGAGGGTCGGGATCTCGATCTCGCCGCCGAGCGCCGCGGTTGCGATGCTGACCGGCATGTCGCAATGCAGGTCGGTACCGTCGCGCTTGAAGATCGCATGCGGCTTCAGGTGCATCACGACGTAAAGGTCGCCCGGAGGCCCGCCGTTGGCGCCGGCCTCCCCTTCGCCCGACAGGCGGATGCGGTCACCGTCGTCGACCCCGGCCGGTATCTTCACCGACAGCGTCTTCTGCTGCTTCACGGACCCGGCGCCGTTGCAGTTCGCGCACGGGGTGGGCACGATCTTGCCGGTGCCGTGGCAGCGCGGGCAGGTCTGCTGGATCGAGAAGAAACCCTGCTGCATCCGCACCTGACCGTGGCCGTTGCAGGTGGGGCAACTCACCGGCTTGGTGCCAGGCTTGGCGCCGCTGCCGTCGCAGACCTCGCATTTCGCCTGGGTCGGGATGCGGATCTGCGTGTCGGTGCCGCGCGCGGCTTCCTCGAGCGAGATCTCGAGGTTGTAGCGCAGGTCCGCGCCGCGGTAGACGCCGTTGCGGCCGCGTCCGCCGCCGCCGAAGATCTCGCCGAAGATGTCGCCGAAGGCGTCTGCGAAGCCGCCCATGCCGCCGCCGCCACCCATGGACGCGTCGACGCCCGCATGGCCGTACTGGTCGTAAGCCGCGCGTTTGTTCGGGTCGGACAGCATCTCGTAGGCTTCTTTCGCCTCCTTGAACGCCTCTTCCGCCTTCGGGTTGTCCGGGTTGCGGTCGGGATGGTGCTTCATCGCGAGCCGGCGGTACGCCTTCTTCAGCGTGTCCTCGTCGGCGTCCCGGTTGACGCCGAGTACTTCGTAGTAATCACGCTTGGCCATCGGTCTTTCTCTTCGACTGCTGTCGGGGCAGGGTGCGGGTTGTGCACAAGCGAAAGGCGGCTGATCGCTCAGCCGCCTTCGCCATAGGATGCCGCGAAGCTTACTTCTTCGCTTCCTTCACTTCCTCGAACTCGGCGTCCACGACGTTGCCGTCGTCCTTGCCGGCGGTCCCTGCCGTGCCCGCACCGGCCGCGCCTTCGGGCTTGCCCTGCTCCTGCGCATACATCTTCTCGCCCAGCTTCTGCGAAGCCATCGCCAGTGCCTGGGTGGCCGCCTCGATCTTCTCCTTGTCGCTGCCCTTGATCGCTTCCTCGGCGTCCTTCACCGCGGCCTCGATCTTCTCCTTCTCGGCGGCATCGAGCGAGGCACCGTGCTCGGCGAGCGACTTCTTCACCGTGTGCAGCATGCCGTCGGCCTGGTTGCGCGTGGTCACCAGTTCGAGGATCTTCCGGTCTTCCTCGGCGTTGGCTTCCGCGTCCTTAACCATGCGCTGGATCTCGTCCTCGGTGAGTCCGGAGCTCGCCTGGATCTTGATCTTGTTCTCCTTGCCGGTGGCCTTGTCCTTCGCCGACACGTGCAGGATGCCGTTGGCGTCGATGTCGAAGGTGACCTCGATCTGCGGCATGCCGCGCGGCGACGGCGGGATGTCGGTCAGGTTGAACTGGCCCAGGCTCTTGTTGCCGGCGGACATCTCGCGCTCGCCCTGCAGCACGTGGATGGTGACCGCGGACTGGTTGTCGTCCGCCGTCGAGAACACCTGCGAGGCCTTGGTCGGGATGGTCGTGTTCTTCTGGATCAGCTTGGTCATCACGCCGCCCAGGGTCTCGATGCCGAGCGACAGCGGCGTCACGTCGAGCAGCAGCACGTCCTTGACGTCGCCCTGCAGCACGCCACCCTGGATCGCTGCGCCCACGGCCACCGCCTCGTCGGGGTTGACGTCGCGGCGCGGCTCGCGGCCGAACACTTCCTTCACCACGTCCTGTACCTTCGGCATCCGGGTCTGGCCACCGACCAGGATCACGTCCTCGATGTCCGAGATCTTGACGCCGGCATCCTTGATCGCGATGCGGCACGGCTCGATCGTCTTCTGGATCAGGTCGTCGACCAGGCTCTCGAACTTGGCGCGGGTGATCTTCACCGCCATGTGCTTCGGCCCGCTGGCGTCTGCCGTGATGTAGGGCAGGTTGACCTCGGTCTGCTGCGCGCTCGACAGCTCGATCTTCGCCTTCTCGGCCGCGTCCTTCAGCCGCTGCAGCGCGAGGATGTCCTTCTTCAGGTCGATGCCGGAGTCCTTCCTGAATTCATCGACCAGGTATTCGATCAGGCGCTGGTCGAAGTCTTCGCCGCCGAGGAAGGTGTCGCCGTTGGTCGACAGCACCTCGAACTGGTGCTCGCCCTCGACTTCCGCGATCTCGATGATCGACACGTCGAAGGTGCCGCCGCCGAGGTCGTACACCGCGATCTTGCGGTCGCCCTTCTTCTTGTCCAGGCCGAACGCGAGTGCGGCCGCGGTCGGCTCGTTGATGATCCGCTTCACCTCGAGGCCGGCGATGCGGCCGGCGTCCTTGGTCGCCTGGCGCTGGGAGTCGTTGAAGTAGGCCGGGACGGTGATCACCGCCTCGGTGACCGGCTCGCCCAGGTAGTTCTCGGCGGTCTTCTTCATCTTCATCAGTACCTGCGCCGAGACTTCCGGCGGAGCGATCTTGCGCCCGCGCACCTCGACCCAGGCGTCGCCATTGTCGGCCCTGGCGATCGTGTAGGGCATCAGGTCGATGTCCTTTTGCACTT
>JAJTHE010000017.1 GCA_021298815.1 Betaproteobacteria bacterium | reverse complement strand
GGCGCTGCTGCCGCGTGGCATCGACGCGATCGTGCCGTGGGATTTCACCAACTCGCTGGTGATCAACGAGCGCAAGACCGGCCGGCCGATCGACGTGCACTATCCGTACGTGATCTACCTGGGCGTCACCTACGTCCGGCAGGAACTGGTCGACAACGTGCCCGACGTGGTGCAGGCGCTGACCGATGCGATCGCCGAGTCGCAGCTGTGGATCCGCCTGAACCCGGAGCGCACGGTCGACGCGCTGCTGCAGGACCCGAACCTGAAGCTGGTGCCGCGCACGCTGCTCGCGCAGCAGGTGGCCGAGTACAACAACCAGTTCAAGCCGACCTACCTGTACCCGCACACCGCGTTCTGGTTCCGCGAGAACGACCGCACGGTGAACTGGCTGTTCGAGACCAAGCGCATGAAGACGCCGCTGCTCGAGAAGGAGTTCCAGGCGGTGTTCCGCCCCGAGTTCATGGAGCGCACCTTCAACCGCCTGGGCTGGCGCGTGCCGGCGCAGCCGCCGTTCATCCAGGCGGGCTGGACGGGCACGGTCGGCAAGCCGCCGTATCCGGAGTACCTGACCTTCCTCAACATGAAGGCGCCGCAGGCCTTCCCGGAGGCGGGTGACCTGGTGCGTCCGTGGAGCTTCAACGGGCAGGTGTTCAAGCCCTGACCCCCAGGGTGCACTGACGTCCAACGGGGCAGGCAAGGTGCCGGCGCGGGAGGTCCCCGCGCCGGTTGCGTTTCGCAGTCGCAATCGACCGAGCAGGCAGGATAGCCATGTCCGAACGCATCGCAGCCGCTGCAGCGGCGGGGCTCGCCGCCACCGCGCCGGCCCTCGCGTCCAGCCCGGGCGCGCCCGCCGGGCAGTCCCCGGTGCCGCCCGGCGTGTCGCCGTCGGCGATCACGCCGGAAGAACGTCGTGCGCTGGAGGCGCTGCGCCGGCCGCCCAACCTGTTCCAGCGCTTCTCGCGCTGGATCGGCCTGGTGGCCTTCTTCGGCGCCTGGCAGCTGCTGTCGGTGGTGATCCTGCCGCGCATCGATGCGAACCTGGTGACGCTGATGCCGCCACCCACCGCGGTCGCGGCCGGCGCCTGGGAACTCATCCTGTCGGGCGACCTCGCGAAACACTTCTGGGCCAGCCTGAAGCGCGAAGCGGTCGCCTTCGCCTATGCGTCGATCGCCATCCCGATCGGCCTGCTGATGGGCTGGTCGAAGACCGCGCAGAACCTGTTCGAGCCGATCTTCGAGATGCTGCGGCCGATCCCGCCGATCGCCTGGATCCCGCTGGCCATCCTGTGGTTCGGCATTGGCGACCTGCAGAACCAGTTCATCATCTTCCTCGGCATCTTCTTCCCGCTGCTGATCAACACCATCGCCGGGGTGAAGAACGTCGAGCACAACATCATCCGTGCCGCGCGCTGCCTCGGGGCCTCCGAGACCGACGTGCTGGTGAAGATCGTGTTCCGGGCCGCGCTGCCGCAGATCATCACCGGCGTGCGGGTCGGCCTGGGCGTTGGCTGGATGGCGCTGGTGGCCGCGGAACTGGTCGGTGCCACCTCCGGGCTGGGCTGGCTGATCTCGGACGCGCGCAGCGTGCTGCGCACCGACATCATCCTGGTCGGCATGATCTCGATCGGCGTCGCCGGGCTGGTGATCGACCAGGGGCTGCGCTGGCTGGCGAAGAAGATGCTCCCCTGGTCGCTGGCGATGACCCGCTGACGCTTCGTGCTGACGCTGATGTGCTGGCGAATGCCGGCTTAAGGACACTGGAGCGGCGACGATGGGTGTGCTCGACATTCGCAACGTGGTGAAGATCTACCCCGGCCACGGCCCGGGGGACGAGCCGGTGAAGGCGCTCGCCGACGTGTCGTTCACGGTCGGGCAGGACGAGTTCTGCTCGGTGCTCGGACACTCGGGCTGCGGCAAGACCACGCTGCTCAACATCATCGCCGGCTTCGACGATGCGACGCTCGGCAGCCTGCAACTCGACGGCAAGCCGATCGGCCGCCCGGGCTGGGAGCGGGCGATGATCTTCCAGGACTACGCGCTGTTCCCCTGGCTGACCGTGCTCGGTAACGTCGCCTTCGGCCTCGAGATGAAGCGGGTGCCGGCGGACGAACGCACGCGCATCGCGCAGCGCCAGATCGAACTGGTCGGGCTGAGCGGGTTCGAGCACCGCTACCCGCACCAGCTGTCGGGCGGCATGCGGCAGCGGGTCGCGATCGCCCGGGCGCTCGCGGTGGATCCGGCGGTGCTGCTGATGGACGAACCGTTCGCCGCGCTCGATGCGCAGAACCGCAGCATGCTGCAGGACGAGATGGTCCGCATCTTCATGGAGCAGCGCAAGACGATGGTGCTGGTCACGCATTCGATCGAGGAGGCGATCAAGCTGTCCGACCGCATCATCGTGATGACCCGCCGTCCGGGCCGGGTAAAGGCTAACATCGAGGTCGACATGCCGCGTCCGCGGCGCGAGGAAAGCCCCGAGTTCGTCGCGCTGAAGGCGCGCATCCGCGACCTGATCCATGACGAGTTCGACCTGTCCGAAGTCCCCGGCGCGGCCCCGGCTGCAGGCGCTGGCAGCGCCTGAGCGTATCCGCGTGCCGGCCGCCGCGATGCGGCTGGCGGCGGCCGCCGCCTGAGATGGCCACCGTGCCCGCCGATACCGATTCCGCGCTGCTGCGCGGGCTGCGCGTGCTGGAAGTGCTCGCCGCGTCCGATCGCGCGCTGCCGCTGTCGACGATCGCCGATGCGCTCGGGCTGCCCAGGCCGACCGTGCACCGCATCCTGCGCCAGCTCGCGGTGGCCGGCTTCCTTGCGCAGGAGCCGGCCGACCGCAGCTACATGCTCGCGCGCCGCGCTACCCGGCTGGCGGTCGACGCGATGCGCCACAGCGCCCGCCAGGCCGACCGGCGCGCCATCCTCGAGCGGCTGGTCGCCGACCTCAACGAGACCTGCAACATCACCCTGCTCGACGGCGCCGAGGTGGTCTACATCGACCGGGTCGAGTCGCAATGGCCGCTGCAGATGACGCTGCAGCCCGGGTCGCGCGTGCCGCTGCACTGCACCGCCAGCGGCAAGCTTTTCTTCTCGCTGCTGCCTGCGCGCACGCGCAAGCGGCTGCTCGCCACGCTGCCGCTGGAGCGCCGGACCGCGCGCACGCTGACCACGCCGGCCGAGCTCGAAGCCGAGTTCGCGCGCATCCGCGAGTCGCGCGTGGGCACCGACAACCAGGAGTTCCTGGACGGCCTGGTCGCGGCCAGCGTGCCGGTGCTGGATGCGGCGGGCAGGCCGATGGCGGCGGTGGCGGTGCATGGCCCGGTGGGCCGACTGTCCTTCGAACGGGTGCTCAGCCTGGTGCCGCGCCTGCGCCAGGCCGCCGACGAACTGGCCGGTGCGTTCGCGGCGGCCTGAGATCGACCGGGTTGCCCGGGATGCCTGAAATGGCCCGAGTCCGGCCGGGACGCCCCGGGACTGTCCGGGACGGCCGCCGGGCGGGTCGCCGCGGGCAGTGCCGCTGCTACACTCGGCGGCCCGGGACACCCCCACCGCCCGCAGCTGCCCGAGCAACGCCCATGCCGCCGCCCCTGGACACCCCGTCTCCCGCACAGCCCTCCGCACCGGCGGCGCGCGTGCCGCACGGCGTCGATGTCGCGGCGCTGGCCGCCGCCCTGCGGCGTGCGGTGTCGGGCGAGGTGCGTTTCGACGCGGGCAGTCGCGCGGTCTATGCCCACGATGCCTCCAACTACCGGCAGGTACCGATCGGCGTCGTGCTGCCGAAGACGGTCGACGACATCGTCGCCGCGGTCGCGGTCTGCCGCGAGTTCCATGCGCCGATCCTGCCGCGCGGCGGCGGCACCGCGCAGAACGGGCAGACGGTCAATGTCGCGGTGGTGCTCGACTGCTCGAAGTACCTGAACCGGGTGCTCGAGGTCGATCCCGGCGCGCGCAGCGCGCGGGTCGAGCCGGGGGTCGTCTGCGATTCGCTGCGCGATGCCGCCGAGGAGCATGCACTCACCTTCGGTCCCGACCCGGCGACGCACAGCCGCTGCACGCTCGGCGGGATGATCGGCAACAACTCCTGCGGCGCGCATTCGGTGATGGCGGGCAAGACCGTCGAGAACGTCGAGGCGCTCGAGGTGCTGACCTACGACGGGCTGCGCCTGTGGGTCGGGCCGACGCCGGACGACGAGTACGAACGCATCGTCGCCGGGGGCGGGCGGCGCGCCGAGATCTATTCGAAGCTCAAGGCGCTGGCCGAGCGGTACGGCGACCTGATCCGCACGAAGTATCCGAAGATCAAGCGCCGGGTGTCGGGCTACAACCTCGACCAGCTGCTGCCCGAGAACGGCTTCAACGTGGCGCGTGCGCTGGTCGGCACCGAGGGCTCCTGCGCGATCACGCTGCAGGCGAGGACGCGGCTGGTGCAGAGCCCGCAGAATCGCGTGCTGCTGGTGCTCGGCTATCCCGATATCTACGTCGCCGGCGATGCGGTGCCGCAGATCCTGCCGTTCGGCCCGATCGCCACCGAGGGCCTCGACCAGAAGATCATCGGCGGCCTGCGCGTGCGCGGGCTGCGCCTGGCCGACATCGCGAAGCTGCCGGCAGGCGATGCCTGGATCATGATCGAGTTCGGCGCCGACACGGTCGAGGCCGCGCGTGCGAAGGCGCAGGCGCTGGTCGACCACTGCGCGAGCCGGCTCGACGCGCCGACGCACTGGCTGATCGACGACCCGGCGGTGGCCGAGGCGATCTGGACGATCCGCGAGACCGCGGCCTCGGCCAGCGCGCTCGGGCTGGAAGGCAACCGCGATCCGCAGGTCGGCTGGGAAGACGCCGCGGTCGACCCGATGCGGCTGGGCGACTACCTGCGCGAGTTCCAGGCACTGGTCGACCGCTACGGCTACGAGACCTCGCTCTACGGGCATTTCGGCGACGGCTGTATCCATGCGCGCATCACCTTCGACCTGCGCACGCCCGAGGGCATCGCGAAGTGGCGTGGCTTCACCGAGGATGCTGCGCACCTGGTCGTGCGCTACGGCGGCTCGCTGTCCGGCGAGCATGGCGACGGCCAGGCCAAGGCCGAGTTCCTGCCGGTCATGTACGGGCCGGAGCTGATGCAGGCGTTCCGCGAGTTCAAGGCGATCTGGGACCCGGACGGCCGGATGAACCCGGGCAAGCTGATCGATGCCTATCGCATCGACGAGAACCTGCGCTACGGGCCGGGCTACAGCCCGATCCGCTTCGAGACGCGGATGAAATTCACCACGCCGGAAGGCGACGGCTTCGCGCGCTCGATCGAGCACTGCGTCGGCATGGGCAAGTGCCGCTCGCAGAGCGGTGGCGTGATGTGCCCGAGCTACCGGGTGACCGGCGAGGAGAAGTACTCGACGCGCGGCCGCTCGCGGCTGTTCGGCGAGATGCTGCGCGGCGAGGTGGTGACCGACGGCTGGCAGTCCGAAGCGGTGAAGGAGGCACTCGACCTCTGCCTGTCGTGCAAGGGCTGCAAGAGCGATTGCCCGACGCATACCGACATGGCGAGCTACAAGGCCGAGTTCCTGTACCACTACCACCAGAAGAAGCGGCGGCCGCTGCAGGCGTGGAGCATGGGCTTCATCCATCGCTGGGCGCGCATCGCGTCGAAGATGCCGCGGCTCGCCAACTGGTTCACGCAGACGCCGGGGATCAACGTGCTGGCCAAGCAGCTGGCCGGCATCGCACTGCAACGCGACGTGCCCAGGTTCGCGGCACGCACGTTCCGCCAGTGGTTCGCGGGCCATGCCGCACCGGCCGCGGCGCCGCGAGGGCGGGTGATCCTGTGGGCCGACACGTTCAACAACCACTTCCATCCAGAGACGGCGATGGCCGCGGTGAAGGTGCTCGAGCATGCGGGCTACGAGGTATCCGTGCCGCAGGCGCACCTGTGCTGCGGCCGCCCGCTCTACGACTTCGGCCTGCTCGACCAGGCCGAGCGGCAGCTGCGCGAGATCATGCAGGCGCTGGCTACCGACATCGAGGCGGGCACGCCGATCATCGGCCTCGAGCCGGCCTGCGTGGCGGTGTTCCGCGACGAACTGCCGAAGCTGTTCCCGGACGATCCGCGCGCCGGGAAGCTCGCGCTGCAGGTGCGCTTCTTCACCGAGTTCCTGGTCGCCGAAGGGGTGACCTTCCCCGGGCTGGAAATCGATGCGCTGGTGCACGGCCACTGCCACCAGAAGTCGGTGATCGGCATGGGCCCGGACAGCCGGGTGCTCGACGCGATGGGCGTGCGGCATTCGATGATCGAGTCGAGCTGCTGCGGCATGTCCGGGTCGTTCGGCTTCGATCCGAAGCACTATGACCTGTCGGTGAAGGCGGCGGAACTGTCGCTGCTGCCGGCGCTGCGCGCCTGCGCGCCAGGCACGGCCGTGGTCAGCAATGGCTTCAGTTGCCGGGAGCAGATCGCGCAGCTGGGCAAGCGCCGTGCGCTGCACGTGGCCGAGCTGGTCGCCGAGGCGATCGACCGCGAGGCCCGGGGCGACACGGGCAGGAGCGGCACGGCCTGATGCCCGGATCGGAACCTCGGTGAGTCCGCTGGAGGTACTGACGCCCGGCCTGCTGGTCTGGGTCGTGGTGGTGGTCGCGGTCGCCGCCTGGGTCTACGGCGTGCTCGGCATCGGGCTGCCGCTGATCGCCACGCCCCTGCTGGCCCTGGTGATGCCGCTGCAGGACGCGGTGATCGTGCTGGTGGTGCCGGTGCTGGTGGCGATCTTCGTGTCGATCTGGTCGGTGCCCGATTTCCTCGGCACGCTGAAGCGCTTCTGGTTCATGCCGGTGGCAGCGTTCGTCGGCGCGGCGATCGGCGCCCAGCTGTTCATCCGCGCGCCGCAGTTCCCGTATGCGCTGGTGCTGGTGGCCGCGATCTTCATGTGGCTGTGGCTCGACTGGCGCGGCAAGAGCGAGTCGGCGTGGATGAAACGCCACGTGGTGGCCTCGGGCCTCGCCTTCGGCTTCGCAGCCGGCATGTTCGAGACCACGGCCAACGTCGCTTCGCCGCCGCTGATCGCCTACTACGCAGGGCTGGGCCTGGCGCCGGCGGCGATGATCCAGGGCTTCAACCTGTGCTTCCTGCCCGGCAAGACCACCCAGCTGGTCACCTTCACGCTGCTCGGTGGGGTGACGATGAGCCAGTGGGCGATGACCCTGCCGCTGGCGGCGGTGACCGCGATCGCGCAGAAGCAGGGCATCCGGGCGCGGCAGGGCGTCGACCCGGCCACCTACCGGAACTGGCTGCGCCTGGCGCTGGCCGCGATGGCGGTGGTGATGCTGACCCAGTACGCGCTGGGCGCCTGAGCGCTCGGGTGCCGCCTCAGCCCTTGGTGGTTTCGAGCAGCGTCTTCAGTTCGCCCGACTGGAACATCTCGGTCATGATGTCCGAGCCGCCGACGAATTCGCCGTTCACGTACAACTGCGGGATGGTCGGCCAGCTCGCGTACTCCTTGATGCCCTGGCGGATCTCCGGCTCTTCCAGCACGTTGACCGAGAAGAACTTGTCGACCCCGCAGGCCGACAGGATGCGCACCGCATTGGCGCTGAAACCGCACTGCGGGAAGCTCGGGTTGCCCTTCATGTAGAGCACGACCGGATGGCTGGTGACCTGCTGGTGGATGGTGTCGTGAGCGCTCATGTCGAATGACTCGGTGGATTGACTGACCCAACCATACGCAAAGTTGACTGAATCAGTCAAGTATGGAGACCTTGCCCGAAATCCGGGTCAGAGACGAATTTCCCGCGCGGCCTGTCCAGTTCGACGGCCTGGCCGGGAAATTCGTCTCTGACCCGGATTTCGGGGGTCAGCAGCGGGGCTGGAGCTTGTCTTCGAACCAGTCCCACATGACGGCGACAACCTTGGTCAGGTAGTCGCGCTGGCAGTGCTGGGCGCCGCCTTCCTCGGCGGTGAACACGCGCAGGGTCTTGTCGGGCGAGCCGCTGGCTTCGTACAGGGACTGGGCGTCTACCAGCGGTACCTGTTCGTCGTCTGCGCCGTGCACGATCAGGAACGGGCAGCGCATCTTCTGCACCACGCCCTCCAGGCGGAACGGCTCGAGTTTCTCCAGCGCCTGTTCGACGGTGTCCACGCCGAGGATCCAGGTGATGTGGTGGCCGGGCACGGACAGCGAGGTCTTGAACGAGGCGTCGATGCGCTTCTTCCAGGTCGTGTAGTAGTCCCAGATCGCGCCCCAGGCGATGCAGGCGGCGAAGCGCGGCTCGAGCGAGGCCATGCGCGGCGAGTAGTAGCCGCCGAGGCTGATCGCGACCACGCCCACCCGCTTCGCATCGACGTCGGCGCGCGTCTCGAGCCAGTCCATGCAGGCGGAGCCGGCCTTCTCGTAGTCGTGGCGCAGCACCATGCCGCGGAAGCGGATCGCCTCGCCGGTGCCGGGCCCGTCCATGATCAGGCACGAGATGCCGCGCTTGATCAGTTCGGGCACGCCGCGCATGAACTGGATCTCCTTCGTGACGTCCAGCCCGTCGAAGTACACCACGCACGGCTTGCGCGCCTCGGAGGAATTCTGCGCATGCACGAAGTAGCCCGGCAGGCTCGCGCCTTCGAACGGGACCTCGACGATCTCGATCTTCAGGTCGGTCTCGTCGATGTAGCGATGGAAGCAGTCGACGCCGCGCTTGTACGACGCCAGTGCCGCCGCGTCCTTCGGCGTGCGGAAGCGCTCGGCCATCTGGTAGTAGTTGGCCGCGCGCAGGTAGGCCGCGGCCGCCGAATAGCGGTGGCCGGACTTGCTGCGCTCGTTGGCGAACGCGGTCACCGTGTCGGCGACCGTGTTGCAGGCGTCGAACCACGCCTGGTCGTCCTCCGGGGCCTTGCCCTTGAGCAGGCGGCCGATGCGGTCGAGCTCGCCGATGTCCGAGCCACCGTAGGGCCCCGAACCGAGCATGTTGATGAATGCCGACGACCACCGGTAGTTGCCGGGGAAGTACATGAAGTACTGCGGATCCTTCTTCGCCTCGTTCGCTGCAGCCATGGTTCCCGCCCTTCCTCAGAACTCTGCCTTGACGTTCGCCGCACGCACCACGCGGCCCCATTTCTCGAATTCGCGCTTCAGGAACGCGCCGAAGTCCTCCGGCGATCCGCCGGCGACGTCGTAGCCGAGCGCCGCCAGCTGCTCGCGGCCTTCCGGCGACAGCACCCGCTTGTTCACCTCGGCGTTGATGCGCAGCACCTGGTCGCGCGCCATGCCGGCCGGGCCCATGATGCCGTTGAAGTTGCGCGACTCGAAGCCGGCCAGCCCGGCCTCGGCGACCGTCGGTGTGTCGGGCATGCTCGGCGAGCGCTGCAGGCCGTTCACGCCGAGCGTGCGTACCCGGCCCTGCTTCATGAAGTCGAGCGCATTCGGGATCGACATGGTGATCACGTCGATGTGCCCGGCGAGCAGGTCGACCTGTGCCGGTGCGACGCCCTTGTACGGCACGTGCACCATCTTCAGCCCGGCCATCGAGTTGAACAGTTCCATCGTGAGATGGCCGACGGTGCCCACGCCCGGCGAGCCGAAGCTGAGCTTGCCCGGGTTCTTGCGTGCCAGCGCGATCAGTTCCTTCACCGAGCGCGCCGGCACCAGCGGATGCACGACGACCGCGCTGGTGGTCGTCGTGACCAGCACGATCGGCAGCAGGTCCTTCATCGTGTCGTAGCCGAGGTTGCTGCGGATGTGCGGCGCGACGGTGAGCGGGCCGGGGTTCGCGCCGAGCAGCGTGTAGCCATCGGGCGCCGCCTTGGCGACGAATTCGGTCGCCGGTACGCCACCGGCCGCCGGACGGTTCTCGACGATCACCGGCTGGCCCCAGGCCTCGTTCAGCCGCTGGCTGACCAGGCGGGCATTGAAGTCGGTCGGGCCGCCGGCCGCGAACGGCACGATGATGCGGATCGGACGCGACGGATATTGTCCCTGCGCCCAGGTGCTGCCGGCCGCCACGACCAGCGCGAGCGCGGCCGGCAGGGTCGATCGCGTGATCGATGAAGACATCGGTACTCTCCTCCGGGAGGTTCCGGGCGCGCCTCTGTGTCCGGCGGGCGCTTCGGAACCGGATGCCAACCATACCAAGAAACGCGGCGCGGGGTCGGGCCCGCCACCGTGCCGCGGACGGGGCCCGGGTGCGACCCCGGTCCGCGCATCACCCCGCAAGCACCTCGGGATTGAAGATGCCGGTGGGCCGGCCCTCGGCGAAGGCGACGACGTTGTCGAACGCCTCGCCGAAGTACTGCTCGTAGGTCTCGTGCGTGGCCCAGCCGTAGTGCGGCGTGCACACCACGTTGTCCATCTTCAGCAGCGGGTGGTCGACCGGTACCGGCTCGTGCTCGAACACGTCGAGGCCCGCGTAACCGGGCCGCCCGGCCTGCAGCGCCGCGACCAGCGCGCCGGGCGCGATCAGTTCCGCGCGCGCGGTGTTCGCCAGCAGCGACCGGGGCTTCATCAGCGCCAGGTCGGCCGCGGTCACCGAGTGCCTGGTCTCCGGCGTCAGCCGCAGGTGCAGCGACAGCACGTCCGCCTCGCGGAAGAAGCGCGCGCGGTCCTCGATGAACTCGACCCCGGCGGCCGCCGCGCGCTCGCGCGACCCGGCACGGCCGTGGGTGACCACGCGCATGCCGAAGCCGCGGCCCATCTGCGCGACCAGTTCGCCGATGGTGCCGAAGCCGAGCAGGGCCAGCGTCTTGCCGCGCATCGTGAAGCCGAGCGTGGTCGGCTCCTCGCCGCGCTGCATGCGTCCGGCCTCGAGCGGGATCGACCGCGCGGCGGCGAGGATCAGCGCGAAGGTGTGTTCGGCCGGCGACACCGGCGACTTGCTGTTGCCGGTGGCGATCGCGATGCCGCGCGCGGTGCAGGCAGCCACATCGATATGGTGCGTCGTTCGTGCGAGCTGGCTCACCATCTTCAGCGTGGGCAGGCGTTCGATCAGCGCGGCCGACACCGGCGTGCGCTCGCGGATCAGCACCAGTGCCTCGGCGCCGGCCAGCTGCGCAGCCAGCGCGGCCGGCTCGACCGGCGATTCGGTGAACACGCTGACCTCGTGGCCGGCGAACTTCGAGAAGCAGGCGAGGCTGCGCACCAGGTCCTGGTGGTCGTGCGGGATGGCGATCTTCATCGGGGCCGTTCCATGCCGGTGCGTGCCCGGCCGTTGCATGCGGGACGCCGATCATAGCCGGTCGCCGGGCGCCGGTCGGGCGCTGGCATAATCCGCGCTCGCAACCCACCCCGCAGGAGCAGACATGAAGATCTTCATCGCCGACGACTACCAGTCCGCCACGCCGAAACTCGCCGCCTGGTCGAAGCTGGCCGGCCATGACGTGACCGTCTGCACCGAGACCATCAAGGATCCGGCGAAGCTGCCGGCCGGCATCGAGCATGCCGAAGCCCTGCTGCTGATCCAGCAGCGCGCCCCGTTCACCCAGGCCCACCTCGACCGCATGCCGAAGCTGAAGGTGATCGCGCAGACCGGCAAGAACGTCTCGCATGTCGACATGGATGCCTGCACGAAGCGCGGCGTCGCGGTGGTGGCGGCCGGCGTGGGGTCGCCCTACGCCCCTGCCGAACTCGCCTGGGGCCTGATCTTCGCCTCGCTGCGCAGCATCCCGCAGGAAGTCGCCGCCCTGCGCGCCGGGCAGTGGCAGTCCACCGTCGGCATCGGCGTGCACGGCAAGACGCTCGGCATCTACGCCTACGGCAAGATCGGCAGCCTGGTGGCGAAGGCCGGCGCGGCGTTCGGCATGAAGGTGATCTGCTGGGGCCGTGGTGCCTCGCTCGAGAAGGCCAGGGCCGACGGCTTCGAGGCCGCCGCCTCGCGCGAGGCGCTGTTCTCGCAGTCCGACGTGCTGTCGATCCACATCCCGCTCAACAAGGAGACGCGCGGCATCGTCACCGCCGCCGACCTCGCGCTGATGAAGCCGACCGCGCTGTTCGTCAACACCAGCCGCGCACCGCTGGTCGCCGCCGGTGCGCTCGAGGCGGCGCTGAAGGCCGGGCGTCCCGGCTTCGCCGCGGTCGACGTGTTCGAGGACGAGCCGGTGTACGGCGCCGCCCATCCGCTGCTGAAGATGGACAACGTGGTCGCCACGCCGCACCTGGGCTATGTCGAGCAGTCGACCTACGAGATGTATTTCGCGGCGGCGTTCGACAACCTGGTGGCGTTCGCGAACGGCAAGCCGCAGAACGTGTTGAACCCGGAAGCGCTGAAGGGCTGATCAGTACCCGGCCACGTTCGTTCAGACCTGCAGCGGATGCAGGTCCAGGTGCCTTTCGATGCGATCGATGCGGCATTCGATTCGATCGAACACCGAGCCGATACGCCTGGGCCCGTGGCCATTCATCTCGGCGAGGATCGCGGCGGTCGCTTCGATGTGGGCTTCGATGCGGTCGAATGCCTGCTCGATCTCGGTCAGATCGGCGCTGATATGCGCCATGCTCTGGCGGATATCGACCAGGATTTCCAGTGCGGTCTTCCAGTCATCGTCGGTCATCGGGGCGCATCCTCCGAGCGCATCAATCATCCGAGTCCCGGAGCCCGAGCCTGCGCTCGAGCCGGTTCAGTCGATCATCCACCTGGTTGTGGCGTTCATGGGCGTGTGCGATCTCGAGCTGGCTGGCGGCCGTGCGGATGTCGAGGCTCGAGACCCGCGTCTTCAGGCTCGATATGTCGAGCTTCATGGCATCCATCGCGCTGCGGTATTCGCGCAGGTACGCCAGCACCAGATTATCCACCGATCTTCCCTCGTCGCAAGCGCCCGTCCATGCGACGAATTCTCGCCGCTCGCGACCCGCAAGACGCTTCGGGAAAACCGTCCTTCCGCGTGACTACCCGATCACCTTCCAGTCCGCCACCAGCCCCGGCGACGGTGCGAACTCGCCACGCTCCACCCGCCCCACCAGCTCGGTCAGCCGCGCGTTGACCGGCGCCGCCACGCCGATCTTCGCGCCCTCGGTGGCGATCAGCCCGTTCAGGTAGTCGATCTCGGTGCGCCGTCCCTTGTGCATGTCCTGCGCCATCGACGGCCGCTGGCCGTCGCCGCGCCGGCCGGCCAGTTCGATCAGCACGTTCTCGATCTCGGCCAGTGCATCGCCGTTGCCTTCGCCGGCCAGTGCCAGCGTCTCCGGCTCCAGCCCCTGCTGCGGCGAGATCGAGTAGCCGAGTGCCTGTCCGACGCGCACCGCCTCCGAGCCCAGCTTGATCGAGATGCGGCGCGTCTGCTGCGCGAGGTCGCGGGCGTTGCCGCCAAGCCCGGTCGCCGCGCACAGGCCGTTGCGCATCACGTTGATGATCAGCTTCGACCAGCGTTCGCCCCACAGGTTGGTGGTCGCCTTCGCGCTGTCCGCGGCGCGCAGCAGCGCCGCCAGCTGCTCGACCCGAGGCGTGATCCGTCCGTGCACCTCGCCCACGCGGTACACCGTGTGAGCGTCGCCGCCGAGGTGGATGTGCCGCTGCACATGCCCCGGCCGGTCGAGTTCCGCCGCGAGCAGGCTGACGCAGCAGCCGACCGTCTTGCCCCAGCCGACCACGCCGGCCAGGCGTTCCTCGTTGATCGAGTTCTGCATCGAAACGAAGTAGCCGTTCGGCGCGACATAGGGCCGGATCAGGTGCGCCGCCCATTCGGTGTCGTAGGACTTCATCGCGATCACCGCGATGTCGAACGGCCGCTGCTTCGACAGCTGCGGCACGTCGCAGATATGTAGCGGCTGCATCGGCACCACCACCGATTCGGCCGGCGTCATGCCGTCGATCGCGAAGCCGTCGCGGCGGATCTTCTCGACATGCTCCGGCCAGCCGTCGACCAGCGTCACGTCATGGCCGGCGCGGGTGAGCAGGGCACCGGCGTAGCCGCCGATGGCGCCGGCGCCGACGAACACGATGCGGGGTGCGGACGCGGGAGTTGCAGCGGGCATCTTGCATGACCTCCGGTGGTGCCGTGGTGGATACCACGATGCGGCCCGGTTGCAGGGCTCCGGGCTCTGGACGAATGACGTTCGCCGCAGAGGTTAACATCCTCGACATGGCGCGCTCCCGACAACCCGAAGCCGATCCGCGGCTGATGAACCGGCTGGGCGAAGCGGCAGCTGCCGCCGAGCAGGCCGGTGACCTGCCGACTGCCGCGGCCGCGTACCGCGACATGGCGCAGGCGATGCCGCGCGACGCCGCGCTGCTGCAGCGCCTGGGCGTGGTCGAGTACCTGCTGGGCAACCTCGACGAGGCCATCCGCTGCCTGGGGATCGCGGTGCGCCTGGATCGCCGCGATGCCGGCAGCCTGGTCAACCTGGGCCTGGCACAGCATGCGGCCGGGCGCCCGGCCGAAGCGGTGGCCAGCCTGCGCAAGGCGACCGCGCTGCGGCCCGACCTGGCGATCGCGCATGGCAACCTCGCGCTGGCACTGTCCGCCCTGGGCGATGGCCGCGGCGCGGTCGAGAGCGCACGGCGCGCGGTGGCGCTCGGGCCGGGCGATCCCCAGTCGCTGGCGATCCTCGGCAATGCCTGGCACGCGGCGGGCGACCTGCAGGCCGCCCGTGCGGCCTACCTGGAGGCCCTGTCGATCGGCGGTCCGCATCCCGAGGCGCTTTACAACCTTGGCAATACCGAGCGCGCGCTGGGCGACGACGAAGCGGCGGCGGCGCGCTATCGCCAGGCGCTCGACGCCGATCCGCTGCACCTGCCGGCCTGGATCAACCTGGGCAACGTCCGGATGGCGGTGCGCGACTACGATGGCGCCGAGGCGGCGCTGGAATCGGCGCTGCGTGCGGCCGAGGGCGGCGTGTCCGCGCCGCGGGCGCTGCTGGCGGAGGCACGGTACAACCTGGCCAACCTGCAGCGGATGACCGGCCGCCACGATGACGCCGCCGCCAGCTACCGCAGGGTGCTGGCGGACGATCCGATGCACGAGGCGGCCTACAGCAACCTGCTGCTGACGCTGAACTATTCCGCCGCCGCCACGCGGGAGGAAACGTTCGCGGCGCATGTCGAGTACGGAAGGCGGTTCGCGCCGTCCGTGCCGTCCGTACCTTCCGTGCCGGGCGGGAAGGCAGCGCCGCGTCGCTCGGGGGCCGCGCAGCCGCTGGCCGCGTCCGCCGCCGGCGACCAGCGGCTGCGCATCGGCTTCGTGTCGCCCGACTTCCGCGGCCATGCGGTCGCGCTGTTCTTCGAACCGCTGCTCGACCGGCTGCCGGCGCACGGCTTCGAGGTGTACTGCTATTCGAACGTCGACCGTCCGGACGAGGTCACGGCCCGCCTGCGCGGGAAGGCGGCGGGCTGGCGCGACATCGCCGCGGTCGACGACGACGCGGCCGCCGCGCTGGTCCGGCGCGACCGCATCGACCTGCTGGTCGACCTGTCCGGCCATACCGCCCGGCACCGGCTGCGGCTGTTCGCACGGCGTCCGGCGCCGGTGCAGCTGACGATGATCGGCCATGTGAACACCACCGGCGTCGAGGCGATCGACTACCGGATCACCGATGCCGTCACCGAACCGGAGGGCGCCGGCCACGACCGCTGGTACACCGAAAGGCTGCTGCGGCTGCCGCACACCTGCTGGTGCATGCGGGCGCCGGCAGGCGAGCCGGCGTGGGACCGGGCCCCGGGCGCCACGTCCTTCACCTTCGCCTCCTTCAACAACTTCGCCAAGCTGTCCGGCGCCGCCCTCGACCTGTGGGCCGCGCTGCTGCGGGCGGTCCCGGACAGCCGGCTGGTGATCGTCACCGTGCCCGAGGGGCGGACGCAGGCGCGGCTGCGCGACCGCTTCGCCGCCGCCGGCGTCGACCCGTCCCGGCTGGAACTGCACGGCCTGCTGCCGGCGGCCGAGTACCGCGCGCTGCACCGGCGTGTCCACCTCGCACTCGACCCGTTCCCCTGCAACGGTGCGACCACCACGCTGGAGACGCTCTGGCTCGGCGTGCCGGTGCTGGCGCTGGCCGGGGACAGCTTCCGCTCGCGCAACGGCATGGGCATCCTGGTCAACGCCGGGCTGGATCCGCTGGTCGCCCGGTCGCCCGGGCACTACCTCGAGATCGGCTGCCGCCTCGCTGCCGACCCGGAAGAACTGGATGCGCTGCGTGCGCTGACCGGGCCGCACCTGCGCGACACGCCGCTGATGGACGAGGCGCGCTTTGCGGCCGACCTGGCCGGGCTGCTGCACCAGGCGCGGTTTCCTACTTCATCGCCTCGATGATCGCCTGCGCCATCGCGCGGGTGCCGCCGCCAGCGCCGCCGCCGAGGTCGGGGGTGACCCGGTCGCGTCGTTCCAGCACCGAGGTCAGTGCCGTCTCGATGCGCGCCGCGGCCTCGAGTTCGCCCACGTGCCGCAGCAGCATGTTCGCGGACAGGATCATCGCCAGCGGGTTGGCGATGTCCTTGCCGGCGATGTCCGGGGCCGTGCCGTGGACCGCCTCGAAGATCGCGCAGTGTTCGCCGATGTTCGCCCCGGGGGCCATGCCCAGCCCGCCGACCAGCCCGGCGCCGAGGTCGGACACGATGTCGCCATACAGATTGGCGAGCAGCAGGCAGTCGTAGCGCTCCGGCGCCAGCACCAGTTCCATGCACAGCGCGTCGATCACCCGGTCGCGCGCCTCGATCTGCGGATACTGCGCGGCGACGTCCATCGCGGCGCGCAGGAACAGGCCGTCGGTCAGCTTCAGCACGTTCGACTTGTGCGCCACCGCCAGCTTCTTCCGCCCCAACTTGACCATCAACTCGCAGGCGAACTTCGCGGCCCGGGTGGTCGCGCCGCGGGTGATCGTCTTGATCGCCTCGGCGGTGTCGTCGTCCACCATCCGCTCGCGGCCGAGATAGAGGTCTTCGCTGTTCTCGCGGAAGATCAGCAGGTCGACGTCGGAATAGCGCGACGGCACCGCCGGGAAGCTGCGGATCGGCCGCAGGTTCATGTACAGGTCGAATTCCTTGCGCAGGGCGATCGCCACGCTCGGATACACCCGGGGTTCCGGCTTCGGGTTCATCCGGTGCGCGCCGATCTCGATCCGGTAGGGCGTGCCGAACGGGGTCCCGGTCGGGCCCTTCAGCGCGAGGCCGGTGCGCCCGATCGACTCGAATACCGCAGGCCCGAGCGCCGGCAGGCCGGCGGCCTGGGCGGCGAGCCCGGCCGGCTGCACGTCCCAGTCGAAGGCCGCACCGCTGGCGTCGACGATCGCGCGCGCCGCGGCAGTGACTTCCGGGCCGATGCCGTCGCCCGGGATCAATGTGATTTCTCGCCTTCCGGCCATGTCGATCCTCCCCTGTATACAAGGGGATGATACCCAACGGGCGGGGGGGCGGACCGCCCGGATCCGGCGCAACCCGCCGGAAACCGCTTGTTGTGTTTGTACAACATCGGCACCCGTCCCGGCACCGGAAATGCACACCGTCGTTGTGAAGCAGGTGGACGAGTCGGCAGAATAGCGACACTTCTCAGTTCTGGGAAGTCTGGGTGGCGGCGAACCTTAAGGCGTCGGCATCCACCACTTCGAAGCTTTTTCAGGAGGCTCTTACTGTGAAAAAGAAACTCATCGCGGCGGCGGTCGTATCGGCCTTCGCAGCTCCGGTCGCGTTCGCGCAGACCGCCCCGGCCAACGTCACCATCTACGGCAGCCTGCAGATGGAAGTCTTCAGCCAGAGCGGTGATGGCGCCAACGGCAACCCGGATTACAACCGCAGGAACGCCGTCAGCAGCCCGGGCGTGTTCTTCGTCGGCTTCCGCGGTCAGGAGTCGCTGGGTGGCGGCCTGAACGCGATCTGGCAGATCGAGCAGGGCGCCGGCGGCGACGGCACCGGCACGACCAACACCTGGGGCGGCCGCAACACGTTCATCGGTCTGTCGGGTGGTTTCGGTCGTGTGTTCGCCGGTATTTTCGATAGCCCGTACAAGCGCGTGATGGGCATCAACAACACCCCGATGATGCGGATCGGCCTGACCGGCCCGCAGGGCATCAACGCGATCATGAACAACGGCGACACGTCGGGCAGCGCATCGCAGACCAACGTTCGCGTGAACCCCACCACCGGTGTGGTCGAAGCCACCACCGTCGCGAACGCCACCGCGTTCAGCCGCCGCACTGCCAACTCGCTGAACTACGAGTCGCCCAGCTTCGGCGGATTCACCGTTGCCGCCCAGTACGGTGCCAACGAAGGTCGCGTGGCCACCGGTGCCGGCGCCAACCCGTCCCTGTACAGCCTGTCGGGCACGTACCGGGGTGGTCCGTTCGCCGTCGGTCTCGGCTGGCAGCAGCACAAGGAGTTCCGTGGCGTCGGCCTGGATGACTCGTCCTACGTCGTGTCCGCCAGCTGGACCAGCGGTCCGTTCCTGATTCAGGGCGCGTACAGCAAGTTCATGTACGAGACCGGCCCGGCAGGCGACCTCAAGCGTGACAACTGGCTGATCGGCGGCGCGTACGCCGTGGGCAACCATCGTTTCCGCCTGAACTACCAGCAGGCCAACGACACCAAGGGCGCGACCGGCGCAATCGGTGCCGGCTCGACGGCCATCGGCAACGTCGGCGTGTTCAACGGTTCGGGTACCGATACCGGCGCCAAGATCTGGAGCGTGAACTACGGGTACCTGCTGTCGAAGCGTACCGAAGTCTACGCCTTCTACTCGAACCTCAACAACGACGCCAACGGCCGCACGAACTTCGCCGGTTCGGCAGCGCTCACCGGTGTCACCGGTGGCGGTCTGCGTGGGATGGATTCCGACATCTTCGGTGTGGGTATCGCGCACACGTTCTGATCGCCACAAGCGAACAGCGACGTCTGGAAACGGGCACCTTCGGGTGCCCGTTTTTTCGTCCAGGTTTCGACGATGACCTCCCCCGATCCCGTCAGTGAACTGCTCGCCCAGGCGAGCCGTGCGATCGCCGCGGGCTGGTGGTCGGACGCCAGGACCCTGCTCGAGCAGGCTCAGCAGATCGATGGCCGGCGGCCCGATGTGCTGATCAACCTCGGACTGGCCTGCCTCAATATCGGTGCGCCGCGCGAGGCGGCGGTGGTGCTGAAGAAGGCGGTCGTGCTTCGGCCCGACATACCCGATGCCCATTCGAACCTCGGGCTCGCGCTGTCGGCCACCGGCCGGCACAAGGAGGCGGTGGCCAGCCTGACGCGCGCGGTGCGGCTGGCCCCGGCGGATGCACGGCTGCTGCACGACCTCGGCGTGGTCTGCCATGCCGCGGGCGATCCGGCCGCGGCCATGGCGGCGTTCCGCCGGGCGCTCGGCCTCGAACCGTCGCTGGTGGAAGCGCGTTTCAACCTCGGGACCGTGCTGCGGCTCGACGGACAGCCGGCCGCGGCGGAGGCGGCCTGGCGCGAGGTGCTGCAGGACGCCCCCGGCCACCTGCCCTCGGCGCTGAACCTGGGCAGCCTGCTGGTCGTCCAGAAGCGTCCGGCCGACGCGCTGGCCTGCTTCGACGGCATCCTCGCGCAGCTCGAGGGTGGAGACGCGGGTGACGGCGTGCGCGTGGTCGACGCGCTAGCCGCACTTCACAACGGACGCGGCAATGCGCTGCACGACCTCGAACGCCTCGACGAAGCCCTCGACGCGTTCGCCCGCGCGGCTGCGCTCGACCCCGACAGCGCCGAGATCCGCTACAACCTCGGCAACCAGCAGCTGCAGCTCGGACTGGTCGACAGCGCGCTCGCCACCTTCCGGCAGGTGCTGCGGCTCGACCCGGCGCATGCCCAGGCGGCGCAGAACCTGCTGTATTCAACGAACTATGCCGATGCGATGCCAGCCGCCGAGGTCGCGCAGCTGCATCGCATGTTCGGGCCGGTGGCTGCCGGCCAGCGTGCCGGCCAGGCGGTTGCGGCGCCGCCGCCGAAGCCCTCGGGTGCACCGCGCGCGGCAGGCGTATGCCTGCGCATCGGATTCGTGTCGGCCGACCTGCGCACACATTCGGTCGCCTGGTTCCTGCTGCCGGCGCTCGCGGCGCTCGACCGCGACCGCTTCGAGGTCCACCTGTATCCGACCGCGCCGACCGCGGACGACATGACGGCACGGCTGCGCGCCGCCAGTGCCGGCTGGCATCCGATCGACACGCTCGACGATGCCGCGGCGGCACGGCAGGTACGCGCCGACGGCATCGACCTGCTGGTCGACCTGTCCGGCCACACTGCCGGCCAGCGGCTGGGCCTGTTCGCGCGCCGGCCGGCGCCCAGGCAGGCGACCTGGCTCGGCTATCCGAACACCACCGGCCTGCCGCAGATGGACTGCCGGCTGGTCGACGCGATCACCGATCCGGGGGATGCCGCGCAGCGCCTCGCGAGCGAACGGCTGCTGCGCATCGACGGCTGCTTCGTGTGCTACCGGCCGCCGTCGGATGCGCCGGACGTGGCGCCGCGCCGGCACGCGGCTGGCGGCGACGACCCGGGGCAGATCGTGTTCGGCTCGTTCAACAACCTGCAGAAGCTGTCCGCGTCGACGCTCGACCTGTGGAGCCGGTTGCTCGCCGCCGAGCCCGGTTCCCGGCTCGCGCTGAAGGCGGGCAGCCTGGAACAGGCGGGCGTGCAGGCGCGGCTGCGCGCGGCGTTCGCGGCGCGCGGCATCGATCCCGACCGGCTGCAGTTCCTGCCGCGCGAGCCCGGCATCGCCACGCACCTGGCGCGCTATGCCGGCATCGATGTCGCGCTCGACACGTACCCGTACCATGGCACGACGACCACCTGCGAAGCGCTCTGGATGGGCGTGCCGGTGATCTCGCTCGCCGGCGACCGGCATGCGAGCCGGGTCGGCGCGAGCCTGCTCGCCGCGGCCGGCTGCCCGCAGTGGTCTGTGCAGGACGAGGCCGGCTTCATTGCCGCGGCACGCGAGGCCGCGCGGCAGGCGCGCGCCGATCCTTCCAGCCGGTTGCGGCTGCGCAAGCAGCTCGCCGGCAGCCTGCTGCTCGACGGCGCGCGCTTCGCGGCGAATTTCGGCGCCGCGGTCGACGCTGCAGTCGCGTCGGACTGACGCCAGCACGCTTGGCTGCGCGCCCGGCTTGCCCGCGCTGCCGGCCGGAAAATGGGGTCAGACACGCATTTCCGCCCTCGCCCTTGCCGCAGCCCCGGAAATGCGTGTCTGACCCCATTTTCCGGCGGTGCTAACATGCGCCCGGCTCGAATCCGTTCGATCCAGAACCCCTGATCGGAGGCTGCCTTGGCTGGTCCGCTGTCCCATATCCGTGTCCTCGACCTTACCCGCGTGCTTGCCGGCCCGTGGTGCGGCCAGAACCTCGCCGACCTCGGCGCCGAAGTGACCAAGGTCGAACGGCCGGGCAAGGGCGACGACTCGCGCGCCTTCGGCCCGCCGTGGATCAAGGATGCGGCCGGCAACGACACCGCCGAGGCCGCCTACTTCGTCTGCGCGAACCGCGGCAAGCAGTCGGTGACGCTCGACCTGTCGAAGCCCGAGGCGCAGCAGATCGTGCGCCGGCTGGCCGCGCAGTCCGACGTGCTGCTCGAGAACTACAAGGTCGGCGACCTCGCGCGCTACGGCCTGGGCTACGACGACCTGTCGAAGGAGAATCCGGGCCTGGTCTACTGCTCGATCACCGGCTTCGGCCAGACTGGTCCCTACAAGGACCGCCCCGGCTACGACTTCATGGCGCAGGGCATGGGCGGGCTGATGAGCGTCACCGGCGAGCGCGCCGACCTGCCGGGCGGCGGACCGCCGCGCGTCGGCGTGCCGATCGTCGACATCATGACCGGCATGTACGCGTCGATCGCGGTCTGCGCCGCGATCGCGCACCGCGCGGTGACCGGCAAGGGCCAGTACATCGACATGGCCCTGCTCGACACCCAGGTCGCCTTCCTGTCGAACCAGGGGATGAACTACCTGGCCACCGGCGAGGCGCCGATACGCCTCGGCAACACCCACCCGAACATCGTGCCCTACCAGACGTTCCGCACGTCCGACGGCGCGATCATCCTCGCCTGCGGCAACGACAACCTGTTCCGCAAGTTCTGCGAGGTGGCCGGTTGCGCCGAACTCGCCACCGATCCGCGTTTCGCCACCAACGGCAAGCGGGTCGAGAACCGAGCCGTGCTCACCGCCACGCTCGACGCGGTGTTCGCGAAGCGCACGACGAAGGATTGGGTGGCCGCGCTCGACGGTGCGGGCGTGCCCAACGGACCGATCAACGACCTGAAGCAGGTGTTCGAGGAGCCGCAGGTCATCGCGCGCGGCATGCGCATCGAGGTGCCGCATCCGACCGCGGGCAAGGTGCCGATGGTGGCGAGCCCGATGCGCTTCTCGGCGACGCCGATCACCTACGAGGTGCCACCGCCGACGCTCGGACAGCATACGGCCGAGGTGCTGGCGAAGCGGCTTTCGATGAGCGCGGAAGACATCGAGCGGCTCAAGCGCGACGGCATCGTCTGACGCGGCCGCGCAACGGCGCAGCGGGCGCGGCCCGTTGCGCGTATCAGCCTGCCCGGTCGATCAGCCCGGCGATGAAGTCCCACTCCGCCGGCTCGACCGGCGTGATCGACAGCCGGTTGCCCCGCTGCAGGATACGCAGCCCGGCCAGTTCAGGATGTGCACGCAGCTCGGCCAGCGGCACCAGCTTCGTCTTCTTCACCAGCTTCATGTCGACGTTCATCCAGCGCGGCGCCTCGGGCGTGGACTTCGGGTCGTGGTACTTGCTGGCCGGGTCGAACTGGGTGACGTCGGGATAGGCCTTCTTCGCCACCTTCATGATGCCGGCGATGCCCGGTTCGGCGCAGCTCGAGTGGTAGAAGAACGCGAGGTCGCCGACCGCCATGTCGTCGCGCATGAAGTTGCGCGCCTGGTAGTTGCGCACGCCCCACCAGGCGGCAGTGCGGCCCGATTCCTTCGCGAGATGGTCGATGCCGAAGACATCGGGTTCGGACTTCATCAGCCAGTGGCGCATGGGTGGAACGGGAATCTCTGCTGGAGGGACGGGATCGCACGGTGCGTGACGATGGCGCTCTGTGCGTTGGCAGACAAAGTATATCGACTTGGCCTTGGATCCGCGGCGCGGATCGTGGGTCGGAGCGTCCATTGCCGGCAATGAATCACCGGTCATTCGCCGCTTCGACTGGGCTAAACTTCGAGGATGGAGACATGATGTCCCCGGACCGAGATCAGATTCTGCACACGCTGTCTGCCCATCGCCAGGAGCTTGCACAACGCTTCGGCGTGAAGCAGTTGAGCCTCTTCGGCTCGGCTGCTCGCGACCAGTTGCGAGACGACAGCGATGTGGACGTGCTCGTCGAGTTCGAGGGAGCCGTCACCTACGATGGCTACTTCAAGCTGCAGGACAATCTCGAGGCGTTGCTCGGACGCTCGGTGGACCTCGTTACCGAGCGAGGGCTGAAGCCTCGTGCTCGGAAGCATGTCCAGAAGGATCTGGTCCGTGTCGCGTGACTGGCCCCAGATCGTCTGGGAGGCCGCCACGATGCATCTCCCGACCCTGTTGCGCGAAGCGAAGAACCTCCGGAATCGCGTCGAAGCAGGGTGACGGCGGTGCTGCCGAGCGCGCGTGAGCGATTGAAAGGCGATTTATCGCCCGGGTTTATGCCATTTGGTGAGCGATAAAGTGCTAGCCTATCGCTCATGCGATGGAACTGGCAGTTGCCCCAATGGCCTCATTTCCGCTTCCAGCCGGCCGCGCTCGCCGCTCGTGAGGCTGCGTTCCTGCAGGGAAGCGGGGTGATCGTAGGGACCGTCCGCCATCTGCCCGATGACGAGCACCTGCAACTGGTGATCGAGCTGATCAGCACCGAAGCACTCAAGACTTCGGAGATCGAAGGCGAACTGCTCGACCGGGACAGCGTGCAATCGTCCTTGCGCCGGCAATTCGGCCTGCAGGTGGACGCGCGCCGCGTCGCCCCGGCCGAGCAGGGCATCGCGGAGATGCTGGGCGATCTGTACCGCGGCCATGCCTCCCCGCTCACGCAGGACATGCTCTTCGCATGGCACCGCCTGCTCCTGCAGGGCAGGACGGATGTGCAGGTCGGGCAGTGGCGGTCCGGTTCAGAGCCCATGCAGGTGGTGTCGGGACCCATCCATGCGCCGAAGGTGCACTTCGAAGCGCCGCTCGCCGGCGCCGTTCCCGCCGAGATGGTCCGGTTCTGTCAGTGGTTCAACGATACTGCACCCGGTGGACCTGCAGCCTTGCCTGCACTCGCGAGGGCCGGGCTCGCCCATCTGTACTTCGAATGCATCCACCCCTTTGAAGACGGCAATGGCCGGATCGGTCGGGCGATCGCCGAGAAGGCACTAGCCCAGGGAACGGGGCAGCCCAGCCTGGTCGCACTGTCCCTGATGATCGAGCGGCAGCGCCAGCAGTATTACCGCGAGCTCGAGCTTGCCAACAAGGCGCTGGAGGCAGACCGCTGGCTCGGCTGGTTCGCGGACACCGTCCTGTCTGCGCAAGGCCACACGTTGCGCTGGCTCGAGTTCCTGATCGCCAAGGCACGACTGCTCGATCGTCTGCGCGGCCGGATCAATCCGCGGCAGGCGAAGGCGCTGTTGCGCATGCTGCGCGAAGGACCGGAAGGCTTCAGGGGCGGCCTGTCCGCAGGCAACTACCAGAGCATCACCGGGGCACCGCCGGCGACGGCGCGGCGCGACCTGGTCGACCTGGTCGTGCTGGGCGCACTGCGGCGTACCGGCGTGCTGCGCGGCACCCGGTACTGGCTGGGATTCGACCTGGGCGGGAAGGGCAGCGCCGAGGCGCCTGGGGCGTGATCCAGGGTCTGCGACGCCTGCCTTCAGCCTGCCGCTACGACCCGCGCGAACGACGCCGTCCAGCCGACGATACCGCCCTGCGCACGCACCATCTCCAGCGTCGCCTGGTGGAACGCGGGGAAGTAGCTGGCGCAGGCATCCTCCACCAGCAGGCAGTCGTAGCCGCGGTCGTTCCCCTCGCGCATCGTGGTCTGCACGCACACCTCGGTGGTGACGCCGGCGAACAGCAGGTGGGTGATGCCGTGCCCGCGCAGCAGCCCCTCCAGCGGCGTCGCATGGAACGTGCCCTTGCCCGGCTTCACGATCACCGTCTCGCCCGCGGCCGGTGCGACTGCGGGCAGGATGTCGTTGCCCGGTTCGCCGTCGACCAGGATGCGGCCCATCGCGCCCGGGTCGCCGATGCGCAGCGACGGGGCGCCGCGCCGGCGCTTCGCCGGCGGGCAGTCGGACAGGTCCGGTCGATGTCCCTCGCGGGTGTGGATCACGCGCACGCCGCGGCTGCGGCACCAGGCGATCAGCGCGGCCACCATGGGCACGATCGCGGCGAGCCGCGAGACGTCGTTGCCCAGCGTCTCGCCGAAGCCGCCCGGCTCGATGAAGTCGCGCTGCATGTCGATCACGAGCAGTGCGGTGGTCGCCGGCTCGAACGTGAAGGGGCAGGGCAATGCATCGACCGTATGCGCAGGGGGTGCCACCTGCTCAGCGTCCCGCAAGCATGGGGACGCCCATCACGTACGTCTGCCGCACGTTGCGGTCGTCGCCGAGGATCATAAGGGCGAACAGCCGCTCTTCCAGCGTCCGCGCCCGTGCGTCGCGGCGCGCGCCGATGGCGGTGGCCGCCGGGTCGAGCACCACGAAGTCGGCCTCGCGGCCGGGCAGGAAGCTGCCGATGCGGTCGTCCAGCCCGAGGGCGCGTGCGCCGCCCATCGTCGCGAGATGGAACGCGCGGCGGGCCGACAACTGCCGCCCGGTCATGCGCACCACCTTGTACGCCTCGGCCAGCGTGCGCAGCATGCTGAAGCTGGTGCCGGCGCCGACGTCGGTCGCCATGCCGACCTGCACGCCGGCGGCGTCGGCCGCGGCGAGGTCGAACAGGCCGCTGCCCAGGAACAGGTTCGAGGTCGGGCAGAACGCGGCCGCGGCACGCAGCGCCGCCATGCGCCGCCGATCCTCCGCGTCGAGGTGGATGCAGTGGGCATAGACCGAGTTCCGCAGCAGGCCGAAGCGCTCGTAGACATCGAGGTAGCTGCGCGCCTGCGGAAACAGCGACATCGCCCAGGCCACTTCGTCGACGTTCTCGGCCACGTGTCCCTGCACCAGGACGTCGGGACATTCCCGCGCCAGCCGTCCGGCCAGCGTGAGCTGCGCGTCCGACGAGGTGCAGGCGAAGCGCGGGCTGATCGCATAGCCGAGCCGGCCGCTGCCATGCCAGCGCTCGATCAGCGCACGCGACTCGTCGTACGCGGACTGCGGCGTGTCGCGCAGGTCTTCCGGACAGTTGCGGTCCATCATCGCCTTGCCGGCGACCAGGCGCAGGTTGCGCGCGTCCGCCTCCTCGAACAGCGCGTCGATCGATGCGCGATGGACGGTGCCGAACACCAGCGCAGTGGTGGTGCCGTTGCGCGCGAGTTCGTCCAGGAAGAAGGCCGAGGTCGCGCGCGCCACGGACGGGTCGGCGAAGCCGCGCTCGACCGGGAAGGTATGGCGCTCGAGCCACTCGAGCAGCGTGCTGCCGCCCGAGGCGATGACATCGGTCTGTGCATGGTGGACGTGGGTGTCCACGAACCCGGGCATGACCAGGCAGCCGGAGTGGTCGACGACCGGCGTGCCCGGCGGCAGCGCGGCCAGCAGCGGCGCGGCCGGGCCGATGCGCTGCACATGGCCCCGTTCGACGACCAGCAGGCCGTCCTCGAAGCAGTCGGTGCCGGGGCCGGGGTCGCTGCCGCCGCCCGGGTCGGACGGGAAGTGCAGCACCGAGCCGCGCACCGCGAATAGGGGACCCCTGCGGATACCATCCGAACCCGAGTCTTGAACCATCAGGTTCAAGAGTGGTTGCCTTCCGAGCACCTCAGGTACGTCCGACGTGGGACGCGCACACAGCGCTCTGTAGGTCGGCAACCGAAGTTACCGCATTG
>JAJTHE010000140.1 GCA_021298815.1 Betaproteobacteria bacterium | reverse complement strand
TTCATCGTCAACGGCACCGAGCGCGTGATCGTCTCGCAGCTCCACCGTTCGCCCGGCGTGTTCTTCGAGCATGACCGCGGCAAGACCCACTCCTCCGGCAAGCTGCTGTTCTCGGCGCGTGTCATCCCCTACCGCGGCTCGTGGCTCGACTTCGAGTTCGACCCCAAGGACTACCTCTACTTCCGCGTCGACCGCCGCCGCAAGATGCCGGTGACGATCCTGCTGAAGGCGCTCGGCTACACCCCCGAGCAGATCCTCGCCGACTTCTTCAAGACCGACACCTTCCACTTCGCCAGCGGCGAGATCACCGTCGATCTGGTGCCCGAGCGGCTGCGCGGCGACACCGCCGGCTTCGACTTCGTGACCAAGGCCGGCAAGGTCATCGTCCAGCGCGACAAGCGGATCACCGCCAAGCATGTCCGCGAGATCGAGCAGGCCGGCCTGAAGAACATCACCGTGCCGGGCGAGTACCTGCTCGGCCGCGCGCTGGCGCACAACGTGATCGACACCGAGACCGGCGAGATCCTGGCGCGCGCCAACGACGAGATCACCGAAGACCTGATCGACCTGTTCCGTGGCGGCAAGGCCGAGCAGATCCAGACCATCTACACCAACGACCTCGACGAGGGCCCGTACATCTCGCAGACCCTGCGCATCGACGAGACGCCGGACCAGATCGCCGCCCAGGTCGCGATCTACCGGATGATGCGCCCGGGCGAGCCGCCGACCGAGGACGCGGTGCGCAGCCTGTTCCACGGCCTGTTCTTCGCCGAGGAGCGCTACGACCTGTCCGCCGTCGGCCGCATGAAGTTCAACCGCCGCATCGGCCGCAACGAAGTGAAGGGCGCGCCGACGCTGGCCGCCGAGGACATCGTCGCGGTCATCAAGATCCTGGTCGAGCTGCGCAACGGCCGTGGCGAGATCGACGACATCGACCACTTGGGCAACCGCCGGGTGCGTTCGGTCGGCGAACTGGCCGAGAATCAGTTCCGCGCCGGCCTGGTGCGGGTCGAGCGCGCGGTGAAGGAACGCCTGTCGCAGGCGGAATCCGAGAACCTGATGCCGCACGACCTGATCAACGCCAAGCCGGTGTCGGCCGCGATCCGCGAATTCTTCGGCTCGAGCCAGCTGTCGCAGTTCATGGACCAGACCAACCCGCTGTCCGAGATCACCCACAAGCGGCGCGTGTCCGCGCTCGGGCCGGGCGGCCTGACCCGCGAGCGTGCCGGCTTCGAGGTGCGCGACGTGCACCCGACCCACTACGGCCGGGTGTGCCCGATCGAGACGCCGGAAGGCCCGAACATCGGCCTGATCAACTCGCTGGCGCTGTATGCACGCACCAACGAGTACGGCTTCCTCGAGACCCCGTACCGCAAGGTCGACGGCAGCCGCGTGACCGACGAGATCGTGTTCCTGTCGGCGATCGAGGAGTCGAAGTACACGATCGCCCAGGCGAACGCGGAACTGGACAAGAACGGCAAGTTCGTCGACCAGATCATCTCGTGCCGGCAGCACAACGAATTCACGATGGCCGCGCCGGACAAGATCGAGTACATGGACGTCGCGCCGGCGCAGATCGTGTCGGTCGCCGCCTCGCTGATCCCGTTCCTCGAGCATGACGACGCGAACCGCGCGCTGATGGGCTCGAACATGCAGCGCCAGGCCGTGCCCTGCCTGCGTCCGGAGAAGCCGCTGGTCGGCACCGGCATCGAGCGCACGGTCGCGGTCGACTCCGGCACCGCGGTGCAGGCGCTGCGCGGCGGCGTGGTCGACTACATCGACGCCAGCCGCATCGTCGTTCGGGTGAACGACAACGAGACCGGCGCCGGCGAAGTAGGCGTGGACATCTACAACCTGGTGAAGTACCAGCGTTCGAACCAGAACACGAACATCAACCAGCGCCCGATCGTGAAGGTCGGCGACGTCATCGCCCGCGGCGACGTGATCGCCGACGGCGCGTCGACCGACCTGGGCGAGCTCGCGCTCGGCCAGAACCTGCTGGTCGCGTTCATGCCGTGGAACGGCTACAACTTCGAGGATTCGATCCTGATCTCGGAGCGCGTGGTCGCCGAAGACCGCTTCACCTCGATCCACATCGAGGAACTGTCGGTCGTCGCGCGCGACACCAAGCTCGGGCCGGAAGAGATCACCCGCGACATCTCGAACCTGTCCGAGAACCAGCTCGGCCGCCTGGACGAGTCGGGCATCATCTACATCGGCGCCGAGGTCGAGGCGGGCGACGTGCTGGTGGGCAAGGTCACGCCGAAGGGCGAGACCCAGCTCACCCCGGAAGAGAAGCTGCTGCGCGCGATCTTCGGCGAGAAGGCCTCCGACGTGAAGGACACCAGCCTGCGCGTGCCCCCGGGCATGACCGGCACGGTGATCGACGTCCAGGTGTTCACCCGCGAAGGCATCGAGCGCGACAAGCGCGCCCAGCAGATCATCGACGACGAGCTGAAGCGCTACAAGATGGACCTCGCCGACCAGCTGCGCATCGTCGAGGACGACACCTTCGGCCGCATCGAGCGGCTGCTGGTGAACAAGGTCGCCAACAAGGGCCCGAACAAGCTGGCCAAGGGCACCAAGATCACCAAGGCCTACCTCGACGGCCTCGACCGCTTCCACTGGTTCGACATCGGGCTGGCGAGCGACGAGGCGGCCACCCAGCTCGAGCAGCTGAAGGACGGCATCGAGCAGGTGCGCCTGCGCTTCGACCACATGTTCGAAGAGAAGAAGCGCAAGCTGACCAGCGGCGACGAACTGTCGCCGGGCGTGATCAAGATGGTCAAGGTCTACCTGGCGGTGAAGCGGCGCCTGCAGCCGGGCGACAAGATGGCCGGCCGCCACGGCAACAAGGGCGTGATCTCGAAGATCGTGCCGGTGGAAGACATGCCCTACATGGACGACGGCACCCCGGTGGACGTCGTTCTCAACCCGCTCGGCGTGCCGTCGCGGATGAACGTCGGGCAGATCCTCGAGACCCACCTGGGCTGGGCGGCCAAGGGCCTCGGCCAGCGCATCGAGAAGATGCTGCGGGCGCAGGCCAATGCCTCCGAGGTGCGCAAGTTCCTCACCCATGTCTACAACGACAGCGGCCAGCCGGAGCAGATCGAGTCGCTGGACGACGGCGAGGTGCTGGCGCTGGCGGGCAACCTGAAGAAGGGCGTCCCGTTCGCCACGCCGGTGTTCGACGGCGCGACCGAGGGCGAGATCAAGGGCATGCTCGAACTGGCGGGCCTGCCCACCAGCGGCCAGGTGCGGCTGCATGACGGCCGCTCGGGCGAGCCGTTCGAGCGCGAGGTCACGGTCGGCTACATGCACGTGCTCAAGCTGCACCACCTGGTCGACGACAAGATGCATGCGCGTTCGACCGGCCCGTACAGCCTGGTCACCCAGCAGCCGCTGGGCGGCAAGGCGCAGTTCGGCGGCCAGCGCTTCGGCGAGATGGAGGTCTGGGCGCTGGAAGCGTACGGCGCCGCCTACACGCTGCAGGAGATGCTCACGGTCAAGTCGGACGACGTCTCGGGCCGCACCAAGGTCTACGAGAACATCGTCAAGGGCGAGCACAAGATCGATGCCGGCATGCCGGAGTCGTTCAACGTGCTGGTGAAGGAGATCCGCTCGCTCGCGATCGACATCGACCTCGAACGCTATTGAGGCAGGACGGCTGGCCCCGCGCGGCCACGCGCGACCAACCCCCTGCTGCAGCACCCATCGGTTTCAACAAGGAGTGACGAATGAAAGCTTTGCTCGACCTGTTCAAGCAAGTCACCCAGGAAGAAGAATTCGACGCGATCAAGATCGGGTTGGCCTCGCCCGACAAGATCCGTTCGTGGTCGTATGGCGAGGTGAAGAAGCCCGAGACCATCAACTACCGCACCTTCAAGCCCGAGCGCGACGGCCTGTTCTGCGCGAAGATCTTCGGGCCGGTCAAGGACTACGAGTGCCTGTGCGGCAAGTACAAGCGCCTGAAGCACCGCGGCGTGATCTGCGAGAAGTGCGGCGTCGAGGTGACGCTGTCGAAGGTCCGCCGCGAGCGCATGGGCCACATCGAGCTGGCCTCGCCGGTCGCGCACATCTGGTTCCTGAAGTCGCTGCCGTCGCGCCTGGGCATGGTGCTCGACATGACGCTGCGCGACATCGAGCGGGCGCTGTACTTCGAGGCATACGTGGTCACCGAGCCGGGGATGACCCCGCTCAAGCGCGGCCAGTTGCTGACCGAGGATGACTACCTGGCCAAGCTGGAAGAGCACGGCGACGAGTTCTCCGCCAGCATGGGCGCCGAGGGCGTGCGCGCGCTGCTGCGCAACCTCGACCTCGACCGCGAGGTCGAGACGCTGCGCACCGACCTGGCCGCGACCAGCTCCGAGACCAAGATCAAGAAGATCGCCAAGCGCCTGAAGGTGCTCGAGGCGTTCCAGAAGTCCGGCATCAAGCCCGACTGGATGATCATGGAAGTGCTGCCGGTTCTGCCGCCGGACCTGCGTCCGCTGGTGCCGCTGGACGGCGGCCGCTTCGCGACCTCCGACCTGAACGACCTGTACCGCCGGGTGATCAACCGCAACAACCGCCTGAAGCGCCTGCTCGAGCTGAAGGCCCCAGAGATCATCGTGCGCAACGAGAAGCGCATGCTGCAGGAAGCCGTCGACTCGCTGCTCGACAACGGCCGCCGCGGCAAGGCGATGACCGGCGCGAACAAGCGTCCGCTGAAGTCGCTGGCCGACATGATCAAGGGCAAGGGCGGCCGCTTCCGGCAGAACCTGCTGGGCAAGCGGGTGGACTACTCGGGCCGCTCGGTCATCGTGGTGGGGCCGACTTTGAAATTGCATCAGTGCGGCCT
>JAJTHE010000060.1 GCA_021298815.1 Betaproteobacteria bacterium | reverse complement strand
GCGCCGGTGTTCTCGATCTCGGCCGTTTCCGGCGACGGCTGCCAGCCACTGATCCGCGCTATCAGCGACCATCTCGCGGCCGCGCGCGCCACTGCCCAGGCCGCGGCGGACGCCGCTGCATCGCAGGTCTCCGCGGCGGCGGACACGGACGCCGACCGGCGCGTGGACGCCGCCGCCGACGACGACGGCGACGCGCCGGCCGGCGCCTCCCTCGCTGCCGGCGCGCAACGCGCGGCACCCGACGCCTGAAGCCGAGCCCCCCTCCAAGCGACACCATGGCCACCCGTTCCACCCCCGCCGCTCCGGGCTCCTCCGATGTCGTGCCGCCAGCGCCCGCGGCCCTCGCCCTCCCCGCCTTCGGCAGCGCGAAGCGGATCGTGGTGAAGGTCGGCAGCAGCCTGGTGACCAACCGGGGACAGGGGCTCGACCGCGAGGCGCTGGCACGCTGGGCCTCGCAGATCGCGCGGCTGCGCGCGGGCGGGCGCGAGATCGTGCTGGTGTCCAGCGGTGCGATCGCAGAAGGCATGCAGCGCCTGGGATGGTCGAAGCGTCCGAGCGCGCTGAACGAACTGCAGGCGGCAGCCGCGGTCGGCCAGATGGGGCTTGCCCAGGTCTACGAGAGCTGCTTCCGGGAACATGGCCTGCTCACCTCGCAGGTCCTGCTCACCCATGAAGACCTCGCCGATCGCCGCCGCTACCTGAACGCGCGCAGCACCCTGGTCACGCTGCTCGGGCTGGGCGTGATCCCGATCATCAACGAGAACGACACGGTCACCACCGAAGAGATCAAGCTCGGCGACAACGATACGCTCGCATCGCTGGTCACCAACTTGATCGAAGCCGAGGTGCTGGTCATCCTGACCGACCAGCCGGGCATCTTCACTGGCGACCCGCGCCTGGATCCCTCGGCCACACTGCTCGCCACCGCGCGCGCCGGCGACCCGCACCTCGAATCGATCGCCGGCGGCGTCGGCAGCGCGATCGCGCGCGGCGGCATGCTGACCAAGGTGCTCGCCGCGAAACGCGCCGCGCGCAGCGGCGCCTGCACGATCGTCGCCAGCGGCGAGGAAGCCGACGTGCTGGTGCGCCTGGCGGCCGGCGAGTCGATCGGCACCCTGCTGGTGCCGGACACCGCGCCGATGGCTGCACGCAAGCAGTGGCTGGCCGATCAGCTGCAGGTGCGCGGCCAGGTCACCCTGGACGCCGGCGCCGTGCGCGCGCTGCTGGTCGAGGGCAAGAGCCTGCTGCCGATCGGCGCCGTGTCGGTCAGCGGCGACTTCGACCGCGGCGAACTCGTCCGCTGCGTCGGGCCGGACGGCGCGGAGGTCGCCCGCGGCCTGGCGAACTATCCTTCCTCCGAAGCCTCGCGCATCGCGGGCCTGCAGTCGCGCGACATCGAGGCGAGGCTGGGCTACGTCGGCGAACCGGAACTGATCCATCGCGACAACATGGTGGTGACCGCCCGTCCCTGACCCGCGGGCCGGCCTGCAGCGGTCCTGGCCAGGGTCAGTCGATCGGGACCAGATCCCGCGGCAGGCCGGTCTTCAGGACGGCCATCACCTCCTTCAGCGTCTCGAGCGGCCTGCGGCCCGGGCAGAAGATGTCGCGCCAGAGCACCTCGCGCATGCCGATCGGGTCGTTGCGCTCGACCGGTTCCCAGCGCATGAACCGGGCCGGCGACCAGCGCCGGTCGGGCGATCCGACCGCCAGCATCATGCGGTCGCGCGTTGCGCAGCGGATCGCCTCGAACGTGACGTTGCGGCTGCCGCTGGCGGTACGGGCCACCAGGGTGAACCGGAACTCGCCGCCAGGCACCAGTTCGATCGAGCGGCGGTCGACGAAGAAGCGCAGGTCGGGGCGCACGCTCTGCTGCAGTTCCGCCAGGTCGCGATCCTCGGGCCAGGCAGGCAGGTTGATCGCGAGGTCCGAACCGTCTTCCCGACCGCCCGGGAGCACGACCTTCTGCCGGGCCGGGGCAGCGGCTGCCTTCGCATCGGTGGCCGCAGGCTGCGCCGCGCCGGGCGCCGCGGACTGGGCACGCACCGCAGGAACGACGGACACGCAGGGCACCAGGAACAACGCCGCGAACAGCAGGCAGGTCGCCGATACGGGCCGCGGCGGCAACGGGAGCCGGAGGGCGGTCAGGAGGCCATGCCCGGTGCGTCCGGCCGGACCGGGATTTTCGATCTGCATCATGGGATTCCAGTGGATTCTGCGCGGACCCCGGATTGTAGGGGCTGGCGGCCGGGCAGCGCGGATCAGGCGGCGCGGGTCTCGTCCTGCCCGAGCGGATTGCCCGACACCACCGTGACGTCGCCGATGGCCGGATGCAGCACCGCGTCCGCACGCACGGCACCGGGCCGGCCGCCGACGCGGGGCAGGTAGCGTGCGAGTTCCGCCAGCGCGTTGTGGTAGACCTCGCGCTTGAACTCGACCACCGACTGCATCGGGACCCAGTACTCGCTCCAGCGCCAGGCATCGAACTCGGGGCGCTCGTTCGCGCGCAGCCGCACGTCGCAGTCGCGCCCGGTCAGCCGCAGCAGGAACCAGATCTGCTTCTGTCCCCGATAGAGGCCGCGCGAATCGCGGCGCGTCCACTGCTCGGGGACGTCATACCTGAGCCATTCGCGGGTGCGGCCGAGGATGCGCACATGGCAGGACTGCAACCCCACCTCTTCCTCGAGTTCGCGGAACATCGCCTGCTCGGGGGTCTCGCCGCGCTTCATCCCACCCTGCGGGAACTGCCAGGCATCCTCGCGCACGCGCTTGCCCCAGAACACCTGGTTGCGGGTGTTGCTCAGGATGATGCCCACATTGAGTCGATAGCCCTCGCGATCGATCACCGCACGCCCCTGGTTCCGGCTTTACGCTATAGTTTGACGGATTGTCCGTGATTTTTTCACACTTTTCAGGCCGTGGGTAGGTACCTGCCGCGGACCGTCCGCGGGCTGCAGGCGGACGCACCACCGCCCGCCTGCTTCCGGCGCATGGCATCGACCGTCGGTGCCTGCCGACGCAGGCCTGCGGCCGGCTACCTAGCGTCGTCCGGCAACAGGCTCAGACGATGCGCTTGCCGGCCCGCCAGGCGGCGCGGACCACGGGCTGCCGCCGCCCGCCCTGGCCGTCCACCAGGCGGACCTGGACCAGGTCGGCGCGCTTGCCCGGCGCGATTTCTCCCCGGTCGACGAGGCCGACCGAGCGCGCGGGATTGCGGGTCACCGTGGACAGGGCCTGTGGAATGGTGAAGCCCGCGTCATCGACCAGGCGGAACGCCGCCATCATCAGGCTCACCGGGATGTAGTCGGACGACAGGGTGTCGAGCACGCCGAGTTTCGCCAGTTCGATCGCCGCCACGTTGCCGGAGTGGGACCCCCCGCGCACCACGTTGGGCGCGCCCATCAGCACCGATTGCCCGAGTTCGCGCGCGAGTTGCGCGCACGCGACCCGCGTCGGGAACTCGCAGATCACGACACCGTCCCGTTGTCCTTCATGCACATGCTCGGCGAGCGTGTCGTCGTGGCTTGCCAGCGCGATCCCGCGGCGCCGTGCATATTCGACGAAGTGCCTGCGATGCGGCGCCGCGTAGCGTTCCTGCACGACCTTCGCGTTCTCGACCTGGGCATCGAACTTCGCGTCCGACCAGCCCTTCTTGCCGGTGTAGTAGATGCGCGCCTGCTCCAGGTCCTCCCACTGGCGCTGGCCCGGCGTATGGTCCATCAGCGAGATCAGTCCGACGCGCGGATTGTCCAGGAAGGGCTCGAACAGCTCGAGCGTGTTCGCGGCGGCGAGTTCGCAGCGCACGTGCAGCAGGTGCTCCACGCGCAGCAGGCCCGCATCGCCAGCGCTTTCGATCAGCGACACCACCTCGCCCCAGCCCTGCCCGCGCAGTGCCTCCTCGTCGATGTCGCCGACGCCGAGCGAGTCATACACGGTCGTGATGCCCGAGGCGGCGAGCTCGGCGTCGTGCGCCAGCAGCGCCGGCAGCGCCGGCCAGCGCACCTTGGGCCGGGGCATCAGGTGGCGCTCGAAATTGTCGGTATGCAGCTCGACCAGCCCGGGCACCAGGAAGTCCCCGTCAAGGTCCTCCGCCGAGGACACCGCGCTGCCGCCGGAGGCGATCGCTGCGATGTGGCCGCCCGCCACTGCCAGCGTGCCTTCGACCACCTCGTCGCCGAGGACCAGGCGCGCACGCCTGAACACCATTTCGTTGTTCATCTGGACCCCGGCCGCGGCTGGAAGCGTTCCATGTCGATCACCCGGGTGGCCACCCGCTCCCGCACGCGTGCATCGTGGAAGATGCCGATGACCGCCGCGCCCCGGGCGCGCGCCTCGTCGATCAGGCTCACCACCGTGCTGCAGTTGTCCGCGTCGAGCGAGGCGGTCGGCTCGTCGAGCAGCAGGACCGGCCAGGACCGGATGAAGCTGCGCGCGATGTTGATGCGCTGCTGCTCGCCGCCGGAGAAGGTCGCCGGCGGCACGTGCCAGAGACGCTGCGGGATGCGCAGCCGCAGCAGCAGTTCCTGCGCCTTGCGGTGCGCGTCGCGCAGCGCCGAGGTGTCTGCGTCGGCCGTGCCGAGCAGCGGCTCGGCGACCACGTCCAGCGCGCCGACCCGCGGGACGGTGCGCAGGAACTGGCTCACGTAGCCGATCGTGTCCCGGCGCAGCGCGAGCAGCGTGCGTGGATCGGCGGTGGTGACGTCGACCTCGGCTGCGGCGGACGTGCGGCGCACCCGGATCGACCCGGCACTGGCCCGGTAGTTCGCGTAGATCAGCTTCAGCAGGGTGCTCTTGCCGGCGCCCGACGGGCCATCCAGCGCAAGGCACTCGCCCCGGAACGCATCCAGCGTGACGCCCTCGAGCACCGGCAGTTCGACGCCGCCCTGGTTGTGCAGCGTGAACCGCTTCGAAAGCCCGGCCACCCGCAGGGCTGGCAGGAGGGTCTCCGCGTGGTTCATGGCTGGAGCACCGAGGACACGAGCAGCTGCGTATAGGGATGCTGCGGGTCGTCGAGCACCTGGTCGGTCAACCCGGTTTCGACGACCCGGCCATCCTTCATCACGACCATGCGGTGCGCGAGCAGGCGCGCGACGGCCAGGTCATGCGTGACCACGATGGCGGCCAGCGAAAGGCCGCGGGTCAGCGAGCGCAGGAGGTCGAGCAGCTTCGCCTGCACGCTCACGTCGAGGCCCGAGGTCGGCTCGTCCATGAACACCAGCCGCGGCCGGGTGACCAGGTTGCGCGCGATCTGCAGCCGCTGGCGCATGCCGCCGGAGAACGTGGCCGGCGTGTCGTCGATGCGCGTCACGTCCATCTCCACGCGCTCCAGCCAGCTCGCCGCTTCGTTCCGGATCCGGCCGTAGTGGCGCTCGCCCAGGGCCATCAGCCGCTCGCCGACGTTGGCGCCCGCCGAGACGTTCATGCGCAGCCCCTGCACTGCGTCCTGGTGGACGTAGCCCCAGTCGGTGCGCGCGAGCAGCCTGCGCTGGGCCTCCGACATCGCGTGCACGTCGACCACGCCCTCGTGGCGCGTGAGGAAAGATACCCGCCCGCCGTCCGGCCTGGCGCGCGCGGCCACCGCGTTCAGGAGCGTCGTCTTGCCGGAGCCGGACTCGCCGACGATCGCAAGCACTTCGCCCGCCCAGAGCTCGAACGAGACCCCGTCGACGGCGACCCGGCTGCCGTAGTGCTTGACGATGCCTTCCACGCGGAGGATCGGTTGCGTGTCTTCACTCATCGGCGGTCCTGCGCGCGAGGCAATGGTCGGTATCGGAACAGACGAACATCCGCCCGCCCGCGTCGTCGGTGATCACTTCGTCGAGGAAGCTCCCGGTGTCGCCGCACATCGCGCAGGGCTGCGACCAGCGCTGCACTTCGAACGGGTGGTCGTCGAAGGCCAGGCTCTCGACCTTCGTCCACGGCGGCACCGCGTAGATCCGCTTCTCGCGGCCCGCGCCGAACAGCTGCAGCGCCGGGCACATGTGCATCTTCGGGTTGTCGAACTTGGGGATCGGCGACGGCGCCATCAGGTAGCGGCCGTCGACCATCACCGGATAGTCGTACGTGGTGGCGATGTGCCCGAAGCGCGCGATGTCCTCGTACAGCTTCACGTGCATCAGGCCGTATTCCGCGAGCCCGTGCATCGAGCGCGTCTCGACTTCGCGCGGCTCCAGCTTCTGCAGCGGCTCCGGAAGCGGGACCTGGTACACCAGCACCTGCCCTGCGGCCAGCGGCGTCTCGGGGATCCTGTGCCGCGTCTGGATGATCGTCGCATCCGTGGTGCGGGTGGTGACCTCGACCGCGGTGGTGCGCTGGAAGAAGCGGCGGATGTTGACGGCATTGACCGTGTCGTCGGCGCCCTGGTCGATCACCTTGAGGACGTCGCTGGGTCCGATGATCGACGCGGTGACCTGTATGCCGCCGGTGCCCCAGCCGTACGGCAGCGGCATCTCGCGCGACCCGAACGGCACCTGGTAGCCGGGGATGGAGACGGCCTTCAGGATCGCGCGCCGGATCATCCGCTTGGTGCGCTCGTCCAGGTAGGCGAAGTTGAAGTTGGCATCGCGCTCCACCGGCGCCGGGAGGTCGCTGACGTTCATGCGGCCTCGCCGTTGCGTCCGCGCACGCCCGGCGCCGCGGCCTTCGGTGCCCGCATCCGCCGCACCAGTTCGAGTTCCGACTGGAAGTCGACATAGTGCGGCAGCTTCAGGTGCTGCACGAACCCGGAAGCCTCCAGGTTGTCGGTGTGGGAGAGCACGAACTCCTGCATCTGCGCCGGCGCGTTCACCGCCTCGCCCAGTTCGTCGGCCCTGAGTGCCCGGTCCACCAGCGACATCGCCATCGCCTTGCGTTCGCTGGCGCCGAAGGCGAGGCCGTAACCCCGGGTGAACTGCGGTGGCTGCGACTTCGAGCCACCGAACTGGTTCACCATCTGGCATTCCGTGACCTCGATGTCGCCGATCGAGATGGCGAAGCCGAGTTCCTCAGGTTCCAGCACCAGTTCCGCCGTGCCATAGCGGATCTCGCCGGCGAACGGATGCGAGTTGGCGTACCCGCGCTGCGTCGAATAGCCCATCGCGAGCAGGAAACCTTCGTCGCCCCGCGCCAGGTTCTGCATCCAGGTCGCGCGGTCGGCCGGGAAGGAGATCGGTTCGCGCGTCAGGTCGCGCGGGTCCGGGTCGCCAGGGCTCGGTTCGTGCGTCTCGATCAGTCCCTCGTGGTTCAGAAGGTCGACCACGCGCGGCACCGGACCGGGGTCGGCCGCAACTTCCGCCTCGGGGCTGGCCGCGACTTCTCCAGCGGCGGCGAGCGAAAAGTCCAGGAGCCGCTGCGTGTAGTCGTAGGTCGGCCCGAGCACCTGTCCACCGGGCAGGTCCTTGAACGTCGCCGAGACCCGTCGCCACAACTTCATGTCGGCCGTTTCCAGCGGCAGCGAATAGCCGAGGCGGGGCAAGGTGGCACGATAGGCACGCAGGAGGAAGATCGCCTCGACCATGTCGCCGGCCGCCTGCTTTATCGCCAGTGCGGCGAGTTCCGGGTCGTAGATCGAGCCTTCGCACATCACGCGGTCCACCGACAGGCGCAACTGGTGGCGGATCTGCTCCAGGCTGAGCTCGGGCACCGCGGGGTCGCCGCGCCGGGCCTGGTCGAGCAATGCATAGGAGTTCAGGATCGCGCGCTCGCCCCCCTTGACTGCGACATACATGTCAGGCCTCCAGGCGCGTCGTGCGCGGCAATCCGGCCAGCGACAATCCGCTGGCGAAGAACACATCCACCCCGCAGGGGAAGCACTTCCGGTTGCTGGCCCATTGCCGCGGAAAGTCCGCGCGGGCGCCCGCGACCTGCAGCCACGCCTGCTCGCGGATGCCCGGGCCGGTCAGCCGCCAGCCGCCGGCGCCGTCCATCGCGTCCCGCGTGTTCGACAGCCCGTCGCACTGCACGACCAGCGTCGCGGAGCGGTCCGGGAACGTTTCCGACCCCTGCATGAAGTCCGACAGGCTGGCCGCTTCGTCGCCGCCTGCCAGGAGCGCGAAGCCGGCCTCGGCAGGTGACCGCACGATCGGGCAGCCGGTATGGAAGCGCAGGTAGGCTGCGACATCGCCATCGCGCAGGCCCTCGCCCAGCCACAGCGGGGTGTCCTGGTCGAGCAGCGCGAGCAGCACGGCCACGGCGGCGGGCGACGCACCCGCGGGCGGGCTCTCGAGGATCCCGCCGGCGAGGTGCTTGACGCGGCCGGGATCGGCCAGCGCATCCAGGCAGGTACGGAACACCGTCTGGCTGTCGAGTGCAGGCTGCGCGAACCCCGGCGCCAGCCGGGAAAGGTCGACCACCGCGCTCATGCACCGGCCTCGCGCGCGACGGTGAAGAACTCGACCCGTGTCGCCTGTGCCTGGCGCTGCATGCGCGCGGCACGCTCGGCCAGCCGGTCCATGGCCGGTTCCACCAGCGCGCGGTAGGCGGCAGCGTGGAAGATGGGCGACTGCAGCAGCGCGTCGCCGATGGCAGCCAGTTCGACCTTGCGATGCGAGCGGCCCTGGATGTAGGCAACCCCGGTCTCGCCGGTCGCCAACCGCAGCGTGCAGCGCGTGACGGTCGCCTCGCCGAGGTTGAACTTGTCGCCGGTGCCGCCGATCCTCGCGCGCACCATCGTGAGGCCGGTCTCCGGCCGGCGCAGCCAGGTGTACGCGGGCGGGTCGAGCTTGGCGACCTCACGCTCCAGGAACTCGAGGTCCGCGCGGGCCAGCATGCCGATCCAGTGCCGGCGTCTTTCCAAGTCCTTCAGGCTGTCAACCGATTGCAACATGGCCACGCTATCGTCCGTTCATCATTTTCGGGAACCCCTTGTGACGGAGCGGATGAAGCGTATGGGGCGAACATTACTCGGGCATGACCGGTTTGTTGCAACATGACCGACGCGAGCTTCCGCTACGCGCTCTATCTGGCCCCCGCCGCCGACAGTCCCTGGGGTCGGTTCGGCGCGGGCTGGATCGGACGCTGCGCCGCCGGTGGCGCGGCCGGCAGGCCGCATCCGATCGCAGGCATCGATCCGGGGAGCCTGGATCGCATCACCGCCGATCCGCGCCGCTACGGATTCCATGCCACGCTGAAGGCGCCATTCCGTCTTGCACCCGGGCGCACGCTGGAATCGCTCCTCGCCGCGCTGCACGACCGGTTCGCGGCGCAGCCGTCGTTCGTCCTGCCCGCGCTGGAACCTCGGCTGCTCGGCGACTTCGTCGCGCTGGTGCCGACGCAGGACACGCCACAGGCAGACCAGCTCGCCGAGGCCTGCGTGCGCGGCTTCGATGCATGGCGCGCACCGCTGACCGAGGGCGAGCTCGCGCGCCGGCTCGCGGCCGGCCTCGATGACCGCGGCCGCGCGCTGCTCGCGCAGTGGGGCTATCCCTCGGTGCTGGACCGATACCGCCTGCACTTCTCCCTGACCGGCGCACTGGGCCCCGACCGTCCCCGCCTCGTGCCCTGCCTGCTGGAAGCCGCCGGCAGCCGCATGCCGCGCGTCGCGATGCCGGTGGATGCGGTCTGCCTGTTCGAGGAACGCGGCCCGGGAACGGAATTCTCGCTGATCGAACGCATCCCGTTCGAACCTGCACCGGCCCCTGATGCGCGCTGATGCCCTCCTCTCCGCCGGGCAGGCAACCCCGGTGTCGGGCAGGTCTGCTGCGGGTCGGCTGATCCTGGTCGTCGGGCCCTCCGGCGCGGGAAAGGACAGCGTGCTCGACTGGGTACGTGCACGCCTCGCGTCCGGTCCCGATGCAAGCACCGTCCGCTTCGCACGGCGCACCATCACCCGCCCGGCCGACGCCGGTGGGGAGCGGCACATCGCCGTCGACCGCGAAGGGTTCGAGCGGCTGCGCGCAGGCGGTGCGTTCGCGCTGTGCTGGTCGGCCAATGGCCACTGCTACGGCATAGGACGGGAAATCCGCGCATGGCTCGAGGCCGGACAGACCGTGGTGGTCAGCGCGTCACGCGCGCACCTGCCGGAAGCCCTCGCAGCCTTCCCGCAGGCAGAGGTGGCCCTGGTCACCGCATCCACGGCCGTCCTGCGTGCAAGGCTTGCGGCGCGCGGCCGAGAGGCACCCGGCGAGATCGAGGCACGGCTTGCCCGTGCCACTGCGTTCGCGCTGCCGGAAGGCGCTGCAGCGGCGGAAATCTTCAACGACGGCGCGCTGGAGGACGCGGGCCGATCGCTGCTGGCACTCGTGACGCGCGCTTGACGCGCACCCGCCCGGCGCCCCCCGGACGCTCCACACGCGCCCCTGGCACACCCCTGCGCCGGACGCAGCAGCCACCGTTGAACGCCGGGTGCCGTCCTTGCGTGGCCTGTTCGGATCGCGGCCCCATGCAGGTACACCTGGATGCCAGACGCTCACACTCCGCAGGTCGACGTGGCGATCATCGGCGCAGGCACGGCCGGCCTGTCGGCCTACCGCGCCGTGCTTCAGCATACGTCCAGCGTCCGGCTCATCGAGGCAGGCGTGTACGGCACGACCTGTGCACGCGTGGGCTGCATGCCGAGCAAGCTGCTGATCGCGGCCGCGGATGCAGCCCACGGCATCGCGGATGCCGGCCGCTTCGGCATCCGCGCCCAGGCCGCGGTAGTCGACGGCGCGGCCGTCATGGCGCGCGTGCGCAGCGAGCGCGATCGATTCGCCGGACTCGTCGTCGAGGCCGTCGAGAGCTGGCCGCAGGAGCACCGGCTGCACGGCCGCGCACGTTTCGTGGATCCGCAGACGCTGGAGATCGACGGACCTGCGGGCCGCTCCCGGCTGAGGGCAGGCCGCATCGTGATCGCGACCGGCTCACGGCCTGCCCTGGTCCCCGGATGGCAAGAGAAGCTCGGCGACCGGCTGCTGGTCAGCGACGACGTGTTCTCGTGGCACGACCTGCCCGGGTCGGTGGCCGTGGTCGGGGCCGGGCTCATCGGGCTCGAACTGGCGCAGGCCCTGCATCGCCTCGGCGTGCGCGTCCATCTCTACGGGCGCGGCGGCCTGCTCGGCCCGCTGTCGAGCCCGGGCCTGCGGCCACTGGCGCAGCAGGTGCTTTCCGGCGAGCTGCCGATGAACACGGATACGGTCGCGATCGACGTGGCGCGCGAGGGCGACGAGGTGATCGTCCGGTCCACCCTGTCCGGCGGCGCATCGCATGAGGCGCGCTTCGACTGGCTCCTGTGCACGGTGGGCCGGCGCCCGAACCTCGACGGCCTGCAACTCGGGAACAGCGGCCTGGCGCTGGGGGCCTCCGGCGTGCCGGCCTTCGATCGCCGCACGGCGCAGGCCGGGTCGAGTCCCGTCTTCATCGCCGGAGACGCGGCGCAGGATCGTCCGCTGCTGCACGAGGCAGCCGACGAAGGCCGCATCGCGGGCGACAACGCCGGACGCTTCCCCGACGTGCGAGTCCATCCGCGGCGGGCGCCGCTGGCGGTCGTGTTCAGCGATCCCCAGATGATGATCGCTGGCGCCAGCCATGCCGAACTCGTCGCTGCCGGCACTTCGTTCGAGACCGGGACCGTCTCCTTCGGCGACCAGGGGCGCAGCCGCGTCGCCGGGCGCAACCGCGGCGCGCTGGAAGTCTACGGCGAACGGGACACCGGGCGCTTCCTGGGCGCGGAGATGTTAGGCCCGGCGGCCGAGCACATCGGCAGCCTGCTCGCCTGGTCGGTGCAGCGCGGCGACACCGTGCAGCAGATGCTCGACTGTCCCTTCTACCACCCGGTGATCGAGGAAGGCGTGCGCACCGCGCTGCGCGACCTGCGGCGGGCTCTGCGCATGGGACCGCGCCCGGTGCCCAACTGCCTCGATTGCGGCCCGGGCGGCTGAGCGCCCCTCAGTGCAGCGCCGGCGTGGAATCGCCGCCGGTGATGCGCGCGCGAAGCCGCTGCGACACCCAGTCGATCAGGTAGACGGTGGCCAGGATCATCAGCAGGATGAAGCAGGCCTCCTCCCACAGCATCGTGCGGATCCGGTCGGCCAGGAAGAAGCCGATGCCACCCGCCCCGACGATGCCCAGGATGGTCGCCGACCGCGTGTTCGACTCGAAGATGTAGAGCACGTTCGACAGCATGATCGGCAGCACCTGCGGCAGCACGCCGAAGCGCATGGTCTGCACCGGGCTGGCGCCGGAGGCGCGCACGCCTTCTATCGGCTTGCGGTCGATGTTCTCGATCGCTTCCGAATAGAGCTTGGCGAGCGTCCCGGTGTCGGCGATGATGATCGCGAGGATGCCGGCCAGCGGCCCGAGGCCCACCGCCCGCACGAAGATCAGCGCCCATACCAGCTGGTCGACGCCGCGCATCACGTCGCTCGACCGGCGGAACACGAAGCGCACGATCCAGCCGGGCACCATGTTGCGCGCGCAGGCGAAGCCCAGCGGCACCGCGAGCACGGCGGCGATGACGGTACCGAGGAAGGCCATCGCGACGGTCTGCAGCATCGCATAGGCGTAGTCCAGGGCCGCGCCCTTGGCGGTTGGCGGGAACATCTGGCCGACCACTTCGATCAGCTTGCCGAAGCCGGCCCACAGCCGCAGCGGCGACATCTCGAACAGCACCACGCAGTAGACGGTGAGCAGGAAGAAGCCGCCGCCGAGCAGCCAGTGCGGCAGCCGCTGGCCCAGTGGCGCGCCGAACGCGCCGGGACTGAGCATCCGCGCGCGGCTGATCGCCGAAGCAGTCATGTCCGAAGGCCGGAGAATCATGCGAAGCCCTCCTTGCCGATCAGGCGATGGCGGATGCGTTCGCAGACCATGTCGATCAGGATCACGGTGAACACCATCAGGATGATCAGCGCACTGATGTCCTCGTAGTACAGCCGGCTGATGGCGGTGTAGAACTCCTGGCCGATGCCGCCCGCGCCGACGAAGCCGATGATCGAGGCCGAGCGCACGTTGATCTCGAACCGCCAGAGGCTGAACGACGTGAAGTTTGGCAGCACCTGCGGCAGCACCGCGAAGCGGATGGTCTGCACCCAGTTCGCCCCGGTCGCGCGCAGACCGTCCACCGGCTTCATGTCGATGTTCTCGACCGCCTCGGCGAACAGCTTGCCGCTGCCGCCCATCGAATGGATGGCGATGGCCAGGATGCCGGCGAGCGGCCCTATGCCGAAGGCGAACACGAAGATCAGCGCGAACACCAGTTCGGGGATGGTCCGTGCGACCTCGAACACCCGGCGGGTCACCCAGTAGCTGGTCTTGCCCAGCGCCAGGTTGCGCGCTGCATGGAAGCACATCGCCAACGCGCCGATCGTGCCCAGCAGCGTCGCGATGTAGGCGATCAGGATCGTCTCCCACAGCAGGGTCAGCCAGCGGGGCAGGCCGTAGAACCATTCCGCCAGGTCGCCCCAGAAGTTCGAGAGCGTCAGCACCGGCAGGGTCTTGGCCACGTACTCGTGGATGCGCGGCAGGCCCTGCACGAGCTTGACCGGGTCGAACTCGCCGACCCAGGCGGACACCAGCAGCGCGATGGCGAACAGCAGGCCGTAGCCGGCCGTCATCCAGCGCTTGCGCGTGCGCAGCAGGCGCCAGGACGCCTCGAACTCCCTGACGGCATCCAGCCCGCCGGCGGTGGCCGCCACCTCAGTTCTTCCTGCGCATGCGTCGCTGTTCCTGCACGGCGTCGATCACCGGCTGGTACATCGCGTGGGTGACCGGCACGTAGCCCTGCGTCTTGCCGCGCGCGACGATCTCGGCCATCCGCGGGTCGATCGAATACAGGTCGACGAACAGCTTCTGGATGTCGCGCTTCATGTCCTCCGGCAGGTCCTTGCGCACCGTGACCGGCGAGCCCGGGATCAGCGGCGAGCGCCAGACCACGCGCACCCTGGACGTATCCAGCACGCCGCGCTGCCCCATCATGTGCAGCACGCCGCGGCTCAGCGGATCGCGGGCGCCGAACACGAAGGCGCTGTCGAACTGGCCGCCGACCACGCCCAGCGCGCTCTGTTCGTGGCCGCCGGAGAACACCGTTCGCCCGAAGTGCTTCATGGCGTCGATGCCCGCGGCACGCAGCGAGACCAGCGGGATGAGGTAGCCGGATGCCGAGTTGGGGTCGGCCCAGGCGAGCGAGCGGCCCTTGAGGTCCTCGATCGTCCGGAAGGGCGAATCGGCACGGACGATCAGGTGCGAGTGGTATCCGACGTCGCCATCGATCTCCTTCGCCGCCGCCAGCGGCTCGACGCCGCCATCGGAGTCGATGAACGCCGCGGCATAGGCCGCCGGACCGAGGTTGGCGAACTGGATCTGCCCGGCCGTCAGTGCCTGGATCGTGCCGGAGTAGCTGGACGCGGTGAATATCCGCAGGTCTACCCCGAAGCGGTCCCTGAACACCTTCGCGAAATCCTTGAAGCGGGCCTCGGTGGCGCCCTGGCTCTCGGAGCTCACCGCGCTCATGCTGACCACGGGGTACTTCACGCGCCAGTCCTGCGCCGCCGCGCCGGCCGTCGACACGGCCAGCGCGGCGGCCACCATCAGTCGGGCGAACATCGCTCAGCGCTTCCGCGTCTTGCGCACTTCCAGCGCGGCATCCAGCACCGGCCTGTACATCTCGTGCGTGGCCGGGACGAAGCCCTGGGTCTTGCCGCGCGCAGCCAGTTCGGCAATGTGCGGATGGGTCTTGGCCAGGCTGGTCCAGAACTCGAGCAGGTCGCGCCGCATGTCGGCGGGTATATCCTTGCGCACCACCACCAGCGGGTTGGGGATCAGCGGCGACTCCCAGACGACGCGGAACTGATCCATCCGCAGCACCTTGCGATCGACCATCGCCCGGATCTGGCCGGCATTGTGCCCCTTCGAGGACCAGGTGAAGCCGGAATCGAACTGCCCGTTGATCACCCCGAGCACGCTCTGTTCATGGCCGCCGGAGAACAGCGTCTTGCCGAAGAACTTCTCGGGCTCGATGCCCGCGGCGCGCAGCGAGACCAGCGGGATCAGGTAGCCGGAGGTGGAGTTCGGATCGGCCCACGCCATCGAACGGCCCTTCAGGTCCTCAAGCGACTTGAACGGGCTGTCGGCCTTCACGATCAGGATCGAGTGGTAGCCGAGCGAACCGTCGGTCTCCTGGTTGGTCACCAGCGGTTCGACGTTGCCGTTGGAGTCGATCCAGGCGGCCGAATAGGCGCTCGCGCCCATCTGCGCCATGTGGATCTGCCCCGAGGTCAGCGCCTGCACGGTACCGGCGTAGTCGGTGGCGGTGAAGATGCGCATCTCGACGCCGACCTTCTCGCGGAACACTTCGGCCAGCTGCTTGTAGCGGGCCGAAGTCTGCGCCTGGTTCTCGGCGCTGACCGAGCTGAAGCCGATCACCGGAAACTTCTTCTTCCAGTCCTGCTGTGCGTGGGCGGACGCGCCCGCGGCGAGAAAGCCCAGGCCGCACAGGCCTGCCAGCAGGAGTCGATTCGAGACGTTCATCAAGCTTGCTCCACGTGGGTGTGTTGGAAACGCGTATTCGGGGGCCGCGGCCCGGCGCCACGGTGGTGGCGTCGCCGCGGTGGCGTGGTGCCTCAGGCGGCGGCCTGCTGCACCGGCTGCAGCACCAGGCCGGCAGAGGTGGACGTGGCCGACTCGTCGAAGCCGGCGCCATCGCCCTCCACGCCGTAGATGCGGCGGACCATCTCCGGCGACAGTTCCGAGGGCAGGCCATCGAACAGCACCGCACCGGCGGCGATGCCGACGATCCGGTCGCAGTACTGGCGCGCGGTATCGAGCGTGTGCAGGTTGCAGATCACCGTGATGCCGTCCTCGCGGTTGATCGCGCGCAGCGCCTGCATCACCTGGATCGCGCTGCGCGGATCGAGCGAGGCGATCGGCTCGTCCGCCAGCACCACGTCCGGCTCCTGCATCAGCGCGCGCGCGATCGCCACCCGCTGCTGCTGTCCGCCGGACAGCGTCTCCGCCCGCTGCATCGCGAGCTGGGCGCAGTCGAGCCGCTCAAGCGCCAGCACCGCCATCGCACGCTCCGCCTCGGTGAAGCGCTTGATCAGCGAGGGCAGCGTCCCATGCTGCGAGACGCGCCCGAGCAGCACGTTGGTGATCACGTCCAGGCGCGGCACCAGGTTGAACTGCTGGAAGATCATGGCGCAGCGCGCGCGCCAGCGCAGCAGGTCGCGTCCCCGAAGCTGGGAGACGGGCTCCCCGTTCCAGGAAATCTGGCCGGAAGTGGGTTCCGCCAGCCGGTTGATCATGCGCAGCAGCGTGGACTTGCCGGCGCCTGAACGTCCGATGACCCCGACCATCTGTCCCTCGGGGATGTCCAGGGACACCGACTTCAGCGCATCCACCTTGCCGAACGTCTTCCTGACCGCCTTGATCTCGAGCACATTGGCCTCCGTGACAGAGGTCGCAGACTAGTGCCGCCCCGTTACACCGCAGAGACAGTTATGTTTCAGTGCACGAGAATGTCATGGAGCGGATGCCAGGGAACCGGTGGCGCGCATGCCGCCGGAACGGTTCCCCTTCGGCATGGCCATCAGCGCGCCGAACGCCAGCACACCGAGCACGCCGGACAACCACAAGGCGCCGACGCCCCAGCGTTCGAGCGCCAGGCCGAAGGCGAGCGGCGCGATCGCCTGCGCGAAGCGCGCGGGCATCGTCAGCCACCCCTGGCGCAACCCGTAGCCCTGGGGACCGAACATCACCAGCGGCAGCGTTCCCTTGGCGATGGTGAGGATGCCGTTGCCGGCGCCGTGCAGCAGGACGAACAGCGGCGCGAGTGCCGGGCCACCGGCCACCAGCAGCACGGCGCCCAGCGGATGCGCGACCGCGGCCAGGCGCGCCGAGAGCAGCGGGTGCATGCGCCGGAGCATTCCGAACTCGAGCAGCCGGGCGACGACCTGGGCAGGTCCGACCAGCGCGCCGAGCCCCACCGCCAGCGCGATCGACACGCCCGCACCCTGCAGCAGCAGCGGCAGGTGCGCCGCCATCGCGGTGCTGATGAACCAGGTGACCGCGAACACGAACGCCAGCAGCACGCCGGCGATGCGTCCATCCCGGCCGGTCAGGTGCGGCTCGGCGGGCGCGGGCGCGGGGACGGGCGGTGCGTCGGCGCCCGGCTGCGTGCCGGCCGCTTCGCCGGCGCGCGGCACGGCGATGTGCCCGGACATGCGCGCCGGAGCAGCGGGCGCCACGCGCGGTATCGCGACGTTCAGCGGCAGCCCGAGCACCAGGTGGAGTGCCGCCCAGGCCAGGCAGGCGCCGCGCCAGCCGACCTGCGCCTCGAGCAGGGCGGACAGCGGCCAGCCGACGGTGCTGGCGAAGCCGGCGATCAGCGTGATGCCGGTGATCGCGGTACGCGCCCCGGTGCCCCTGAGCCGGACCAGCGTCGAGAACGCGGCCTCGTAGAGGCCGCTGCCCATCGCCAGGCCGATCACCGCCCATCCCGCGAACAGGGTGGCCGGCCCCTGCGCCAGGCCGACGATCGAAAGGCCGGCCGCGAACACCAGGCTGGACCCGACCAGCACCGGCCGGCCGCCCCAGGTGTCGATCAGCCTTCCTGCCAGCGGCCCGACGGCCGCGGAAACCAGCAGCGCCAGCGAGAACGCCGCGAAGACCATGACCGACGAGACGCCGAGGTCGCGCGCCATCGAGGTGGCGAGCACGGCCGGCAGGTAGTACGAGGATGCCCAGGCGAGCGTCTGCGACACGCCCAGCATCACGACGAGGGACGCATCGCGCGGCGCGGACGGTCGTGCGGTCGAGGGTTGAGGGACCATCGCCGCAGCGTCGTCGATGCATCGCCGCGGGTCAAGGCAGGACCATCGACGTTCACGAAACCTTCATCTGACGGTCATGGGCCGCGCACCGCCCGACACTAGAATCCGGCCGAGCCTTTGGATACTGCGGAGCGTGTGCCATCGACGAGAGCCTTTCCCGCCTGCAACCGGCGGATGCCGTGCAGCGCCTCTTCGCCGCACACGGGACGCTGGCCTATGGCGAAAGCGTGAACCAGGTCGAGCATGCGCTGCAGTGCGCCGCTCTGGCCGAGTCCGAAGGTGCCGCCGACACGCTGGTGGTCGCGGCACTGCTGCACGACCTCGGCCACATGCTGCATCGCGATGCCGCCAGCGCGCTCAGGGCGGGGGAAGACGACCGGCATGAACTCCTGGGTGCCGAGACCCTGGAGCGCTGGTTCGGGGCCGCGGTCGCCGCGCCGGTGTCGCTGCATGTGCGGGCAAAGCGATACCTGTGCGCGCGCGAACCCGGATACCTCGAGCGCCTGTCCCCGGTGTCGACACGGACGCTCGCGCTGCAGGGAGGACCGATGGGCGAAGGGGAAGCCGGCGACTTCGAGCGCCTTCCCCATTTCCAGGACGCGGTACGCCTGCGCCGCTGGGACGACCTGGCCAAGATCCGTGGCCTGCCGACCGCCCCGCTCGCCCACTTCTTGGAACGCGTGCGGACCTGCACGACATCGCGATGAACGCGCAGGGCATGCGCATCGCGGGCGAGACGGTGCACGCCGAGCGGACCCTCGAAGTCCGCTACCCCCATACCGGCGAGGCGATCGCGACAGTCCCTCGCGCAACGGTCGAGCACGTGCGGCGCGCGTTCTCGATCGCACGCGCCTACAGGCCGACGCTCAGCCGGCATGAACGCCATGCGATCCTGACCCGGGCGGCCGGGCTGATCGCGGCCCGCCGGGACGCGATCGCGCGCACCATCACGCTCGAGTCCGGCCTGTGCCTGAAGGACACCCTGTACGAGGTCGGCCGCGCCAGCGACGTGCTGCTGTTCGCGGCCCAGCAGGCACTGCTCGACGACGGACAGTCGTTTTCCTGCGATGTCACCCATCACGGCCGGTCGCGCCGGGTGCACACGATGCGCGAGCCCCTGCTCGGCGTCATCTCCGGGATCACGCCGTTCAACCACCCGCTGAACCAGGTGATCCACAAGGTCGCGCCGTCGGTCGCGACCAACAACCGGATGGTGCTCAAGCCGACCGAGAAGACGCCGCTGTCGGCGCTGCTGCTCGCCGACATCCTGTACGAGGCCGGCCTGCCGCCGCCGATGCTGAGCGTCGTCACCGGCGACCCGGCCGAGATCGCCGACGAGATGCTGTTGAACCCGGATGCCGAGATGATCACCTTCACCGGCGGCGTGGCGGTCGGCAAGTACATCGCCTCGCGCGCCGGCTACCGGCGCCAGGTGCTGGAACTGGGCGGCAACGACCCGCTGGTCGTGATGGACGATGCCGACGTCGAGCGCGCTGCCGCGCTCGCCGCCAGCGGGTCGTACAAGAACTCCGGGCAGCGCTGCACCGCCGTCAAGCGCATCTTCGTCCACCAGCGGATCGCGGAGCCGTTCACGCTGGCCCTGCTCGAACTGACCCGCGGCTGGCGCCATGGCGACCCGATGGACCCGGACACGGACATGGGCACGGTCATCGACGAACCCGCGGCCAGACTGTTCGAGCGCAGGGTAGACGATGCCGTCGCGCAGGGCGCACGGCTCCTGTACGGCAACGAGCGCGACGGTACGCGCTATTCGCCCACCCTGCTCGACCGCGTCCGCGGCGACATGGAGCTCGTGCGCGAGGAGACCTTCGGCCCGGTATCGCCGGTGATGACCTTCACCGACATCGACGATGCGATCGCGCAGGTGAACTCCACTGCCTTCGGCCTGTCGTCTGGCATCTGCACGAACCGGCTCGACGACATCATGCGCTTCGTGCGCGAACTGCATGTCGGGTCGGTGAACGTCTGGGAGGTCCCCGGGTACCGGCTGGAGGTCACGCCGTTCGGCGGCATCAAGGACTCGGGCACGGGCGCGAAGGAAGGCGTGCAGGAATCCTGCCGCAGCTTCACCAACCTGAAGACCTATTCGCTGCCCTGGTAGCGGCTGCAGCCCGTGGCGGACATCGGTAAGCCCAACATACTGCTCATCGTCGTCGACCAGCTGCGCGCCGACGCGCCCGGCTACGCGCGCGGCCTGGGCGCCGTGACGCCCAACCTCGATCGCCTCGCCGCGCGCGGCGTGCGCTTCGGCCGCCATTTCGCGCAGGGCGCGCCCTGTGGCCCGGGACGCGCTTCGATCGCGACCGGGCAGTACGTGATGAACCACCGGGTGACCGGCAACGACACGCCGACCGCGGCGACCCTGAAGACCCTGCCGCGGTTCATGCGCGAGCTCGGCTACGACCCGGCGCTGGTGGGCTACACGACCGCGGTGCCCGATCCGCGCACCGTCGATCCGGCGGACCCGCGCCGCGGCCGCGCGTCGATCCCCGGCGACTGGGACGTCGTACGCGACTTCGAGGGCGAACGCCTGCACTACCTGGCCTGGCTGTCGGGCCTGGGCTACCAGGCGGATCGCTCGTACGAAGCGCTGTTCGAGGTCCCGGGCCCGACCGGCCGCACGCCCTTCTGTCCCTCCCCTGTCGCCGCGGAGCATTCGGACACCGCATGGTGCGTGGAGGGCGCGCTCGACTACCTGCGCATCCGCCGCGACCGGCCGTGGTTCCTGCACCTGGGCATCTTCCGGCCGCATCCGCCGTTCGTGCCTGCCGCCCCCTGGCACCGCCAGGTCGATCCGGCCGGCATCCCGCGACCGGTCCGCGCAGCGAGTGCGCAGGCGGAGGCTTCCGTGCATCCGCTGCTCGCGCTGCTGCTGGACACGATGAAGGCGACCAGCGGCCTGCCGGGCCTCCCGGGGCTTGCGCGCGACATCGCGGACGACGACCTCGCGGCCATGCGCGCGGGCTATCTCGGCCTGGTCGGAGAAGTCGACGCCCAGCTGGGCCGGGTGATCGCGCTGCTCGAAGAGACCGGACAGCTGGACCGCACCCTGGTCGTGCTCACCGCCGACCATGGCGAACAGCTCGGCGACCACCACCTGCTGTCCAAGCGCGGCTATTTCCCGCAGAGCTACCATGTGCCGTGCATCGTCGTCGATCCGCGCCCGGCGGCGGACCCGACGCGCGGGCAGGAAGTGCGCGCATTCACCGAGAACGTCGACCTGCTGCCGACCCTGCTCGACTGGCTGGGCCAGCCCGTGCCGCGCCAGTGCAATGGCCGTTCGCTGCTGCCCTTCGTGCACGGCGACCCGCCCCGGCAGTGGCGTGACCACGCGCACTGGGAATACGATTTCGGCGACGTCGCCGGCGGCCGTGCGCACGAACGCCTGGGCATCGCGCGCCACGAATGCAGCCTGGTGGTGCAGTGTTCGGAGGCATTCGCCTACGTGCACTTCGCCGCACAGCCGCCACTGCTGTTCGACCTGCAGCGCGACCCGGGCTGGCTGGTCGATGTCGCCGACGCACCCGCCTACCGGGAAGCGGCGCTGGACCAGGCGCGGCGGCTGCTTTCCTGGCGCATGTCCCACGCGGACTTCACGCTCGCCCCCCACTGAAAGGAACGGCCCTGATGGCTTCGAACGAACGGATCGCGCTGGTCACCGGCGCATCGCGCGGCATCGGCGCAGCCTGCGCCACCGCGCTGCTTGCGGACGGCTGGAACGTGGTGTTCGCTGCCCGGGACCGGGGGGGGCTGGAGCAGGCGATCGCGGCCGCGGCCGGTCCCGCGGGCGAGGTCGCCGTCCGCGACCGCGCCGTCGCCATGACCGTCGATGTATGCGACCGCGCTTCGATCGACGCGCTGTTCGGCGGCATCGCGGCGCGCTTCGGCCGGCTCGACCTGCTGTTCAACAACGCCGGCCTGTTCCCGCCGTCGAAGCCGATCGACGAGGTGGCGCCCGAGGACTGGGAAGCGGCGGTACGGACCAACCTGAGCGGGATGTTCTTCGTGATGCAGCAGGCGTTCCGGATGATGAAGGCACAGCGTCCGCAGGGCGGCCGCATCATCAACAACGGCTCGCTGGCGGCGTTCGCGCCGCGCCCTGCGTCGATAGCCTACACCGCGACCAAGCACGGCGTGCTGGGGCTCACCCGCGCGGCCTCCCTCGACGGCCGGTCCTGCGGCATCGCGGTCGGACAGATCGACATCGGCAACGCCGCGACGGCGATGACCGCGCATGTAGAACAGGGCGCGCTGCAGGCGGACGGATCGATGCGACCCGAGGTGCGGATGGACCTGCAGCATGTCGCCTCGGCCGTCGTGACCATGGCACGCCTGCCGAACGAGGCCAGCATCCAGTCGCTGACCATCCTGCCGACGACGATGCCGTTCATCGGCCGTGGCTGAGGGACCGGCAGGGGCACCGGCAGGCTGGCACGATCGCGCAGTGGCACCGTGGCCCGGTGGCCCGGTGGCCCGGTGGCCCGGTGGCCCGGTGGCCCAGTGGCACGGTGCCACGGTGGCACGGGGTCGCCAGGGCGGGCGCAGGCGCCTCAGATCAGCAGCCGGTTCTCGCTGTACGGATTGGCCTGGCGCAGCGCCTCGACGAAGGCGCCGAACTCGATGCCGTGCACCAGCTCGAGCCGCCGTGCCTGGTCGCGCAGGTGCTGCCAGCGCCAGTCGCCATCGGCGGTGGAGAAGCCGAAGGCGATCATGTTGCCCGGGCGCGCGACCGGCAGCAGCAGGACCTTGCCCGAGAAGGCATCGAGGAACCGGTCCCGGTAGACCGGGTACTCGGGGGCATTGCTCCAGAAATTGACCGCGCACACCCCGTCACGGGTCAGCGCGGCCGCCGCCGCGGCGAAGAACGCAGCGGTGGCGCAGGCAGGCACCTGCCGGCGCTCGTCGTAGACGTCGACCAGCAGCAGGTCGACCGGGTCGACTGCCCGCCCGGCGACATGCGCCGCCGCGTCGCCCCGGGTGACGGTCAGCCGGGCATCGTCTTCCGGCAGCTCGAAATGTGCCCGGGCGATCGAGATCACGTCGGGATTGGCATCGACGGCCTCCAGTCTGCATGCGGGCAGCCGATGATGAATGTACTTCGCGAGCGATCCGCCGCCCAGCCCGAGCAGCAGCGCCGATCTCGGGTCGGGCCGGAACAGCAGGCTGCACAGCATGGCCCGGGTATAGGCCAGTTCGAGGCGCACCGGGTCTGACAGGCGCATCGCGCTCTGGATGGTCTCGCTGCGCCCGAGGTACAGCCGGCGCACGCCCGCCTCGTCGCTGTAGCGCACGCCCTCCGCCCCTTCCTCGTCCCCACCCAGCCAGCCGCGCAACCAGTCCACATATCCCCCGCTTGGGCACCGTCCGTCGAAAGGACCGGCCAGGTTCTTCAAAGGATCGCCGAAACACCCGTAAAATCAGGCATCTTTCGACCACGGACCATCCGGACAAATACGGACCCCATCCACGACATGCGCACTTCAGGTTTCTATCTTGCCACGCTCAAGGAGGCCCCGAGCGAGGCCGAACTGGTCAGCCACAAGCTGATGCTGCGCGCCGGGCTGATCAAGTCACTCGCCCGCGGGTTGTACACCTGGATGCCGCTCGGCCTGCGCGTGCTGCGCAAGGTCGAGCGTATCGTGCGCGAGGAGATGGACGCCGCGGGCGCGGTCGAGCTGCTGATGCCGGCGGTGCAGCCGGCGGAACTCTGGCAGGAATCGGGACGCTGGCAGAAGTACGGGCCGGAACTGCTGCGCATCCGCGACCGGCACCAGCGCGACTACTGCTTCGGCCCGACGCACGAGGAGGTCATCTCCGACACCGTGCGCCGCGACATCAGGAGCTACCGGCAGCTGCCGGTCAACCTGTACCAGATCCAGACCAAGTTCCGGGACGAGATCCGGCCCCGCTTCGGCGTGATGCGCGCGCGCGAGTTCCTGATGAAGGACGCGTATTCCTTCCATGCCGATGCCGCCAGCCTGCAGCAGACCTATGACGCGATGTACCAGGCCTACAGCCGGATCTTCGAGCGCCTCGGCCTGCAGTTCCGCGCGGTGGCCGCGGACACCGGCCAGATCGGCGGCACCGGTTCCCACGAATTCCACGTGCTGGCCGATTCCGGCGAGGATGGCATCGCCTTCTGCCCGGCCTCGGCCTATGCCGCGAACATCGAACTGGCCGAGGCACTGGCCCCGGCGGCGCCACGGGCGGCCGCCACGGCCACGATGCAGAAGGTGTCCACGCCCGGCCTGAAGACCTGCGAGGCGGTTGCAGCCATGCTGGCAATGCCGGTCGAGCGGATGGTCAAGTCGATCGCCGTGGTCGCCGATGGCCGCTTCCAGCTGCTGCTGCTGCGCGGCGACCACAAGCTCAACGAGGTGAAGGCCGGGAAGCTGCCCGGCTTCGCCGATTTCCGCTTCGCCAGCGACGACGAGATCGCCACGGCGCTGGGCTGCGAGCCGGGCTACATCGGGCCGGTGGGCATCGACGCCGCGATCCCGGTGCATGCCGACCGCAGCGTGGCCGCGCTGGCCGACTTCGCCTGCGGCGCGAACGCGGCGGGCTTCCACCTCACCGGCGTGAACTTCGGCCGTGACCTGCCCGACCCGGCGTCGGTGCACGACCTGCGCAACGTGGTCGAGGGCGACCCGAGCCCGGACGGTGCCGGCACGCTCGAGCTGTGCCGCGGCATCGAGGTAGGACACATCTTCCAGCTGCGCACACGCTATTCCGAGGCAATGAAGGTCGAGTTCATCGACGAGGGCGGACAGCCGAAGCCGATGGAGATGGGCTGCTACGGCATCGGCGTGTCGCGCATCGTCGGCGCGGCGATCGAACAGGGCTTCGACGAGCGCGGCATCGTGTTCCCGCCGGCGATCGCGCCGTTCGAGGTGGCGATCACGCCGATCGGCCTGCACAAGAGCGACGCGGTGCGCGCGGCAGCCGAATCCCTCTACGCGGCGATGAAGGCCGCCGGCATCGACGTGCTGCTCGACGACCGCGACGAGCGTCCGGGCGCGATGTTCGCCGACATGGAGCTGATCGGCGTGCCGCACCGGATCGTCATCGGCGACCGCGGACTGGCCAAGGGGGAGTTCGAGTACAAGGGCCGCCGCGATCCGCAACCTTCGATGATCCCGGTGGACGGGGCCCTGGCCTTCGTCGCCGGGAAGCTCGGGCGGTGAACCCGTCGCGCCGGCGCCTGCTGTGCGCGCTGCCCGGCCTGTCCGGCCGGGCAGCCGTGCTCGCCGCCGCGCCCCTGGCCCCCGCCCTGCTGTCCTCGCGCGACGCGCATGCGGGCGCCCAGCTGTACGAGCCGATGCAGGCGACCGTGCGCGCCTCGCTGTCACGCGCGATCAGCGACCAGGTCGTGTCCTTCCACGCGTTCGACAACGACGGCGAGGCGAAGCTGTGGCTCGCCGACATGGGACGCAGGCTGGAGCGCCGGATGCCCGACCGGCAGCTGCGCGACGAGTTCCTGATGACGCTGCACTACGAGGCCACGCGCGCGGGACTGGACGTGCAGATGGTGCTCGGACTGATCCAGGTCGAGAGCGCGTTCCGCAAGTACGCGGTGTCCGTGGCCGGCGCGCGCGGCTACATGCAGGTGATGCCGTTCTGGATCGACGTGATCGGCCAGAAGGACCACAACCTGTTCCACCTGCGTACCAACCTGCGCTACGGCTGCGTGATCCTGCGGCACTACGTCGACATCGAGCAGGGCAACCTGTTCCGCGCGCTGGGCCGCTACAACGGCAGCCTGGGCAAGCCCGAGTACCCGAACCTGGTGGTCCGGGCCTGGGTCAACCACTGGAAGTTCGATCCCCGCGCGGCGACCCGCCTCGCTTCGGGCGGCCCCGCCGCCCCGCAGTCCGTGCCTGCGTCCGTGCCGCAGTCCGTGCCTGCGTCCGTGCCGCAGTCGGTGCCGCAGTCCGTGCGACCGGTCGTCCAGCCGGCGGGCGACCTGTCGTCGGCGGTGCGTCCGCGCTGACCGGACCCGTACCAGCTGGCGCCGGCGGCACGATGCCATCGCCGGCGCGCACCGCCGGGATCACCGCGACCAGCGCGGCACCCATCAGCACCACCAGCCAGGACAGGTACACCCACATCAGGAAGATGGGCACCGTGGCGAACGCGCCGTAGATCGCGTGGTAGCCGCCGATATGCGTGACATACAGCCCGAACGCACGCTTGGTGAGTTCGAACAGCACGCCGGCGACCAGCCCGCCGATCGCCGCGTCGCCCGCGCGCACCCGCTGGTTGGGCAGGGAATGGTAGAGCAGGCCGAAGGCGAGGATGGTCAGCACGAACGGCACCAGCCGCAGCGCGGTGAGCACCACCTCGTCCAGGTAGGCGAACCAGCCCATCGACCACGACACCAGCAGCGACGTGAGCCAGAGGCCGGCACCGATCAGCAGCGGACCGACCGTCACCAGCATGCTGTAGACCGCCAGGCGCGGCGCGCGGCGACCGAGGTTTCCGGTGCGCCAGATGTCGTCGAACGCACTTTCGATGGTCAGTACCAGCACCAGCGCGGTCACCACCAGCACCACCAGGCCGATCGCCGATACCTGCGCCGCGTTGGCGGCGAACTCGCTCAGGTAGACGCCGACCACGCGGTCCGCAGCCTCCGGCAGCAGGGTGCTGCTGGCGAACATGCGCACCTGCTCCGTGACCTCGCCGAACACCGGGAATGCACTGACGATCGCGAAACCGATCGCCAGCAGCGGCACGATCGCGACCAGCGTCGTGAACGCCAGGTTGGATGCCGCGTCGGCGCAGCGTGCCTCGCGGAAGCGCGACGTCGCGAGCTGTACGGCCTGCCAGCCGTCGCGCAGCGAGCGTCCGAAGGGTCCGGAAGGAGGGTTGGCGAACACGGCGGCGGTCTGTCGGCGGTCGGTCGCCGATCGGTGGGTGGCGGAATCCTGCTGCGGCATCGCGCGGACCGGATCGGATCGTGCACCGGTGCATCGACAGCAGCCCGTATTGTCGCTGTTCCCGCGCAGCCTGCGTAGGGCTTCCTATAATCGGCCGACCCCTGTCGCACTGAAGGACCCGCATCGATGGCCGAGATCCTCGTTCTCTACTACAGCCGCAACGGCGCCGTGCGCGAGATGGCGCAGCTGGTCGCCCGCGGCATCGGCCAGGTGCCGGGCGCGATCGCCCGCCTGCGCACCGTGCCGCCGGTGGCCACATTAGTCGAGACCGCGGCGCCGCCCGTGCCGGACGCGGGTGCGCCCTACGTGGAACCGGCCGACCTCGAGCAATGCGCCGGCCTCGCGCTCGGATCGCCGACCCGCTTCGGCAACATGGCGGCACCGATGAAGCACTTCCTCGACACGACCGGCGGCCTGTGGGCCCGCGGCGCCCTGGCCGGCAAGCCGGCCGCGGTGTTTACCTCGACCGGCACCCAGCATGGCGGGCAGGAATCGACGCTGCTGACCATGATGCTGCCGCTGCTCCACCACGGCATGCTGCTGGTGGGCATCCCGTACACCGAGCCCGAACTGTCTTCGACGCGCACCGGCGGCACGCCCTACGGCGCGAGCCATGTCGCAGGCGACCGGTCCGACCAGCCGGTCAGCGCCGACGAGAAGGCACTGTGCATCGCCCTCGGCCGCCGGCTGGCCGAAGTCGCGCTGCGCCTGGCCCGATGAGTCCCGCTTCGCCGGTCGGTGCCGGCCGGATCGCCCTGCTGCACTGGACGGCGATCGGCAGCCTGCTCGCGCTGATCGGGCTGGCGCTTGCCTGGGAGCTGTACATCGCGCCCGGCCCGGACGGTCCGGGCCTGCTCGCCCTGAAGGCCCTGCCGCTGCTGCTGCCGCTTTTCGGCATCCTGCGCGGTCGCCGCTACACCTACCAGTGGGCGCCGATGCTGGTGCTGGCCTACTTCGTCGAAGGCGTGATGCGCGGCTATGCAGATGGCGGCGCCAGCGCGGCCGCAGGATGGCTGCAGGCGCTGCTCTCCACCGTGTTCATCGTGTCCGCGGCCTACTACGCCCGGGACGTGCGTCGACAGGTCTAAAGTCGCCGCTGTCGGTGCCGTACACCCGAGGGCACGGGCAGCAACGGCCAGCCCGCGTCCCCGCGCCATCGCCTGCTGATCGACTGGACGAACGGACACTGGCAGTTCCTCGAAGCCGTGGCACGCGACCTCGCCGGCGAGGCCGCCGCAGGCATAGCGGCAGCGTCGCAGGGCGCACCGGACCCGGCCCTGCTGCAGGCGGCGCTCGACGCCCGTCCGGACATCTGCGAACTGGCCTATGTCGCGCCCGGTGGCCGCATCCTCGTCTCCACCTGCCGGCAGCGCATCGGCACCCCGGATGACCAGCCGCGGGCACTGGCCGCGGGACTCTGTGCGCCGCTCCTGCACCGGCCCTATGTCGACGATCGCACGCAGGCACTGGGTGCCACGACGTCGCGGTTCCACGATGCGGTGACGCTGATGTTCCGGCAGCCAGTGGTACGCGACGGGCGCATGCTGGGCTGCCTGCGCGCTCGGGTGCCGAACGACGTCCTGAGCGACCTGATCCAGCGCGAAGCCGGCAATGTGTTCCCCGATTCCGGCGACAACTACCTGTTCATGGCCGAGTCGCGGTTCGATCCGTCGATCCGGCCGAGGACAGCCCTGTCGCGTTGGCGCTTCGAGGACCGCACCTTCACCGGCGGCGACAACCTGCGCGATGGCGTGCGCACGCGATGGGGCACGGTGCGCGTCGTTGCGCACAGCGAGTCCGAGCTCGTGTTCGACGATCCGGCCACCGGGACGCTGCACCCCGGCGTGCAGGAGAGCATCCGCCAGGGAAGCAACCTGTTCGCCGCCTACCCCGGCTGCCCGGACTAGCGGCACGTGCCGGCGATCGGCAAGGGCATCACCTTCAGCCTGCAGGGCTCGCCCGACCGCTCGGGCATGATGTGCGAATCGGACCTCGAGGAAACCTGCCGCCAGTGCAGTCGAGGAGGTGACAGTCAGCGTCGCGCAGGCCGCGGCCGCAGCCGATGCGCTGGAGGCGATCGGCCGCAGCGTCGCGCAGAACCGCACGATGATCCGCGAGATCGCGGACGCCACCGGCGCGCAGCGCCTCGCCACCGAAGGCATCGCCCGCTGCATCGGGGAGATCGCGCGCATGACCGAGGCGAACCCGCAGGCAGTGGGCGGTGCCGAGGCTGCCACGCGCCGCTTGCAGTACCTCGCGGCGGACCTGCGCAAGTCGGTCGCGCGCTTCGAGTCGGCGCCGGTCCCGGGCAGGCGCACGGCAGCCTGAACCGGGTCGCGCCGGCGCGCGGCCGGCCTGGCCAGGCACCGGCGACCGTTGCTCAGCCCTGCGGGTTGGTCCGCTCGATGTTCGCCTGCAGGCGGTTGAGCGCGTTCAGGTAGGCCTTCACCGAGGCGACGACGATGTCGGTGTCCGCGCCGACGCCGTTCACGATGCGCCCGGCCAGATGCAGGCGGACCGTGACCTCGCCCTGGGACTCGGTGCCCTTGGTGATGCTGTTCACCGAATACAGCTGCAGGTCGGCGCCGCTGCCGGCCAGCGACTCGACCGCCTTGAACGCGGCGTCGACCGGTCCGGTGCCAGTGGTGTCGGCCGTGCGTTCGACGCCGCCGATCGACAGCGTCACGCGCGCACGCGGCGGCTCGCCCGTCTCGGAGTGCGCGCTCATCGAGGCCAGCTTGTAGTGCTCGACCTGCGCCGTCACCGTCTCGTCGGACATCAGCGCCTGCAGGTCCTCGTCGAAGATCTCGTGCTTGCGGTCGGCCAGTTCCTTGAACCGCGCGAACGCCGCGTTGAGGATCTCTTCCGACTCGACCACCACGCCGAGTTCCTGCAGGCGGGTGCGGAAGGCGTTGCGGCCGGAGAGCTTGCCGAGGACGATGCGGTTGGCGTTCCAGCCGACGTCCTGCGCGCGCATGATCTCGTAGGTCTCGCGGTTCTTCAGTACCCCGTCCTGGTGGATCCCCGACTCGTGCGCGAAGGCGTTGGCACCGACCACGGCCTTGTTCGGCTGCACCGCGAAACCGGTGATGCCTGCCACCAGGCGGCTGGCCGGCACGATCTGTGTGGTGTCGATGTTGGTGTCGCAGGTGAAGAAGTCCTGGCGGGTGCGCACCGCCATCACGATCTCTTCCAGCGCGGCGTTGCCGGCGCGCTCGCCCAGCCCGTTTATCGTGCACTCGACCTGGCGCGCGCCGTTCATCACGCCGGCGAGCGAGTTCGCCGCGGCGAGGCCGAGGTCGTTGTGGCAATGGGTGGACCAGACCACCTTGTCGGCGCCCGGCACGCGCTCGCGCAGGGTACGGATCAGCGCGCCGTACTGCTCGGGCATGGTGTAGCCGACGGTGTCGGGGATGTTGAGCGTGGTCGCGCCCGCCTTGATCACCGCCTCGAGCACGCGGCAGAGGAAGTCGATGTCGGACCGGCCGGCGTCCTCGGGCGAGAACTCGACGTCGTCGGTAAAGCCGCGCGCGAACTTCACCGCATTCACCGCGGTCTCGAGCACCTGGGAAGGCTCCATCCGGAGCTTCTTTTCCATGTGGATGCGCGAGGTGGCGAGAAAGGTGTGGATGCGCCGGCGCGGTGCCGGCGCGATCGCCTCGGCGCAGCGCCGGATGTCCGCCTCGTTCGCGCGGGACAGCCCGCAGACCGTCGACTCGCGGATGATCGACGCCACCGAATGCACCGCCTCGAAGTCGCCGTTGCTCGCGGCCGGGAACCCTGCTTCCATCACGTCGACCCGCATGCGCTCGAGCTGGCGCGCGATGCGCAGCTTCTCTTCGCGGGTCATCGTAGCGCCAGGGCTCTGCTCGCCATCGCGCATGGTCGTGTCGAAAATTATGAGGCGGTCGCTGCTCATGATGTCTCCTTGCCGCAGGATATGCGGTCTATGACTTCGATCGCCGGCTTCAGGTCATGAGCCGGCGCGGGGCAACGCAACAAGGGTCGTGGATGTTCAGCGCGCGGGGCGCAGCAGCCAGCTGGCCAGCAGCGTGCTGGTCAGGAAGGAGAAGATCACGACGCGTTGGGTTACCGAGGACATTGCCGTAGTCTAGGGCGTGCGCCGGCGGAGCGCAAGCCAAATCCTGCCGCTCGCGCCCGCCCGGGCACGCTCAGGCCCGTGGATCCTTCGGGTCGCCGGTCGCCGGCGGTGGCGCCCCTGCGTCCAGCGCGGGCTCCGCCGCCGCCGGTTGCGCCTTGCCGCCACGCGGCGAGAACAGCGGCATCACGTATCCGGACAGCGCGTAGATCACGGATACGGCCAGCAGCAGTTCGGCCAGGGTGTCGGCGACGAGGCTGAGCAACCCCACCCCGATCGCGGTGACGACGATCACGCGGAACGACACCGCCTTGCGCAGGTTGATGTCCTTGCCGCTGTAGAACTTGAAGTTGCTGACCATCGAGAAGCCGGCGAACACGGTGACCACCCAGGCGAGCCACATCACGTCGCCGCCCTCCACCTGGTACAGGCTGAAGGCCCAGACCAGGCTTGCCACCAGGCTGGCCGCCGCGGGACTCGGCAGGCCGGTGAAGTAGCGCTTGTCGGCGATGTCGAGCTGGGTGTTGAACCGGGCGAGCCGCAGCGCGGCACAGGCACAGTAGATGAACGCGGCGATCCAGCCCAGCCGGCTCAGCATCCAGTGCGACTTCGTGCCGATCTCGCCGAGGTGGGAGAAATCCTTGAGGGCCCAGACGTAGACCACCAGCGCCGGGGCCACGCCGAAAGAGACCATGTCGGACAGCGAATCGTACTCGGCGCCGAACGCGCTCTGGGTGCGCGTCCAGCGGGCGATCCGGCCGTCGAGGCCATCGAGGATGCCGGCGACGAAGATGGCCGCCGCTGCGACCTCGAAGCGCCCGTTCATTGCCTGCACGATCGCGAAGAACCCCGCGAACAGGGCGGCGGTGGTGAATGCGTTGGGCAGCCAGTAGATGCCGCGCCGGCGCCCCTCGACCTTGGCCACCTTGTGCGGGTCGCGGCGGATCATCGGGAACCCGCGGCCAGGTGGGCCACCGTACCCGGCAGTTCGGCGAGCACCGTCTGCCCGGCGAACACGACGTCGCCCAGCATCGCACGCGGTGTCGCATCCGGCGGCAGGTAGACATCGACGCGCGAACCGAAGCGGATGAAGCCGAAGCGCTGGCCACGCTCGACCCGGTCTCCCGGCTTCGCGTAGCAGAGGATCCGGCGCGCGATCAGCCCGGCGATCTGCACGCAGGTCACCCGCGTGCCATCGGCGGTGTCGATCACCATCGCGTTGCGTTCGTTCTCGAGCGAGGCCTTGTCGATGGCCGCATTGAAGAAGCGGCCCGGGAAGTAGCGTACCTCGCGTACTTCGCCGTCGACCGGTACCCGGTTCGAGTGCACGTTGAACACGTTCATGAACACCGACACCTTGAGCGCGTCGCGCTCGAGGTAGGGGTCGCGGGCCTTCTCGACGGCGACGATGCGGCCGTCCGCCGGCGAGATGACCGCGTTGGCCCCGGCGTCGAAGCTGCGGCAGGGATCTCGGAAGAACTGCACCACGAACAGCGCGACGACCCACAGCGGCAGCGACCACAAGCCACCGGCGAACGCCGCCACCGCTGCTGCCGCACCCACCGCAAGCGCGATGAAGGGCCAGCCCTCGCGCGCCAGGATGGGATGCGGATAGAGCGCCATCAGTTGCGCGACCGGTCGACCAGCTGGTTGGCCTTGATCCACGGCATCATGCCGCGCAGCTTGGCGCCGACCGTCTCGATGGAGTGCGCCTGGCCGATCCGGCGCATCGCCTTCAGGGTCGGGGCGTCGGCGCGGTTCTCGAGGATGAACTCCTTGGCGAACTGGCCGGTCTGGATCTCGGTCAGGATCTTCTTCATCTCGGCCTTGGTCTGCTCGGTGATGATGCGCGGACCGCGGGTGAAGTCGCCGTACTCGGCGGTGTTCGAGATCGAGTAGCGCATGTTCGCGATGCCGCCCTCGTACATCAGGTCGACGATCAACTTGAGCTCGTGCAGGCACTCGAAGTAGGCCATCTCGGGGGCATACCCCGCCTCGACCAGCGTCTCGTAGCCGGCCTGCACCAGGGCGGTCGCACCGCCGCACAGCACCGCCTGCTCGCCGAACAGGTCTGTCTCGGTCTCTTCCTTGAACGTGGTCTCGATCACGCCGGCACGGGCGGCGCCGATGGCGGCCGCATAGGACAGCGCGACATCGCGCGCCTTGCCGCTGGAGTCCTGGGCGATCGCGATCAGAGACGGCACGCCGCCGCCCTGGGTGTAGGTCGAACGCACCAGGTGGCCGGGACCCTTCGGCGCGATCATGATCACGTCGATCTCGGCCTTGGGCAGGATCTGCTGGAAGTGCACGTTGAAGCCGTGCGCGAAGGCGAGCGTGGCGCCCTTCTTGATGTTCGGCTCGACCGATTCCTTGTAGACCTGGGCCTGGTGCTCGTCCGGCAGCAGCATCATCACGAGGTCGGCACCCTTGACCGCATCGTCGACTTCCTTGACGGTGATGCCGGCAGCCTTGGCCTTCTCCCAGGACGAGCCGCCCTTGCGCAGGCCGACGGTCACCTTCACGCCGGAATCCTTCAGGTTGTTCGCGTGGGCATGCCCCTGCGATCCGTAGCCGAGGATGGTGACGTTGCGGCCCTTGATCAGGGACAGGTCGGCGTCCTTGTCGTAAAAGATGTTCATGCCCAGTCTCCGCGATGCGTTGTGTGTATGTGAATTGAGGGAGTGCGCCGGACGCTTCGCGCCTGGCATCGGAACCGGTGTACCCCGGGCACCGGCCGGCCCTGCGGTCAGACCTTGAGGACCCGCTCTCCGCGGCCGATGCCGGAGGCACCGGTGCGAACGGTTTCAAGGATCAGCCCGGGTTCGACCGCCTGCAGGAAGGCGTCGAGCTTGGACCCCTCCCCCGTCAGTTCGATCGTGTAGGACTTGTCGGTCACGTCGATGATGCGGCCGCGGAAGATGTCGGCCATGCGCTTCATCTCCTCGCGGTCCTTGCCGGCGGCGCGCACCTTCACCAGCATCAGCTCGCGCTCGATGTGCGCACCGTCGGACAGGTCGACGACCTTCACGACCTCGATCAGCTTGTTCAACTGCTTGGTGATCTGCTCGACGACCTCGTCGGAGCCGCGGGTGACGATGGTCATCCGCGACAGGGTGGCGTCTTCGGTCGGCGCCACGGTCAGCGATTCGATGTTGTATCCGCGGGCCGAGAACAGGCCCGATACCCGCGACAACGCGCCAGGTTCGTTCTCGAGCAGGATGGAGATGATATGGCGCATCGGGGATCGATCAGTACGGTGTGGATTCGGGAACGCGGGAGGCGGCACCGGGCTGGCGGCGGCACCGGCGCGTGCAGCGCACGGCGGGCCGCCGGCGCCCCGGACCGGCCGGATGCGCGGAAGGCCGCAAGCGGCGCTCCCGCGGCGGGTCAGACCAGGATCATCTCCGACAGCCCCTTGCCGCCGGGCACCATCGGGAACACGTTCTCGGTCTGGTCGGTGATGAAGTCCATGAACACCAGCCGGTCCTTCATCGAGAACGCCTCGCGCATCGCGGCCTCGACGTCCGACGGCTTCTCGATGCGCATGCCCACGTGGCCATACGATTCGGCGAGCTTCACGAAGTCGGGCAGCGCGTCCATGTACGACTCGGCATGCCGGTTGCCGTGGAAGAACTCCTGCCACTGCCGCACCATGCCCATGTAGCGGTTGTTCAGCATCACCACCTTGATCGGCAGCCGGTACTGGGTGCAGGTGGAAAGCTCCTGGATGCACATCTGGATGCTCGCCTCGCCGGTGACGCAGGCGACCTGCGCATCGCGGTGCGCCAGCTGCACGCCCATCGCCGAGGGCAGCCCGAAACCCATGGTGCCCAGGCCGCCGGAATTGATCCAGCGGCGCGGCTGGTCGAACTTGTAGAACTGCGCGGCCCACATCTGGTGCTGGCCGACGTCGGAGGTGACGAAGGCGTTGCCCTCGGTGACCTTGTAGAGCGTCTCGATCACCGATTGCGGCTTGATGATCGCGCTGGCCCGGTCGTACTTCAGGCAGTCGCGGCCGCGCCACTCCTCGATCTGCTTCCACCATGCCGACAGCGCGACCGCATCCGGGCGCTCCTGCGACGAGGTGAACTGCGCCAGCATGTCGGCCAGGACGTCCTTCACGTTGCCGACGATCGGCACGTCGACCTTGACCCGCTTGGAGATCGACGACGGATCGATGTCGATGTGGATGATCCGGCGGTCTTCCTGGTGGAAGTGCTTCGGGTTGCCGATGACGCGATCGTCGAACCGGGCACCGACGGCGAGCAGGACGTCGCAGTGCTGCATCGCCATGTTCGCTTCGTAGGTGCCGTGCATGCCGAGCATGCCGACGAACTGGCGGTCGGTGGCCGGGAAGCCGCCCAGGCCCATCAGCGTGTTGGTGCACGGGAAGCCGAGGGCGCGCACCAGCTTCGCGAGGTCGGCCGAGGCCTCGCCGAGGATCACGCCGCCGCCGGTGTAGATCATCGGCCGCTTGGCTTCCAGCAGCAGCTGCATGGCCTTCTTGATCTGTCCCGAGTGGCCGCGCGTCACCGGGCTGTACGAGCGCATCGGCACGTTCTGCGGGTAGCTGAACACCGCCTTCTCGACCGTGATGTCCTTGGGGATGTCGACCAGCACCGGGCCGGGACGGCCGGTGGTCGCGATCTGGAAGGCCTTGCGGATCGTCGAGGCGATCTCGCGCACGTCCTTCACCAGGAAGTTGTGCTTCACGCAGGGCCGGGTGATGCCGACGGTGTCGACTTCCTGGAAGGCATCCTGGCCGATCGCATGGGTCGGCACCTGGCCGGTGATGATCACCATCGGGATCGAATCCATGTACGCGGTGGCGATGCCGGTCACCGCGTTGGTCACGCCCGGGCCCGAGGTCACCAGCGCGACGCCGGGCCGCGTGGTCGAACGCGCGTAGCCGTCGGCCGCATGCACCGCCGCCTGCTCGTGCCGGACCAGGATGTGCTTCACCTTGTCCTGCTTGGAGAGCTCGTCGTAGATGTACAGCACGGCCCCGCCCGGGTAGCCGAACACGAAGTCGACCTGCTCTTCCTGCAGGCACCGGATGACGATTTCCGCCCCGGTGAGTTCCATCACGTTCGCAGCGATCCTGTCCATTGGATAACCTTTACGTACCTGGGTACTTGTGTGGGACCGCGGGCACGGCCTGGTGTCTGCCACCGCTGCCACTGCCTGCCGAGCAGGACGACCGTGGAAGCCTGGATGGCTGCATGGCTGGATGACAGGGTTCCTCGAACCGGGCGCCCGGGCCCCTTTTTCGCGATTCGAAACGAACCGGAGAGGCTACCGGCAAGGGGACATGGGGTCAAGCTGCTTTGCCTCGGGCCCGCCGCGTCCAGCCTGCCGGCGCGCCGGCAGGGGACCGGGCAGGGGCTTTGGTACCATTGCCCGCCCCCGGACCTGCGGCGCGCCGCAACGGCGCCGGGCGGACTTCCTCCACGATTCCCCCGCGTCCGAGAACGATCCTGGCTTCCGAGAGCGAACTGTCGAAATTCCTGTCCGAGGTCGAGCGCCGGGCGTTCAAGCAGGCGACCTATGCGGTACGCGATCCCGAGGCGGGGCTGGACATCGTTCAGGATTCCATGATGAAGCTCGCCGAGAAGTACGCTGATCGTCCGGTGGAAGAGCTGCCGATGCTGTTCCAGCGGATTCTCCAGAACACGATCCGCGACTGGTATCGGCGCAGCAAGGTGCGCAACACGTGGACCACGCTGTTCTCGTCGTTTTCCGTCGGCAAGGACGACGACGAGGTCGATCCGCTCGAGACGCTGCAGGCCGCCGCCGACCCGAACGGCCAGGGCATCAACCCCTCCGATCGGCTGCAGCGGATCCAAACCCTTGAAACGATTGAAGAAGCGCTTTCCAAGCTGCCTGCGCGTCAACGCGAAGCCTTCCTGCTTCGTTACTGGGAGGAACTGGATGTCGCCGAAACGGCTGAAGCCATGGGCTGTTCGGAAGGCAGCGTGAAGACTCATTGCTCGCGGGCGACGCATGCGCTTGCCGAGCTGCTGAAAGCCAAAGGAATTTCCCTGTGAACGACGCGCAATTCGGCAGACAGATCGCGGCGCTGCTCGATGAAGGGCTGGCGCGTGTCGACGAGGACGTGCAGACCCGGCTGCAGGTGGCACGCAAGGCGGCCCTCGGGCTGGCCGCGCGCCCGCGCCATGTCCGCGCACTGGCACTGGCGGGGGTCGGCGGTTACACCGGCGGCGGCCTGCGCGAGTGGTTCGCAGGCCCGCGGCTCTGGCTTGCGCTGGGCATGCTCGCGCTGGCCATCTCCGGCGTGACGCTGACCGAGTTCGGCAGCGATGCCGAAGCCGATGTGGCCGCCGCACTCGACCTCGCCATCCTGGCGGATGACCTGCCGGTGACGGCCTACATCGACAACGGGTTCGATACATGGCTGCAGCGCCCGGTCGAACCGCAGCAGTAGCCTTCGCCGAGGGCCACCGGGGCAGCACCGCCGGAACCCGTCGAAGCACCCGCCGATCCGGCTCCGGGCCCGGCTGCGCGGCGCTGCTCGCGCTGGCCCTGTTCGCCGCGCCGCACTGGGCCCCGTTGCTGCCCGCCGCGGCAGGCACCGTGCATGCGGCGAGCGCGACCGCGGCACGTGCACCGTCCTGGGCGCAACTGCCCCAGGCGCAGAAGGAATTCCTCGCGCCACTCGAGGAGAGCTGGGACAGCCTGGCCGTGCAGACCCGACGCAAGCTGATCGGCATCGCGCAGCGGCAGGCGACGATGACTTCCGAACAGCGCGAACGCGTCAAGTCGCGACTGTCGCAGTGGTCGCAGCTGTCGGCCGAAGAACGCGATCGTGCGCGCAAGAACTACCAGCAGCTCAACAAGCTCCCGGCCGACCAGCGGCAGGACCTTGCCCGCCGCTGGCAGGAAGCCCGGCAGCCGTGGGCCCCTGCCGCGCCGGCCGGCGCCGACGGCGGCGGCGAGGCGACCACCGCCCTTCCGCAGCAATAGCAGGGGTCGGCAGGTGCAGGTCCACGCCCCTTCGGCGACGCTGCTCAGGCGCCTGAGCAGCCTGGTGTACGAAAGCCTGATCGTGGTGGCCCTGCTGCTGCTCGCCGGCCTCGCCTTCCTGCTGCCCCTTTACCTCGCGACCGGACGCGATGCATCGGCCGGCTGGCCGCTGTGGCTGTTCCGGGGCTGGGTGCTGGCGGTCCTCGGACTGTATTTCGGCTGGTTCTGGACGCGCGGCGGACAGACCCTGCCGATGCGCACCTGGCGCCTGCGCCTGGTCGCGGCGGACGGCGCGCCGGTCGGTCGCGGGCGGGCCCTGTGCCGGTACCTGCTGGCATGGCCGAGCGTGCTCGCGGTCGGGGCCGGCCTGGCATGGGCACTGGTGGATCGCGACCGCCAGTTCCTGCACGACCGCCTGGCCGGTACCCGCCTGGTGCTCGTCGAGGGCTGAGGCGGCAGCGCTCAGCGGCGTTCGAACCACGCGACCAGCCCGATCGCGACCGACAGGAAGACCAGTGGCGCGAGCAGCGCGGCGACCGGCGGTGGCCAGTCGTAGAGCCAGCCGGCGTGCGAAGCCAGCGTGTTCAGGAAGAAGAACGCCAGCCCGAGCATGATGCCGGCGAACACCCGCGGCCCGGCGCTCGCCCGCCGGGCCTGCTGCGCGAACGGCAGCGCCAGCACCAGCATCACCACGATGCCCAGCGGATAGGCAGCCTTCCGCCACAACGCGATCTCGTAGCGGCTGGCCGCCTGCCGGCTGCCGCGCAGGTGCTGCACGTACTGCCAGAGGTTCACGGCGGACATCTCGTTCGGCTTGACCAGCAGCACGGTGAGCAGGCCGGGCGTGAGCACGGAGGTCCACTCGCGCGTCGGGACGCGTTCGACGATCGCGCGATCGCCCTCGAAACGGGTCTCGCTCACCAGGTCCATGTGCCAGCGGTTGTCGCCGAGGTAGCGGCCCTCCTGCGCGAACCAGACGCGCACCAGGCGCCATGCAGCGTCGAACTCGTACACGCGAAGCCCGATCAGTCGGGGCTCGGGTGTCACCTGCATCACGTTGATGAAGCTGTTGCCGTCCTTCACCCAGAGGCCGGAGCGGAACTCCTGGGCGACCACCGCGGACTTCGCCTGCAGGCGCAGCGCCTGCGCCGCGCGCTCCGACACCGGGGCCAGCGCCTCGCCGACCAGCACGCCGACCAGCGCGATGGTGATGCCCGCACGCACCAGCACGAGCGCCATCCGTACCGCGGACACGCCGGACGCACGGATCACCGTGTACTCGGACTGCTGCGCCATCTGGGTCAGCGCGAACGTGGTGCCGATCAGCGCGGCCACCGGCAGCGCCTCGTAGAAGTGGCCAGGCAGGTTCAGCACCACGAACAGGAACATTTCGCGCAACCGGTAGGCGCCCTCGCCCAGTTCGTCCAGTTCCCCGATCAGGTCGAACAGCGCGAACAGCCCGAGCAGCGCCACCACCACCAGCGCGGTGGTGGTGTACACCTCGCGCCGGAGGTATCGGCTGATGACGACCATGGGGCGTGTCCCTCAGGCCACCGGAGCCGACGCCGCACGCCTGCGCCATGGCCAGCGCAGCCTTGGCCAGGACAGCGCGAAGGCACGGCGCGAGAACAGCACCAGCGTAAGCGCCAGCATCACGGCATGCACCACCCAGAAACCGACGGCGGGCGCGAGCCGGCCCTGCGCGATCCATGCCTGCACGATGGACAGCAGGTTGCTGTAGAGCATGTACAGCATGATCGCGAACACGTAGTTCAGCGACCGGCCGACGCGCGGATTCACGTAGGACAGCGGGATCGCCGCCAGCGCGAGGATGACCGCCATGATGGGCAGGCCGCAGCGCCAGGTGAACTCGGCGATGTTGGCCGGCGTCGGGTTCGCCAGCAGGTCGAGGGTGGGGATGCCCTTGACCGGGCGGCTGCCGCCGCGCGACTCCGCGGTCTCGATCCGGATCGCGTAGCGTTCGAACACGGTGGTGCGGAACTCGGCGGAGCCGGGGTCGCCCTCGTAGCGGCGCCCCTGCTCGAGCACGAGGAAGCGGTCGCCGTTCTCGCGCGTCTCGAGGAATCCGCGGCGCGCGACCATGCTGCCCGCGCGCTGGTTCTGCACCGAATGCACGAACACGTTGCCGACCGTGTTCTCCTCGCGCGAGACCGATTCGACGAAGTAGACCCGGTCGCCGCCGCGCGACTCCCGGAAGACACCGGCGGACACGCTGGCCGATTCGTCGCGCGCCTCGAGCTGGCGCCGGAACTCGTCGCTCTTCTGGTTCGACCACGGCGACAGGCCCAGGCTGAGCCCGCCGATGACCAGCGCCAGCGGCAGGGCGAACGCGAGCACCGGACCGATCCAGGCGGCCGGCGACACGCCGCTCGCCGACCATACGACCATCTCCGAGTCGCGGTGCATGCGCGTGAGGCAGCTCAGCACGGTGATGAACAACGTCAGCGAGAGCACCACCGGGAGGTAGTTGATCGCAGTGAAGCCGAGGATCGCGGCGACCCCGTCCGCGGCGAACTTGCCACCGGCGGCCATCCCCAGCAACCGGATGAACTGGGTAGTCACCATGATCGCGAGCAGCACGGCACACACGGCCGAAGCGGTGAGGAAGAACTCGCGCAGCTGCGAGCGGTAGAAGATCACCGGGCAGGAAGCAACGGCGGCCGGAAGGCCCGCGGGGACGGGCGGGAGACCCGCGCGGCACTTGCGGCAACAGCCCGATCGTTTTGACTTGGGAGAGACCGCACGCCGATAATGGGCCGCAGGATGGCTGCGGCCAGTACAGTTACCTGAGCGAGGGACATCAGATGGAATTTAGCATAAAGACCGGCAGCCCCGAGAAGCTGAAGAGCGCGTGCGCCGTGGTCGGCGTGTTCCAGGCACGCGAGCTTTCCGCCTCCGCGCTGGCGATCGACAAGGCGACCCGCGGCGCGCTCTCCGCGATCGTCAAGCAGGGCGATTTCGACGGCAAGGCGGGCACCACCCTGCTGGTGTCCCGGGTCGAAGGCAAGCTGTTCGAGCGCATCCTGCTGGTCGGGCTGGGTCCGGCGGGCGAATTCCGGGAAAAGGGCTACCGCGAAGCGGTCCGCGCCTCGGTGTCGGCACTGCGCCAGACCGGAGCCCGCGACGCACTGCTCTGCCTGACCGAGGTGCCGGTGCCCGGCCGCAGCCAGGCCTGGGCGATCACCCAGGCGGTAGTGGTCGCGATGGAGGCCCTGTACCGCTTCGACCAGATGAAGAGCCAGCCCGAGCGCAATGCGCCGGCGCTGCGCTCGATCTCGCTGAAGGTGAACGCGCGCAGCAACGTCGACGCCGAGGCCGCGCTCGCCCAGGGTGTGGCCACCGCCCAGGGCGTGAACTTCGCGAAGGACCTCGCCAACCTGCCGCCCAACATCTGCCATCCGAGCTACCTCGCGGCCCAGGCCACGGCGCTTGCGAAATCGCACAGGCTCAAGCTCGAGGTCCTCGACGAGAAGGACATGCAGCGGCTGGGCATGGGTGCACTGCTGGCGGTCGCCCGCGGCAGCCGCCAGCCGCCCCGGCTGATCTCGCTCGCCTGGCAGGGCGGCGACCGCAAGTCGGCACCGGTGGTGCTGATCGGCAAGGGCATCACGTTCGACACCGGCGGCATCTCGCTGAAGTCCGCCCCCGAGATGGACGAGATGAAGTTCGACATGGCCGGGGGCGCCAGCGTGCTGGGCACGATGAAGGCCGTCGCGATGCTCAAGCTGCCGATCAACGTGATCGGCATCGTCGCCGCGGCCGAGAACATGCCCGGCAGCAACGCCACCCGCCCGGGCGACATCGTGACGACAATGTCCGGCCAGACCGTCGAGATCCTGAACACCGACGCAGAGGGCCGGCTGGTCCTGTGCGACGCGATGACCTGGTGCGAACGCCACCAGCCGGCGCTGGTGATCGACATCGCGACGCTCACCGGGGCCTGCGTGATTGCGCTCGGCCATGTCGCCTCCGGCCTGTACGCGAACAACGAGACGCTGGCGCGCGAGGTGCAGCAGGCCGGCGACGCGGCCTGGGACCGTGTCTGGCAGATGCCGCTGTGGGAGGACTACCAGGAGCAGCTGAAGAGCAACTTCGCCGACTTCGCGAACATCGGCGGCAGGCCGGCGGGCAGCGTCACCGCGGCCTGCTACCTCGCCCGCTTCGCGCGCAAGTTCGCATGGGCCCACCTGGACATCGCCGGGACCGCCTGGAAATCCGGACGGGACAAGGGCGCGACCGGGCGCCCGGTGCCGCTGCTCACCGAGTTCCTGGTGGCACGCGCGCGTTCGGCGCGCAGCTGAGCGCGCGCGGCGGCCTCGGCAGCGCACGGCGACGGCAGGCACCATGACCCGGGTCGATTTCTACATCAACGTCGAGGCACGCGAGCGCATCGCATGCACCATCGCCGCGAAGGCGATCGAGCGGGGCGTGCGGCTGTTCGTGCTGACCGCGGACGAGGCGCAGTCCGAGCGCGTCGACCGGTTGATGTGGACGTTCGCCCAGCTCAGCTTCCTGCCGCATGTGCGGGCAGCGCATCCGCTCGCGGCGCGCACGCCGGTGATCGTCGACCATGCAACCGAACCGCTGCCGCACGACCAGGTGCTGCTCAACCTGACCGATGCCACCCCGGCGGTGTTCAGCCGCTTCGAGCGCCTGGTCGAGGTCGTCTCGCTCGATCCGGAGGACCGCCAGCGCGCGCGGGCGCGCTGGAAGTTCTATTCCGAACGCGGCTACGCACTGGCCTCGCACGACCTGGCAAGGCCGGCCGGCACCGCCGGCCGCGCTGGCGGTTCGTCCGACCGGACGGCGGCGCGAGGCTGACGACGACGATGGGCGAGGCTCCCCCCATGCCGCCAGGCGGCGCTCCACCCGAGGGCCGGATCGTCCCCGGCATCGATGGCGCCGCCGGCGGCCCTGACACCGCAGGTGCCTCGCAGGAGGTGCTCAACAAGCTCGAAGTCCTGCTGGGCCGCCTGCGTGGTCTCGATTCACCCGCCGAACATACGCTGGTGCACCCCGAGATCCCCACGCTCGACCAGCCGGTGACCTGGACCTCACCCGAGACGAGTCCCGCGGCACTGCCGGCGGCGCGGCATGTTCCGACCCTGACCGAATCGGTCGAGCTGCGCGAGACGCGGGATGCGGAAGGCGGGCGCACGAACGAGCCCGGTGCCCGGATCGATGCTGCGCCGATGCCCGCCACCCCACCCTTGCCGACGCCGCCGCGTCCCGACCTGCCGTCGGCCGCGGCACCGCGCCTGCCCCCCGATCCGACCACCCGGCAGGAACTGCGCGAGCGGGTCGAATCGCTGCTCGATCCGACCCTCGAGGACCGCCTGTGCGAACGGGCGATGGCCGACCTCGACCGCACCCTGATGGACGTGGAGCGCGGCTTCCGGGACGAACTCGAGGCCTGGCGCAGCGACCAGGAAACCCGGATCCGCGACCAGGTGCGCGGCGAGATCGAACGGGCGGTCGACGAGGTGGTTGCCGCGCTCGCGCGCGAACACGACGCGGGACGGCGCTGACCGTCGCCGGTGGCGGCAAGGGCAGGCCCTCCCCTGCCCCTATAATCTCGGGTTCACGCCACTCGCCTGCACCAACGCACGATCCATGGAACTTCCGAAGAGCTTCGAACCTGGCAGCATCGAATCGTTCTGGGGCCCGGAATGGGAGCGGCGCGGCTACTTCGCCGCCGGCACCGAACCCGGCAAGCCGGCGTTCGCGATCCAGCTGCCGCCGCCGAACGTCACCGGCATACTGCACATGGGCCATGCGTTCAACCAGACGATCATGGACGCGCTGACCCGCTACCACCGGATGCGCGGCTTCAACACGCTCTGGCTGCCGGGCACCGACCATGCCGGCATCGCCACCCAGATCGTCGTCGAGCGGCAGCTCGAGGCGAACGGCCAGTCGCGCCATGCGCTCGGGCGCGAGAAGTTCATCGAGCAGGTCTGGGACTGGAAGCGCTTCTCCGGCGACACCATCATCAATCAGATGAAGCGCCTCGGCGCCTCGGCGGATTTCCAGCGCGAGTACTTCACGATGGACGAGTCGCTGTCCACCGTGGTGGTCGACACCTTCGTGCGGCTGTACGAGCAGGGCCTGATCTACCGCGGCAAGCGGCTGGTGAACTGGGATCCGAAGCTCGGCACCGCGGTGTCCGACCTCGAGGTCGAGAGCGAGGAGGAAGACGGCCGCCTGTGGGAGATCCGCTATCCGATCGCTGGCGGCGGCGACGGCCTGGTGGTCGCGACCACCCGGCCCGAGACGATGCTCGGCGACGTCGCCGTCGCGGTGCACCCGGACGACGAGCGCTACCGGGCGCTGGTCGGCCGCAGCCTGGTGCTGCCGCTCACCGGGCGCGAGATCCCGGTGATCGCCGACGCCTATGTCGATCCGGCGTTCGGCACCGGCTGCGTGAAGATCACGCCGGCACACGACTTCAACGACTTCCAGGTCGGCGAGCGCCACGGCCTGGCGCCGATCGGCATCCTCACCCTCGATGCGAAGGTGAACGACAACGCGCCGCAGAAGTACCGCGGCATGGACCGCTACGTCGCGCGCAAGGCAGTGCTGGCCGACCTGCGCGAGGCCGGCCTGCTGGTGAGCGAGAAGCCGCACAAGATGATGGTGCCGCGCTGCGCGCGCACCGGCGAAGTGGTCGAGCCGATGCTCACCGACCAGTGGTTCGTCGCGATGGGCAGGCCCGCCCCGGAAGGCACGCTGCATCCCGGCCGCTCGATCAGTGCGGTCGCGCGCGATGCGGTGCGCGACGGCAAGGTGCGATTCTTCCCCGAGAACTGGACCAGCACCTACAACCAGTGGCTCGACAACATCCAGGACTGGTGCATCTCGCGCCAGCTCTGGTGGGGCCATCAGATCCCGGCCTGGTACGGTCCCGACGGCCATGTCTACGTGGCACGCAGCGAAGCCGATGCGCTGGCACAGGCACGCGCGCGCGGCAGCGACGGCCCGCTCACGCGCGACCCCGACGTGCTCGACACCTGGTACTCCTCGGCACTGGTCTGCTTCTCGACGCTCGGATGGCCGGAGGCGGCGAAGCCCGATGCGCCGCCTGCGCAGAAGGCCGCCTACGACCTTTACCTGCCGTCCTCCGTGCTGGTCACCGGCTACGAGATCATCTTCTTCTGGGTGGCGCGCATGGTGATGATGACCCTGCACTTCACCGGTCGCATCCCGTTCCGCGACGTCTACATCCACGGCATCGTGCGCGACGCCGAAGGCAAGAAGATGTCGAAGTCAGAGGGCAACACGATCGACCCGGTCGACCTGATCGAAGGCATCGCGATCGAGCCGCTGCTGGAGAAGCGCACCACCGGGCTGCGCCGGCCCGAGACCGCGCCGAAGGTCGCCGCGCGCACGAAGAAGGAGTTCCCGGCCGGCATCCCGCCCTATGGCGCCGATGCCCTGCGCTTCACGATGGCCGCCTACGCGACGCTCGGCCGCAACGTGAACTTCGACTTCAAGCGCTGCGAGGGCTACCGCAACTTCTGCAACAAGCTGTGGAACGCGACCCGCTTCGTGCTGATGAACACCGACGGGCACGACTGCGGCCTCGACGAGGCCGCGGCGGTGGTGCTGTCCGAGGCGGACCGCTGGATCATCGGCGAGCTGCAGCGGGTCGAGGCAGAGGTCGCGCGCGGCTTCGCCGACTACCGGCTGGACAACGTCGCGCAGGCGATCTACCGTTTCGCATGGGACGAGTACTGCGACTGGTATGTCGAACTGGCGAAGGTGCAGTTGCAGGACGACGACCCCGCCGTGCAGCGCGGCACCCGCCGCACGCTGCTGCGCGTGCTGGAGGCCACGCTGCGGCTGGCCCATCCGGTGATCCCGTTCATCACCGAGGCGCTCTGGCAGACGGTGTCGGTCGCCGCCGGCAAGCGGCGCGCGGACGAGACGTCGAGCATCATGGTGCAGCCTTACCCGCAGTCGCAGCCCGAGCGCATCGATCCGGCGAGCGATGCCGCGATCGAGCGCCTGAAGGCGCTGGTCGATGCCTGCCGCCAGCTGCGCGGCGAGCTGAACCTTTCGCCCGCGCAGAAGGTGCCACTGGTCGCCTTCGGCGACGACGGCTCGGTGGCCCGCTTCGCGCGCTACCTCGTGCCGCTGGCGCGCCTGTCGACGGTGGCGGTCGCCGACGACGTGGCGGCCGGTGCCGGTGCCAGTGCAGTCGCCGGCGCTTCCGTTGACGAGGCTGCAGCCGATGCGCCGGTCGCGGTGGTCGGCACCACGCGCCTCGTGCTGAAGGTCGAGGTCGACCCCGCTGCGGAGCGCGAGCGCCTCGGCAAGGAGGCCGCGCGGCTCGAGAACGAGATCACGAAGGCGCGGGGCAAGCTGGCGAACGAGAACTTCGTCGCCCGTGCGCCGGCGCAGGTGCTGGAGCAGGAGCGCGTCCGGCTCGCCGGCTTCACCGCGACGCTGGAAAAGGTGAATGCGCAGCTGGCCCGGTTGAAGTGACCGCGCGCGGCGCCCGATGATCAAGGGCTTCGGGGCGCTGCGTCACCGGAACTTCCGCACCTTCTTCTACGGACAGAGCCTGGCGCTGATCGGCACCTGGATCCAGGCCACGGCGATGAGCTGGCTGGTGTACCGCCTGTCGGGCTCGGCCTTCCTGCTCGGCCTCACCGGCTTCGCCTCGCAGATCCCGATGCTTCTCGTGTCGCCGTTCGCCGGCGTGCTGTCCGACCGCTTCGACCGGCGCTCGGTGCTGGTCGCGATGCAGGTCGCGCTGATGGTGCACGGGCTGGGCCTGGCCGCACTCGCCTTCCTGGACCTGCTCGCGGCCTGGCACGTACCGGTGGCCGCGTTCCTGATGGGCACCGCGATGGCGCTGGAGACCTCCGCCCGGCAGTCGTTCGTGCCGGTGCTGGTCGCGGACCGCGCAGACCTGCCCAGCGCGCTCGCGTTCGGCGCCTTCATGCAGAACTCCGGCCGCATGATCGGCCCGACGCTCGCCGGCTTCATCATCCACCTGGCGAGCGAGGCGGGCTGCTTCCTCGCGAGCGCGGTGTCGAAGATCGCCGTACTGGTGTCGCTGATGCGCATCGATGCGCCGCGCAACACGCCGACCGTGCATCGACGCTCCATCGCCGGCGAACTGGCCGACGCGTTCCGCTACCAGCGCTCGATCATGCCGCTGCGCGTGCTGCTCAAGCATGTGGCCATCGTCAGCTCGCTGGCCACGCCCTACATGGTCCTGCTGCCGATCTTCGCCGCCGAGGTGTTCGGTGGCGGGCCTGCCACGCTCGGCCTGCTGCTCGGCTCGGCCGGCACCGGCGGCGTGCTCGGCGGGCTGTTCCTCGCCTGGCGCAACAACGTGATCGGCATGGTGCAGCTCAACTACCGCGCCACCCTCGCCTGCGGCTTCGCACTGGTCGTGTTCGCGTACAGCCAGCTGCTCTGGCTGTCGATGGCGATGCTGTTCATCGTCGGTGGCTGCATCATCACCATCGTCACCTCGACCACGACCATCACGCAGATGATCGTCGACGAGGACAAGCGGGCGCGCGTGATGGCGTTCTTCACCATGTGCTTCCTCGGCATGACGCCGATCGGCGCGCTGGTGGCCGGTGCGATCGCCCACAAGACCGGGGTCGAACCGGTGATCGCGGCCGGTGGAGCCTGCGTCGTGCTCGCCGCCATCGGGCTGGGGCGCCGGCTGCCCGAGTTCCGCGAGCACCTGCGCCCGATCTACCAGCGGCTGGGACTTTCGCGCGGCGGTTGAATCAGTGGGCGTAGCCCCACAACCGGTCGAGGTCGAACCGGTGCAGCGCCGGATCGAAGGTCACGTAGCTGCGGATCGAGGTCGCCAGCTTCGATGCATCGCGCACCGTCGGCTGCGGCAGCGGTTCGTCCATCGGGTTCAGCACGCCCACCACCACCGGAGGGCCGCCGATCGCGTTGTGGGTGATCACTGCCACCTCGCGGTTGGCCAGGCGCACCAGGGTACCGGGCGGATGCGCGCCGATCAGCCGGAACAGGATACCGGCGAGCATCGGGTCGACACCGCTGCTGCGGCCGCGCAGGATGTCGCGCGCCGCGGTGCTGGGCAGCTTCGGCGGACGGTAGAAACGCTCGCCGGTCTTCGCGCAGTAGATGTCGGCCAGGGCGATCAGCCGCGCCGGCACCGCGATCATCGACGCGGTGAGGCCGCGCGGATAGCCGCGTCCGTCGAGCAGTTCATGGTGGTCCCCGACGGCCGCGAGCCACACCTCGTCGATCACACCGCGCGCCTGCAGCCACAGCCGGCCGCGTTCCGGGTGCGCGGCGATCTGCGCACGCTCCTCCTGGGAGAGCTGGCCGTTGCGGCTGGTCAGCCGGTCCTGCAGCGCCTGCATGCCGACGTTCATGGTCAATGCCGCGCAGAGCACGGACCGCTGCTCCGCGGCCGGGATGCCGAGTTCGTTGCCGATGAGTTCGCAGATCAGCGCAACGGCGATGCTGTGGCGGATGCAGTAGGGTGCGCCGCGATCCAGGGCGATCCAGCCCAGGCTGGCATCCTGGTCGGTGGCGATCACCGCACGGATCGTGTCGGCCATGCGCAGCAGACGCGGGGCGACGCCCTGGCCCGCCCCGGCCTCGAACACCCGGGCCAGGGTCGCCGCCACCTCGGCCAGGGCAGTGAACGGCGAGAGCATCTCCGAGACCTCGAGGTCACCGAGATCCTCCGCGCGGGCGAACAGCTTGCGCGCGTTGAGCCGCGCCACCTGCGTCGGATCGCTGATCGTCGCGCCGCGGGCGAGCAGCAGCACGCCGTAGCGGTCGAACAGGTCCCAGGGCAGCGGATGCCCCAGGAATTCGGGCTGTATTTCGATCGGACGCAGCATGTTGAAGTCGATGCAACGGATTCGGGACACGTTCGAATGCCGGCGGGCCCTTAGCACGCCATCTGACCTTAACGGCATGTCCACGCCGAACTTCAATCCGACGCCGGCCACTTCCAGGAACGAGCGGCGATGACCGGGGACTGTCCGGGACGGTTTGGTACGATCGGCCATGGACCGCCCGACCACCCTGCCCGCAGACCGCCCGCCGATCCCGCCGGTGGAACCGTCGTTGTCGGACTGCTGCGGCAGCGGCTGCTCGCCCTGCATCGTCGACCTGTACCAGGACGCGCTAGACCGTTACGAAGCCGAACTGGCAGCCTGGCAGGTACGCCAGCCCGGCGCGACGGCAGCACCGGCCAGCGGATCCGGCGCGGACGGATGATCCACACCCGCGGACTGTGCCGATCCTTCGGCGGGCGCCTGGCGCTGGCCCCGCTGACCACCACCTTCGAACGCGGCCGCGTCACCGTGCTGCTCGGCCCCAGCGGCTGCGGCAAGTCGACGCTGCTGCGGCTGCTGATCGGCCTGGTCGAGCCCGACGCCGGCTCGATCGAGATCGACGGCGTGCTCCTCGGCCCGGCGACGATCGTCGCCTTGCGCCACCGCACCGGCTACGTGATCCAGGACGGCGGCCTGTTCCCGCACCTGACTGCCCGGGACAACATCACCCTGCTCGCGCGCCACCTGCGCTGGGAGCCGGCGCGCATCCGCGAGCGGCTGGCGGCGGTGGCGGAGCTCGCACGCATCGCCCCGCGCCTGCTCGACCAGTATCCGTCGACCCTCTCCGGCGGCGAGCGCCAGCGCATCGGCATCGCGCGCGCGCTGCTGCCCGATCCGCCGCTGCTGCTGTGCGACGAACCGCTGTCGGCACTGGACCCGATCACCCGCAGCGGGCTGCAGGACGAGCTGCGCAACCTGTTCGCTGCGCTCGGCAAGACCGTGCTCTGGGTGACCCATGACCTGCACGAGGCGGCCGGGCTGGCGCACGACATCCTGCTCATGCGCGACGGACAGGTCGTCCAGCGCGGCGGCATCGCCGACCTGCTCGCACGCCCGGCGGATCCGTTCGTGACGCTGTTCGTCCGCGCGCAGCAGGGACGCCTGCCGGGCGAAGCCGCAGGCGGGCCTGCAGGGGCGCCCCGGTGAGGCCTGTGCGAGGGACGCCGGTCGCACTGCTGCTAGCGCTGGTCCTGGCGCTGGCGCAGGGTGTCCCGCCGGCCTGCGCCGTGGTTGCGGCGCCAACTGCGGTGCCGGCTGCCGAGGTGGCCGCAGCGGCAGCGGCGACCGGCCCGGCCCCCGCCAGGCCGGTACTGGTCATCGGCAGCAAGCGCTTTACCGAGTCCTACATCCTGGGCGAGATCCTGCGGCGCACCGCCGAGGCTGCCGGCGAGGCGCAGGTGCGTCATGAACAGGGACTGGGCAACACCGGCATCGTGCAGGCGGCACTCGTGTCGGGTTCGATCGACGTCTATGTCGAGTACAGCGGCACGCTCGCGCGCGAGATCCTGCGCATGGAAGACCCTTCCGATGCCGTGGCGATGGCGCGCGGGCTGCAACAGCGCGGGCTCGCCGCCTCGCGGCCGCTCGGGTTCAACAATACCTATGCGCTGGCGATGCCGCAGGCGCTGGCAGCCCGGCTCGGGGTCTCCCGCATCTCCGACCTGGCGGCACATCCATCGCTGCGCCTCGGCCTCACCCAGGAGTTCATCGGCCGCGCCGATGGCTGGGGCGGGCTGCGTGCCCGCTACGCGCTGCCGTTCGGGACCCCGCGCGGGATCGAGCACGGGCTGAAGTTCGGCGCAGTGGCAGCCGGACAGCTCGACGTGATCGACGTCTATTCCACCGATGCGGCGATCGAGCGCCATGGCCTGCGGGTGCTCGAGGACGATCGCGGCTACTTCCCGCGCTACGATGCAGTGCTGCTCTACCGTGCCGGACTCGAACGGCGGCTGCCGCGTACCCATGCCGCGCTGCTCGCCCTCGAGGGCCGCCTCGACGATGCGACGATGCGTGCGCTCAATGCGCGCGCCGAGGTCGGCGGCGAAGCCTTCGCCGCAGTCGCGGCGCGATTCGTCGCCGGGACGATCCCCGGCCCCGGCACCCTGCCAGCCTCCGCTGCCCTGCCGTCCCCGGGCGCCATGCAGGACACCGGGACGGGTCGCGACGCGCCGGGCAGCGCAGCCGGGCGCAGCCTGCCCGGCACCCTGTTCGACCAGGACTTCCTGCGCCTGACCGTGGAGCACCTGGTGCTGGTGTTCGCATCGCTCGGGCTGTCGGTGCTCGCCGGCGTCCCGCTCGGCATCTGGTGCGCCGGCAGCGCGGCCGCGCGGCGCTGGGTGCTGCCCGCGGTGGGCCTGGTGCAGACCGTCCCTTCGCTCGCCCTGCTCGCCTTCCTGATCACGCTGTACGCCCGCATCGGCATGCTGCCTGCGCTCACCGCGCTGTTCCTTTACGGCCTGCTGCCCATCGTGCGCAACACCTGCGCCGGCCTGGAGGCGATCCCGCAGTCGCTGCGCGATTCGGCGCGGGCCCTGGGCCTGCCGCGCCGCGCGCGGCTGCTGCGCGTGGAACTGCCGCTGGCGCTGGGCGCCATCCTCGCCGGCATCCAGACGTCAGCGGTGATCAACGTAGGCACTGCCACCATCGCGGCCTTCATCGGCGCGGGCGGCTATGGCGAGCGCATCGCCACCGGGCTCGCGCTGAACGACGGTACGCTGCTGCTCGCAGGCGCACTGCCTGCCGCCACGCTGGCGCTGCTGGTGCAGGGGCTGTTCACCCTGATGGAGGAACGGCTGGTCGCGCCACCACTGCGCGGCACGGCGCGCAGCAGCGGCGGCACCTGAGCCTCAGCCGCTCAGCACGCGCTCCGGCCGCAGCACCGCCTGCATGACCAGCGCGGTGAAGTCCTCGGCGCTAAGCCCGCGCAGGTGGTCCTGCCGTGCGACGAAGAAGCCGCGCACGGTGGATGACAGGGAGTCGAGCGGGACGCCACGGATCGCGGCTTCCAGGTCGCGCAGCAGCCGCGGCGACAGCGCCTGCGGCTCGACGCTCAGGCAAGCCTCGCGCAACCGCCGGCCCCGCAGGTCGTAGGCCACGCCGGCATGCATGGTCATCCGGTCCCGGCGCGCGGAGGCGGCGACGATCGGCATCTCGGCACTCGGGCGACGGATCAGGCCGACCCAGTCGGGCGCGCGGAACTCGCGCAGCGCGATCCGGTAGCGCGCCTGCTCGGCTTCGGTCAGGTCGCCATGCACCAGGCGGAACCCGAACGCACGCATGAACGCTTCGACGAGCGCACGGCGAACCTGCCGCATGCTGGGCGCCAGCCCGAGCTGCTCGCGCAGGCTGGTGACCCGTTCTTCCATGCGGAACGGCACCGGGCGGGCAGCACCGGGCAATGCCGCCCGGCCCAGCGCGCTGCGCAGGATGCGCTCGGCCCGGGCCGGATCGAAATCGACGAACACCAACCCCTGGCACAAGGCGAACGCGCCGTCGATCGACACCCGGAGGTCGCCGATGCGCCGGCCATCGACCTCGACCTCGCACCCGGCGCGCGGCCGGGCATCGATGCCGAACTGGCCCAGGGCATCGCACACCGTCTGCGCGATCCGATGGGCGATGCCCTGAGCATCGCGCCGATGGTAGTCGGAGCGCAGCGCCATCAGTTCCCAGCCGAGTTGCCGCGGGTCGACGAAACGCGCCGGCGATGAATCCGCCGCGCGCTCGATGGCGATCGACTCCCGCCGGCACTGGTCGACGTCGAGTTCCTGGGCCACGCTCTGCGAACAGCCGACCACGGCCGCAGGCTCCGACGAGAAGAAGCGCAGTGCATTGGCGACCGCTCCGCCCGCGCGCACCTCCTGCATCGCGCGCGTCAGCGCGAGGTTCTGCACCGCCGGCCGCAGCCCGGTGTCGACCAGGCGCCAGGGACGGCGGAGGTCCGGGGGCCCCATCGGTCCGCTCATCGCAGGACCTCCGACAAGGAGCGCACTCCGCAGGCTGGCGCAGGCACCGTCACGAAACCGCGCGGTGCCGTCGAGGTCACCTCTTCTTGAGGTAGAAGACGAACTCACCGGCGGTCTCTGACGCTCCGAGCAGCGGGTTGCCGGTCTGCCGCGAAAACGCCTGGAAGTCCTTGGTGGCACCGGGGTCGGTGGATACCACCTTCAGCACCTGCCCCGAGATCAGTTCGTTCAGGGCCTTCTTCGTGCGCAGGATCGGCAGCGGGCAGTTCAGGCCGCGCGTGTCGAGCTCACGATCGGATTCGATCGCATCAGCCATGGATACCTCCTCCTTCCGCCCCGCCTGTAATGCCGCGATTCTAAACAACCTGTCGCGGCGTGCAAGCACGGCCCCGCCGACCGGCCCTGGCCCGGCGCCTGCGCCCGCGCCGCGCAGGCCGGTCAGCCGCCCCGCGTTCAAACCCTGCCCTTGCGTGGCAGCGGCACGGCGCGCAGTTCGCGCAACCGCGACTCTGCCGCGGACAGCTCGAAGAAATCGCCGTCGCCCGCCTTGAGGGCATTCTGCAACTGTTCGATCGCCAGCGCGCGGTTGCCCAGGAGCACGTTCGCCTCCGCCTGTGCCCGGCCCTGGGACAGTGCGCGGCCGAGCTCGGCGTAGGCACGCGCCTGGATGAAGTACAGCCGGTGGTCGGACGGGAAATACTGCAGGCTTTCGGACGCCAGCTTCAGCGCCTCCGCCGGCCGGCCGAGCCTGATCAGCACGTCGGCATGGTCGTACACCAGAGCCCGGTAGCGCGGGTGCTCCAGCAGCGCCGCCTGGTAGAAGGCCGCCGCGCCCTTCAGGTTGCCGGAGGCCACCAGAAGGTCGCCCTCGAGCGCATCGATCATCGGCAGGCGCGGCGCGATCGCCCGCAGCGAGCGCAGCTCCTTCATCGCACGCGGCAGTTCGCGGTTGCGCATCAGCGCGTGGACCAGCCCGAAGCGCTGCGCCGCCTCGTTGATGAACGCACCCTGCTTCAGTCCCGCCTCGAACGTGCCGACCGCATCGCGCGGCGCACCCTGCATCGCGATGAGCCGGGTGCGGACGAACTGGAACTCGGGGTCGTCGGGCACCTGCCGGTAGGGCAGCGAATCGATGCGGTTGAGCGCATCCGCGATGCGCTCGGTGGTCATCGGATGGGTGCGCAGGTAGGCCGGCGCCGAGGTCTCGAAGCTGCGCGTCGCCCGCTGCAGCCGCTCGAAGAAGGACGACATGCCGCGCACGTCGAAGCCGGAACGTTCCAGGATCGACAGGCCGACGCGGTCGGCTTCGCGCTCCATGTCGCGGGTGAAGTTGAGCTGGCTCTGCACCACCGCCGCCTGGGCACCGACGATCGCGCCCTGCGCCAGCTGCGGGTTGGACCGGGCGGCCAGCAGCGCGAGCGCCATCGCGACGATGGAACCGATCTGGGCCTGCTGCTGGTTCGCCACAAGGCGTGCGATATGGCCCTGGGTCACGTGCGCGATCTCGTGCGCGATCACCGCGGCCAGCTCGGACTCGGTCTGCGCCGCGGCCATCAGCCCGGTATGCACGCCGATGAAGCCCCCGGGCAGCGCGAACGCATTGATCGAGGGATCGTTCATCACGAAGAACTCGAATGCGATCCGCGCGTCCGGGCTGTTGGACGCGAGCCGGTAGCCGAGGTTGGCGAGGTATGCATTGAGTTCGGCGTCGTCCATGAAGCTGCGGTCGTTGCGCACTTCGCGCATGACCTCGACGCCGAGCTGGCGTTCCTGCACGGTCGACAGCACGCCGCGCGACACGTCGCCCAGGTCCGGCAGGTCGCTCGCACCGGCCAGCGGCACGCAGACCGCGACCGCCAGCGCGCAGGCCCTGAGCACGCGCCCGAAGCGTGGCGTGGGCGGGCGGGCCGGGGGGGCAGGGGCGCGGGATCATGGTGTTATCATAAATTCAATGTTCGTCCGGGGGTTATCCGGCCGTTAGTCTGTCCCCTCCCACCCTCCCGCCTTCCCGCCCCAGGCCTCCCGTGTCCCCCGCCTCCCCTGCCGCCCCAGCCGAGCTCACGCATTTCGATGCCGAGGGCCGCGCGGTCATGGTCGATGTCGGCGCCAAGGCGGAAACCGCCCGCCGTGCATGCGCGACCGGCCGCATCCTGATGCAGCCGGCGACGCTGGAACGCATCCGCGCCGGCGCCATGTCCAAGGGCGACGTGATCGGCGTCGCGCGGCTGGCCGCGATCATGGCGGCGAAGCGCACCTCGGACCTCGTGCCCCTGTGCCATCCGCTGCCGCTCACCCGCGTCGAGGCCGAGTTCGACCTCGACGACGGCGATCACTCCGTCGGCTGCACCGTCGTCGCCGAGACCGTAGGCCGCACCGGCGTCGAGATGGAAGCGCTGACCGCGGTCAGCGTCGGGCTGCTCACGATCTACGACATGTGCAAGGCGATCGACCGTGGCATGACGCTGTCGGGCATCGCGCTGCTCGAGAAGTCCGGCGGACGCAGCGGTCTGTGGCAGCGTCCCCGTGAAGAAACGCGCCTGCCTTCCGCGGCGCAGGGGCAACCGTGAAGCGCCGCCTGCTGCTGCAGGGAGGCTCGGCCGCCTTCGTGCTGGCTGCGCCGGCCCTGCGCCTGGCGTTCGCGCAGCCGTCCGCGCTGCCGTCCGCACTGTCGGCCGCCGACTGGAACAAGGCCGGCTTCGAGGCGAAGACCGCCGCCGAGGCGATCCGCCAGCTCGGCGCCGGCACGCCGGCTTCGAGCAAGGACATCCTGATCGAGATCCAGGACGTGATCGAGAACGGCGCACGCACCCGCATCGAGGTCACCAGCCGCATCCCGGACACGCGTGCGCTGTCGATCGTCACCGACCGCAACCCCTACCCGCTGGCGGCCACCTTCACCTTCGGCGAAGGCACCGAGCCGTACGTGTCGACGCTGATCAAGGTCGCCGAGTCGGGCACCGTGCGCGTGATCGTCAATGCCGGTGGCCGGCTGTACGCCACCAGCCGCGACGTTAAGACCACCATCGGCGGTTGCGGCTGACCGCCGCCAGACGAAGGAACGATCCGATGGCCGAAGCCAGCACCCGCATCACCGCGCGCATGCGGCAGGACGTCGCCGACATCCGTGCGCTGGTCATGCATCCGATGGAAACCGGCAACCGGCGCGATGCGAAGAACCAGCTGGTGCCGCTGCATTTCATCCAGCGCGTGCAGGTCACGCACAACGGACGCATCGTGCTCGATGCCCAGTGGAGCCAGGCCATCGCACGCGATCCGTTCCTCGGCATCCGGGTGCGCGGCGCGAAGCCCGGGGACAAGGTGGCGCTGGCCTGGGTCGACAACCGTGGCGCGCGGGAGAGTGTCGAGACTGTCGTGGCGGCCTGAAGCCGGCACGGCCGTACCCTGCCGCGATCAGCGTGGCACGGGTCGCCGCTCGAGCGGGAGTTCAGCCGGCACGTCCTCGAACAACCAGCCCTGCGACCAGAGGCGCGGCTTGCGCGTCTCGTCACCCATGTACTTGTCGAAGTAGGCATGCTCGCGCGCGTCCAGGTCGAACGCTTCCGGCAATGCGCCGATCACGAAGGCACAGAGTGCGAACAGGGACCATCCTGCGAGCGCTGCCTGGGTGATCCATGCGGGCACCGGCGCGGGCTCCGTCGGGGCCTCAGACCCGTTCGGTGGCAGGATGGATCCCGCTGGCGCAGGCGGCGCCTGGCTGAACAGCAGGCCGACCGTCCATCCCGCCACGAGCGCGCAGGCCATCTGCGCATGCGGCATCACGAGCAGGCCGTCCACCATCGAATGCACGACTGCGCCTGCCGCCGAGCAGCACAGGGCACAGGCGAGCAACGCCCTGCGGGCCTGCCCGGGTGACGGCGCGGCCGGTGGCAGACCGGCCGGCTTGCAGGTCACGCGCAGCGCGAGCAGCAGGCGCCAGGCGAGGCACGCGCCGACGAGCACCACCAGGCCCGTCATCGGGATGCCCCACTCCGCAGCCAGTTGCAGCAGGGCGTTATGCGGATGCGTGGCGATCCTGTTGTGATCCAGCGCGAGCATCATCGGCCCCAGCCCGGACCAGGGATGCGCCGCGATGACCTCGACCGCGCGCATCCAGATGATGTCCCTCATGCTCAGTGCCAGGGGGTCGCTGAACCGGCCGATCACCGAAGCGAGGCCCGAGGCGTTTTGCAACCCGCCGACCGCGAAGCGCGGCAGGAACTCCAGCAGCAGCCATGACAGTGCCATCCCGGCGGCGACGGCGGCCGCCTGCACCTTGAGCAGTGGCAGGATGACCCGGCCGGCGAAAGGCAGCACCACCAGCATGCCGATCGACCATGCCAGCCAGGTGGCGCGTGTCGCGGTACCGATCGCCATCACCCAGGTCACCGTCAGCAGGGCGAACAGCAGCCAGCGGTAGCCCCTGCGCAGACCCGGCAGCAGCAGGGCACAGGCGAGCAGCGGCATGGCCAGCGTGTGGAACTGGCCGAGGAAGCGGACGTTGGAGAATCCCGACTGGTAGAGCAGCGCCGGCCGCAACCCGAGGCCGCTGGTCATCGCGGCGAGCCAGGCGACCAGGAACGGCAAGGCCAGCACGGCCGCGGTCAGGACGATCCCGGACAGGAGGACCGCATCGACCGGGTCGCCGCCTCGCAGGCGGGCCGCTGCAACGCACAGGCCGCACAGACAGAGCGTGCCGAGCAGCGCGAGCTCGAGTGCTGCGAAGCGGGGTGCAGCCGCCTGGGCAACCGCCAGCACGGCGAAGCAGCCAGCGGCAGCAGCCAGCCAGGCGATGCGTCCTGGAAGGCAGCGCCGTGTGGCGTCTGCCACCGCGGATCGCGCATCGCCCGACGCAGCCAGGAGGAGGCAGACAACGGACAGCGCAACCAGTTGCAGGCAACGCTGCGAATCATGCCAGTGGTAGAGACCGAATGCGCGGAAGCCTGGCGAAACCGCGACATGCAGCAGCACGATCGCCACCGCCGCGTGCAGCGCACTCCAGCGGGCGATCATCGCAATGGCGCAGCGCTGCGGCCGGGCACCCTCATCGCACCCGGGGCATCATGTGCCCAGCGCAAAGCCGGTGCGTGCGCGTATGCAGTCGGCGCCGGACGTACCGAACGACCAGCCGACCGCATTGGCGCCGACCGTTCCGCGCATCGTGACGATGCAGCCTCCAGGCGGCGCATGCCGGTCAACACGTAGACCGCCTCCCCGCCCAAGCCGTTCGTACCGGCGGTGAATGCACCGCGGGTGACATCGGCGAAAACGGTACTGGTGCCGAATCGAGGTGGGACTGCAATGCCGAGCTCGAGGTCGGTGTCGCACTCGGTCGCATCTCCGGCGCGTTCCTGCAGGCAAGAAGCGGTGACGAGCTTGATCTGGTTCATCTGGACGATCACGTCCTGCCAGCGCGCCCGCGTCACGTAGTTCTGGTACTGCGGGATCGCGATCGCGGCGAGGATGCCGATGATCGCGACGACGATCATCAATTCGATCAGCGTGAAGCCCCTTCGCGCCCTCATCATCGTTCAGCTCCCTTGGCAAGTGAGAACTTTACTGCCTGCTGGCGAGGTTCCGCCACCGCGGTGAAACCAAAAAAAAACCGGCCCGCGACGGCGGGCCGGTTTCACGACTGCAACCGGGATGATTAGGTACCCAGGTCGTAGCCGGTGCGCGAGCGGGTGCAGCCGGCCGGGCCGGACGTCCCGTAGGACCAGCCGACTGAATTCGCACCGACGACGCCGCGCATGGTGATGACGCAGCTGCTCAGGCCGCTACCACCGGTCAGTTGGTATACCGCCTCACCGCCCGTGCCGTTCGTGCCGGCCGTGAACGTGCCACGTGCGAGGGTCGCGTTGTTGGGCGCGGTGCCGATCGACGTACCCAACGTGGCGCCGATATCCGCGTCCGTATCGCATTCCGTCGGGTTGCCGGCGTTGCGCTGGATGCACTCCGAGGTCGCGGTCTTGATCGCGGACATCTGGGTGATCATGTCCTGCCAGCGCGCGCGCGTCACGTAATCCTGATACTGCGGGATCGCGATGGCGGCAAGAATACCGATGATCGCAACCACGATCATCAGTTCGATCAGCGTAAAGCCCTTCTGTACCTGTTTCATTGACTTCTCCTGGGGAAAGACGGGGGGTGGGGGGTGAGCCGGAAGCGGAGGACGCTTCACGACTTCCTGAAGTGCAAGCGGTATGCCAGCGCGGGCGCATTTTTCAAAACATTGATCCACAATGTTTTTTTCGCCGCTCCCCGAACGCGGGGGCAGGACTGCCGGGCGCCGTTACGTCAACAAGTGACGAAAATTGGCAACCGACCCCGCAGGCTCAGCCGCTGAAGCCGGGGATGGACGCCGGGTCGACTTCGTCGATCTGCTCCGGATCGAGGAACTGCTCGGCGTAGCGCAGGTAGACCTTCTGGCGCACGAACACGTCGAACAGGTCGGGGTCGACATGGCCGGTGATCTTCATCTTGCCCAGGATGGTCAGTGCCTCGGTCAGCGTCTTTCCCGCCTTGTAGGGACGATCCTTGGCGGTCAGGGCCTCGAACACGTCGGCGATCGCCATCATGCGCGCCTGCACCGACATCTGTTCCCGGGTCAGCCCGCGCGGATAGCCCTTGCCGTCCATCCGTTCGTGGTGGCCACCGGCGAACTCGGGCACGTTGCTCAGGTGCTTCGGCCAGGGCAGCGCCTCGAGCATCTGGATGGTGACGTCGATATGGTGGTTGATGACCTTGCGCTCTTCGGCGGTCAGCGTGCCGCGCGCGATGGTCAGGTTGGCGATCTCGTCGGCGGTGAGGAACGGCGTCTCGAAGCCGTCCTCGTCCACACGCGGCCAGCGCTCGGCGATGTCGCGCACCCGATGCTGGTCTTCGACGCTCATCGCCTCGCCGCCGATGTTGGCCTTGCGCAGGAAATCGCGGTCGTCGTTCAGTTCGCGCATCCGGCGCTTGAGCTCGGCATCCATCTCGACCAGGTTGGCGCGTTCGCCGGCCTGCATGGCGGCGATGCGCTCGCGCAGCAGGTCGACCTCGACGTCGCGCCGCGCGACCTCGAAGCGGGTGTCGAGCAGGTGGATGCGGTCGAAGATGGTCTCGAGCTTGGTGGCCTTGTCTACCACGTGCACCGGCGTGGTGACCTTGCCGCAGTCGTGCAGCAGGCCGGCGATCTTCAGTTCGTAGCGCTGCGCCTCGGTCATGGAAAAGCCGGCCAGCGGTCCCTCCATGGTGTCGCAGGCGGCATCGGCGAGCATCATCGTCAGCACCGGCACGCGCTCGCAATGGCCGCCGGTATAGGGCGACTTGTCGTCGATCGCCGAGTTGATCAGGTTGATGAACGACTCGAACAGGTTCTCGAGGTGGGAGATCAGCAGACGGTTGGTCAGCACCACCGCGGCCTGGGACGCGAGCGACTCGGCCAGGCGCTGGTCGGTGCCGGTGAACGGGCGTACCGCACCCGCGGCATCCTGTGCGTTGATCAGCTGCAGCACGCCGATGATCTCGTCTTCGTGGTTCTTCATCGGCACGGTCAGGAACGACTGCGACCGATAGCCGGTCTGGGTGTCGAACCTGCGCGTGCCCGAGAAGTCGAACCCCTCCTCGGCGTAGGCATCCTCGATGTTGACCGTGCGGTCCTGGTTCGCCGCGCAGGCGGCGACGTTGTGCACGTTCGGCATGCCGCCCGCCTCGAACAGCGGGATCGGCGGGAACGGCACCTTGCGCCCGGTGCTGCCACCCATCGCGATGCCGAGCGAGTCGGTGCGGATGATCTCGAAGCGCAGCGCCTGGCGGTCGTCGCTCACCCGGTAGAGCGTGCCGCCATCGGCATGCGCGATTTTCTTCGCGGCCACCAGGATGGACTCGAGCAGGCGGTCGATGTCCTTTTCGCGCGACAGCGCGGCGCCGACCTCGTTCAGGTACTCGAGGCGGGCCAGCATGTCGTCCGCGCCGTGTTGGTCCATGGCCGGCCCCCGCCTACTTGATGCAGACCGCGCGGACCTGCTGGATGTCCGTGATGCCCAGCAGCACCTTCTCGATGCCGTCCATCTTCAGCGTGCGCATGCCTTCGTCGAGTGCGATCGCGAACAGGTCCGCCACCCGGGCATGTTCCTGGATCGCCTTCTTCAGCCGGTCGGTGCCGATCAGCAGTTCGTGCAGCCCGGTGCGGCCCTTGTAGCCGGTGCCGCCGCAGGTGTCGCAGCCGACCTTGCTGTACAGGGTGACCTCGCCCTTCGGATTGCCGAACTGCTTGAGCCAGGCCTGCCGGACCTGTTCGCGAGTCGCCTCCGGGTCCTTCTTCCAGGTCTCGGTCTGCTTCAGTTCCTGCACGTACTCGTCCAGCAGCAGGCGCAGTTCGTCCTCGGTCGCGACATGCGACTTCTTGCATTTCGAGCACAGCCGCTTGGCCAGCCGCTGGGCAAGGATGCCGAGCAGCGCATCGGCGAAGTTGAACGGGTCCATGCCCATGTCGAGCAGGCGGGTGATCGACTCGGGCGCACTGTTCGTGTGCAGCGTGGCAAACACCAGATGGCCGGTGAGCGAGGCCTCGATGCCAATGGCGACGGTCTCCTTGTCGCGCATCTCGCCGACCATGATCACGTCCGGGTCGGCGCGCAGGAAGGCCTTCATCGCGGTGGCGAAGGTAAGCCCCGCCTTCGGGTTCATCTGTACCTGGCGCAGCCCGCGCTGCGTGATCTCGACCGGATCCTCGGCGGTCCAGATCTTGGTCTCGGGCGTGTTGATGTAGCCGAGCACCGAGTGCAGCGACGTGGTCTTGCCCGAGCCGGTCGGGCCGCACACGAAAAACAGCCCGTAGGGCTTGGTGATCGTGCCCTTGAGCAGCGCCAGGTTGTGGTCGGACACGCCCAGCTTGTCGAGCGGGATCGGCTCGCCGGCGGCCAGGATTCGCATCACGATATCCTCGACGCCGCCCTGGCTGGGGATGGTCGCCACCCGCAACTCGATGTCGAGCGGCCCGAACTTCTTGAACTTGATCTTGCCGTCCTGTGGCTTGCGCTTCTCGGAGATGTCGAGGTCGCACATGATCTTAAGGCGCGCGGCGATCGCCTGCCGGTAGCTCGACGGCACCTCGATATAGTGCTGCAGCGAGCCGTCCTTGCGGAAGCGCACCAGCGTCTTCTGCTTGCCCGGGCCCGGTTCCACGTGGATGTCCGAGGCGCCCTGGTGGTAGGCATCGACGATGATCTTGTTGACCAGGCGCACGACCTCGTTCTCGGACGCCGCCGAGAGCTCCGCCGACGCGGAACCGTCCTCCTCGGCGTCCTCGCCCAGTTCGGACAGCAGGTCGCCGACCGACGTCGTGTCGGTCGACATCTCCGATCCGCCGGCCCCGAACAGCTGGTTCATCGTCGCGGTGAACTCGCGCTTGGTCGTGACCCGGTAATCGACCTTCACCTTGGGGAAGACGTTTGCCACTTGGCGCGAACCGCGCACCTTCTCGGGGTCGGTGCACAGCACGAGCAGCCCGTCCTTGCCCTCCTCCAGCGGCAGCCAGCCGCTCTCGGCCGCGAATTCGCGCCGGATGTTCTTCAGCAGGTCGAGCGGCTTCAGCCGGTCGGCGCGGAACGGTTCGTAGGGGCACTGGAAGAACTGGGCCAGGGAGTCGCCGAGCAGCGGCACCTTCACCTGGAACTCGTCGAGCAGCACGTCCTCGATGTCGATGTTCTTGCGGCGCGACGAGCGCAGCGCGAGTTCCATCTCGTCGGCTGACAGCACGGCACCGGCGACCAGCTGGTCGTACTTGCCCCGGACCTTGAACGCGGGCTGCTTCTGGCGCTGCAGCAGCGCGATCGCGAGCGTCTCGGCGAGTTGCCGGGCGCCGTCCTCGGCGGTCTGGGAGAACGCCTGGCCGGCCTTCGAGTTGATGATCTGGATCACGCCGACCAGCGCCGGCTTGGCCGGGCTTGCCGCCGCCTGCTGGCCGGGCTTCAACGACTCGCAGACCGGCACCACCAGCATCTGCCGGGTACGATAGCCGGTGCGCTTGTCGACTTCCTTCAGGAAGTGCAGCTGCGGGCCGTAGCGCTTCAGCTCGTCGTCGTTGTAGACGTCGTCGATGTTCACCACGCGGCGCGTGCTGGCGACGAAGCCGGCGATGCTCTGCTCGTTGATCGGCAGCTTCAGGTCCTTGAATGAATTCAGGCCCGTCTTCACCTTGGAGACGATCGAGTTGCCGTCCTCGGTGGTGACGTAGATGGTCAGCCGGTCGGCCTCGAACAGCATGCAGATCTCCTGCGACAGCTCGAGCATGATCTCGTCGAGTTCGGCCGTCGCATGGATCTTGTTGGTGACCGCCTGCAGCCCCTGCGAGAAACGCAGCCGGTCGGCGAGGACGTCGCCCCCGGCGCTGCCACGCGCACCCTGAGCCGCGGGCCTGGCTTCGAGAACGCTGCTCATGCGGAGGTGTCCTCGGATCGGGGGCGCTGGGATCGCATCGGGTCTGCGGCGGCAGTGGCAGTGGCGGTGGCGAGGACCATTGGCATGCAGCGGCGGTCAGAATTCGAACTGCTGGAAGGTCAGCAGCATCTGGGGGGCGAACCGGCCCGCACACGACTGGATCTCTTCCATGATGACCTCGTACTCGCCCGGCTTCAAGTGCGTGATGAAGATCTCTGCCGGCCGCTGCAGCTTTTCCAGCTCGCCGGCCAGCATTTCGGGACTGAGGTGCTTGGACGCCCGGGCCAGCTCGTGTTCCCGGTTGCGGAAGGCGGTCTCGATGATCAGGTAGCGCAGGTTCGAGATCCGGTTCACCAGCGGCCAGAGCGCGTCGTTGACCGTGGTGTCGCCGGTGAACACCAGGCTCGCCTGGCCGCTGTCCAGGTGGTAGCCGACGGCCGGCACGACGTGGTTGGCCGGCAGCGGCGTGATGGTGCGCCCGCGGCCGACGTCGACCGGCTGGCCCAGGGCGACCGGCTCGTAGCGCATCCAGGGGTTGTCGGCGTCGGGGATCTTCGCGAAATCGGGCCAGAGCTTCCAGTTGAACAGGTGCTCGCGCAGGACCTCGATGGTCTCGGGCAGCGCATGCACGGTCAACGGGCGGTCGCGCATCCAGCCGACGGTGTCGACCAGGAAAGGCAGCGACGTGACATGGTCGAGGTGCGAGTGCGTCAGGAACACGCGGTCGATCCGCCGCAGTTCCTCGATGTGGAGGTCGCCGACGCCGGTGCCGGCGTCGAGCAGCACGTCGTCGTCCACCACGAACGAAGTCGTGCGCAGACTGCCGCCGATACCGCCACTGCACCCGAGCACGCGCAACTTCATCCGGGACATCTGCCTTATTTGGTCTGGAACACGAACACGCCGTTCCAGTCGGCCGGCGGAGGATCCGCCCGGTAGATCGCCACCCGTTCCAGGTAGAGCTCGTAGAGCTTCCGGCCCGGCGCGACTTTCTGGAGATTGAGCAGCTGGACCTCCGCGAGGTCCCAGTTCTGGCTGCGGAACAGCTTCACTGCCTTCTGGAAGAGCGCGGCCTGGTCGAGCACCGCCTGGCCTACCTCGCCCTTGCGGCCGATCGGTTCGAAGATCGCAACCGGCTCGTCCTTGCCCTTCACGCGCACCCGGTCGAGTTCCACGTAATGGAAGCCGGGCGCGGCACGACATACTGCCTCGCCGACGATGATATCAGCGCCATATTCCTTTGTGATCCCTTCCAGCCTCGATGCCAGGTTAACTGCGTCACCCATCACGGTATAGGCGAGTCGTATCTCCGATCCCATGTTTCCGACGCTCATCCGGCCGGTGTTTATGCCGACTCCGATCCTTATCGGCGGCCAGCCGCGCTCCTTGAACTGCGGTTGCAGCGCAGCCAGGGTGGCCTGCATCTCGAGCGCCGCGGCCACCGCGTTGGCCGCGTGGTCCGGATCGTCGACCGGGGCCCCCCAGAACGCCATGATCGCGTCGCCCATGTACTTGTCGATCGTCCCCCGGTGGCGGTAGATGATCCGTGTCAGCGGTGTCAGGAAAGTGTTCATCAGGCTGGCAAGCGCCTTCGGATCCAGCCCCTCCGAGATGGTCGTGAAGCCACGCACGTCGGTGAACAGCACCGACAGCTCGCGGCTTTCGCCCTCCATGGAGAACCGGCCGGGATCCTTCGCCATCTCGTCGACCAGTTCCGGCGGCACGTACTGCCCGAACAGCCCGGTGATCTGGCGCTTCCCGCGCGCCTCTACGAAGAAGCCCCAGGCCATGTTGAACGTGTAGAGCAGCGCGATCAGCAGCAGGCCGGAGGCGATCGGCAGGATCAGGTTTCCGTACTGCCAGACCGCGAAATTGATGCCCAGGGTGAGGGCGACGGTGCCGGCGAACAGTGCGGTCGCCCGCGCCGGCGACAGCCACGGCAACCACAGCACCAGCAGCAGGCCGGTCGCCAGCAGCAGCAGGAATTCGGCGCCCAGCACGTAGGGCGGCCGCTGCCGGATGTTGCCGTCGAGCATGCCGGCGATCAGGTTGGCATGGATCTCGACGCCCGGAAACACCGGCGCCACCGGGGTCGAACGCAGGTCGAACAGGCCGGGCGCGCTGGTGCCGACCAGCACCACCCGCTTCTCGAGCTTTTGCGGGTCGACCCGCCCGGCCAGCACGTCGGTGGCGGAGACATACGTGAAGCTGCCGCGCGGGCCCCGGTACGGCACGTAGCTGGTCACCAGTTCGTCCACCGGCAGGCGCAGCGGCCCGACGTTCAGCCATTCGAGGCCCGAGTAGCCGCGCGACAGCACCGCCTCGGCGGGCTCGCCGGGCTCGATACCCGGCGAGCCGAGCAGCAGGCGCACCACCGCGAGCGACAGCGACTCGTAATAGGCACCGTTGAACTCGGCCAGCATCGGCACCCGGCGCGCGACGCCGTCCGTATCGGTCAGCTGGTTGAAATGCCCCGCCGATGCGGCAGCCGCCTGCAGCGCCGGCAGGTTCGCCCCATGGCCGGACCAGCGGGTGAAACGGATGTTGCGCCCGCTGAAGGTGCCCGCGGCAAGCACCGGATCGGGCAGCCGGCCCACGGTGAGGCTTGCCCCCCCTTCGGCGCCACCGGCGTTCGAGAAGTAGTAGCCGAGCACCACCGGCCGGTCGCGCAGCCGGGCCGCGAGCAGTTCGTCGAATGCCAGGCGCGACCGGAGCTCGCGCAGCGCCGACTCGAACGCCGCATTGCCGCTCAGCTCGCCCGCGGCCAGGGCCTCGAGCTGCGCCAGGCCGGAACTGCCGTCCGGTTCCGCGAACACGATGTCGAAGCCCGCCACCGCGACCTGGTAGCGGTCGAACAGCTGGTCCACCAGCCGGGCCAGCTTGTCGCGGCCCCAGGGCCACCGGCCTTCGGCCTGCAGGCTGCGCTCGTCGATGTCGACGATCACGATGCGCGGGTCGAGCGTGCCGGGCATGGTCAGCCGCAGACGCGCATCGTAGGCGATAGCCTCCAGCCGTTCGACCAGCGGTAGCGTAACCCACCGCGCACAGTTGCCGAGGAACAGGGCAACCAGCAGCAGGCCGACCAGGATTCGCGCGAAGTGTTTTGTCACGCCATGGACGCCCGCTGCCGGCCGGTCATGTCATCAACCCGGCTTGTGGAAGAACTCCATCTTGACGCCTGCCAGTTCGATGATGTCGTGGTCGTGCAGCTGCCTGGGCTGGGCGTCCAGCGAATGGCCGTTGACGCTCGGGTACTGCGCGCCCTCGACATGGGTGATGAAGAAGCCGTGCGGGCGCTTCGTGATCACCGCGACCTGCACCCCGGGCTTGCCGAGGGTGGTCAGGTTCTTCACCAGGTCGAGCTCCTTGCCGGCGCTCGGGCCGGTGAGGATCTGGATCGCCGCGGGCATCGGTGCCGCCGGCATCGGGGTCGCGACCGCGCCGGCACCCGGCATGGACGTCGGCATCACGGGCGGCAGCGCACCGAGCGGCTGCGCGCCGGTCTGGATCGCCAACGGCGAGGGCGCCGGCTGCCCTACCAGCCCGGGTGCCAAGCCGGGCAGCGGACCGGGCGTGGTCGCGGTCACATTGCTGAAAGCGCCAGGCCGGGTCGCGGTCGGATCTTCCGGGCCGCCGGGGCGGGCCGCAGTCGGGTCGCCAACACGCGCGGAACCCGGCATCGTCGACGGCTGCGCAGCGGCCACCTGCTGGGGACGCAGCACCATTGTCTTCTCGAAGTCGGCCGCGGACGCCAAGCTGGCCTTCTCGTTGATGTACTTGAGCTTGTACTTCCCGATCTCGACGACGTCGTTGTTCTGCAGGAAGTGCTTCTTGATCGGATGGCCGTTGACCGTGGTGCCGTTGGTGCTGCCCAGGTCTTCGAGGAAGGAATCGTTCAGGATCGTGACGATGGCGGCATGCTCGCCGCTGACCGCCAGGTTCTCGATACGCACGTCATTGTGCGGCTTGCGCCCGATGGTCGTGCGTTCCTTGACGAGTTCGACCTCGTCGAGGACCTGTCCATCCACACTGATGATCAGCTTCGCCATGGCGGCCCCGTTATACCTTATTTTAGCCAGGACATAAATCTGGAAACCCAGCCGGCCTCGGTCGAGAACGGTTCATTCACCTGCACCAGCACCACGGACACGTTGTCCCGTCCGCCGTAGTCGTTCGCGGTCTGGACCAGCTGGTCCGCGGCCAGCTGCAGGTTCGCCTTCAGCGTCTCGAGCGTGCTGTGGATCTCCGGCTCGGGGATCATGTCGGACAGCCCGTCCGAGCACAGCAGGTAGATGTCGCCCGGAAACACTTCGTAACTGTGGATCTCGGTCTCGACTTCCGGGTCGACGCCGAGCGCGCGCGTGACCAGGTTCTTGTTCATCGAGTGCCGGGCATCTTCCTTCGAAATCATCCCGCTGTCGATCTGTTCCTGCAGCAGCGAATGGTCGCGCGTGATCTGCTCGAAGCTGTCGCCGCGCAGCCGGTACAGCCGCGAGTCGCCGATATGCGCGACGGTCACCTGGTTGTCCGCGAACAGCGCGGTCACCAGCGTGGTGCCCATGCCGGCGTACTGCGGCTGGTTCTGCGCCGACTGGAAGATCGATGCGTTCGCCTTGGTCGACTGCTCGCGCAGCACGCGCTCGGCGCGCAGCACAGGCGACGCCTCGCTGCTGGACGGATCGGAATCGGCCAGCGCCTTTCGCACTTCCTCGCGGATGAGTGCCACGGCGATGCCGCTGGCGACCTCGCCCGCGTTGTAGCCGCCCATGCCGTCGGCGAGTACCGCCAGCCCGATCTCGGGTTCGATCGCGAGGCTGTCCTCGTTGTGGGAGCGCACCATGCCCGGATCGGTGCTGCTCGCCATCGTCAGCGCTTTGGTCAGGTCGATCATCGGGGAACGCGCCCGGCAGTGGGTGGAACGTGGCTGGGGGAGGACGGGGTCGACATCATGGCAGGGCCTTCAGGCATTCGCGCAGCGCCGCGGCCATTTCGTCCCCGGTCTGGAAGCGGCGCGCCGGCTGCTTGGACAGCGCGACATCCAGCACCGACACCAGGCAGGCTGGCGCGTCCGGACGGATGGACTGGATCGGCACCGGCGCCTCGTTGGCGATGCGGAACATCAGCTGCGCCATGGACTCGCCCTTGAACGGCAGCTGCCCGCAGGTCAGCTGGTAGAGCATCACGCCGAGAGAGAACAGGTCGGACTTGCCGTCGATCTTCTGCCCGGACAGTTGCTCCGGCGACATGTACGACGGCGTGCCCAGCACCATCCCGGTCTTGGTGCGGCTGGAGTCGGTGATGCGGGCGATGCCGAAGTCGGTGACCTTTACGCTGTCGGTGGTCGGTTCGTACATGATGTTCGCCGGCTTAACGTCGCGGTGCACGACGTTGTTCGCGTGCGCATAGGACAGCGCCTCGGCGACCCGGGCGACGATGCCCACCACGGTCTTGAGCGGCAGCAGCGCATCGGGCTTGGTGTGCGCAACGAGGTCCTTGCCCTTCAGGAATTCCATCGCGATGTAGGCAAGGTCGTGCTCCTCGCCGGTGTCGTAGATGGTGACGATGTTCGGATGCGCGAGCCGGCCTGCGGTCTGCGCCTCGCGGAAGAAACGCTCCTTCACGTCCGCCAGTTCGTCGCCCTCGAATTCCTGGGACAGCGCCATCGTCTTGATCGCGACCACGCGGCCGATCTTCGGGTCTCGTCCGAGGTAGACCACGCCCATCGCACCCTTGCCGAGCTCCTTCTCGACCTCGAAGCGGCCCAGCTTGGGCTTCTCGGCGCCGGCCCCCAGGATCAGCGAGCCGCCGGGATGCTGGGACGCCCCGCTGCCCATGATGACCGTGTTCGACATCTGCACCGCGCGCTTGGCGCGCTCTCCGATGTCGCGGAACTTCCGGTTGAAGTCGGCCATGTACTTGAACACCGACTCGGCCTTGTTGAACTGCCGCTTGCGTTCGTAGTCGAGGCCGAGGTTGTAGAGCAGCTCCAGCACCGAGTCGTCGACCGGCAGCTTGCGGAAGCAGTCGAACGCCATGTCGAGCTGGCCCTGTCCCTGGTAGCCGAGGCCGAGCATGCGGTTGGTGTGGGCGAGGTCGACGTCGGAGCGTTCCTTCCCGCGCTCGGTGACCAGGAACCGCTTGGTGGTCAGCGCGAGGTGCCCGACCACCAGCAGCACCAGAGGCAGCATCAGCGGCACCCAGGTGAACTTCGCCGACATCAGGCCGAAATGCACGGCCAGCACCAGCACGAACAGCGCGGCAGTCACGCCGGCCGCGAGCCCGGCCGTCATCCTGGGCAGCGCCAGCGCGAGGTAGAGCAGGACCAGCAGCACCGCACCCCAGCGTGCCCAGCTGCCCCACCACGGCGTGACGAAGAAATGTTCCTGCAGGATGCTCGACACCGAATGCGCGAGCGCCATCACCCCGGGCATGTCGGTGGCGATCGGCGTCACCAGGATCGAGCCCACCCCGGCCGCGGTCGGGCCGATGATCACGATCTTGTCCCGGTACTTGGACGCCGGGATGCGGCCGGTGAGCACGTCGTAGAACGAATCGGGCGCGAAGGCCGGCCGCCCTTCGCTGCCCCGGTACCAGAAGGTCTGCATCAGCATCCGCGCATCGGTGCGGATCGACAGCCGGCCGAGCCGGACCCCGGTGCCGTACTCCACCTGGATGTCCTTCGGCGCGAGGTTCAGGCTCTTTGCCGCCAGCAGCAGCGCCAGGGACGGGAAATACTGGTCGTAGTGGCGCACGACCAGCGCGTCCGAACGCACGGCACCGTCGATGTCTAGCTGGTTGTTCAGGTGGCCGATGCCCGCCGCACCGGCGCCGATCTCGGCGAAGGGAATGATCGGCAGCAGGCCGGACAGCGGCAGGTCGGCGGTGTCGACCGCATTGCCGGCGGCGGCGACGGTGTTGCGCACGACATAGTCGGGCAGCGGCTTGTCCGGGTTGCCGATGGGCTCGCGGTCGATCTGCTGGAACAGCATCCCGAGCATCACGTTGCCGCTGCCGCGCACGCTGCGCGCGAGCTGCCGGTCGGTGTTCAGGGACGCTTCGGTGGCGGTGACCAGCGACTGGATCGCCTCGATCTCGGCCGCGGCCGGCCCGGGCAGGGCCTTGAGCACCGGGCTCGCCACCAGTTCGCCCAGCTTCAGGATGTTGGCGTGACTGAAATTCTTCGAAGGGTCGAACTGCGGTTCGGTGAAGAAGACCGTGTTGCCGACCACCCGCGCCTTCGACTGGGCAAGGATGTCGGTCAGCCGGGCATGGACGTCGCGTGGCCACGGCCAGCGTCCGATGTTGGCGATGCTCTGGTCGTCGATGGCGATCACCGCCACCTGGTCCGACGGTTGCGCCGAACTGAAGCGCACCCCCATGTCATAGGCCTTGCGCTCGAGCCCCTGCAGGAGTTCGCTGCCGGACATCAGGACGACCAGCACCCCGATCGCCAGGCCGATGAACCAGTCGGACTTCCAGAAGCTGGATGCTTTCATCCTGCGGTGCCTGTCTCGAGATGCTTTTCCAAGTGCGTACGGTTCCGGATCGCGGAGATGCGGCCGCAGCGGTGCGCGTGCGACCGTGCCCGCAGGACCCGACCGCCCGGTGCCGGGCTTCCGAATTCAAGCTGTTTCACCGCGAGCGTACCAAAGTCACTGATTTATTGTTCATTGTAGCGGGTGCGAGGCCACAAGACCAAGAAAAAAAAAGGGCCTTGCGGCCCCCGGGTGTCTCATAAACCGCCAATCGCCGGCCCGGTTCAGGTTCCCAGGAAGGTTCCGGCCGCGATCGCCCCGCTCGCGGCATATTCGCCGGCGCCGACCTTCTTGCCGTCCTCGGGCTTCACCCGCAGCACTTCGATCCGTCCGCCCTGGCAGCCAACGAAGAACCCGGTGTCGCTGACGTCGGTCACTTCGCCCACCTTGCCCCGGGTCGCACCGAAGGTGCGGTAGGCATGCTTGCGCGCCTCGAACACCTGCAACTTCTTCCCGCCGACCGTGGTCCAGGCGCCCGGCGCGGGGTTGCAGCCGCGGATCAGGTCATAGGTGAAGTCGACATGGTTCGCCCAGTTGATCTTCGCCTCGGCGTCCCGGCACCAGCCCTCGTAGGTGGCGAGCGTCTCGTCCTGCACCACCTCGCAGTGCCTGCCGGCGAACACCAGGTCGGCGGCCTCGAGCATCGCCGCCACGCCCATCGGGTAGAGCTTGTTGAAATAGACCTCGCCGATCGTCTCGTCGGGGCCGATCTCGCATTCCTTCTGCAGGATCACCGGGCCCTCGTCCAGCCCGTCGGTCGGGCGGAAGATGGTCAGGCCGGTCTTCTTCTCGCCGCGGATGATCGGCCAGTTGATCGACGACGGGCCGCGGTACTTCGGCAGCAGCGACGGGTGGTACTGGATGGTTCCCAGCCGCGGGATGTTGACGAAAGCCTGCGGCGCGAACTGCAGCACGTAGGCCATCACGCCGATGTCGGCATTGAGCGCGCGCATCGCCGCTTCCGCCTCGGGTGTCTTCAGCGACGGGAACTGGTGCACCGTCAGGCCCTTCTCGACCGCCGCGACCTTCAGCGGGTCGGGCCTGCCGCCGGCCTTCTCGGGCGCGCAGAACACCGCGGCGACCTCGTCGCCGCGTTCCAGGAACTTCTCCAGCACCGACTTGCCGAAATCCTGCTGGCCGATGATCACAACCTTCATGGGCAACCTCCGCGTTACTTGGGCTTCTTCGGCGGCGCGCTGAACGCACCGGCGGTCTTCATGGCCGCGACCTTCTCTGCGTCGTAGCCGAGCACCTTCGCGAGCACCTCCTCGGTGTGCTCGCCGAGGGTGGGCGAACGCTCGATCTTCGCGGGCGACGCGGACAGCTTGATCGGCATGCCGACGTTGTACCACTTGCCGCGCTGGGGATGGTCGAGCTCGACCATCATATCGCGGCCCTTCACGTGCTCGTCGGTGAACAGGTCCTCGGTGGACATGATCGGGCCGCAGGGCACGTTCAGCTCGTTGAGGATGGCCATCATCTCGCGCTTGGTGTGCTTGCGCGCGAACTCTCCGAGCATCTCCCAGATCGAGGCCTGGTTGCGGCGGCGCTCGTCGATCGTCGCGAAGCGCGGATCGGTGTCGAGTTCCGGCGCCCCCAGGTCGGGGCCGATGCGCTTGGCGAGGGCGACCCAGACAGCCTCCTGCACAACGATGTAGATGAAGTCGTTCGGGCCGCCGGGGGCGCAGCGGATCGCGTTGCCGAGCTGGCCGCCGCCGGAATCGTTGCCCGCGCGCGGCGTCTCGCCCATGCCCTTGTGCGTGCCGACCGAGTACTCGGCGAGCGGGCCGTGCCACAGGCGCTGGTGGTCGCGCCACTTCACGCGGCACAGGTTCATCACGCCGTCCATCATCGCGACTTCCACGTACTGGCCGACGCCGTCGCGGTCGCGCTGGTGCAGCGCCGCCAGCAGGCCGATGGCCAGGTGCAGTCCGGTGCCGGAGTCGCCGATCTGCGCGCCGGTGACGAACGGCGGGCCGTCGGGCACGCCGGTGGTACTCATCGCGCCACCCATTGCCTGCGCCACGTTCTCGTAGGCCTTGAAGTCGGCGTACGGGCCGGAGGAACCGAAGCCCTTGATCGAGCCCATCACGATGCGCGGGTTGATCTCGTGCACCTTCTCCCAGGTGAAGCCGAGCCGGTCGAGCACGCCCGGGCCGAAGTTCTCCATCACGATGTCGCAGGTCTTCAGCAGGTCGGTGAACACCTGGCGGCCTTCGGCGGTCTTCATGTTCACGGTGATAGACCGCTTGTTGCAGTTGAGCATCGTGAAATAGAGGCTGTCGGCACCCGGCACGTCGCGCAGCTGGCCGCGCGTGGCATCGCCCTGGGGCGGCTCGAACTTGATCACGTCCGCCCCCATCCAGGCGAGCAGCTGCGAGCAGGTCGGCCCGGCCTGCACGTGGGTCATGTCGAGAATGCGAACGTCCTTCAGAGCTTGCATGTCACCTCCTGGATGCTTGTTTCCCTGTTCTACTTCTTCTTCGCGGCAGACGGGTTGAGGCTGGTGATGCGGCCGCTCTCCGTGCCCGCCGTCTCGTCGATCACTGCGTTGATCAGGGTCGGGCGGCGCGAACGCACCGCCTCTTCCATCGCCGCGCGCAGTTCGGCCGGGGTCGTCGCATGCACGCCGACGCCGCCGAACGCCTCCATCAGCTTGTCGTAGCGCGCGCCCTTGACGAACACCGTCGGCGCGACGTCGGCGCTGCCGGACGGATTGACATCCGTGCCGCGATAGACGCCGTTGTTGTTGAACACGACGATGCAGACCGGAAGGTCGTAGCGGCAGATGGTCTCGACTTCCATGCCGGAGAAGCCGAATGCGCTGTCGCCCTCGATCGCGATCACCTGCTCGCCGCTGACCACCGCGGCGGCGACGGCGAAGCCCATGCCGATGCCCATCACGCCCCAGGTGCCGACGTCCAGCCGCTTGCGCGGCTTGTACATGTCGACGATGCTGCGCGTGAAGTCGAGCGCGTTGGCACCCTCGTTGACCATGATCGCGTCGGGGTTGGCCTTGAAGATGTCGCGCACCACGTTCAGTGCGCTGTGGAAGTTCATCGGCGAAGGATCCTTCGCCAGCGTCTCGGCCATCTTCGCGATGTTGCGGCTCTTCTTATCGGCCACCGCCGACAGCCACTCGGCCGGCGGCTTCTGCCAGCCGCTGCCCATGCCGGCGAGCAGCGCCGACACGCACGAGCCGATGTCGCCGACCAGCGGTGCGTCGATCGCGACATTGCTGTCGGCTTCCTGCGGCGAGATGTCGATCTGGATGAACTTCTGGCCGCCGGCATCCTTGTGCGACTTGCCACCCCAGGTCTTGCCCTTGCCGTGCGACAGCAGCCAGTTCAGGCGCGCGCCGACCAGCATCACCACGTCCGCCTCGGGCAGCACGAACGAGCGCGCCGCGGCTGCGGACTGCTCGTGGGTGTCGGGCAGCAGGCCCTTGGCCATCGACATCGGCAGGTAGGGGATACCGGTCTTCTCGACCAGTGCGCGAATGTCGGCATCGGCCTGCGCATAGGCAGCGCCCTTGCCGAGCAGGATCAGCGGACGCTTCGCGCCCTTCAGCAGGTCGAGCGCGCGCTGCACCGCGTCCGGCGCCGGGATCTGCCGCGGCGCCGGGTCGACCACCTTGATCAGCGAGCGGCGGCCCGCCTCGGCATCCATCGACTGGGCGAACAGCTTCGCCGGCAGGTCGAGGTAGACGCCACCCGGGCGGCCGGACACCGCGGCGCGGATCGCGCGCGCGATGCCGACGCCGATGTCCTCGGCATGCAGCACCCGGAACGCGGCCTTGCACAGCGGCCGGGCGATCGCCAGCTGGTCCATCTCTTCGTAGTCGCCCTGCTGCAGGTCGACGATCTCGCGCTCGCTGGAGCCGCTGATCAGGATCATCGGGAAGCAGTTGGTCGTGGCATTGGCGAGCGCAGTCAGCCCGTTCAGGAAGCCCGGCGCCGACACAGTCAGGCAGATGCCCGGTTTCTGGGTCATGAAGCCGGCGATCGCCGCCGCGTTGCCGGCGTTCTGTTCGTGCCGGAACGAGATCACGCGCACCCCTTCGGCCTGCAGCATCCGGGTGAGGTCGGTGATCGGGATGCCCGGCAGGCCGAACACGGTATCGATGCCGTTCAGCTTCAGTGCGTCGATAACCAGGTGGAAGCCGTCGGTCTGCGCGGCTTGCTGTGCATCCGCGGGGGCGGAGACTTGCGGTTCTACAGTGCCCATGGAGGCGTCCTCCTCACGAGAGGTTGTATGGCAGGAATGAGGCGCTCAGGGCCACCTTCGGTTCCCCATCGTCAGCGAAATACCCCGCGGCTGCAGCATGGCCGGGCCGTCGAGCCCTGTAGCTTGCCACAGGCCGGCCGGAAGGCCGCTGGCGGTCGTTCCGCCGGCCCGAAGGCCGCTGGCGGGTAGCGCCGGACTGTAGGTTTCCGGCCTGCACAAACACATTGACCACGGTCAAGAAGCGGCGCAGCCCCGGTCTATACTTGCGGTTTCCCGAACGGAGCTTTTTCGCTGCGGCGCAGCGAAACCCGCCATGACCACCGTAGCCAGGCATCCCCACGCGGCCGCGATCCGGCTCCAGCTCAGGCAGAACCTGCTGCTGGCCGCCCTGCCGGCCGATGCCTGGGCGGAACTCGAACCGCTGCTGTCGGTGATCGACTGCCGCAAGGGCGACCTTCTGGAATGCCAGGGCGCCGTCAGCATGGAGCAGTACTTCATCCTCGACGGCATCCTGAAGCGCGTGGTGTCCAATGCCGAGGGCAAGGAGATGATCCTGCGTTTCGCCAGCGAGCAGGAATTCGACACCAGCTATGCCGCCTGGCGCCTGGGCACGCCGATGCCGTTCTCGATCCGGGCCGTCACGCCGGTGCGCGCGGCCACGCTCGGCATGGAGGAATGGGTCGAATTCATCGAACGCTTCCCGATGCTGAAGACCCGCTTCGAGTTCGAGGTGATGAAGCTGATGAGCGAGGTGATGGCGCATACCATCACCCTGCACCTGCTCGACGCGCCCGGCCGGGTCGCCCGCTTCATCCGCAAGCATGGCGACCTCGTCGAGCGGCTGCCGAAGAAGGAACTCGCGGCCTACCTGAACCTGTCGCCGGAAACCCTGTCCCGCCTGAAGCAGCGCGGCAAGATCTCGGTCTGACCGCCCGCCACCGGCCGCGCCGGGCGGGCTACCCGAAATGCACCGCGCCGCCGGGCGTCAGGCCGGCTCCGGCGCCTTGCGCAACCTGGCCCGCAGGGGCGCCAGGAACGGCCACAGCAGCAGCGCGATCGCCAGCGCGCTGATGCCGCCCACCAGCCAGTTCTGCCACAGGATGGACAGGCTGCCCTGCGACATCAGCATCGCCTGGCGGAACGAATCCTCGGCACGGTCCCCGAGCACCAGCGCCAGCACCATCGGCGCCATCGGGTAGTCGAGCTTCTTGAACACGTAGCCGACCACGCCGAACAGCATCATCAGCCAGACGTCGAGCATCGCGTTGTTCACCGTGTATGCGCCGATCGCGCAGACGACGATGATCACCGGCGCGATGATCGAGAACGGGATGCGCAGGATCGCGGCGAACAGCGGCACCGTGGTGAGCACCACGATCAGCCCGACGATGTTGCCCAGGTACATGCTGGCGATCAGCCCCCAGACGAAGTCTTTCTGCTCGACGAACAGCAGCGGCCCGGGCTGCAGCCCCCAGATCAGCAGGCCGCCCAGCAGCACGGCAGCCGTCGGCGAGCCGGGGATGCCCAGCGCCAGCATCGGCAGCAGCGCCGAGGTGCCGGCCGCATGCGCAGCGACTTCGGGCGCGACCACGCCTTCCATCTCGCCCTTGCCGAAGTTGTGGCCGTTCTTCGAGATCTGCCGGGCCACGCCGTAGCTCATGAACGAGGCTGGCGTCGCGCCCCCCGGGGTGACGCCCATCCAGCAACCGATCAGCACGGCACGGATCGAGGTGGCCCAGAACTTGGGCAGTTCCTTCCAGGTCTGCCACACCACGCGGGCATTGATCTTCGCGCTGCGCCCCTTGAACTCGAGCCCCTCCTCCATCGTGAGCAGGATCTCGCCGATGCCGAACAGGCCGATCACCGCCACCAGGAAGTCGAAGCCGCGCATCAGTTCGGTGCTGCCGAAGGTCATCCGCAGCTGGCCGGTCACGGTGTCCATGCCGACCGCGGCCAGCGCGAAGCCGAGCATCATCGCGGCGATGGTCTTCCAGGGCGAACCCTTGCCCATGCCGACGAAGCTGCAGAACGCCAGCAGGTAGACCGCGAAATACTCCGGCGGCCCGAAGCGCAGCGCGAACTCGGCGACCATCGGCGCGAGGAAGGTGATCATCACCACCGCGAAGAAGGCGCCGATGAACGAGCCGGTGAAGGCAGCGGTGAGTGCCTCGCCGGCCCTGCCCTGCCTTGCCATCGGGTGGCCGTCGAAGGTCGTCGCCACCGACCACGGTTCGCCCGGGATGTTGAACAGGATGGAGGTGATCGCCCCGCCGAACAGCGCGCCCCAGTAGATGCAGGACAGCAGGATGATCGCCGAGGTCGGCGACATGGTGAAGGTCAGCGGCAGCAGGATCGCGATGCCGTTGGCGCCACCCAGGCCGGGCAGCACCCCGATCAGCACGCCGAGGATGATGCCCAGGAACATCAGCATCAGGTTCTGCCACGTCATCGCGATCGCGAAGCCGTGCATCAGCGACTGCAGTTCTTCCATCGAATACCCCGGAGATCGCCAGTGACCCGGCTAGAAGCCCAGCGCCCGTTCGACGAATCCCTTGGGCAGCGGAATGTGGAACCAGCGCTCGAACAGCACGAATGCGAACAGGCCCACCGACAGCCCGACCGCGACGCTGCGCAGCCAGGTGTAGTGGCCGAGGAACACCATGAACAGCGCGATGTAGATCGCCGAGGCGACGTAGATGCCGGCGAGCGCGATGCCACCGACGTAGACGAGCGCCGGGAAGAAGACCAGCGCGACCTGGCGGAACGGGCCGGCCTCGACGAACGCGACCGCCACCTGCGCGCGCTTCCGGAAGCCCTGCACCAGCAGGACCAGCGCCGCCGTGCAGATGATCAGCCCGGTGTAGAAGGGGAAGTAGCCGGACTCGGGCCCGTCGCTCGCCCAGGACGCACCGATGCGGTAGCTGTCGAACATCACCACGGCACCGAAGGCGAAGAACAGTGCCGCGACGATGATCTCCATCGTCGCAACGCTGACCAGGCCGGCACCCTCTTCTTCCGGTCGAGACATGGCCGCAGCCTCCGTGGAACCGGGGGTTACTTCTTCGTGACCCAGCCGGCTTCGTTCATCAGCGTGCGGTGCTCGTCCTTCGCGCGGGTGAGCCACTTGACGAACGCGTCCCCTTCATGGGCCGTCGGGTTGAAGGCCCCCTCGGCGATGAACTTCTTCCACTCGGGCGTCTCGCGCACCTTGCGCATCAGGCCGACGAAGTAGTCGCGCTGCGCCGGGGTGACACCGCCCGGCATGAAGATGCCGCGCAGCATCACGTAGTCGGTCGGGACGCCCGCCTCGCGGCAGGTGGGGATGTCGTGCCAGGACATCGTCTCGGTCACGCGCGCCTTGTAGGGCATGCGTTCGTCGTCGAACACGCACAGCGGGCGCAGGCCGCCGGCGCGCCATTGCGCGACCGCCTCGATCGGATTGTTCACCGTGGAGTCGACATGGCCGCCGACGAGCTGGGTGGCCACCTCGCCGCCCCCCTTGAACGGGATGTAGGTGAACTTCACCTTGGCCGCGCGTTCGATGCTGACCGTGATGATCTGGTCTTCCTGGCGCGCCCCGGTGCCGCCCATGCGCATCTTGCCGCCCGCGGCGCGCACCTGCTCGATGAACTCGGTCGCCGACTTGGCGGGGTTCTTGGCGTTGACCCAGAGCACGAACTGGTCGAGCGCCATCATGCTCACCGGCGTGAACTCGGTCCAGTCGAAGGTGCCGGTGGACAGCCCGGTCGTGAACAGGTTCGACAGGGTGATGACGATCTTGTGCGGATCGCCCTTGGCGCTCTTGACCTCGAGGAAACCCTCCGCACCCGCCCCGCCGCCCTTGTTGACGACGATGATCGGCTGCTTCATCAGGTTGTTCTTCTGGATGATCCCCTGGATGAACCGGGCCATCTGGTCGGCACCGCCACCGGTGCCGGCCGGCACGATGAACTCGACCGTGCGCGTGGGCTCCCAGGCCTGCGCGTGCAGGGCGCCGGCTGCGCCGCCGAGCACGAGGGCCGAGGACAACGCGGCCACCCACCGGCGCGCGAAGAACGAGGAACCCGCTGCGCGGGGACGGACACGTGCGACCGACTGATCCATGGCACTCCTCCTTGGGTGGGAATCTCCCCGGTGCACCGGTCGCAATGCGCCGATGTCTCTTCGGGATGCGGGTCCCGACGGACCCGTCCTGCCTTATACCGCGTAAACCGCCACTGCTGTCACGACTGTCACGATCGCGGGGCAAAAACGCCCGCCAACCGTCCACTGCCGGACCGGCCGGCGATTGCCGGCCGATCCGCCGATCAGTGCTTCGATTCGCCCGGTGCCAGTTCGGCGACCCGTTCGGACTTCGCCGCGGCCGCAGACCGCGCCAGGTACCAGCCGATGGCCATCACGATCGAGGCACCCAGCGCCGGCAGCGCGTACTCCGCCCACGGCCAGTTCGCGGAAACCCAGTCGCGTACCGCGACGTCGTGGATGGCCATGCCGGCGGCGATCCAGCCGAGCAGGCCGCCGCCCAGGATGATGATCCAGGGGAAGCGGTCCATCAGCTTGAGGACCAGCGTGCTGCAGTAGACGATGATCGGGATGCTGACCAGCAGGCCGAACACGATCAGCGCCCAGCTGTCCTTCGCGGCTCCGGCCACCGCCAGCACGTTGTCCAGGCTCATCACCAGGTCGGCGATGATGATGGTCTTGATCGCCCCGACCAGGGAATCGCTGGCATCGATCTCGTGGCCACCGTCCCCCTCCTGTGGCAGCACCAGCTTGATCGCGATCCAGGCGAGCAGCACTGCGCCGACGATCTTAAGGTACGGGATCGACAACAGCGTCACTGCGAAGATGGTGAGGATGACCCGCAGCGTGATCGCCCCTGCCACGCCCCACATGATGCCCAGCTTGCGCTGCCTCTCGGGCAGGTTGCGGCAGGCCAGCGCGATCACCACGGCGTTGTCGCCGCCCAGCAGGATGTCGATCGCGATGATCTGCAGTACCGCGATCCAGAACTCAGGACTTCCAAACTCCACCGAACACCTCCCTCAAGGCACCGTTGTCCATTGCCGCCGGACATGCCGGCGGGGCGAAGGCCGCCGCAGCGACCTCGTCCAGATTGTCAGACGGATGATACCTAACACGGGAACGCCCGGCCACCCGGACGCACCCCGGCGTCCGGCTAGAACAAGCCGATGACCTTGCCGTCATCGGTGATGTCGATCTTCTCCGCCGACGGCACCTTGGGCAGCCCGGGCATCGTCATGATGTCGCCACAGACCATCACCACGAACTCGGCGCCCGCGGCCAGCCGTACCTCGCGCACGTTGACCACGTGGCCGCTGGGCGCGCCGCGCAGGCTGGCATCGGTCGAGAACGACGACTGGGTCTTGGCCACGCACACCGGATAGTGGCCGTAGCCGGCTTCCTGCAGTTCCTTGATGCGGTTGCGCACCTTGGTGTCGGCCGTGACGTCGGCGGCACCGTACACCTTCGTGGCGATCTTCTTCATCTTGTCCCAGAGCGTGTCGGCGTCGTCGTACACGAAGGTGGGCTTCGACGGCTGGTCGCACAGGTCGACCACGATGCGCGCCACTTCCGCCGCGCCCTTGCCGCCATCGGCCCAGTGCGTCGCCACCACCACCTTCGCGCCCAGCTTGCCGATGCGGTCGGACAGCAGCGCCATCTCGGCATCGGTGTCGGCGGTGAACCGGTTGATCGACACCACGCACGGGATGCCGTAGACATCCTTCACGTTCTTCACATGGCGCTCGAGGTTGGCCAGGCCCTTCTCGAGTGCAGGCAGGTTTTCCTTGTTGAGGTCGTCCTTGCCCACGCCGCCGTGGTGCTTAAGGGCGCGCACGGTGGCGACGATCACCGCGGCATCGGGCATGATCCCGGCCTTACGGCACTTGATGTCGAGGAACTTCTCGGCGCCCAGGTCGGCCCCGAACCCGGCCTCGGTGACCACGTAGTCGACCAGCTTGAGCGCGGTCTTGGTGGCGATCACCGTGTTGCAGCCGTGGGCGATGTTCGCGAACGGGCCGCCGTGGATGAAGGCCGGGTTGTTCTCGAGCGTCTGCACCAGGTTCGGCGCCAGCTGATCCTTCAGCAGCACGGTCATCGCGCCATGCGCCTTCAGGTCGCGCGCGCGCAGCGGCTTGCCGTCGCGGGTGTAGCCGAACACGATGTTGCCCAGCCGTTCCTTCAGTTCCTTCACCGAATTGGACAGGCAGAAGATCGCCATCACTTCCGAGGCCACGACGATGTCGAAGCCGTCCTCGCGCGGATAGCCGTTGGCGGTGCCGCCCAGGGCCACGGTGATGTCGCGCAGCGCGCGGTCGTTCATGTCCATCACCCGCTTCCAGGTGATGCGGCGGATGTCGATGCCCAGCTCGTTGCCATGCGAGATGTGGTTGTCGATCAGCGCGGACAGCAGGTTGTTCGCGAGCGCGATCGCGTTGAAGTCGCCGGTGAAGTGGAGGTTGATGTCCTCCATCGGCACCACCTGCGCATAGCCGCCGCCGGCCGCGCCGCCCTTGACGCCGAACACCGGCCCGAGGGAGGGCTCGCGCAGGCAGATCATCGCCTTCTTGCCGATGTGGTTCAGCGCGTCGCCGAGCCCCACGGTGGTGGTGGTCTTGCCCTCGCCGGCGGGGGTCGGGCTCATCGCCGTGACCAGGATCAGCTTGCCGTTGGGCCGGTCCTTCAGGCTGTCCACGAAGGCCATCGACAGCTTGGACTTGTAGTGGCCATAGGGCTCGAGGTGTTCCTCGGCGATGCCGAGCTTCGCGGCCACCTGCGTGATGCGCTGCATGGTCGCCTTCTGGGCGATTTCGATATCCGATGACATGCTTGTTCCTCCCCCGATACGGTGGCGCGCGCTGGTTGCCTGATCGGCGCGCGGTGCGAGCGGACTATAGGCCGTGGCCGAGGCTTGGAACCTTGACCATGGTCAATTCGCCCGGATGCGCCCGGGCAGCGGGCGCGGGAACGACCCCGGGCAACGGCGCGTCAGGCGGGTTCCGCCTGGCCGGCCATCACCTGCCCCGCGCCGAACGTGGACGCGGGCCCGGGCGTGCCGCCCGCGCTGACGCGCACCGCGCAGTACTTGAATTCCGGGATCTTTCCGAACGGATCGAGCGCGGCGTTGGTCAGCAGGTTGGCCGCCGCCTCGTGGTAGCAGAACGGGATGAACACCGCGCCGCGCGGCGTCCCGTCGTCGGCGCGGGCGTAGAGCGCGATCTTCCCGCGCCGCGACTCGACGGTGACCACGTCGCCCGGCTTCGCACCGAAGGCATCGATGTCGAGCGGGTGCATCAGGGCCACGGGATCGGGCTCGATCGCATCCAGCACCGACGCGCGCCGGGTCATCGCACCGGTATGCCAGTGTTCCAGCTGGCGGCCGGTGATCAGGACCATCGGGAACTCCGCGTCCGGGCGCTCGTCGGCCGGGATCACGTCGGCCGGCACGAACTTCGCCTTGCCGGTCGGGGTCGGGAACCGTTCGATGAACACCGTCGGCTGGCCGGGGTCCCCGACCTGCTCGCACGGATAGGTGACCGAGCTCTCGGCCTCGAGGCGCTCCCAGGTGATGCCGGCGATGCTCGGCATCGCCTGGCGCATCTCGTTGAACACGTCCGAGACATGCCCGTAGTTCCAGCCCAGGCCCAGCCGCTGCGCGAGCTGCCGGATGATCCAGAGGTCTTCCTTCGCGTCGCCCGGCAGCTCGAGCGCCTTGCGCCCGAGCTGGACCATGCGGTCGGTGTTGATCACCGTGCCGTCCTTCTCCGGCCAGGCCGAGGCGGGCAGCACGATGTCTGCCAGGTAGGCCGTCTCGGTCAGGAAGATCTCCTGCACCAGCAGGAAATCGAGCCCGGCGAGCGCCTCGCGCGCATGGTTCAGGTCGGGATCGGACATCGCCGGGTTCTCGCCCATCACGTACATGCCGCGGATTTCCTTGCGCAGCGCCGCATGCATGATCTCGACCACGGTCAGGCCGCGTTTCGGGTCGAGCGGCACGCCCCACAGCTTCTCGAACTTGGCCTGCGCCTTCGGGTCGTCCACGAACTGGTAGTCCGGGTACACCATCGGGATCAGCCCGGAATCGGACGCCCCCTGCACGTTGTTCTGCCCGCGCAGCGGATGCAGCCCGCTGCCCGGCTTGCCGACCTGCCCGGTCATCAGGCACAGCGCGATCAGGCAGCGCGCGTTGTCGGTGCCATGCACGTGCTGCGAGATGCCCATGCCCCAGAGGATCATCGAGCCCTTCGAGGTGGCGAATGCCCGCGCGACCTCGCGGATGGTCTGCGCTTCGATGCCGCAGACCGGGGCCATCGCCTCGGGGCTGTAGCCCTCGACGTTCTTCTTCAGTTCGTCGTAGCCGAGGGTGCGCGAGGCGATGAAGGCCTCGTCGACCAGCCCTTCGTGCACGATCACGTGCATCATCGCGTTGAGCAGCGCGACGTCGGTGTCGGCCTTGAACTGGAGGTTCCAGGTGGCATGCCGGGCGAGCTCGCCGCGGCGCGGGTCGGCGACGATCAGCCGGGTGCCGTTCTTCACCGCGTTCTTGATCCAGGTCGCGGCCACCGGGTGGTTCACGGTGGGATTCGCGCCGATCACCATCACCACGTCGGCGTTGATCACGTCGTTGACCTGGTTGGACACCGCCGCCGAACCGAGGCCCTCGAGCAGCGCCGCGACCGACGACGCATGGCACAGCCGGGTGCAATGGTCGACGTTGTTGCTGCCGAAGCCGGTGCGCACCAGCTTCTGGAACAGGTAGGCCTCTTCGTTGGTGCCCTTGGCCGAGCCGAAGCCGGCGAGCGACTTTCGGCCGAAGGTGTCGCGGATCGACTTCAGCTTCGCGGCCGCGAGGTCCAGCGCCTCTTCCCAAGTGGCCTCGCGGAACACCGACAGCGGGTTGCCCGGGTCCATCGTGAAGTCGGCATGCTTGCCGATGCCTTCACGGCGGATCAGCGGCTTCGTCAGGCGCTGCTTGTGGTGCACGTAGTCGAAGCCATAGCGGCCCTTCACGCACAGCCGCTCGTGGTTCGCGGGGCCGTCGCGCCCGTCCACCGACAGGATGCGGTTGTCCTTCACGTTGTAGGTGAGCTGGCAGCCGACGCCGCAGAACGGGCAGACCGAATCCACCTGCCTGTCCGGCACCTGCAGGCCGACCTCGCGCGCCGGCATCAGCGCGCCGGTCGGGCAGGCCTGCACGCACTCGCCGCAGGCCACGCAGCTGCTGTTGCCCATCGGGTCGTCGAAGTCGAACACGATCTTCGAGTGGTCGCCCCGGAACGCATAGCCGATCACGTCGTTCACCTGCTCTTCGCGGCAGGCGCGTACGCAGCGGGTGCACTGGATGCAGGCGTCGAGGTTGACCGCAATGCCCGGATGCGACAGGTCGGCCGCGACCTTCGGCCGCGCGGCGAACCGCGGCAGCCCCATGTCGAGCTTGCGCGCCCACTGGTCGAGCTCCGAGTCGAGCGTATGCGACTTCGCCGGCATGTCCGACAGCAGCAGCTCGAGCACCATCTTCTGCGACTGCACCGCGCGCGGGCTGTCGGTCTGCACTTCCATGCCGGCCTTCGGCGCGCGGCAGCACGACGGCGCCAGCACCCGTTCGCCCTTGATCTCGACCACGCAGGCGCGGCAGTTGCCGTCCGGACGCAGGCCCGGCTTGTAGCAAAGGCGCGGGATCTCGACGCCATGGCGGCCGGCGGCCTCGATCAGCGATTCGTCGGCGAACGCGGTGACCGTCCGGCCGTTCAGCTTGAACTCGACTTCGTCGCGCGCGGCGACCGGCTCTGACATCATGTTCATCGAAGTTCTTCCGGGAAGTACTTGATCACGCAACGGATCGGGTTGGGCGCCGCCTGCCCCAGGCCGCAGATCGAGGCATCGGCCATCACCTGCGACAGTTCCTCGAGCAGCGGCGCATCCCACTTCGGCTGCTGCAGCAGGTCGAGCGCCTTCGCGGTGCCGACCCGGCACGGCGTGCACTGGCCGCAGGACTCATCTTTGAAGAATGCCAGCAGGTTGCGCGCCGCGTCCGCCGCGCTGTCCTTGTCGGACAGCACCACCACCGCCGCCGAGCCGATGAAGCAGCCGTAGGCATGCAGCGTGTCGAAATCGAGCGGCACGTCGCCGAGCGAGGCAGGCAGGATGCCGCCCGAGGCACCTCCGGGCAGGTAACCGTAGAACGCGTGCCCGGTCAGCATGCCGCCGCAGTACTCGTCGATCAGTTCGCGCACGGTGATGCCGGCGGGGGCCAGGTGCACACCCGGCTTCTTCACGCGGCCCGACACCGAGAACGAGCGCAGGCCCTTGCGTTGATGGCGGCCCTGGCCGGCGAACCAGTCGGCCCCCTTCTCGACGATGTCGCGCACCCAGTACAGCGATTCCATGTTGTGTACGAGCGTCGGCCGGTCGAACAGGCCGACCTGGGCGACGTAGGGCGGACGCAGCCGCGGCATGCCGCGCTTGCCTTCGATCGACTCGATCATTGCCGACTCCTCGCCGCAGATGTAGGCGCCCGCGCCGCGGCGCAGGTGGATCGGCGGCAGGCCCCACGGCGGGTCGGCCTTGAGCTTCGCGAGTTCGCGCTCGAGCATCTCGCGGATGCCATGGTATTCGTCGCGCAGGTAGATCCAGATGCCGCCGGCGCCGCAGGCGGTGGCCGCGACCAGCATCCCTTCCAGGAAACGGTGCGGGTCGCGCTCGAGGTACCAGCGGTCCTTGAAGGTGCCCGGCTCGCCCTCGTCGATGTTGACCGCCATCAGCCGCGGCGCCGGCTCGGCGCGCACGATGCGCCACTTGCGCCCGGTCGGGAAGCCCGCGCCGCCGAGGCCGCGCAGGCCGGAGTCTTCCATCACCTTGATCACCGACTCGATGTCGCGGCTGCCGCTGACGCATTCGGTGAACAGCCGGTATCCGCCGGCGGCCCGGTAGGCGTCGTAGTCGACGACCTGCGGTGCCGGGCAACGCACCGCGTTCGCGCGGATTGCCTTGTGCACCGACTCGGCCGTGGCATGCGCGACCGGATTCTGGTGCACGACGGCGGCAGGCGCGACCTCGCAACGGCCGAGACAGGGCGCATGCAGCACGCGCACGTCGCGCCCGACCGTCTTCTTCAGGTTCTCGATCAGGCGCTTCGACCCGGCCAGCTCGCAGCTGATCGAGTCGCAGACCCGGACCGTCAGCCGCGGCAGCACGGCGTCGCCTTCCTTCACCACGTCGAAGTGGTGGTAGAAGGTCGCGACCTCGTACACCTCGGCCGTGGCCATCCGCATCTCGGCGGCCAGCGCCACCAGGTGCGGCGCGGACAGGTGGCCGTAGCGGTCCTGGATCAGGTGCAGGTGCTCGATCAGCAGGTCGCGGTCGCGCGGCGCGCTGCCGAGCAGCGCGCGCACCTGCTCGAGTGCCTGCGAATCGACCGCGCGCCCCTTCGGACGCAGGCCGCGCCCGCCCCGCAACGCGATCGGCTTCACCTCGCGGCCATCACCCTTGCCGGCCTCGGTGGAGGAGGCACCGGCGGCGCCCTCCTTCGTCCGGCCGGCTGCGCCTTCGTCCTGCTCCTGCATGTGAACCCCTGTCTGTCCCAACCGCGGCGAAACGTGAAGTCAGATGACCGACTTCAGGAGCTTTCCCATCTCCGACGGGTTGCGCGTCACCTTGATGCCGCACTCTTCCATGATCGACAGCTTTTCCTGCGCCGTGCCCTTGCCGCCGGAGATGATCGCCCCGGCATGGCCCATGCGCTTGCCGGGCGGTGCGGTGACCCCGGCGATGAAACCGATCACCGGCTTGTTCATGTTGGCCTTGATCCAGCGCGCGCATTCCTCTTCGTCGGACCCGCCGATCTCGCCGACCATGATCACGGCATCGGTCTCGGCGTCGTCGTTGAACAGGCGCATCACGTCGATGTGCTTCATGCCGTTGACCGGATCGCCGCCGATGCCGACGCAGCTCGACTGGCCGATCCCGAGTTCGGAGAGCTGGCCGACTGCTTCGTAGGTCAGCGTGCCGGAGCGCGACACGACGCCGACGCGGCCCTTCTTGTGGATATGGCCCGGCATGATGCCGATCTTGATCTCGTCGGGCGTGATCACGCCAGGGCAGTTGGGCCCGACCAGCAGCGTCTTCCTGCCCTGCTTGCGCATGCGGTCGCGCACCACGATCATGTCGCGCACCGGGATGCCCTCGGTGATGCAGATCACCAGGTCGAGGTCGGCCTCGACGGCCTCCCAGATCGCCTCGGCGGCGAACGGCGGCGGCACGTAGACCACGCTGACGTTGGCACCGGTCTGCGCCCTGGCTTCCCTCACCGTGCCGTAGATCGGGATGCCTTCGTACTTCTCGCCAGGCTTCTTAGGGTTCACGCCGGCGACATAGCAGTTCGCGCCGTTGGCGTATTCCTTGCCCATCTTGGTGTGGAACTGGCCGGTCTTTCCGGTGATGCCCTGGGTCATCACGCGGGTGTTCTTGTCGATCAGGATGCTCATCGGAAGGCCCTCATTTCGCGGCGGCGTGGGCGTTGGCACCGGCGACGACGCGCTCGGCGGCTTCGGCCATGTTGTTCGCGGTGATGATCGGCAGGCCGGATTCGGCCAGGATCTTCTTGCCGAGGTCCTCGTTGGTGCCCTTCATGCGCACCACCAGCGGCACCGAAAGCTTCACTTCGCGTGCCGCGCTGACCACGCCGTTGGCGATCGTGTCGCAGCGCATGATGCCGCCGAAGATGTTGACCAGGATCGCCTGCAGGTTCGGGTTCTTAAGCATGATCTTGAAGGCTTCGGTCACCTTCTCGGTGGTCGCGCCGCCGCCGACGTCGAGGAAGTTGGCCGGC
>JAJTHE010000010.1 GCA_021298815.1 Betaproteobacteria bacterium | reverse complement strand
AGGCCGCCTGCATCGCGCTGTTCCAGGCCAAGAGCTACCCGCTGCTGATGTTCCTGGTCGGCTACGGCTGGGCGATGCTCGCGCGCCGCCACGGGCGCAGCCTGCCGCAGGCAGTCGTGGCCGGCCGGCGCCGGCAGATGCTGCGCCAGGGCGTGCTCGGCGTGCTGCATGGCGCGTTCATCTACTTCGGCGACATCCTGTCCTGGCTTGCCGTGCTCGGGATCATGCTGCTGGCCGCCCCGCGGCGCCGCCTGCGCCGGCTGCGCAGGACCTGCCTCGCCTGGACTGCCGCGTGGCTGCTGATCGGCGGCGTCGTCTGGGCCGGGCTGCTGATCGGTGCGCCGCAGCCGCCGGTGGCCCCGCACTGGCTGACCCGGGCGACCACCTGGCCCGAGGTGTTCGACCTGCATCAGGTTGCCTATGCCTCCTACTTCCACCAGTTGCCCTGGCAGTTGCCGATGATGCTGGCGCTGGGCACGCTCGGCGTGGTGGCCGGACGGCTGCGCCTGCTGGAGCACCGCCGGACCGGCGCGCGGCTCTGGTCGTTCGGTACCCGGCACCTGCTGCCCGCGGCACTGTTGCTCAATTTGGGCCTCGCGGCCTGGCGCATCGCCATCTACCCGGGTGGAGACGTCTCCGCGATCGACTTCGCCACCCAGTTCGCCGGGCCGCTGCTCGCGGCAGGCATGGTGTGCGCGCTGGTGCGTACCTGGCACGACGGTGGCGCGCGCTGGCTGGCGGCGTTCTCGCCGCTCGGACGCATGACGATGTCGTTCTATGTCGGGCACACGCTCGCCTGCACCGCCCTGTTCGCCGGGCCGGCCGGTGCGCTCGGTCCGGCCTTCGGGACGCTCGGCCTGTTCGCGTTCGGGATGGCGTACTGGGCGGCGGCCTGCGTGCTCGCGCCGGCGTGGCTGTCCTACGCGGGCCGGGGGCCGCTCGAGGCGCTGGTGCGCGGAAGGGGGACGACGCCGGCGCGCGCTTCGCGCCGGAACACGATCACGTGATCGGCCTCCACCCGGATGCCGATCTGCTCGCCGATCGCGTGGTTGTGGTGGCTGGGCACGACCGACAGCGCCTCGCGTCCGTCGGGCAGCGCAAGCGTGTACAGGATGTCGGCGCCGCGGAAGGCCTTGTGCACCACCCGTGCCTTGAGCGGGCTGGCATCGTCGTGGACGATGTCGTCCGGCCGCAGCAGCACCTCGACGTCGCAGTCGCGCTCGCATCCGGCGCAGCCCTTGCCGCATTCGCCCGGCAGGTCGCCGGTGAGCTTGCCGATGCCGATGTCGATCCGGTGGTCCTCGAGCACGATGCCGGGCAGGAACACACCCTTGCCGATGAAGTCTGCGACCTCATGGTTGGCCGGGCGGTGGTACAGGTTGTAGGGCGTATCCCACTGTGCAAGGCGGCCGCGATCCAGGATGCCGATCTCGTCCGCGACCGCGAACGCCTCGGACTGGTCATGGGTCACCAGGATGGCAGTGGTGCCCTGCTGCTTGAGGATGTCGCGCACCTCCTGCCCGAGCCGTTCGCGCATCTCGACGTCCAGGTTGGAGAAGGGCTCGTCCAGCAGCAGGAGCTCCGGGCGCGGCGCGAGCGCCCGGGCGAGGGCGACCCGCTGCTGCTGGCCACCGGACAGTTCGTGCGGATAGCGGCCGCCCGACTGCGCGAGCCCGATCACCTCCAGCAGTTCCGCGACCCGGGCGGCGCGCTGGGCCTGGCTGCCCGAACGCAGGCCGAAGCCGATGTTGCCGGCTACCGTGAGGTGCGGGAACAGCGCGTAGTCCTGGAACACCATGCCGACCTGGCGCTTCTCGGGCGGGACCTGCCGGCCGGGCCGTGCCACCTCGATGCCGTTGATCAGTATGCGGCCCGCCACCACCGGTTCGAATCCCGCGATGCAGCGCAGGACGGTGGTCTTGCCGCAGCCGCTGGCGCCCAGCAGGCATCCGATCTGGCCGCGCGCCAGCGAGAAGGAAAGGTCGTGGAAGACGCCGACCGTGCCGTAGGCGTGGCTGACGCTGTCGAAGCGGAGGACGGGATCCATCGGCGGGTATCCGGGGAGCGGCGCGGAGGGCTGCGGGCTGCGTGGCGTTCAAATGAGAACGATTCGCTTTTCATTATAGCCAAGGTCGGGCAGAATCCGCGACCGAGTTCAACACGTCGCGCTGTCCGGCGGTCATCCGCCTGCAGCCCGCCAGACCCTGCGCACCGATGTCGAGTGGCCTGAAGTCCCCGCTGGTCGTGCTTGCCCTGCTGCTGGCGCTGGTCGCGTCGGTGCCGGTGCTGTCGGTGGTGTCGAGCCTGGTGGCGGGCGGGACGGGGGAGGTCTGGCGCCACCTGGCGCAGACGGTCCTCGGCGACTATGTCGTGAACACCCTCGTGCTGCTGGTCGCCGTCGGCATCGGCGTGGCGGCGATCGGGGTGGGCGCGGCCTGGCTGGTGACCATGCTCGACTTTCCCGGCCGGCGCACCTTCGAGTGGCTGCTGGTGCTGCCGCTGGCGATGCCGGCCTACGTGATGGCCTATGCCTACACCGACCTGCTGCAGTTCACCGGTCCGGTGCAGACGCTGCTGCGCGACACCTTCGGCTGGGGACGTGCGGACTACTGGTTCCCCGAGATCCGCTCGCTCGGCGGCGCGGCGGCGATGTTCGTCTTCGTGCTCTACCCGTACGTCTACCTGCTCGCGCGCACGGCGTTCGCGGAACGCTCGGGCAGCGTGCTCGAGGTGAGCCGAAGCCTCGGCTTCGGGCCATGGGCCACGTTCTTCCGGCTGTCGCTGCCGCTGGCACGGCCGGCGATCGCGGGCGGGGTGGCCCTGACGGCGATGGAGACGCTGGCCGACTACGGCACCGTGTCCTATTTTTCGGTGCAGACCTTCACCACCGGCATCTACCGCGCCTGGCTGTCGCTCGGAGACCGGCTTGCCGCGGCCCAGCTCGCCTGCGCGCTGCTGTCCTTCGTGCTGGTGGTGCTGCTGCTCGAACGTGCGTCCCGCGGCCGGGCGAGCTACGCGACCGTCGGCGGGCGCAGCCGCCCGGTGATGCCGCTGCGCCTGACCGGCGTGCGCGCCGCGCTGGCGGTCGCGGCCTGCCTGGTGCCGGTGGGCCTCGGGTTCCTGCTACCGGCGGCGACGCTGCTGCACCTCGCGGTCGAAGCCAGAGGCGAGCATTCGCCTGGTGTCTACCTGCACCTGGCGCTCAACAGCTTCACGCTGGCGGGCATCACCTCGATCCTCGCGGTGCTGATCGCAACGACGCTGGCGTATGCACTGCGGCTGCATCGCAGCCCTTTCACGCTGGCCGCCAGCCGCGTGGTCGGGCTCGGCTACGCGGTGCCGGGCGCGGTGATCGCCGTCGGCATCCTGATCCCGCTGGCCACGCTCGACAACTGGCTCGATGCGCTGATGCGAGAGCGGTTCGGGATCGCGACCGGGCTGCTGTTCACCGGCACGGTCACCGCCCTGGTGTATGCCTACCTCGTGCGTTTCCTGGGCGTCGCGCAGGAGGCGATCGACGCGGGCCTGGGCAAGATCACCCGCTCCATGGATGATGCCGCGCGGTCGCTCGGCCTGGGTGCGGGGGCGACGCTGTGGCGGGTCCATCGTCCGCTGATGTGGAGCAGCGTGCTGACCGCGGCCCTGCTCGTGTTCGTGGACGTGATGAAGGAACTGCCGGCGACGCTGGTGATCCGGCCGTTCAACTTCGACACGCTGGCCACCCAGGCGTACACCTTCGCGTCGGACGAGCGCCTGGGACAGGCAGCCGTGGCTTCACTGGTGATCGTCGCCGTGGGGATGCTGCCGGTGATGCTGCTCACCCGCACGATGCGCATCCGCATCGCACCGGTCAGTCCAGTTGCAGCCGGCTCGCAAACCCGTCCTGCAACCGCGTGACGTCGGTCAGCACGATCGACTTGCGCTCCGCGTTCACGCGCAGCGCCCAGCCGGCAGGGGTCGGCTCCGGCCGCCCCGGCCGGCCGCCGCCCGCACCGCCGGCAGCCGGCGGCTGGCCCGTCCGGGTGCCCGGGAACAGGCCCACCGGCACCGAGTGGCGTTCGCGCAGCAGTTCGACCAGGCTCCAGGCGGTGCGCTTCGCGGCGTCATAGCCTTCCGGCCAGTAGACGAACGCGGGTTCGAACACGATGCGCACGACGCGGCGATCGTCGGCGCCGTAGACCAGGGTCACGAACGGCACATGGCTGGAGCGGGTCGCCTGGCTCTTCAGTATGCGCGGCGCGCTGTTGAGCATCACGTAGAAGTTCGAATCCTTCGCAGCCTCGTCCGCCGGCGCGGCCATGGATGCAGGGACTTCGATCTTCACGATGCCGGCCGTGTCGCGGCGCACCGCCGGCAGGGTGACGCTGCCTTTCGGGGCCATCGCCTCGACCACCCGGATCGCCGCCTCGACCGGCATGCCCAGCGACAGGCCCATCAGCGAAGGCGGGGCCGGCAGCGGGCGGCCGCCGCCGGCAGCCGGCGGCCGCGAGGCGCGGCCCAGCGCCGGCACTGCCGCCAGCAGGAAGCCCGCGGCACGCGCTAGCAGCCGGCGCCGCGGGCGAAGCAGCGGATGCCGGGGCCGCATCATCGCAGCCCGGGGGCCGGATCACTTCCAGCCCGCCCGATCGAGCAGCTTCTGCGCCAGCGGCTGGTTGCGTCCAAGCACGCCGATGTTGGTCGTCTCGGCCTTGAACTTCCCGAGCGAGGCGAGTTCCGGGTTCCTCGAGACGGCGGTCGCGACCACCGGCCATTCGTTGTTGCCGTCGGCGAAATAGATCTGGGCTTCATCGCTGGCGAGGTACTCGAGGAAAAGGCGGGCCGCACCGGGATTGGGCGCGGTACGCAGCATGCCCGCGCCGGACACGTTCACATGTGTACCCGAAGACGCCTGGTTCGGGAACGACAGGGCCACGCGTTCGACAACCTGACGATCCTGCGGCCGGGTCGACTTCATCAGCCGCACATAATAGTAGGTGTTGGCCACGGCCACGTCGCATTCGCCGGCAGCCACGCCGAGCAGCTGGTCGGTGTCGCCGCCGCGTGGCGGGCGCGCCAGGTTGGCGACCACGCCCCGCGCCCACTCCTCGGCCTTCGCCTCGCCCAGGCGTTCGATCATGGCGCCCATCAGCGACAGGTTGTACACATGGTTGCTGGCCCGGATGCAGAGGCGCCCCTTGAAGCGCGGGTGCGCGAGGTCTTCATAGGTCGCCACTTCCTCCGGCCGGACGGTCTTTCGGTTGTAGGCGATGACCCTTGCCCGGGTGGAGAAGCCGAACCAGGTGCCGGACGGGGTGCGCAGGTGTGCCGGGATGCGCGCGTTCAGGATCGGCGAGTCGAGCGGCATGAGCAGGTCGAGCTGCTCGGCGCGCCACAGGCGGCCGGCGTCGACCGTGATGAAGACGTCGGCCGGGCTGTTGCGGCCTTCGTTGCGCAGCCGTTCGAGCAGCGCGTCCTCTCCGGCCTCGATCCGGTTGATCTTGATGCCGGTCTTGCGCGTGAAGCCCGCGTACAGCGCTTCGTCTGTCTGATAATGGCGTGCGCTGTACAGGTTGAGCACCTTGTCGGTCTGGGCAGCGGCCGGCAGCGCAGGAAGCAGGGCGGTTGCCAGCACGCACAGGGCGCCCTTCAGCGCCATGCGGAGCCACCCGGCAGGGGTGGACGCGTTGAGGAGGGTGGTCGTCATGGTGGTCCTCGTGTGGAGTCGGTGCCGCAAATACTAACAAGAAAGATTCGCATTTGTAAATGATAAAGATTCGCATTTCCAAGAGTCCGAACGGCCTGCGATTGGCTGCGCTGCCGGCGCTGTCGCTGGCCATCCTCCTGTCGCTGGCCGGGTGCGCGCAGCATGCCGGTTTCCCGGGCCGCGGCGGTGCGTCCGCGCCGGATGCCACGCGCGCCGGTGCTCCGCTGCCGCCGCCCACGTCGGCGCCCGTGGTGGGCGAGCCACCCGCCGCGGCGCCGCTGCCGAAGGCAGCCGCGGTACCCCCGCCCGTGCCGGTTCCGCTGCCGTCGCCGCCGGCCGAGCCGCTGAGCGTCCCGCCGCGCATCGGCCTCGCCCTGGGCGGCGGGGCAGCGCGGGGATTCGCGCATGTCGGCGTGATCATGGTGCTGGAGCAGGCGGGCATCCTGCCGGAGTTCATCGCCGGGACCAGCGCTGGCGCGGTGGTCGGTGCGATCTACGCCGCCGGCTATCGCTCGGCAGACCTGCAGCGGATCGCGGGCCAGCTTGCCGAGGCCGATGTCCGCGACTTCGTCCTGCCCGACCGCGGCTTCCTCGGCGGCGACCGGCTGCAGTCCTTCATCAACCGCGCCGTGCAGGACCGGCCGATAGAAAAGCTGAACATCCGGTTCGCCGCGGTCGCGACCGACCTGCAGTCGGGCGAGGGCGTGGTGTTCCGGCGCGGCGACACCGGCCTGTCGGTGCGCGCGTCCAGTGCGGTGCCCGGGGTGTTCCGGCCGACGATCGTCGGCGACCGCCGGATGGTCGATGGCGGACTGACGCATCCCATCCCGGTGCGCGCGGCGCGTGCGCTCGGCGCCGAGCTGGTGATCGCGGTCGACATATCGAGCCAGCCGCAATTCGCCCGACTCGGCGATTCGATCGACATCCTGCTGCAGACCTTCACCATCATGGGCCGCGCACTCGGCGCCACCGAACTGGCGGAGGCCGACGTGGTGATCAGGCCTGCCGTCGGCCAGCTGCGCGCGACGGATTTCCAGAGCCGCAAGCTGGCGATCGCCGAAGGCCAGCGGGCGGCACGCGAAGCACTTCCGGAAATCCGGCGCCGGATCGAGGCGGCGACGCGGCGGATCAGCCCGCCAGCCGGCGCGCCCCGTTGAAGCGGCTGACCCAGTAGCGGTCGCCCATGTTCACGATGTGGACGCGGCCGCCGCGGCTGGGGGCATGGATGAACCGGCCATCGCCGACATAGATGCCGACATGCGAGAAGCGCTGGCCCCGGGTGTTGAAGAAAACGAGGTCCCCGGGCTGCAGTTCCGCCTGTTCGACGCGGGTGCCCATCCGGGCCATCTCGAACGAATTGTGCGGCAGCGATCGCCCGGTAACATGGTTGAACACGTAGCGGACCAGGCCGCTGCAGTCGAAGCCTGTGTCCGGAGTACGGCCGCCGAATGTGTAGCGAATGCCGATCAGGCCCATGGCCTGCATCACGAGTTCCTGCGCCGACGAGACGGCGCGCTCGGCGAAGCTCGGCTGCGCCGCAAGGTATTCGATGGCAGAGGGAAATACCGACTCGACACGGCTGTCCTGCGCGTGGACCGCCGGGGATGCGCCCAGCAGTACGATGGCTCCGACCGCAGCGATCGCGCCCGGGCGGATGGCGCCGAGGGCACGATGGAAACGGAGGGTTTCTCGGTGAATGACAAGAAGCATGTTCTGAAGATCCTTTCAGAGATGCTTGATAATCAAGCAGAAGTCTGAGTTTTGCGGCACTATCCGCTGGAACTTGATCCCCCCGGGACATCCTTCACCTGTCTCCTGCCAACCGGTGCCTTGACGAGCGGGGCGGAGGATGCCATAGCCCACCCTCGATGGCAATCCGTCGGCGGGAAAGGGCGAGGTCGATAAGGTCGGGCCCGCGACGTTCCGGGGAAGGCGGGGAGGATGAGATGGACGAATGCAGGCCCGGACGCGCCGGGCGGTTTCTGCTGATGCTGCAACTGGCCGGGACCTGCGTGCTGGCGCATGCCCAGCCACTGGTGATGGGGATTCTGCCGCTGCATTACCGCACGGCCGAGCAGGTGATCCCGCTCGTGCGGCCGCTGGTGCCGGCTCCCGGCACGGTGAGCGGCATCCAGAACCAGTTGATCGTGCACACCACGCCGGCCAACCTGGTCGAGATACGGACCGTGCTCGAGCGGATCGACACGATGCCGCGCCGGCTGCTGATCAGCGTCCGCCAGGACGGCGAGGGCGCTGTCGCGGCGGAGCGCGCGTCGGTGGAGGGCAGCGTCCGGATCGGTCGTGGCGATGCGCCGTCGGGCGGGCGCGTGGAGGGCGGGATCGGCGTGCAGGTGTATTCGACCGAGCGCAGCCAGTCCGATCGGACGATGCAGCAGGTCCAGGCGCTCGAGGGGCAGCCGGCGATGATCCAGGCCGGGCGTTCCGCACCGGTGCCGGTCCGGCAGGTGGTGCGCGGCCCGGCCGGCGTGCAGGTGGTCGATTCGGTCGAGTACCGGGAGCTTTCCACCGGATTCCAGGTGGTCGCGCGCCTGGCGGGCGACCAGGTGATCCTGGAGATCCTGCCGCAGCGGCAGGTGCCGGCGGGCGGCGGCGTTCCCGGCGCGGTCAGCACGCAGCAACTGGCGACCACGGTGCGTGGACGGCTCGGCGAATGGATCGATCTCGGGGGAACGGCGCGCACGGTCGAGGACCGGCAGTCGGTGCTGCTCGGACGGGCCGGTGCCGCGGGCACGGAACAGCGCCGGACCCTGGTCCGGGTCGAGGAACTGCGGTGAGCGCGGTACGTACCCGGCGCGGGTCTCGATGGACCCGCTGACCCACCTGCTGTCGGGCGCACTGGTGGCACTGGCGGTGGAGCCGACCCGGCCGCGGCTCGGTTTCGTCGGGCGGCTGCCCAGGGTCTGTGCCGGCGCGGTCGCCGGCGTGCTTCCCGATATCGCCCACCTGTCGCGCATCATGGATCCGCTCGCGGTGCTGGCCCCGACCGGGGCGTGGTCGCATTCGCTGCTGGCATTGCCGTTGTTCGCGCTGGTGCTGGCGGCGCTGTTCGCGGTGATCGCGAGGCGACCGACGGAGTGGCCGGTGTTCCTTGCGATCACTGCGCCGGCGCTGCTGATGCATCTGGGCCTCGACCTCATGACCGCCTCCGGCGTTCAGCCCTGGCAGCCGGTCTCGGAGACCCGCTATGCCGTGCCGCTGCTGTTCCCGGTGGACCCCTGGGTGCTGCTGCT
>JAJTHE010000008.1 GCA_021298815.1 Betaproteobacteria bacterium | reverse complement strand
GGCCGATGTGATCCTGCTGACCCCGGAGATGCTGGACGATCTCGCGGCCACCGGCTGGGTCGTACCCGGTTCGCAGCGCACGCTCGGCCGGGTCGGCATGGGCGTGGTGGTGCCGAAGGGCCATCCGGCGGTGGATGTGTCCACGCCGGACGCGCTGCGTGCCACGATGCTGGCGGCGAGCGTCGTGGTCTATCCCGATCCGCAGATCGCATCGGCCGGGCGCAACTTCGACAATGCGCTGATCAGGCTGGGCATCCGCGACGCGCTGGCCGACCGTATCCGCCATTTCCCCAACGGCAACGTGTCGATGACCTGGCTCGGCGAGCAGCGCATCCCGGGCTCTATCGGCGTCACCCAGGTCAGCGAGATCAAGCCGATACCGACCATCGACCTGCTGCCCGCGTTCCCTGCCGACCTGCAGGTGATCACCGCCTACGGCGCAGCCCGCGCCGCGAAGGGCAGCGAACCCGCGCTCGGACAGGCCTTCTTCGACCTGCTGTGCTCCGCGCAGGGCCGCGCAGTGATCGTCGCGGCGGGGTTCTCCCCGGTCGATTGACGGGGTAAAGTCCTCGGCAAACAAGGACAACGCTCCGAAGGAGGAGAACATGAAAGCACCCGTTCCGCGACAGGATGCCGCGCGCCTGCTGTTGCTCGCGTCGGCCGCGCTGCTGTTACCTTTTTCAGCCGCGGCCCAGCCGGCATTCCCGGCCAAGCCCATCCGCCTGATCTGTCCGTTCACCCCGGGCGGCCCGACCGACCAGACCGCACGGTTGCTGGCGCAGAAGGTGACCGAGGCCTGGGGCCAGCAGGTCGTGGTCGAGAACCGCGGCGGCGCCAACGGCAACATCGGCATGGAGCTCGCCGTGAAGTCGCCCCCGGACGGCTACACCTGGGTGATCGCGACGGTCGGCACGATCGCGGTGAATCCGTCGCTCTACAAGCTGCCGTTCGACATGCTCAAGGACTTCGCGCCGGTGATCCACCTGACCAGTTCCCCGGCGGTGCTGGTGGTCAATCCGTCGCTGCCGGTGAAGTCGGTGAAGGAGCTGATCGCGCTGGCGAGGAAGCGTCCCGGCGAACTCACCTTCGGATCGTCCGGTTCGGGTGGCCTCGGGCACATCTCCGGCGAGATGTTCAAGCAGCTGGCCGGGCTCGACATGGTGCACGTGCCCTACAAGAGCTCCGCACCGGCCCTGATGGACCTGCTCGGCGGCCAGACCTCGATGCAGTTCGAGAACACGATCAGCGCGACGCCGCACATCCGCAGTGGCCGGCTGCGTGCGCTGGCAGTGACCACCGAGACGCGCTCGCCAGTGCTGCCGGGCGTGCCCACGGTGGCCGAGTCCGGATTGCCGGGCTACGCCAACAATTCCTGGAACGGCATCCTCGTGCCGGCCGGTACGCCGCGCGAGATCATCAACCGCATCAACGCCGAACTGGTGCGCATCCTGAAAGAGCCGGACGTGCGCGAACGGCTGACCGGAGTCGGTGCCGACATTGCCGGGAGCACCCCGGAAGCGTTCGGCGCGATGATCCGTTCCGAGATCGAGAAGCTGGCCAAGGTGGTGAAGACGGCGAAGGTCCGGATCGACTGAGCCGGCCGGTCCGATTGATTCAGCGCGGCCAGGGCCGGCATCATTTGAGCCCCCGGCGCTGCGGGAGTAAAGTGGACGGGTAGCCGGAAATCATCCAACTGCGGCCGGACCGCGCCGCGATCCTCAGGAGAGAGACATGACCCAGTCGCGCGTTCCCGTGCACCACATCAACATCGGCTGCCGCCGTTCGGACCTGCCGAAGATCGAGACGTTCTACGAAGGGCTGCTGGGCCTGAAGGTGGGCTATCGCCCGCCCTTTCCGTCCGAGGGCATCTGGATGTACGACGGCGACCACCCGCTGCTCCATGTCGTCGTCCGTTTCCCGGAAGACTGGGCCGGCATCGACGAGGCGCATTCGGGCTACGACCACACCGCCTACCACTGCGTCGGGATTGACGACTACCGCTCGCGCATCAAGGCCCTCGGCGTCGAGTACGAAGAGCAGCTGGTATCGACCAATGCCTACCAGGTCTTCACCAAGGACCCGGTCGGCAACAAGGTCGAGCTGATCTTCCCGGACGAGACGGTGGCCAACGGCGTTGCCGAAGGCACCCTGTCGTCGTCGCAGTTCGGCACCCGGACGAAGATGCCGGAAACCGTCTGATTGCCAGCCGGCAGTACCCCGAAGCCGCGGTTCGGTAGAATCGCGGCTTTTTCGTGCCCGTCGCGCGCGCCACGATGCGTGCCGCGTGACACCCGCATGCCAGGAGCCGTACATGGAAGAAGTCACCCGAATCCTCGCCCGCTATGTCGTCGAGTCGCGTTTCGAATCGATCCCGGCGGCCACCCGCCACCATGCCACGCGCACCTTCGTCAACTGGCTTGGCTGCGCGATCGGCGGCTCGCACCATGAGGGCATGGACATCGCGCTGGCCGCGCTGGCGCCGATGGCAGGCGCAGCCCAGGCCTCGGTGCTCGGCCGCAGCGAGCGGCTCGACATCCTGCATGCCGCACTGCTCAACGGCATCAGCTCGCACATGTTCGACTTCGACGACACCCACCTGAAGACGGTGATCCACCCGGCCGGCCCGGTGTGCTCGGCGATCCTGGCCCTGGCCGAGCATCGTCCGGTCAGCGGCGAAGACTTCGTGCATGCGCTGGTGCTGGGCGTCGAGGTCGAGTGCCGGATCGGCAACTCGGTCTATCCGAACCACTACGATACCGGCTGGCACATCACCGGCACCGCCGGCGTGATGGGTGCGGCCGCCGCCTGCGGCAAGCTGCTCGGCCTGAACGAACAGCAGATGGTCTGGGCGCTAGGCATCGCCGCCACCCAGTCGTCCGGCCTGCGCGAGATGTTCGGCACCATGTGCAAGCCGTTCCACCCGGGCAACGCGGCGAAGAACGGCCTGATGTCCGCGCTGCTCGCGGAGAAGAACTTCACCAGCTCGAACCGCGGCATCGAGGCCCCGCGCGGCTTCGCGCACGTGCTGTCGACCAAGTTCGATCCGTCGGAAATCACCGAAGGCCTGGGCAAGACCTTCGAGATCGACCTCAACACCTACAAGCCGTTCGCCTGCGGCATCGTGATCCACCCGATCATCGACGCCTGCGTGCAGCTGCGCAACGAACACAGGCTCACCGGCGACGAGATCGCCTCGGTGCTGGCCAAGGTGCATCCGCTGGTGCTGGAACTCACGGGGAAGAAGACGCCGCAGACCGGCCTGGAAGGCAAGTTCAGCGTGTACCACTCGGCCGCGGCCGGCTTCATCTACGGTGCCGCCGGCGAGCGCGAATACAGCGACGCGGTAGTGCGCGATGCGAAGGTGGTCGCGCTGCGCAACAAGGTCACCGCTGTGATCGACACCACGATGCACGAGGACCAGACCCTGGTCGAGGTGACGCTGAAGGACGGCCGTACGCTGAGCAAGTATGTCGAGGCCGCCATCGGCAGCCTGAAGCGGCCGCAGACCGATGCCGACCTGGAAGCGAAGTTCCGCGGACTGGCCGAGGACGTGCTGCCGGAGGCGCAGGTGGACAAGGTGCTGGGCCTGGCGTGGAAGGTCGGCGCACTGGCGAGCGCCGGGGACGTGGCGGCCGCTGCACGGAAGTGACGGCCCGGGTCCCGGCCAGCGCCGGGACCGAACCCTGCCCCGGCTGACGCCGGGTCTGCACCCACGCCCCAGCTAGCGCCGGGGCGTGGGAAACGGCAGCACTTCCGCCTTGGCATCGCTCAGGCGGAACGCCGAGCGGCGGTCGTGGCGGAACAGGATACGGCGCTCGGGGGCCGCGGCCTGAGTACAGCCGAGCGAGATCACGCCGGCACCCGACACCATCATCTCGGCGCGCAGCAGGTGGCACTCGTCGCCGCCTTCGGTGGTGACCCAGGTGCCGTTGATGCTCTGGTCGACCAGGTAGAAGTGGGTGCGCCGCAGCTGGATGGTCAGGTGCTGGCGCGACACCTTCGTCGCGTCCACCACCAGGTCGCATTTCGGCGAACGGCCGATGCGCACCAGCGGGCGTTCGGCCTTCACCTCGAGCACGTCCTCGCCGAATTCGAGCAGCAATGCGCCCATGTCGGGCGGCAGCCTGCGATCGAATTCGAAGCTGGCTTCGGTGAGTTCACCCTCGCTGCGCGACCAGACCACCTGGTAGACGGTGGTCTCGCGTCCGGAACCCTTGAGCACCGCGCGGTAAACCGGGCGCACGCAGCTCTTCAGCGCCGCCGACAGCTGTACCGCCGCGGCTTCGCTGGCGACGATCTGGTCCGCCGCAGCCACCGCGGTCAGGTAGCCCGCGACGTTCACCGTGTCGCCATAGACGTCGTTGACCGAGACCAGCGCCGGCCCGTAGTGCAGCCCGATGTGCAGCTGGATCGGCTGGCCGCCGAAGCGGCGCTCGGCCACCACGACCTGCATCTCGCTCGCCGCGAGCACCGCCTGGTCGACCGTCGGGAAGACGCACAGCACCTCGTCGCCGATCGTCTTCACCAGGCGGCCCTCGAACTTCGCCAGCAGCAGCAGCATGCGCTCGAAGCATTCGTCGATCGCGGTCTTCGCCAGGGTATCGCCCAGCGTCGCATACAGCGCGGTGCTGTTGCAGACATCGGCGAACAGCACGGCCAGCACGCGCCGCTCGCTCCGGGCCACCCTCGGCGCGCGCAGCCCCTGCCCGGCCGCACCGTCGGCGTCGCCTGCCACACCCGGGTCGCGCACGGCAGGCAAAGTCGTCCCCGGGCTCGCCTCGTCGTTCGGATCGTGCAGGAAAAGAGGTTTTTCGCTCAAGGCCTTGGCTCTGGATCGGGACACCTGCCGGCGGACCGGGCACGGGCAACCCGTGATCCGCCATCCGGCGATCCGGTAACGGCCCGCCGTCGAAAAACTGTAGACAGGCAGGCGCTACCCGCGCCGATCCACCGGCGCGATGGCTCCCGTCCCCGGCCGTCAGGCCGGACGGCGCGGCACCAGCACGTTGGCGACCAGTTCCTGCATCACCTCGCGATTCTGGTTGTAGGTCAGCGTCCGCAGCTTGACGATGCCCCTGTCCGGCCGGGACCCGGACGGCCGCGCCTCCAGGATCTCGGTGACCGCCGTCAGGATATCCCCGGGGCGTGTCGGCGTCGGCCAGCGCAGCAGTTCGATGCCCAGCCCGACCCGTCCGCGGTCGTCCGAGCGCATGTCGCCGCCGATCACCAGCTTCATCGTCAGCGCCGCGGTGTACCAGCCGCTGCCGATCAGGCTGCCGAAGATCGACGCCCGTCCGGCGTCCGGGTCGGTATGCATCGGCTGCGGGTCGAACTCCCTCGCGAAGCGGATCATCTCCGCCTCCTCCATCACCACCGTGCCGGTGTTGAAATGCCGGCCGACCGTCATGTCCTCGAAATAGATGAGCCCGTCGGGGGAAACCTCTGTGTCGTTGCTCAACGCATGCTCCTTCGCTACTCCATGTGCCAGCCGTGGCTGACGATCACCGACTGTCCGGTCAGCGCATCGGTCGGGAACCCGGCGAGGAACAGCGCGGTCTGCGCGACGTCCTCGACCGTGGTGAATACGTTATCCACCGTATCCTTCAGCATGATCGTGCGCACCACCTCGTCCTCGCTCAGGCCGTGGCGCCGCGCGAGTTCCGGGATCTGCGCCAGCACCAGCGGCGTCTTCACGAAGCCCGGGCAGATCACGTTGGTGCGCACGCCGTGCGGCCCGCCCTCCTTCGCCACGGTCTTGGCCAGGCCGACCAGCGCGTGCTTCGCCGCGACATAGGGCCCCTTCAGCGCCGACGCTTCCTTCGAATGCACAGAGCCCATGTACAGCACGCAGCCGCCTCGGCCGGCCGCATACATCCGGCGCAGCGCCGCGCGCGTGCAGAGGAAGGCGCCATCGAGGTGGATGCCGATCATCCGTCGCCATTCCTCGAAGCTGAACTCGTGTACCGGCTTGACGATCTGGATGCCGGCATTGGACACCACGATGTCGATGCCGCCGAACGCCGCCGTGCAGGCATCGAAGCCGGCCTCGACCTGCGCCTCGTCGGTGACGTCCATCGCCATGCCGATCGCCCGGCCGCCGGCCGCGGCGATCGCCCCGGCCGCCGCGTCCGCGCCCGGCCGGTTCAGGTCGGCGACCGCGACCGCACAGCCCGCAGCCGCATAGGCCTGCGCGATCGCGAGGCCGATGCCGCTTGCCGCGCCGGTGACCAGCGCGACCTTCCCGTCCAGCCTCTGCCCGCCGTTCATGCCCGTCCCTCCCTGCGCAGCACGCGGCCGGGGCGCTCCCCGGTCGCCCGGCCGCCGCGCCACACCGGCGTACCGTTGACCATCACCGTATGGATGCCGGCTGCCGGCTGCACCGGCGCCTCGAAGGTCGCACTGTCGATCACCGTCGCCGGGTCGAACAGCACGAGATCGGCGAACGCACCCGGCTCGATGCGCCCCCGGCCCCGGAGCCCGAAGCGCGCCGCCGGCAGCCCGGTCATCTTGTGCACCGCGACCTCCAGCGGGAACAGCCCGAGGTCGCGGCTGTAGTGGCCGAGCACCCGCGGGAACGTGCCCCACAGCCGCGGGTGCGGGCTGGCATCGTGCGGCAACCCGTCGGACCCGATCATCGTCTCGGGGAAGGCCAGTATGCGCTGCACGTCCCGTTCGTCCATCATGAAGTAGATCGCACCCGCGGGCTGCAGCCGCTGCACCGCCGCTTCGGCCGACACGCCCCAGCCGGCCGCGATCTCCGCCAGGTCGCGGCCGGCGCATTCCGGATGCGGCGTCGACCAGGCCACGAGCACGCGCGAGGACATCGGCAGCCGCACGGCACTGAGCACGGTAGAGGACGCTTCGTAGGGATAGCAGTCGAGCGCCACCGGCTGCCGCTTCATCGCCTCGCCGATGCGCGCCAGCGTCTCGATCGAGCGCCCGTGGTTGGCCAGCCCGGCCACCTTATGGTGCGAGATGACCACGCCGATGCCGCAGGCGCGGCCGATCTCGAGCGTCTCGTCGATCGCCGGCAGGATCGCCTCGGCTTCGTTGCGCATGTGGGTGACGTACAGCCCACCCGCGTCGGTGAGCCGGCGCGACAGTTCGATCAGCTCCGAGGTCGGTGCCGCGGCGGCGGGCGGATAGAAGGTGCCGGTCGACAGGCCGATGGCGCCGGCCTGCATCGCCTCGTCGATCGCGGCGCACATCCGGCGGCATTCCGCCGGCGAGGCGGCGCGCGCCAGGTCGTCCATCGCCGCCGCGCGCAGCGTGGAATGGCCGACCAGGAAGGCGGCATTGGTCGCGGCCGGCTGCCGTTCCAACGCGGCGAAGTAGGCGGCGAAGGTCGGGAAGCGGTACCAGTCGCCGCTGCCATCGAGCAGGTCGAGCGGCTGCGGCGGCCCGCCGCGCCCGGCGCCGACGGCGAGGCCGGCGAGCGAGATGCCGCAGTTGCCGGCGATCACGGTGGTGACGCCCTGGCTGACCTTGGGCGCCATGCCGCCGCCATCGACCAGCATGCGATCGTCGTGGGTATGCACGTCGATGAAGCCGGGCGCCAGCGCGAGGCCGGTGGCATCGATCGATGCGCCGCCACGCAGCGTGCCCGGCGCGGCGATCCGGGTGACGCGGTCGCCGTCGATCGCGACATCGCCGGCGAAGCGCGGCGCGCCGCTGCCGTCGAGGATGGTCGCATTGGAGATGACCAGCCCGGGACGGGGCTGCGCACCTGCGAAGTCCGCGGACGCGGACGCCGGCCTCGCCCCCGGCTCAGCGTGCATCCGGCAGCACCTTTCCCGGGTTCATGATGCCCAGCGGATCGAGTGCCTGCTTGATCGCCTGCATGGCTGCCACTGCCGCCGCGCCATGTTCGCGCGCGAGGTAGCCGCGCTTGCCGATGCCGATGCCGTGCTCGCCGGTGCAGGTGCCGCCGGCATCGATCGCGCGTTCGACCAGCGCCCGGTGCAGCGACGTGGTGAGCGCACGTTCGCGCTCGTCGCGCGCGAGGTAGGTGACATGGAAGTTGCCGTCGCCGACATGGCCGACGATCGGCGCGACCAGGCCCGCGGCCTCGCTGTCGCGCTGCGCCGCGAGCACGCATTCGGCCAGCCGGGAGATCGGCACGCAGACATCGGCGACCATGCTGTGTGCCCCGGGCAGCAGCGCCAAGCCGGCATAGTAGGCTGCATGCCGCGCCTTCCACAGCCGGTTGCGTTCCTCGGTCTTCTCCGCCCAGCGGAACCCGCCGCCGCCATGGCTCGCCGCCAGTTCCGCCACCGTGGCGGTCTGCTCGGCCACGCCGGCCTCGCTGCCGTGGAACTCGTAGAACAGCGTGGGCGCCGGGACGAACTCGTCGAGCTTCGAGTACGCGATCGACGCCTGCATCTGCAGCGTGTCGAGCAGTTCGATGCGCGCCACCGGCACGCCGAGCTGGATCGTCTCGATCACGCTGCGCACAGCGCCTTCCAGCGTCTCGAACTGGCATACTGCCGAGACGATGCGCTCGGGCTGGCCATACAGGCGCAGTTGCACCTCGGTGATCACGCCCAGCGTGCCTTCCGACCCGATGAACAGGCGGGTCAGGTCGTAGCCGGCGGCGGACTTGCGCGCCCGGCCGCCAGTGCGCACCACCTCGCCCGAGGCGGCGACGACGGTGAGCCCGAGCACGTTCTCGCGCATCGTGCCGTAGCGCACCGCGTTGGTCCCGGACGCCCGGGTCGAGGCCATGCCGCCGATCGAGGCATCAGCACCGGGATCGATCGGGAAGAACAGTCCGTGCGCCTTGAGCGCATCGTTGAGCTGCAGGCGGGTCACCCCCGCCTGCACGCGGGCATCGAGATCGTCGACGTTGATCGACAGCACGCGATTCATCCGCGACAGGTCGAGCGACAGCCCGCCGCGCACCGGGATCGACGCGCCCTCGATGCCGGTGCCGGTGCCGAACGGCACCACCGGCATCCGGCAGGCGGAAGCCAGCCGCAGCACCGCGCATACATCCTCGGTGGATTCGACGAACACCACCGCGTCGGGCAGCGCATGCGCATGGCCCGACTCGTCGTGCGAATGCTGTTCGCGGATCGCCTGCGTGGTCTGCAACCGGTCGCCGACCAGTGCACGCAAGCTGTCCAGGGTACCTGCTTCGATCATCGCGGGCCTCTTCGGCGTCGGGCATCGCCCGCAGGCGATGGGTTCCGGGTGTTGGTGAGATAATTCTAGGCCGTTTCCCCGCCACCGAGCAGCCCTTGCAACCGTCCCCCGCCGCGTCGGCCCCGCCATCGCCCGCGCCGTACCGCTTCTGCGTCGCGCCGATGATGGACCTCACCGACCGCCATGCGCGCTATTTCCTGCGCCTGCTGTCGCGCCATGCCCGGCTGTACACCGAGATGGTGACCACCGGCGCGCTGCTGCACGGCGACCGCGCGCGCTTCCTGCGCTTCGACGCCGCCGAGCATCCGCTGGCGATCCAGCTCGGCGGCAGCGACCCGGCCGCGCTCGCGGCCTGCGCGGCGTTCGCCGAGGCCGAGGGCTACGACGAAGTGAACCTCAATGTCGGCTGCCCGAGCGACCGCGTGCAGTCCGGGCGCTTCGGTGCCTGCCTGATGGCCGAACCCGCGCTGGTCGCCGAGGGCGTGGCGGCGATGATCGCCGCGGTGCGCATCCCGGTGACGGTCAAGACGCGCATCGGCATCGACCGCGACGATTCCACCGAGCGCCTCTACACGCTGGTGGATGCGGTGGCCGCCGCTGGCTGCCGCACGCTGGTCGTGCATGCACGCAATGCCTGGCTCGACGGCCTGAGCCCGAAGGACAACCGCGAGATCCCGCCGCTGCGCTACCCGGTGGTCGGCCAGCTCAAGCGCGACCGGCCGCAACTGTCGATCGTGATCAACGGCGGCCTGCAGACGATCTTCGACTGCCGGGCGGCGCTCGACACCTTAGCCCTCGACGGCGTGATGCTTGGCCGCGCCGCGTACTATTCGCCATGGCTGCTGTCCGAGGTCGACGCTGCGCTGTTCGACGATGCCTCGCGCACGGTCGATCGGCGTGAAGTCGTCGAGGCGATGATCGACTACGCCTGCGCCCGCATGGCCGAAGGCACGCCGCTCGCCGCGATCACCCGCCACATGCTGGCACTGTACCAGTCGGTCCCCGGTGCCCGTGCCTGGCGCCGGCTGCTCAGCGAACGGGCGCCGAAGGTCGGCACGGCGCAGGCTCAGGGGATCGAGGTGATGCGCGCGGCACTGGCCTGCGTCGATCCGGACCGGGCGGCTGCCTGATGCAGCGGCAGGCGGAGGCCGCCGGCACGGAGAAGGCGGCCGCCGCACAGGCGCGCGGCATCGTCGCGATGATGATCAGTGCGCTGCTGCTGATGCTCGGCGACTCGATCTCCAAGTTCCTGCTCGAGACCTATCCGATCGGACAGGTGATCGCGATCCGCCAGTTCGCGGCGCTCGCCGTGATCCTTGCCTGGGCACTGTCGGTGGGCGGCCCGCAGGTGCTGCGCATCGTCTCCTGGCGCGGCCAGCTGATGCGCGGCGGCCTGTTCCTCGCCGGTACCTTCGTGATCCTCACCGCGCTGCACCTGCTGCCGCTGGCGACCGTGACCGCGATCACCTTCGCCAGCCCGATCTTCGTCGCCGCGCTGTCGGCGCCGGTGCTCGGCGAGAAGGTCGCGCGCCGGGTGTGGATCGCCATCATCGTCGGCTTCGTCGGCGTGCTGGTGATGATCCGGCCCGGCGCGGCCAGCTTCGAATGGGCGCTGCTGCTGCCGGTGATCGGCGCAGCGGTCAACGGCCTGCGCGACCTCGCGTCGCGCCGCCTGTCGCGCACCGACCATTCGCTGTCCATCCTGTTCTGGTCGACCCTGATCGTCGGCGTCGGCGGCGCGCTGATGACGCCGTTCAGCTGGCTGCCGGTCGGCGCCGGTGCGTTCGCCTGGTTCGTGCTCGCAGGGGTGATCAACGCCGGTGCGCATTTCGCGATGATCGAAGGCCTGCGCCTGGGCCGGGCGGCGGTGGTCACCCCGTTCAAGTACACGGGACTGATCTGGGCGGTGCTGCTCGGCGTGCTGCTCTGGAACGAATGGCCGGACCGCTGGCTGCTGCTCGGCGCGCTGATCGTGATCGGCGCCGGCATCTACATGAGCCGGGTGCCGCCCGCCGCGCGCTGAGCGCGGCGGATACCCGCTACCGGCGTCAGCGCCGCAGATCGGCGCCGACCGCCTCGGCGACGCTGGCGAAGCCGTCCCGGCGCAGCAGCGCCGCGAGCTCGCGCTTGATCTGGTTGACCAGCGGCAGCCCGTAGAACACCAGCGCCGAATACAGTTGCACCAGCGAGGCGCCAGCGCGGATCTTCGAATAGGCATCGGCGCCGCTGGACACGCCGCCGCAGCCGATGATCGGCAGGCGGCCTTCGGTGGCGCGCGCGAACGCCGCGAGGCAGGCGTTCGCCCGCGGCAGCAGCGGCGCACCGGACAGGCCCCCTTCCTCCGCAGCCTCGCGGCTGGCGAGCCCGGGCGGGCGTTCGATGGTCGTGTTGCCGATGATCAGCCCGTCGACGCCGGTGGCGAGCGCGACCTCGGCGATGTCCTGCACCTGCTGCGCATCGAGGTCGGGCCCCACCTTGGCCAGCAGCGGCGGCGGCCGGCGGCCGGCGGGCGTCGCGTCCCGCCGTGCCTCGATCACCCGCTGCAGCAGGTCCTCGATCGGGGCGCGCGCCTGCATCCCGCGCAGCCCGGGTGTGTTCGGCGAGGAGATGTTGCACACGAGGTAGTCGGCGAGGCCGGCGACCGCCCGGATGCCGATCACGTAGTCGGCCGCACCGTCCAGCGTCTCCTTGTTCTTGCCGACGTTGGCACCGACGATGCCGCGTTCGCCACCGGCACGGCAGCGCGCGCGCAACCGTGCCACGTAGACATCGATGCCCTGGCTGTTGAAGCCGAAGCGGTTGATCACGCCCCGGTCCTCGGTCAGCCGGTACAGGCGCGGCTTCGGATTGCCTGGCTGCGGCTTCGGCGTCACCGAACCTGCCTCGACGAAGCCGAAGCCGGCGCGCAGCATCGGATCGATCACCTCGGCATCCTTGTCGAAGCCGGCCGCCAGTCCGATCGGGCTGGCGAACGCGAGGCCCCAGACCCGGGTGGCGAGCAGTGGATCCTCGTACGGGCTGGGCATCGGCGCCAGGCCCAGCCTGAGCGCGGAAATGGCGGCGAGGTGGGCGGCCTCGGGCTCGAGGCGGTGCAGCAGGCGCTGCGACCAGGGGATATCGTTCATGGGACGCGATTCTATCGCGCCGCGCGCCAGTCCGAGGCTGGAACGACCGGGCGGCGCAACAGCGGGCCCGGCGCATCTGCTAACCTCGCGGCCTTCGAGATTCCCCTTCGCCGGCTTTTCCACGGCCGGCTCTTCAACCGTCGAACGCACGTGCCGGAAGCGCGTCGCCCCGACCGTACGGATTACCTGCATGAAGCGAATGATCATCGGCATCACCGGCGCGTCCGGCATCATCTACGGCGTGCGCGCACTCGAGATCCTGCGCGAACTGCCCGATGTCGAGACCCACCTGGTGATGTCGCCCTCGGCCGCGCGCACGCTGGTCGAGGAGACCGACTACGACCTCGACCACGTGAAGTCGCTGGCCAGCGCGCAGCACAACTACCGCGACATCGGTGCGTCCATCTCCAGCGGTTCCTTCAAGACCGAGGGCATGCTGGTCGCGCCCTGCTCGATCAAGACGCTGTCGGGCATCGCCAACTCGTTCGACGACGAACTGATCGTGCGCGCCGCCGACGTCTGCCTGAAGGAGCGGCGCCGGGTCGTGCTGCTGCTGCGCGAGACCCCGCTGCACGCCGGCCACATCTCGCTGATGGAACAGGCCACGCGCAACGGCGCGATCATCATGCCGCCGGTGCCGGCGTTCTACCACCGGCCGAAGACCCTGGACGACATCGTCACCCAGACGGTCGGGCGCGCGCTCGACCTGTTCGGCATCGACACGCGCATGGTCAAGCGCTGGAAGGAGTCGCCCGAATCGTGACCGCCGGCGCGACTGCCACGATGGGCAGGGACAGCTTCTGGGATTTCTCGCTGCGCATCTACGCGCGCCGCGAGGTTCCCCCGGCCTGCCTCGCCCTGCAGGACGAAGGCGGCGCGGACGTGAACCTGGTGCTGTTCCTGCTCTACCTCGCCGACTGCGGCCGCATGCTCGACGATGCCCAGGTCGCCGGGCTGGACGAGGCGACTCGCGGCTGGCGCGAGCAGGTGGTGAAGCCGCTGCGCTGCGTGCGCCGCCTGCTGAAGGATGACATCGGCGCGTTCGCGACCGATGCCACCACACCGCTGCGCAGCGACGTGAAGCGCATCGAGCTCGCGGCCGAGAAGCTGCAGCAGTTCACGCTGGAAATGCTGGCCCCGCCGGACAGTGCGGGCACAGCCGCGACCTCCCGCCGCCTCGCCGCCGCCACCCACCTGGCGAGTTACGCAGCGCGCTGCGGCAACTGGCCGGAGGACGCCCTGCATGTACTGGTGGACGCCTGGGCGGACGATGCCGCCGCGCGCGGCACGCTGGACTGATCCCGCCGGCGCTGCCACCGCGCCGGACCGCCCCCTGGACGCTCAAGTTGCCCGGCGCCGCGCCGATACGAACGCCGTACCCTGCAACTGCGGACAGGCATGCCCGACTCGCTGCTTCCCCCACCGTCCCCACCGGACTTCGGGCGTCCCGTCACCCGGACCGGGCCTGCGCCGGCGCCGGTGCTTCCGCGTAGCGGCCTGCCGGCGCTGGTGCTCGCCATCGCGTTCGCCGCCATCCTCCCGGCCGCAGCCGCGCTGCTGGCCTGGCAGTCGCGCGGCAGCGAACGGGACCTGGCCGCCATCCACCTGTCCGCGCAGTTGCGGGTGACCGCCGACACGCTCGAGCAGCAGGCGCGCGCCGCGCTGCGCGAGGCCGCCGAGGGCCGTCCCATGCCGGCCTGGTACGTGGAGGAACTGCGGCGCCAGGCGCCGGCCTGCAGCCGGATGATCGACGCGCTGGCCGCGCACGAACTGCCGCCCGCCCTCACCGGCCTGGCACGCAGCACGCGGTTCTCTCCCGGCGAGGCCGCGAGCCGCCGCATCCAAGCCAGCGCCGCCAGCTGGCTGGCGGTACGCCACCAGATCGAGCCCGCGCTGCGTCCGGGCAGCACCGACCGGGCGGTGCGCGCCGCCGCGGTGACGCTGGAGGCGCTCGGACCCCTGGTGGTCGAATCGTCCACCGACCTGTCGCAGGCCCTGCACGACGCCCTGCAGGCACGCCTGCGCCTGCACGCCGCCGCGCAGTGGATGCTGGCCGCGGCGATCGCCGCCGCAGTGCTGCTGCTGGTGCTGCTGGCCGTGCAACGGCGGCACCGGACGCACTGAAGCCGGAGCGCCGAAGGCCGGGCGCTGGACTATCGTCCCGGTGCTGCAGCTTGCGCCGGCTGAACGCCGGCGCGGGGCTCGCCGCCAGTGCCGCCTCGGGAGACAATGCGTCAGTAGCCGGCAACCGCCCGCTGCCAGCCTCCTGCAGACCGGCGCAGCCCGCCGCGCCCCGCCCTTGCCGATCTTCCGCTACTTCGAAAGCCGCGTGCAGCAGACGGCGCCGCCACCCGGTGCGCCCCCCGCAGGCCTGATCGCCTTCTACTGGCACTTCATCCGCCAGACCCGCGGCCTGTACATCGCGATGCTGTGCACCGGCCTCGCGGTCGCGCTGATCGACACCGTGATCCCGCTGTTCATCGGCCGCCTGGTCGGGCTTATGGAGAACGCCGACCGCGCCGCGGCGTTAGACGAGTCCGCGCCGATGCTCGCCGGGATGGCCCTGCTGATCCTGGTCGGCCGTCCGCTCGCGCTGCTCGCAGACAGCCTGGTGCGCAACAACGCGGTGCTGCCCGGCGTGACCAGCCTGATCCGCTGGCAGAGCCACTGGCATGTCGCGCGCCAGGGCTGGTCGTTCTTCCAGAACGACTTCGCCGGGCGCATCGCCAACCGCGTGATGCAGACCAGCAATGCGCTGCGCGAATGCGTGGTGAGCAGCATCCGTGCGATCTGGTACATCGTGATCTACGGCCTCACCGCGCTGCTGCTGATGGCGGCGGTGGACTGGCGGCTCGCCGTGCCCACCGCGCTCTGGTTCGTCGGCTACGTGTTCTTCCTGCGCCGCTTCGTGCCGCCGATGCGCGACCTGGCGAAGTCCAGCTCGGAAGTGCGTTCGCTGGTGATGGGCCGCGTGGTCGACAGCTACACCAACATCCTGACCGTCAAGCTGTTCGCCCGCGCGCGCGACGAGGATGCCTTCGTGCGCGAGGTGATAGACCAGCACACCGCGGCGATGGCCGCGCACATGCGCCTGATCACCCGCTTCATGTTCACGCTGGCGGTGATGAACGCGCTGCTGCTCACCTCGACCGCGGCCATCGGCATCCACCTGTGGAGCCAGGGCGTGATCGGCGCCGGCCTGGTCGCCACCGCGCTGCCGCTCGCCTGGCAGATCGCCAACGTCGCCGGCTGGGTGAGCTGGGAAGTGACCGGCATCTTCGAGAACATCGGCGTGGTGCAGGAAGGCATGGAGACCATCGCGGTGCCGCTGACCCTGACCGATCGCCCGGGGGCAGCGGAGCTGTCCGTGAAGCCGGCGCCCCGCGGCGGCGCCATCCGCTTCGAGCGGCTGACCTTCACCTATTCACGCGAGGACGGGCGCAAGGTGCTCGACGACCTCACGCTCGACATCCGTCCGGGCGAACGCGTCGGACTGGTCGGCCGCTCCGGGGCTGGCAAGTCGACCCTGGTAAACCTGCTGCTGCGTTTCCACGAGGCCGAGCATGGCTGCATCCTGATCGACGGCCAGGATATCTCGACGGTCACCCAGGAAAGCCTGCGCGCAGCGATCGGCATGGTTACCCAGGACACCTCGCTGCTGCACCGGTCGATCGCCGCCAACATCGGATACGGGCGCACCGGCGCGACGATGGAACAGATCGTCGCCGCGGCGCGCAAGGCGCAGGCGCACGACTTCATCCTCGACCTGCAGGACTGGAAGGAGCGCACCGGCTACGACGCCCATGTCGGCGAGCGCGGGGTGAAGCTGTCCGGCGGGCAGCGCCAGCGCGTCGCGATCGCGCGCGTGATCCTGAAGGACGCGCCGATCCTGGTGCTCGACGAAGCCACCTCGGCGCTGGACAGCGAGGCAGAACGCGCGATACAGGAACAGCTGCTGGGACTGATGGAAGGCAAGACGGTGATCGCGATCGCGCACCGGCTATCGACCATCGCGCGCATGGACCGGCTGGTGGTCCTCGACCAGGGACGGATCGTCGAGCAGGGCAGCCATGACCAGCTGCTGCGGCTGGACGGCCATTACGCGATGCTCTGGCACCACCAGTCCGGCGGTTTCCTGCAGGAGCCGCTCGCAGTCTGACGCGGCAGCCGCCGTGCGTGCCTTCGACCCGCTCGACCTGCGCGGGAAAGCCGCCTCGGCGGCCTGCCCGGGCGCGACGATCGATCAGGCCTTGCGGCGGCGCGACATCCAGCCGAGGGCGAGCAGGCCCGAGGCGAGCAGCGGCAGTGCGCCCGGAAACGAGACCACCGAGCTGAACTCGTCGGGACGCTGCACGAGCAGGACGTCTTCACCGCTGTCCAGTCCGAACACCCTGAAGTTCAGGACGCCCGAGCCGCTGCTCGCGATGCTGCCGTCGAAGAAATCCATGAAGTCGCGCGCATCGGTGACTTCATCGATGAACAGGCCGGCGAACTGGGGCGAGTTGCGGGGACCACCGAACGTCAGGCCGTCGAATTGTTGATCGATCTGGTCGCGGTCCAGCCGGAGGTGAAGCCCGAGAACCGCAGGAACGCAGGCGCCGACCAGTTCCACGTTTCGTTGATGCTCACTGTCCGGGCGACCGGATCGATCAACGCGCTGAAGCTACCGGCATCGATGCCCCCCGCATCGAAGCGCGTGACGCTCTGCGCCGATGCGGCACCGATCGTGACCAGCAGCGCGGCCGCCGCCGCCGAAACTCATTTCTTCTTCAGTCCGTTCATGTCATCCTCCTTTCGTGAAAGAAAGTGATCTGGCATGCCGTGCTCGTCCCTTCCGGGACCTGCGGGTCGGCATCGCGCTCGCTATGGCACTTCACTGGCGCGCTTCACCCGCGCATCTCACCGTCGCCTGCGGCAAGGATCGGACGGCACGGACGAAAACCCTGCTCGCTTGACGCCGATCCGAAAACGCTTGCTGACATCTGCGTTAGTCCGAAAAAACCAGCGCTCCGAGGTTTTTCCGCTGCAGTCCTGTCGATACACTGCTCAGGCGGCTGCGCCCGGCCGCGATCCCCGCCTGCGAGCGCCATGGAGCCCCGACGATGAACCATCCCGCCACCCCGGCCCTGTCCGACCTGCGCAGCAGGGTGTCCCCCGATGAATGGAACGCGCGCGTCGACCTCGCCTGCTGCTACCGGCTGCTCGCGCACTACGGCTCGAACGACCTCACCTACAACCACCTGTCTATGCGTGTGCCGGGCAAGCCGCAGCACCTGCTGATCAAGCCGCCTACGATGATGTTCGAGGAGGTCACCGCCTCCAGCCTGCTGAAGTTCGACTTCGACGGCAACCCGCAGCAGGACAGCCCGCGCCTGCGTGGCGGCGGACTGGTGATCCATGCCGGCCTGCTCGCTGCACGGCCCGACCTGAACGCGGTGTTCCATACGCACACCGAGGCGGCGATGGGCGTGTCCTCGCAGCAGCACGGCCTGCTGATGATCAATCAGCAGGCGGTCACCTTCTACAAGCGGATCGCCTACCACGCGTTCGGCGGCTTCGAGTTCAACATGGAACAGCGTGCCCCCCTGATCCGCGACCTCGGCGACAAGTCGATCATGCTGCTTCGCAACCACGGCGCGCTGGTCTGCGGTGCAACCGTGCAGGATGCGTTCTTCGAGCACCACTTCCTCGAGATGGCGTGCAAGGGACAGATCGCCGCGCTGTCGGGCGGCGCCCCGGTCACGCTGATCGAGGAGTCGGTCTGCGAATACGCGCTGTCGCAGTCGCAGGGCGGCGAGCGGCTGGCCAACCGCGCGAAGAACTGGGCCGCCTGCCTGCGCCAGGCGGGGCGCCTCGATCCTTCCTTCAGCGACTGACCGGCGCCGGCCAGGCCTCGACCGTGGCGCCCCCGGGGTCTGACTCCGGGGTCAGATCCCGGACTTTCCCGCCTCGGCGGCGGCCCGCGCGCACATCGATTCCGCCAGCTCGCCATGCTGTACGTGCAGGGTGAGCAGCCAGCGCTGGCCGCCCGACATGAAGCCGATGTAATGGCCGAGTTCGACCAGCTCGGGCTCGGTGAAGTGTCGGTGCAGCTCGGCCCACATCGCGTCGTCCGCGTGCAGCGGGTTGCCGATGATCGCGTCGCAGTAGCGCAGCGCGACCTTCTCGCGGTCGGTGAACTGGTCGGACTGCAGGTAGGACTGCTCGCCATCGAGCAGCGCCATCCGGTGGCCGGGGACCCGCACGAACTGTGCGGTGTTCATGTTCCCTCAGTAATGGCAGTCGGTGGCGAACATCCGGCCCCAGGAGGTGGCGATGCGCGCGCGCATCAGCTCGCGCAGTTCCTGCGGCAGCACGCCCTCTTCTCGCATGGTGCGGACCAGCGAGGTGAACGAGCGCATCACGACCTTGTTGTGCGCGCGGATCGCCTGGTTCTCCGGGCCGGGCTTGCCGGTGTCGATGGCCTCGACCAGCCATCGCTTCATCTCGGGGTCGTCGACGTCTTCCGGATGCAGGTAACGGATGCGTGCCATGCCTTTCCTCCTCAGGATGCGGCCCCGTCATCGGTCGTGCCGGCAGCGAGCCTCTGCATGAGTATAGATTCGATCGCCGCCGGCGCGCGATAGCCCGGCTCGTTCGCCCGGTACCAGGCGTCGAGCGCCGGCAGGTTCTGCATCGCCACCGTCGGATGCAGGTGGTGCGCGACATGGAAGCCGATGTTTCGCGGGTACAGGAACAGCCGCCCGGCCAGTCCCCAGTCGTGGGTTCGGGTGGTGGCGACGAGGGTAGACGGGTCACGGTCGGTCGTGCGTACATGCAGGTGCTCGGCGACCACCCGGTTGGCGTTGAACAGGCCGGCCAGCATCAGCGGCAGCAGGTATCCGTACAGGACGGCCTGCGGCAGCAGCAGCGCCACCGGCACCAGCGCCAGGAAGAACAGCGCCTGGCCGGGTTCGGCGCGCAGGCAGCGTGCGATCTCCGGATGCCGGGTGAGGTCGACGTCGCTGCGTTCGCCGAAGAAGATCCGGCCGTAGGCGTTGCGCAGCCGCGGCCACGCCAGCGCGGCGCAGCCGAAGAAGCCGCGCACGAACCAGGCGAGCACCATCACCGGGCCGCGCAGCCGGCAGAGCAGCGCAGGCCAGAAGCGGTGCGAAGCGCCCGGCTTCAAGTACGGATCGAGCGCCATGCCGCTGTGCCGATGGTGGCGCAGGTGGTGGTAGCGCATCGCCGGCAGGGTCGAGGTGATCGGGTAGCCGGCGAGCAGCTCCAGCAGGTGCGACGCAGCCGTGGGTGGCGCCCGTTTCAGGTGGCAGGCGTCGTGCAGCACCACGCCCAGCGCATGCATGCGGCCGGCGACCAGCACCATGCAAAGCGGCCACAGCGCCTGCGGCCCGGCGTACATCGTCGCCCAGCAGGCGAGGATCACGGCCCAGTCCGCACAGGCGGCCCGCAGCAATCCGGATAGCCGCGCCGGCTGCAGCAGTGCAGGCGGGATGTCGGCGCGCCGGGCGAACGGAGTCGCATTCATATGCGCGAGAGGTCGAGGCAGGGAATCCGGCGGTCGAGCGCGGCCACCGCCGCCGCGCCGTCGCCGTAGTGGACCACGTAGACGCGTCCGGCCGCCCGGATCGCGCGGTAGTCGGCGAGCGCGGCCGCCAGCGGATCGTCCTCGTGCAGCGAGACGATCGCGTGGTGCCAGGGTCCATGCCGCAGCTCTCGGTAGGCATGGCGCAGCAGTGCACGCCAGAGCGCGAGGTCGTCGTCGAGCACCGCGACCGCGGCGAGGTACACGTACGGGATGCGTGTGCCGGGCGCGGGCAGCGGCTTCAGCGGCAGCAGTCGGGCCGCTGCGTTGTAGAAGGGCCGCAGGGCCGCCAGGGCCGGCGAATAGGCCTCGATGAAGGTCTGGCGCAGGGCATGCTGGTCCCAGGCAGCGACGCATGCGACCAGCCGGCTCCCGCGCTCGGCCACGAAGAAATCGGTGATCGAGAGTCCGGGCGACAGCGTCGACCAGTCGCGGGTGAACTGCCGGCGTGGCGCGGCCGCGGCAAGCAGTTCGAGCACGGCCCCCTCCTCGCCGGTCGCGGCGCGCCGCAAGCAGATGCCCGGCAGCGCCAGTGCCGGCTTCGGCCAGTCGAGGGGGATCGCAGGACTCAGCATCCGGCCGAAATCGCGATAGGTCGGCAGCCCTGCCCGGCCGCTGGCAATCGAGCCGATCGCCGTCCGGTTGCCGTCAAGGATGACGGTGACGTAGAAGTCGACCGGATCGCCCTCGTGCAGGGTGCGCAGCACGCGATAGCCGCGCGCGACCAGCGTGCCGCCACGGGCATGGGCCGCGAGGCGCAGGTCCGACAGCAGCCCCACTCGCCGCCACTCGCCGTTGATGCACAGCCGGGTGGCGAGCCGCGCACCCATGCCGACCAGTTCGCCGCTGGCGGTGTCGACGCACTTGTGCACCTGTACCTGCTCGCCCTGCAGCACGCAGCCGGCGAAGTACGAAGGCTCGCGCCGGAAGCTCACCGACAGCGAACCCCGCAGCCAGTCGGCCGCCATGCGCGCGCGCAGCGCGGCATCGTCGGCCGCGACCGCCGGCTCGAACCGGTAACGGCTCATGGCGCCACCCGTTCGACCGCCTGCAGGTCGGGTTCGTCGATGCGTCCGAGCGCGCCGGGCTTGGCATCGCCGAGCCGCTGTCCGTTCATCAGTGCCAGCGCCTGCAGGCGCGCGGCGAGCCGGTCGACACGGCAGGCGACGATCGCACCGAGCTGGCCGATCCGGCGCGCATACGCATACTGCGGGTTCACCGACAGCCGTTCATCCAGCCGCTGCGCGATGCGCCCCGCCTCGGCCTCGCCGCACTCGGCGGCATCGAGCACCAGCCGGTAGTGCCGCGCCGGGTAGCGCACCGGCACCAGGCGCATCGCCCCGACCGGCAGCGCCCGGGCACAGCCGAGCACGAAGGCTTCGTCGAGCTTCTCGCCGCACAGGTCGCTCGACGCCGCACCGCGGCCGAGCAGGCGCAGCCGCGGCGCGTGCTGCCAGTGGCCGGTGACCTGCACCCGGTCGCCGAGCCGGTAGCGGTACAGCCCGGCGGAGGTGGTGACCAGCACGGCGTACTCGCCGCCCTGCGCCACCTCGTGGCAGTTGAAGCAGCGGCCTGCGTCGTCCTCGAACTCGATCACCGTCGAGCCGACCGCCGCGACCGGATCGCCGCCGTCGCACAGCGGCACCGACACGATCGCTTCGGTCGCCAGCAGCCCCTTGCCCTGGATCTCCACGCCCGGGAAGGCGGCGGCCAGGCCGGGCACCCAGGCCGCCGCGCTGCCATGGGTCCAGCAGGACAGGAGCGCCAGCCGCGGCCAGACGCGCGCCCAGTCGGGCTGCGGCGCGCGCAGCGCCGCATCGACCACCCGCGCGCGCGCCGGGTCCGGGCGCGGCGCGGGCAGCGCATCGCCGAATGCAGCGCCGAACGCTTCGTCGACGGCATCGGCCGGCGAACCTGGCGCCGGCACCGGCCAGTCCCCGCGCGCGATCGCATCGACCAGCCGTTCGCGCTGTTCCACCGCATGCCGGCACAGTTCGGTCCAGAACGTCGGGCTCCATACCGACACCAGCGACAGCCGTGCATCGGCGAGCAGGCAGCGCAGGGTCGCGCTGCGCCATGCGCCGATGTCCGCGACGGACCCGATCGCTGACGGCACGCACAGCATCGCACCGATCGCGGCAGCGGCATCGCCGAAGTACTCGGCGTCCGAGGCGAGCCCGATCGGCACGCCGCCGTCGGTCTGGCCCGGTGCGCGCGCCGCCGGGCTGATCGACCAGTAGCTCGTGCCCTGCATCGCGCCGGGCCGGTGCAGGCACAGGTCGTCGATCCAGGCGAACAGTCCCTGCCGGAGCAGGTCGAGCCCGCTCGCGGTCAGCGGAACGAGCTTCGCTCCGCCGGTGCTGCCGCCGGTGCGCTCGAACGCGACCACCGGCTCGTCGACCAGCACGCGCTGCGCGCCGGCAGCCATCGCGTCGATCGCCGGTGCGACGCCTGCGTGGTCGGCCGGTGGCACTGCGTCCCGCCAGGCCGCGAGCCCCTCGTGCAGCGTCGATGCCGGTGCCGCGCAGCGCGCGAGCAGGCGCTCGAAGCCGTGGTCCAGGGCAAAGCGGCTGCCGCGATGGCGCGACAGGATGGACTGCAGCAGCGCCTGCTGCGCCTGCGCCGGACAGGCCGCCTGCCGCGCGAAGCGGTCGCGTGCGCCCGCGACCGCGGCGGCGAGTTCAGTCCAGCCCATCGGCCATGCCCGCCAGGAAGGCGGCGCGCACCAGCGCGCGCAGGTTGTCCGGGTCGAGCCGGGTCAGGCAGACCAGCTCGTCGCCGCTGCGATAGCCCGGGTTGCGCTGCAGGAAGAACGCGACCTCCGGCCGCCTGGACAGCCGCGACGGCACGTCGGCGAGCTCGGGCTTGAGTTGCCCGAGCGAGCGCGGGAAGGCCACCACGCCGCGCGCCGGATCGAAGTCCGCCCCGAAGCGTGCCGCCGCGATCGCGCCGGCGAGCGGCAGCAGGTCCTCGTCGTCGCCGGACGGATGCGGGAAGAACCGGCGCGCGAACACGCTGAGGTAGCGATAGGTGCGGTGGCCCTTGGAGATCAGCAGCCAGTACAGCGGCACCGCGGGCTCGCGCGCATGCAGTGCGCCGGCGAGCCGGGCGAACGCACGGCTCAGTGCCTGCTGTCCCCAGGCACTGCGATCGATGATGGTGTCGCCGGAGAACAGCACCCGCAGCCGCGTGCCCTTCCATTCGAACGGATGGTCGACCGCGGTCGAGAAGCCGCACAGCCGTCCGTCGTCCTCCAGCAGGATCACATGGTCCTTGCCGGCGAGGTCGCTGCGGAAGCGCACCGGGTCGCAGGCATCGTAGTGGGCCGCGTACAGCCGGTACATGGGATCGACCAGTGCCGGGTCCAGCGCCGGCACGCGCACCACCCGCGCCGCGAGCGTCGTCACAGCACCAGCCGCACGTCGCGTACCGCCCCGGCCGCCGGCGGCGGTTCGCCGCGCGCGAGGGCGGCGCGCCAGCGCCAGATCGATTCACCGAGCAGGTCGGCCTCGGTGCTGCGCGCGGGCGGCGCGCCGGCGGCCGCGTCCGCGGCGCGGTTGTCGGCGACCCGGTCGAGCATGCGCACGTCCTGGCGGATGATCCAGCGCGACAGCGGCTCGAAGAACAGGCGTACCAGCGGCCCGAGTCCGCGGAAGCGGAACGACATCACCGTGTACACCTCGATGGCATCGCCCTCGACCGGGCTGCAGGTGGACGTGATGTTGTAGGCGAGGCCGTTCGGGAACACGTAGTCGACACGGCTGGTCGCCGGCGCGATGAAGCGGTCGACATGCTGCATGGTGCCGCCCGGGGGCGAGAACATCGCCCAGATCACGCTGCGCCGGCGCGGCTCGCCGAAGTACTCGGCCTGCGCGCCGTCGGGCAGCGACGTGACCCGTGCGGTCACCGGCACGCCGGTAGGCGAACGGAACCAGCCGCGGTGCACGAAGGTGGCATGCGGACAGTCGAGGAAGTTCTCGAGGCAGGCTTCGACCGTGCCGCGGAACCGGGTCTTCATGATGAACCGCGTCCACCCGGGTTCGTCGCAGGTCGGCACCCGTGGCGGCGGACGATCGGGCTCGCCCTCGCCCGGCCACGTCCACACCAGGCCGTCCTGTTCGACGCAGGGCAGCGACGCGACGCGCAGGCCCTCCGGTACCTGCCCCGGCCCGAGCGCCGGCACCTGCACCACGCGGCCGCTGCCGTCGTACGCCCAGCCGTGGTACGGGCACTGCAGCCGCGCTGCGCAGACGCGTCCCGCCGACAGCGGCGCCTGCCGATGCACGCAGCGGTCGTGCAGCGCGGCCGGTCGGCCGCCCTCGCCACGGAACGCGACCAGCCGCCGTCCGAACAGGCGCACCGGCAGCGGCGCACGATGGCCAAGGTCGCGGCTGCGGCACAACGCATACCAGTGCCGCAGCAGCCGGTCACCCGTGTCCCCGCCCGCGGCCATCAGAAATACTGCTTGGCCAGCCGCGACGGATCGTCCGGATACGGTTCCGGCGGCCGGAACACCGACAGGTACCGGTACCACAGCGGCTGGGTCTCGCGCCGGTCGACGCGCGCATGCAGGTCCTGCCAGGGCGCGCGCGGATGGCGATGGTGCGACAGGTTGTAGTTGAAGTTGAGGAACAGCCAGCGCACCGGCGTCGGCAGGCGCAGGTCGTAGGCGCCTTCGATGCGGTCGAGCGGCGTGCGCATGTGGTAGACCCACTGCAGCGACGAATACGAGAACGCATAGCACGCGTAGACCACGAGCAGCACCTGCCAGCTCCAGCCGAACAGCCAGATGCAGCCGGACCACCAGGCGACCGCGAGCACGGCCTCCAGCCGCAGCAGCGCCCAGTCGTCGGCGTCGAACTCGGCGAACGAGCGGCTGTAGCCGTCCATGGTGGTCATGCGCAGCGCCAGCGACTTCGCATGCTGGTAGGGCACGAACGGCAGCAGCAGGGTCGCGACGAAGCTGCCGATCCAGATGCCGCCGAGGATCGCGAAGTAGTACAGTCCGATCTTGAACGCGGGCCGCTCGCCGGGCATGATGAACTCGGCCAGTTCCGCATGCGAACGGTTGCGCTGGTGATGCCCCTCGTGATTCACCCGGATGAGCGTGTACGAACTGCCGAACAGGGTGGAAGCCAGCGCGCCCATCGCCCAGTTCAGGCGCCGTTGCCGATGGCCGTTGCGATGGCAGCATTCATGCATCATCGAGAACACGCCCTGCATCATCAGGCAGAACAGCACGACGATGGCGGCCTTCCACCCGAACAAGATGTCCCGGTGCAGCGCCTCGATCATCACGCCCCAGCCGAGCAGCTGCAGCACCAGCACGCCGACGTTCTGCCGATCGAGCGACGCACGTCGGTCTTCGGGGGGGCCATTCTGGGGAAGACGGGTCTGGGGCATTCGGCGGGAGCCTGGCTTCGCGAGGGCGCGATCACGGTGATTCTAGTCGCAGTATCGTGCCGCATGGCAGCGGCGGCGCTGCCGCGTTGATCCCCGACGCCGCCGCGACCACCGGCCCCGCGCCGGAACGGGACATCTTCGACCGCGTCTTCACCGGGCGGGAGGACGGCCCGACTCTGGCCGCTGCGGTGACCGACTGTACCGTGGTGATGGTGCGCGGCCTGTTCGGCGCGTGGATCCCCGGGCACTTCCGCGCGCCGCTCGCGCGACTGCGCTCGGCAGGCTGGCAGGCGACCATCGCACGCACCGATCCGGCGGGCACGATCGAACACAACCGACGATTGCTGGTGCGCCAGGTCGCGGCGCTGGTCGACGCCGGGCGGCGCCCGCTGTTCCTCGCGCACAGCAAGGGGGGCCTGGAAATCCTGCTCGCACTGGCCGGCGAACCCCGCCTGGCGCAGGCGACGCTCGCCTGCGTCGGCGTGCAGGTACCGCGCGCGGGCGCGCCCTGCCTCGAAAGCATGTTCCACGGACGGCACCGGGACAGTCTGCGCCGCGGCGACCGCCTGCGCGAGCCGGCCGAAGCCGCGCTGCTCACGCTGGCCGGCGCGCGCAGCGCCTGCCGCGAACTGGACGGCCCGGTGATCGCCCCGCTCGCGGCGCTGCTCGACCGATCCGGCCTGCCCTTTCGCTGCCTGATGGTCGCCTCGTGCGCGCGGCAGCCATCGCTGTCGCTGGAACTGCGCTTCGGCCGCCTCGACCGCATCGAACCCGGACAGCCGCACGACGGCGTATTCTTCACCCGCGACCAGTGCTGGCCCGGCCATGCGATGCTGCAGCTCGACGGCATCGACCATTCGCAGCCCTCCATCGGCGGCCTCGGTTTCGCGCACGACCGCTTCTGGCCGGCCCTGCTGCAGGCAGTCCTCGCCAGCCGATGACCGGACTGCCGCGCACCGTGGATGCCGTACCGCTGTCGTTCCGCCTGCTGCACCGGTTCGAGCGCTACCTCGCCCATGCATCGCTGCTGGGCGACCCCCCGGTGCACGACCCGCGCCTGTTCGCCTGGGTGCCGGCGCTCGAGGCCGCGGTCCCCGACATGGTGGCCGAGTACCGCCGGCTGGTCGACGGCGGCGAACCGATCCCGCCGTTCCACGAGATCTCGCCCGAACAGTTGCCGATCACCTCAGACGACCGCTGGCGCACCTTCGTGCTGCATGCCTACGGCATCGAGGCGCCACGCAACGCCGCGCTGTGCCCGCGCACCGCGGCTGCCGTGCGCGCGGTGCCCGGCATGCAGACGGCGATGTTCTCCATCCTGGAACCGGGCAAGCGGCTGGCGCCGCATCGCGGTCCCTACAAGGGCCTGCTACGCGTGCAGGTCGCGCTGGAGTTGCCGACGGAGCGCGAAGCCTGCTGGATCGAGGTCGACGGCATCCGCATGCACTGGCAGCACGGGCGCACGATCGTGTTCGACGACACGCGCGTGCACAGCGCCGCGAACGAGTCGGCGCAGCGGCGCTGCGTGCTGTTCATGGACATCCTGCGGCCGATGCACCCTTTCGCGGACGGCCTGAACCGGACGCTGCTCTGGCTGCTGCGGCGCAGTCCGTTCGGGCGCCGGGCGCAGCGCGTGTTCGCCGACTGGTACCGCCGGCACGGGATCGTCGCCGATGCCTGAACGCGCGCGCACGGCCGCCGGCCTTCCGCTGCTGCGCACCCGCACCGGCAAGTACGCCGCCGCGCTGCTGGTCGCGCTGGCCTGCGCGGCGCTGTACATCCTGCCGGGCCGGATCGCCGCCGGGCATGCACAGGTGATCGCCCTGTTCGACTGGGAACGACGCATCCCGTGGATCCCGCAGACGGTCTGGCCCTACCTCGCCCAGTACCCGCTGCTGGTGGCCTCCTATGCGTCCTGCCGCGACCTCGTGCGTTGCACCCGCTTCCTGTACGCCGTGCTGCTCGCCCAGGCCGTCGCCGCGCTGCTGTTCGTCGCCTGGCCGCTGCGCTATCCGCGCGAGGCGTTCGCCGCCGCATGGCCGCCCGATGCCCTTACCGCGGCAGTGGCCGGCTGGGTGCGCGCGATCGACGCACCCGTCAACTGCCTTCCCAGCCTGCATGTGACGAGTTGCCTGTTCTGCATGCTGCTGGTCGGCGCGGGACGCACGCCCGGCAAGGTCGCCTGCCACGCGGTTGCGCTGGCGAGCATCGCGAGCACGCTGACCTTCAAGCAGCATTACGCGATCGACCTGCCCGCCGGTGCCGCGCTGGCGCTGGCCGCATGGTGGCTGGCCGGACGCGCAATGCCTCCCGGCCGCGCCATGCCGGACACCGGAACAGCGACCTAGTCGATCTGCGCCTTCGCCTGCTGCACCACCTTGCGCCATTGCGCGAGTTCGGACTTGATGTAGGCCGCGAACTCCTCCGGCGTGCTGCCCACCGGGTCGGCGCCGTCGCGGGCGAGCCGCTCGCGCAGGTCGGGTGCGGCCAGCGACTTCACCACAGCCTCGCGCAGTGCACCCGTGATGGCGCGCGGCGTGCGTGCCGGGGCGACGAGGCCGGCCCACGAACTGGTCGCGAAGCCGGGCACGCCGGCCTCCGCGACCGTGGGCACGTCGGGCAGCGCACCGGAACGCTTCGCGGTGGTCACCGCGGGGCCGACCAGCTTGCCCGACTTGATGAATCCGATCGCGCCCGGCAGCGTCGCGAAGATGAGCTGTGCCTCGTTCGCCAGCACGGCCGCGGTCGCCGGTGCGCCGCCCTTGTACGGGACGTGGGTCATGTCGACCTTCGCCAGCATCTTGAACAGTTCGCCCGACAGGTGGCCCGGCGAGCCGTTGCCGGACGACGAGAAATTCAGCGTGCCGGGCTTCTGCCGTGCCAGCGCCACGAGGTCGGCCACCGTCTTCACGCCGAGCGACGGGTTCACCGCCAGGATCAGCGGATAGGACGCGACCAGGCTGACCGGCGCATAGTCGCCGATCGGATCGTAGGGGATGCTGCGGTACAGGGCCGGGTTGATCGCATGGCTGCTGACCGTCGCCATCAGCAGCGTGTAGCCATCCGGATTGCCGCGCGCCGCGAGCTCGGCGGCGACGTTGCCCGCAGCACCAGCCCGGTTGTCCACGACCACCTGCACGCCCAGCTGTTCCCCGAGCTTGTTACCGACGCTGCGCGCAAGCAGGTCGGTCGACCCGCCCGGCGGGAAGCCCACCAGCAGGCGGATCGCCTTGCCCGGTTGCGGGAACGGCTGCGCGTGCGCGGCGTCCGGGACGAGCATCGCGATCGCGGCTGCTACCACCGTAAGGGCGGCGGCGGGACGCGTGGCCGGACGCAGGCAAGGATGGACGCGGTTCGGGCTGGTCATGGATTCCTCCTGGCGCCACGCCCGGCTGTGCGGGCGACCGGGCGCTGCTATGTCGTGTGGTTGAGAAGCAGGTCGAAGATGTCGAAGTTGCGCAGCCGCGCATCCGCCGGCACGCCCTGCAGCCGGCGGTTCACCAGCAGCGGCACCTGCTGCTCGGAGATGCCGCCATGCGATCGCAGCGGCGCGTCGAGGCTCGACAGGTCGTGCCGCGACACGCTGGTCCCGATCACCACGTGGCGGCCGGACACCACCACGAGGTCGCCCATGCGGTCCGGCGGCAGTTCGAAGCGCGCGCAGGCGTCGTCGCGCTGCAGCGCCAGCTCGATGCCCGGAAGGCTGGCGACCAGTTCCGCGGCCGCGGTGGCCGACACCGATGGCGCCAGGTAGACCGTCGCGAACGAACCGAGCGCGCCATGGTGGACCACGTAGGGATCGGTGATCGGAAGGATCACCCGGGCAAGGCCTGCGCCCAGGCGTGCGTCGAGCACGTCCTGCAGGTAGACCACGTCCGGGTTCCCGGCCGCATCGAACTTCGCGTTCATGCCGTGGTCGGCGGTGAGCCCGATCACCGCCCCGGCCGCCTGCATGCGTGCCATGTAGCGATCGATCATCGCGTAGAACGCGTTGGCGGCCGGCGTGCCGGGCGCCTCCTTGTGCTGCACGTAGTCGGTGGTCGACAGGTACATGACGTCGGGGCGCTCGCGATCCATCAGCGCCGCGCCGGCGGCGAAGACGAACTCGCTGAGCGCCGCGCTGTAGACCGACGGCACCGGCATGCCAGCGAGGCCGGTCGCGTCCGCGATGCCGTTGCCGGCCAGCGTGACCTGGTCGGCACGTTCCGCCGAGAAGCAGATGCCATCGAGTCCGTGGCCGAGCAGCGCCCGCAGCTTGTCCTTGGCGGTGACCACCGCGACGCGGGCGCCGGCGGCGGCGAAGGCTGCGAGCACGGTGCCGCAGCGCAAGTACCTGGGGTCGTTCATCATCACTTCCGCGTCTGCTTCGCGGTCGTAGAAGAAGTTGCCGCAGATGCCGTGCACCGAAGGCGGCACGCCGGTCACGATGGACAGGTTGTTGGGGTTGGTGAACGTCGGCACCACCGCATCGCCGCGCCGCGCGGTGCCCGTCTCGAGCACCGATGCGAACCATGGTGCCACGCCCGCTGCCACCGCTTCGGTGATGTAGTCGTATTCGCAGCCATCGACGCACACCACGACCACCGGGGTCGTTGCAGGACGATAGGTGCGCCCGTTGACGCTGATTTCTTGTCGCTGGTTCATCTGGGTACCTTGTAAGTATCGTTACTTTACATGACAAGCATGTTACTCATGACAGGATGTCACGGGAGACGATCCAGTCCCGCCCCTCGCCGAGGAGGCCTTCCGCCTGTGCCGGGCCGGAAGTGCCGGCGGCATAGTTGGGAAACGCACTCGCCTGGCCGTCGCGGGCGGCGGTGATCGCATCCACCCAGCGCCAGCTCGCCTCCACGAAATCCCATCGCGTGAACAGCGTCTGGTCGCCGGCCAGGAATTCGTGCAGCAGGATCTCGTAGGCCTCCGCGGTATTGAGCCCGTACACGCAATGATGGCAGTGCTCCATCACCGCGGTCTCCAGCCGCAGGCCCTCCCCCGGGGCCTTCACCGTGAACTCCACCGAGATGCCTTCGTTGGGCTGGATGCGGATCGAGATCACGTTCGGTCCGGGCTCGCCTTCGACCGCACGGTCGGCGCGGAACAGGGTGCCGGGCTGCGCACGCAGCACGATGTTCGCCTCGGCCAGCCTGCGTCCCATCCGCTTGCCGGTGCGCAGGAAGAACGGCACGCCCTGCCAGCGCGGATTGTCGATGCAGGCGCGCACCGCCACGAAGGTCTCGGTGTCCGAGGCCGGATCGACCCCCGGCTCTTCGCGGTAACCCGGCACCGGCCTGCCGCCCGCTTCGCCTGGCGCGAACTGCCCGAGCACGAAGTCGCCGCCGGACGGGGGCACCAGCTGGCGCACCACCTCGACCATCGCGTCGCGCACGCTGTCGGCATCCAGCGCCTTCGGCGGCTCCATCGCGGCCAGTGCCAGCACCTGCATCAGGTGGTTCTGCATCATGTCGCGCACCGCGCCGGCCTTCTCGTAGTAGCCGGCGCGCCCTTCCACGCCGAGCGTCTCGGCGATCGTCACCTGCACATGGTCGATGAACCCGCGGTTCCAGATCTGCCCGAACAGCGGGTTGGCGAAACGCATCACCATCAGGTTGCGCACCAGCTCCTTGCCCAGGTAGTGGTCGATCCGGTAGATCGACGACTCGTCGAAGTGGCGCGTGATCTTCGCATTGAGCTCGCGCGCGGACGCGAGGTCGTGGCCGAACGGCTTCTCGAAGCACAGCCGGCGCCAGCCTTCGCCCTGGAACAGCCCGCCCTTCACCAGCAGCGCGGCGGTCGGCTCGAACGCGTCGGCCGGCAGCGCGAAGTACACCGCCCGCGCCGGGCCGGCCCCGCGCGCTCGCGCGAGGTCGTCGACCGCTGCGACGAAGGCAGGCAGCGTGGCCTCGCCGTGGTCGAACGCGATGCAGCGCACCGATGCGGCGAACGCACGCAGCGCTTCCGCGTCGTCCCCACCGCCTTCGAGGTGCAGGGGCGCCAGCAGGTCCGCGACCGACAGCGGGCGACGCGACACCGCGACCACCGGCGTGTGCGCGTGCAGGAAGCCGCGGCGATGCAGCGCGAGCAGCGCAGGGAAGATCTTGCGCCTGGCGAGGTCGCCGGTGGCCCCGAACACGAGGATCACGCAGGGCTCGCAGCGGCTTGCGGGCGCGCTCATCGGTGGTCCAGGTCGGTGAAGGCCGCCCACTCCGGCAGCGCACGCACGAGGCAGGCGGGAACGGGCTGCCTGTCGAGCACTGCCAGCCGGCCGAGGCCTGCATCGGGATCCGGCCTGCCGCAGGCGATGAACCCCGCCAGCGCAGCGCGCTTCGATTCCCCGGCGAACACCAGGGCCGCCGCGCGCGAACGCAGCAGCAGGGCCCGCGACGCGCTGACCCGCGACGCGGGCGGCTTCGGCGAGTCGTCGAACCGGATGTAGCCCTGCGCGGGATCGTCGAACGACCGGTGGCCGGGGAACAGCGCGGCGACATGGCCATCCTCGCCGGCGCTGAGCAGCACGGCATCGAAGCGTCCGCCAAGCGCCCGCAGCGCCCGGTTGCAGGACTCCACCGCCGCGGCCTCGGCGGCGACCGAGGGATGCTGCGGGAAGGCGAAGGCGTGCAAGTTGCCCGCAGGCAGCAGCCCCGCCGACGCGAGCGGCGCCACCAGCCCTGCGTGCAGTTGCCGCAGGTTGCTGTCGGCATGGCCCGCAGGCACCACGCGTTCATCGACCAGGAAGACATGCACCCGCTCCCAGGGCACGCCTGCCTGCCCGGGCAGCGCCGCCAGGATGCCGTCCACGCTGCGTCCGCCGCAGGCGGCGAACACGACCGGGCCGGCGCCGGACTGCAGCCGGCGCGCCAGCCAGGCGGCGCAGGCCCGGTCCAGCGCCGTGCGTTCCGGCAGCCGGACCAGCCGGCCCATCAGTCGGTCCCGGCCGGCTTCACCGCATGGCCGCCGAACTCGCGGCGCATCGCGGACAGCAGGCGCAGCGCGAGCGAGTTCGGATCGCGCGACTGGTAGCGTGCATGCAGCGCATAGGTATTCGCGACGAACGGCACGCTGTGTTCCATCGCCTCGATCGCCGCCCAGCGGCCCTCGCCGCTGTCGGCCACGAACGGCGCCAGGCCGGACAGGTCCGCGTCGCGGGCGAGCGCGTTGGCGGTCATCTGCATCAGGAACGAGCTGACGATGGTACCGTGGTTCCAGATGCCGGCGATGCCCGGCAGGTCCAGTCCCTTGACCGAACCGTTCTGCAGCAGGTCGAAGCCTTCGGCGATCGCCTGCATCATTCCGTACTCGATCGCATTGTGCACCATCTTCACGTAGTGGCCGGCGGATGGATCGCTGCCGACGAGCGCATAGCCCTTGTCGAGCCCGAGGCCCTGGAACAGCGGCAGACAATGCGCATAGGCCGCCGGATCGCCGCCGATCATCATCGGGTAGCCGCTGTCGGCCGCGACGATGCCGCCGCTGACGCCGACGCCGAGCAGGCGGATGCCGCGTGCCGCGCACTCGAGCGCCCGGCGCGAGGTGTCGCGATGGTTCGAGTTCGCGCCGTCGACCAGGATGTCGCCTTCGCCGAGCTGCTCGCGCACCTCGCGGTAGATCACTTCGGTGACCTCGCCCGCCGGCAGCATCAGCCAGACCACCCGCGGGCTGGCGCCGAGCATCGACACCAGCTGCGTCGGCGACCCGGCCGCGAGCGCCCCCTTCGCCACCAGCGCCTTCACCGGTTCTTCCGAGCGGTCGTGCACCACCACCCGGATCGACCGGCCGGCGAGCAGGCGAGCGACCATGTTGCCGCCCATGCGGCCGAGACCGATGAATCCGAGTTCCATGCGTGAGCCCTCCTGCCGGCAAGTGTACCCGCCGGCCGGCGCCGCGCCCGGCCACGCCGCCCTGCCGCGCACCCGGCCGCACGCAGCGCGGGGCCGCCGGCGGACACGCGACCCCTCCTGCGGCAGTGTACGATTCAAGCCGGGTTGCACGCCAAGGTGCACATGAAAGCAATCCCCCAGGAGGAGATCCCATGCACAGAAAGACCCAGGCCCGCCGTGGCAGCGTCCCCCTGCTGGTGGCGGTGGCCGCCGTCGCACTGGCGGCGACCGTCCCCGCGGTCCTGGCCCAGAAGTTCCCGGCCAAACCGATCCGGATGATCGTCGGCTACGCCCCGGGCGGCGGCACCGACATCATGGGCCGCCTGATCGCGCAGGAGGTCTCGGCCGCGCTCGCCCAGCCGGTGGTGGTCGAGAACCGGCCGGGCGCGGCACAGAACGTCGCCGCCGAGTTCGTCGCACGCCAGCCCGCCGACGGCTACACGCTGTTCATGAGTTCGGCCGCGCACGGCATCAACGTGAGCCTGTACGCGAAGATCAACTACGACCCGGTGAAGGACTTCGCACCGATCGCCGTGTTCGCCACCAGCCCGAACCTGCTGCTGGTGCATCCGTCCTTCCCGGCGAAGTCGGTGAAGGAATTCATCTCGGTCGCACGCAAGAACCCGGGCAGGCTCAACTTTTCGTCCTCCGGCGTCGGCAGCTCGCAGCACCTGTCCGGCGAGATGCTGAAGGTGATGATCGGCGTGGACATGACCCATGTCCCGTACAAGGGCAGCGCACCGTCGCTGGCCGGGCTGGCGAGCGGCGAAGTCGACTTCGCGTTCAACAACATCCCGTCCGCGCAGCCGCTGATGACGCCCGGTCGCGTGCGAGCCCTGGGCATCACCAGCGCGAAACGCTCCCCGCTGCTGCCGAACCTGCCGACGATGGTGGAAGGCGGCATCCCTGGCTTCGTCACCGAGACCTGGTACGGGCTGCTCGCGCCTGCGGGCACGCCGCGTGAGGTGATCTCCCTGCTCAACGACGTCGCGGTGAAGGCGGTGCAGAAGCCCGACGTGCGCGACCGGCTGGCGCAGATGGGCGCGGACCCGATCGCCGAGCCGCCGGACTTCTTCGCCCGGTACCTCGCGGCCGAGATCGCGCGCTGGGCAAAGGTGATCCGGGAATCGAAGGCCAAGGCAGAATGACCGCTCCGGTGCACCCATCCACCCACGAGGAATGCAGATGACCGACAGCGCCCTGCTCGACCAGCCCCGCGGACTCACCCAGATCGAGATCGACCAGCGGGTGTTCGACCTGTACGACGAGTACTGCCATGGCCGGATGGACCGGCGCGAGTTCCTGCTGCGCGCGGCCGCGGTCACCGCCGGCGGGCTGGCGATGGCGCAGGCGCTGATGCCGCGCTATGCCGCGGCGCAGACGATCTCGTTCACCGATTCGCGCATCCGCGCGCAGTACGTGAACTATCCGTCGCCCGGCGGGAACTCGGGGCAGATGCGGGGCTACCTCGTGCAGCCGGCCGGCAAGGGCCCGTTCCCGGCCGTGCTGGTGATCCACGAGAACCGCGGGCTGAATCCGTACATCGAGGATGTCGCGCGCCGCGCCGCGGTCGACGGTTTCCTCGCGCTGGCACCCGACGGGCTGTTCCCGGCGGGCGGCTACCCGGGCAACGACGACGACGGCCGGATGCTGCAGGCCAAGCTCGACCAGCCGAGGCTACGCACCGACATGCTGAACAGCGCCACCTTCCTGAAGGCGCATGCCCTGTCCAGCGGCAGGCTGGGCGTCACCGGATTCTGCTGGGGCGGCGGCACGACCAACTGGCTGGCGACGCAGATGGGCGATGCCCTGCAGGCGGGCGTGCCCTACTACGGCGCGGCGGCCGAAACCACCGCGGTGCCGAAGATGCGCGCGCCGCTGCTGGTGCACTACGCCGAGAACGACGACAACATCAACAAGCTGAAGGCCGGCTTCGAGCAGGCCAAGAAGGCCGCGGGGGTCAGCTTCGAGTCGCATGTGTATCCCGGCACGCAGCACGGCTTCCACAACAATTCGACGCCGCGCTACAACGAGGCCGCCGCGAAGCTGTCATGGGATCGCACGATGGCCTTCTTCCGCAAGCACCTGGCCTGACATGCAGGCGAAGCCGATGGCCGGGGCGCCGGCCTGTCCGACCGCAGGGCGCGCGATACCGGCGCTGTTGCCGGGGTTGCTGCCGGCGTTGCTGCCGGTTCTGCTGTCGGCCCCGGGCATCGCCGCCGCCCAGGCCTGGCCATCGAAGCCGCTGCGCTACATCGTCCCGTTCCCGCCCGGCGGCGGTGCCGACCTGGTCGCACGCGCGGTGGCGCAGAAGCTGAACGAGCAGGGTGGCATGTCGGTGGTGGTCGAGAACCGCCCGGGCGCCGGCACCATCGTCGGCGCGGAGGTGGCGGCGCGCTCGGCACCGGACGGCTACACGCTGTTCATGGGGTCGAACACGACCAACGCGATCAACCCCAACCTGCACCCGAAGCTGCCCTACGACACGCTGAAGGACTTCGCGCCGGTGTCGCGGCTGAGCGCCTTCCCGAACATCCTGGTCGTGCACCCGTCGATGCCGGTGAAGTCGGTGAAGGACCTCATCGCGCTGGGCAAGGCGCGGCCTGGCCAGTTGAACTACGGCTCATCGGGCACCGGCACGCCGGCCCAGCTGGCCGGCGTGATGTTCGGCGACGTGGCTGGCGTGAAGATGGTCCATGTCCCGTACAAGGGCAGCGCGCCTGCGCTGTCCGCCCTGATCGGCGGCGAGACGCAGCTCATGTTCGCGAGCCTCGGGTCCAGCCTCAACTTCATAAAGGGTGGCCGCCTGCGGCCGCTGGCGGTGACCAGCGCACGCCGCTCGGCCGCGATCCCCGAGATGCCCACCATCGCCGAGTCCGGCTTCCCAGGCTTCGAGGCGATCACCTGGCACGGCATGATGGTGCCGGCCGGCACGCCCGCGCAGATCGTCCAGCGGCTCAATGCCGAGGTGGTGAAGATCCTGAGGCAGCCGGAGTTCGTCGCCTGGCTGCTGTCGCAGGGCGCCGATGCCACGCCCAGCACGCCGGAGGAATTCACCGCCTTCCTGAAGACCGAACTTGCGCTCTATGCCCGGCTGGTCAAGCAGTCCGGGATGAAGCCGGACTGACCGCCCGGCGATGCGCAACCCGTCGCCGAAGCGGATCGGCCTGGCCATCGTCGGGGCCGGCCGGGTGGGCCTGATGCGCGGCGCGATCGCCGCACGCTTCCCGCAGGTCGACTGGATCGGCATCGCCGAGATCGATCCGGCACGCGGCAGGCTGGTCGGCGAGCGGCTCGGCGCGGACTTCGTGACGGACGACTACCGGCAACTGCTGCGCAGGCCGGAGGTCACGGCGGCCCTGATCTCGACCGTCGGCCACCTGCACGCCGGCCCGACGCTGGCCGCGCTGGAGAACCCGAACAAGGTGGCGCTGCTGATCGAGAAGCCGATCGCCAACGACCTCGGCGAATCCGAGCGAGTGCTGAAGGCCATCCGCGAATCGGGGGTCGATGCGCTGATCGGCTACACGCAGCGGTTCCGCCGACGCTGGATGGTGGCCAAGGACAAGGTCGCCAGCGGCGGACTGGGCGACATCTCGACCGTCACCACGCGCGCTTTCCTGAACCGGATGGTGGCGGAGAACGCCTACCGCCGCGAACCCGATCCGCTGCCCAACTCGCCGATGGTGATCTCCGGCACGCACGCGCTGGATATCGTCATGTGGATGATGGAAGGTCGCCGTCCGGTCGAGGTCGACGCGCGCTCGGTCGCGAAGACGCTGGGCCCGGCCTGCGGCGGCATCGACGCCACCGCTGGCACGATGGTGTTCGACGACGGCACGCTGTACCAGAGCATGGTCAACTGGGCACTGCCGGTGTCCTGGCCCGGCGCGGTCTACGGGCTCGAGGTCGGCATCGTCGGCACCTCGGGCGTGATGACCATCGACGACACCCATCGCGACTTCGTGATGGCCACCGATGCGCCGCAGGGCGGCGCCTACCTGTCCGATGCCAGCCGCCGCGTCGACTTCATCGGCAGCACGCCGGCGGGCGACATGGCGCTGGGTGCGCTGCGCGGGCCGCTGCATGACGAGACCCAGGCCTGGCTCGAACGCCTGTCCTTGGGCGTGCGCACCATCCACGCGACGGCCGAGGACGGCCATGACCGCTTGATGCTGGCCAAGGCCTACGACCTGTCGGCACGGCTGCGCCAGCCGGTGGCGCTGCCGATCAGCCCGGCGGACGCAGGCCGATGACCACCAGCCAGGCCCAGCCCGCGACATAGGCAGCCGTGAACGCGCACAGGGCAGCCGCCGGTCGGCGCGGCAGCAGGCGCTGCACGGCCAGGCCCGCCAGCGGCAGCAACTGCTGCGCATGCACGGCGAGGAAATGCGCCGGCCGGAGGTCGCCGCCCCCGGCATGCCAGCCGAACAGCGGCAGGCCGGAGCCAGCCGGCGGCCGCAGGCCACCCAGCAGGAATCCGCTGAGGATCGACAGCACGCAGGTGAGCACCAGCCCGATCGCCAGCCCCAGCACCAGCGGCGTCAGGGGCCGCACGTGGCGCAGCAGCGCGCGAGCCAGCACGGCCTGGGTCGACACCAGCACCACCGCCGCGATGCCCATCAGCCCGAACATCGCGGCATGGAAGGCATCCGCCGTGTTGTAGTGCGAAGGGGAACCCAGCGCCGCCTGCAGCGAGATGTAGCCGACCTCGAACGACGCGGTCCCGACGGCGAGCCAGGCGAGCGCGACGATCGTGCGCGAGCGGCGCACCGCTTCCGGCAGCAGGCCGATCGCCCATGCCATCGTCGCCGCGAACAGCGCGGTCGAGACCATGAACTTCAGCGGCTTCGCCCAGTTCGCGACGCCGTGCACGGTGCGCGGATCGAGGGACAGCGCCAGCAGCGTCGGCAGTGCGAGCAGCAGCATGGCGGCCGCGAACCAGGCCAGCGCCGGCTGGCCGCGATGGAGCCTGGCCAGCACGCCCGGCAGCCTGCGTCCCCCGTGCCGCTCCTCGGGCAGCGTTGCAGTAGACATCGCCGCACTCCTTATGTTGACAGTGTCAACAATGATGCGATACCTTCGTAGACACTGTCAACTCGAGGCTGCATGCATGGCCCGGCAACCGCGAAGACCGATCGACCTGAAGGAATCCTGCGTCCAGGCCGCCCGCGAGGTGATCGCCGAGCAGGGCGTCGAAGGGCTGAGCATGCGCGATGTCGCGCGCAGGCTCGGCATCTCGCACCAGGCGCCGTACCGCCACTTCGAGAGCCGGGACCACCTGCTGGCGGAGATCATGCGCCGCTGCTTCGCCGACTTCGCGGGCCATCTCGACGCACGCCTTCCGGGAACGGACGACCGGACCGACCTGGCTGCGATGGGCGATGCCTACCTCGACTACGCGATCGCGAAGCCCCTCGAATACCGGCTGATGTTCGGCACGCCCTGGCCGGAGCCGGCGCAGCATGCAGGCCTGGTCTCGGATGCAGTGCATGCCTTCGACATCCTGCGCAACAACCTGCGCCGCCGGCACGGCAAGGCCGCGGGCATGCAGGCCCGCGCCGACCTCGACGCGCTGTTCATCTGGTCGGCCCTGCACGGCATGGCGAGCATCAGCCAGTCGCAGGCGATGGACAGCCTGCAGCTCGCACCGGGCGTGGCGACGGCGTTCCGGGGCTACCTGATGCAGAAGGTCGGCATCGCGCTCGAAGTGCCGGTCGACCCGCGCCCGGCCGACTGCAGGCCAGCGCCGGGCAGCGCCGGCACCGGCATCAGTCGGGCTTCAGCCCGGAAGCCTTTACCACCGCGCTCCATTTCGGGATCTCGCGCACGATGAAGGCGGCGAGTTCCTCGGGCGTTCCGGCCACGATGTCGACGCCCTGCCCGCCCAGACGCTCGCGGATCCCGGCATCCGACAATGCGCTCCTGAACGCCCCGTGCAGCCGGTTCACCAGGTCCCGCGGCAGCCCTGCCGGACCGAGCAGCCCGTACCAGCCCGCCGACTCGAATCCCTTTAACGTCTCGCCCACGGTCGGCACGCCGGGCAACCGGGCCGAGCGCACCGGACCGCAGACCGCCAGCGCACGCAGCCGGCCCGCTTCCAGGTGCGGCAGCGTCGCCACCAGCGTGTTTACCTGGACCTGCACATGCCCGCCCAGCGTGTCGGCCAGCGCAGCACCAGCGCCCTTGTAGGGCACGTTCACCAGGTCGATGCCGGCCATCGACTTCAGCAGCTCGATCGCCAGGAACTGCGAGGTGCCGGCCGAGGTGCCCGCGGACAACTGGCCCGGGCGCGCCTTCGCCAGCGCGATCAGTTCCTTCACGCTCTTGACCGGCAGCGACGGATGCACGACCAGCATCGTCTGCACCGTCGCGAGCTGGCTGATCGGCGTGAAGTCGCGCACCGGATCGAAGGCGAGCTTCGTGAACAGGCTCGGGTTGATGACATGGGGCGTGCTCGCCATCAGCACGGTGTAGCCGTCCGGCGCGGCACGCGCGACGAACTCCGTTCCGATGTTCGTGCCGCCACCGGCCCGGTTCTCGATGATCGCGGGTTGGCCGAGCAGTTCCGCCAGCTTCGGCGCGAGCGCCCGGGCGATGATATCGGTGCCGCCGCCGGGCGCCGCGGGAACGACGATGCGCAGCGGCTTCGCCGGCCAGGCCTGCGCATGCACCGCCGGAACCATCGTGCAGCACAGGAAGAGCAGCGGTGCCCGCGCCACCGCACGGCAGGTCGAATCCATCCCGGTTCTCCTCGACATATGCGCCCACCCTCGGGCGGACTCGCCTAAGCCCGCCCGGCCGGTGCCTACTTCGCCGGGATCAGCGGCAGCATCAGCCACGACAGCCGCTCGCCGCCGGAGTGGATCGTGTTGGTGGCGCCCGCGTTGTAGTCGTTGTTGTAGTGGGTGAAGTGGCCGGTGCCCACGCCGTCGCGCGGGGTGATGTCCAGCCGCAGCTTGTGCCCCTTGCGGAACACCATGCTGGTCGGCCAGATCTCGACCTGGCATTCGACCACCTGCCCGGGCTCGAGCCACCAGCGTTCGTCATGGGCATGGTAGGGCCGGTACGGCAGCGACTTCTCCGCATCTAGCTTGCGGTGCGAGGCGCGCAGCCAGCCCTTGGTCACGCAGGGCACCGGCTCGCCGCGCTGGCCGACCTCCTCGACGTCCTTGCCATCGGGCCCGATGTTGCGGATGGTGGCGTAGATGTCCATGTCCTCGGAGGTGCTGGACACCCACAGGTTCAGCACCAGCGGCCCGGTGACCTCCATGTCCTCGGCCATCACCGGCGTCTCGAACGACACGCCCGAGCGGCCGGACACCGGACGGTAGTGGCCCGGCCCGGCCGAGTAGTCGATCGACTTCACGGCGGACGGCGCCACGGCGGCGAGCGAACCCTCGGCCTTGCTGCTGCCCTTCGACGGCGCATCCTGCTCGATGGCCAGGTAGAGCTTGGTCCACTGCGTGCGCGCGATCGGCCATTCGTTCTCTTCCCGGAACGCGTAGGGCTTCGTGCTGCCGCCGGTACGGATCTCGAGCTTGACCGGCGGTTCGTCCATGATGCCGGTGTCGATGCCCTTCAGCCAGTGGTCGAACCAGCGCAACTGGTCGATGCGCGCCTCGAGCGCATGGAACGGGTGGAAGTGGCTGCCGGTGTGGATGCGCAGCTTCTTTTGCTTCGACGCGGCCAGCATGTAGGCCTCGGTGTTGCCGCGCAGGTGCATCGCGAAGCCGCCCCAGTTGCCGACGCTGTACATCGGCACCTTGATCTTCTCCCACTGCGCGCTCTTCTTGCGCCACTCGTCGGAGTCGAGGTCCTGGCGCATGTACTCCCACAGGATGTTGTTGTTGAACGCATCCGGGTTGTAGCTGCGCGGACGACCGAGCAGGTTGTGCGCGGTCGTGCTGTTCGCCCACTGGGAGATGAAGCCCATCGCGAAGATGCCACCGTGGTAGGCCTGGTCGCGATACTGGTCGGCACGGCCCTCCCAGGGCATGATCGCCTTCAGCGACGGCGGCTGCAGGTTGGCGAGCCGGTACTGGAAGGCCGCGTGGTACGAGATCCCCAGCGTGCCTACGTTGCCGTTGCACCAGGGCTGCTTCGCGATCCATTCGACGCAGTCGTAGGAGTCGAGGCCTTCCTGGTACGAGCTGGGGTCGGACCTGCCCGGCGACTTGCCGGTGCCGCGGGTATCCACGCGCAGCAGCGCATAGCCGCGCGGGCACCACCACAGCGGGTTGGCGGTCTCCCAGTTCATGTACGGGTTGCCTTCCTCCTCGCAGTCCTCCGGCGGGATCCACACCTTGTCCTTCTGGTACGGGCCCAGGTTCATGATCACCGGGAAGCGCTCGTCGCCGCCATCGGGCCGGAACACGTCGGCGAACAGCAGCGTACCGTCGCGCAGCGGGATCTTCACGTCCTTCTCGACGATCATCGGGTAGTCGCGGGGCTGCGACATCTCCTGCCTGCCCGCTGCCTTCTTCTCTGCCATCGTGCGTCTCCGTCTATCGTTCCGGCCTGATGCCGGCGGCCTTGATCAGCGCCGTGGTCCTGTCGTAGTCGAGCTGCAGCTTCGCGGCGAACTGCTCGGGGGTGTTCGGCACGAACTCGATCGCCTTCGAGGCCCAGGAGGCCTTCATCTCGGGCGTGGCAAGGGCGCCACCCACCACCGAGTTTAGCCGCGCGACGACCTCGCGCGGCGTGCCGGCGGGTGCGAGGATGCCTTCGATGCCGCTGATCTCGTAGGCCTTGAGTCCCGACTCGGCGATCGTCGGCACCTGCGGCAGCAGCGGGTTGCGCTGCGTCCCGGTCATCGCCAGCGCGCGCAGGCGGCCGGCATCGATGTGTCCCTTCACCGTCGGCACGTGCACGAACATGGTATCGACCCGCCCCGCCACCAGGTCGAGCACCGCCGGCGGGCTGCCACGATAGGCCACGTGCAGCATGTCCACCTTGGCCTCGAGCTTGAGCAGTTCGCCGGCGAGCTGGAAGTTGCTGCCCACGCCCGACGACGCGAAGGAGATCATGCCCGGCTTCGCCCGGGCGAAGGCGACCAGTTCCTTCACGTTGCGTGCCGGCACGGTGGGATGCGCGACCAGCACCAGGTCGTAGGTGCTGACCTGCACCACCGGCACCAGGTGCTTCAGCGTCTCCCAGCGCGGCGTCGCGTTCAGCTGCGGGCTGATCGTGACGAACGACCCGGGCTGGATCAGCAGCACATGGCCGTCGGCCGGCTGCTTCGAGACGAATTCGTTTGCCACCATGCCGGCCGTGCCCGGCCGGTTGTCGACGATGACCGGCACGCCGAGCAGCGGCGCGACCGCCTGCTGGATCGCGCGCGCGGTGATGTCGGTGCCGCCGCCGGCCTGCGAACCGGTGACAAGGCGGATGGCCTTCGACGGGAACGCCTGCGCCTGCGCCTGCAGCGGCAGCATCGGCACGAGCGCGAACGCGCACGCCAGGATCGAAGGCAGGCCGGTGGCCTGCAGGTGCCCTCCTGCTCGACGCATGGAACTCCTCCTCCCTCGAGGCCTCGGCGGCACCGTCGAATGAAAGACCCGGGCTGAGAACGTTCGACCGTGCCGACATCACACTGGCCGGTCGAACTGGCCGGACCTGCCGCCGAGTGTAACGCAGGCGTACGGTGTCAGCGCGCATGCCGCTGCGACGTGATCGGAGCAGGCCTCCGCCGAACACGGGGCAAGCACATGAAGATCACCGGCTGGACGTCGATTCGCGCGGCGGCATCTGCCGCACCGCTGCTGGACGGATGCGTCGTCGTTCCCGACGGCGGCGAAGTGCATCACTCCGGGTAACGGGCACCGGTCTATCCCGCCTACTCGACCGGCTATTCGAGCGGCTGCTACGTGCGGCCGCCTGCGCCGACCTGCTACGTCAGCTGGCCGCCGTCCGAGGTGGTGGTGCGGCCGCCGCCGGTCGTGGTCGTTCCCCCGCCGCGGCCACCGGCATTCGGATATCGACACCATGACCAGCCGCACTCGGGACACGGCGGGCATGGCGGATCCGGCGTCCAGGACGGACGACATGTAGGACGACACGACGGCGATCGAGGCTGCGGCCGGGACCGCGGCCCCGGCCATGGCGGCCGCTGAGGGTCGCCATGGCCTGAAACGGCGTCAGTTGTTCATCCGGAACCCGGTCGCCTTCACCACGTCCGCCCATTCCTGCGCCTCGCGCTCCATCCAGCGCTGCATCTCGGCCGGCGTCATCCTCATCGTCTCGGCGCCGTTCGCCGCATAGACGGATTTCGCGGTGGCCGTGTCGGACACCTTCCCGAATTCGGCGTTGAGGCGGTCGATGATCGGCTGCGGCGTGCCCGAAGGCGCAAGCACGCCGGAGACGACAGCCCCTTCGACACCAGGCACGGTCTCGGACAGGGCCGGGATGTCGGGCAGTTGTGCCGAGCGCTTCGGGGCGGCAAGCCCCAGCGCGACCAGCTTGCCACTGCGCACGTGTTCGATGCTGGCCGGCACCGTCGCCATCACCATCGCGATCTCGCCACCGAGCAGCGCGATCACCGGCAGCGCACCGCCCTTGTAGCTGACCGGCGTGGTCTGGATGCCGGCGCGCAGGCGGAACTTCTCGGCCGTCATGTGCGTCACCGTGCCCAGGCCCGAGTTGCCCATCGTGATGCCCGGGCTGCGTTTCGCGATCGCGACCAGGTCGGCGACGTTCTTCGCCTTGACCGAAGGATGCGCGACCAGCAGCAGCGGCGAGGCGTTGAGCACCGCGACCGGCGCGAAGTCGCGCAGCGGGTCGTAGCTGAGCTTCGGATAGATGGAGCGCGTGATGGCGTGCGTGGACAGGTCGGTGAACAGCAGGGTGTAGCCGTCGGGGGGCGACTTGACCACCAGTTCCGAAGCGATCACGGTGCCGGCGCCCGGCCGGTTCTCGACGGTCATCGGCTGGCCCAGCGTCCGGGTGAGTTCAGCCGCGGCCGTGCGCGAGAATACGTCGGTCGCACCGCCGGGCGGGAACGACACGATCAGGCGGATCGGCTTGGTGGGATACGACTGGCCCCACGCCATCGACGATGCTGCTGCCAGCCCGGCGAGCAGCGCCGCCGGGACGATCTTCACTCGCTGCATTGCGTTCCTCCTTCAGGCACCGGCCCGGAAGGCCGGAAGCACGTCGCTGATGAACTTCTCCAGCTGTTGCCGCTGGTCGGTGCCCGCGAAGCGTATGCACACGTCGGTGACGCCGCTCGCCTCGTAGCGCTTGAGCGCATCGATCACGGCCGACGCGGGCCCCAGCCCCATCAGCCCGCGGTAGTTCACGCCACCGCCGTAGTACTTCTGCAGGAAGTCGGCGGTCAGCGCTTCGGCACGGGCGACGTCCTCCTCGATGCAGACCGTCGTGTAGACGCACATCGGGAAGCCGGGCCGCGGCCGGCCGTGCTTCTCGAAGGCCTCGTCGCAGACCGTGCGCAGCCGGCGGCAGTCGTCGTCGGTGAGGTAGGTGGTGATCACGCCATCGCCGAGGCGTCCGACGCGGTCGATCTGGGCCGGGATGACTTCCCCGCGGTTGCCGGCGGTGATCAGCACCGGCGGGCCGGCTTCGGTCCAGGGCAGCGGCGCGATCGACTGCGCGCTGAGGCGAAAGCCGTTGCCTTCATGCGTGACCGGCTCGCCGCTCCACAACCTGCGCCAGACGGCGACATGCTCTTCCAGGTCCTTCGCACGGCGCTTGTGTTCGCGGCCGCAGGCTTCCCATTCGCGCACGATCTCGGGCAGGCCCCAGCCCACGCCCAGCCCCAGCACGAGCCGCCCGGCCGAGACCTGGTCGAGGGTGGCGAGCGCATGCGCGAGCACCGTCGGCTGGCGCAAGGCCGGCAGCAGGATCGCCGTGCCCAGTCGCGCGCGGGTGGTGATCGCCGCGAGATAGGACAGCGTGACCAGGGGCTCCAGGCGCGGCTTCGCGGTGACGCTGTCGCCGACCCAGACATCCATGCCCGCCGCGTCGCACAGGCGAGCGACCGTCCAGCAGTCTTCCACCGGCGGACGCCGGGCCGATTGCAGCACCACCGCACGGTGCGGCAGCAGCACGCCCAGCCTCATCGCGCGACTCCGGTGCGATGGCAATGCAGCATCATCCTTCCTCCTGCCCGGCTGCCGGTCGTGGTCGTCGACGGTCGTCGACGGTTTTCGATGGATATCGATGGATGTCGCCGGCATGGCTGGTGCATCGGCAATCTAATACTATTTCCCTGCACCGACAAGCGAACACCCCCGACGCAACACCCAGAGGCCAGACCGATGCCGATCGACATGCATGCCCACTATGTACCGCCCCGCATCATCGACGTGCTTCGCGAACGGGGGGCGGCGCTCGGCATCGAGGTCATCGACCGCGCAGGCAGCTGCCCCTGCCTCGCCTTCGCGCACGTGAAGCCGCGCCCGTTCTTCCCGCGCCTGCTCGAGGCCGAGTCCGCGCGCATCGCGTCGATGGACGGCAACGGCATCTCGCGCCAGGTGCTGTCGATGTGGGCCGACGTGTTCGGCTACGGCCTGCCGGCACGGCAGGCGATCGGCTGGCACCAGCTGATGAACGAGTCCCTGGCCGCGACCTGCGGACGCCGTCCCGACCGCTTCTCGTGGTTCGCATCGGGGCCGCTGCCCGATGCCGCGGCGGCCGCGCGCGAACTCGAACGCTGCGTGAAGGAACTGGGCGCCTCCGGCGGCATGGTCGCCGCCAACGTCGAAGGCGTGAACCTGGGCAACCTGCCGCTGGACGAATACTGGGCTGCGGCACAGCAGCTCGGCGTGCCGGTGTTCATCCATCCGGCGCAGCCGGAATCGCTGCCGCGCACCGCCCTGTTCGGCCTGAACCCGATCGTGCAGTACACCTTCGACACCACCCTCACCCTCGGGTCGCTGATGTTCTCCGGCGTGCTCGACCGCTTCCCCGCGCTCGACCTGGTCGTGTCACACGGTGGCGGCGCCCTGCCCTACCTGGTCGGACGGTTCGACGTGATGAACGTGCGGATGGAACGCGCGCACCAGCACAACGTCGCGATGCAATCGCCGTCGGACTACCTGCGCCGCTTCCATTACGACACGATCCTGCATGACCCCGATGCGCTGCGCTACCTCGCGGCGAAGGTCGGCACCGACCGGCTGGTGCTCGGCAGCGACGATCCCTTCCCGCCGATGGACGCCGATCCGCTCGCCAGCCTGGCCGCGGCCGGGTTCGATGCGACACAGGTCGCGCAGATCGCCGAAGCCAATCCGCGGCGGTTGCTGCGCCTGGCGGCCTGAACGCGCGGCTGCGACTGCGGCCACGCGTGATTGCCCGGCCCGTATTGCGTCACTCGGCGCGGATGTTCGCCGCCCGGATCACGCGCGTCCATTTCTCGATGTCCGCGCGGATGCGCGCCGCATACTCGGCCGCCGACATCGACTCGGGTTCGGCGCCCAGCGCGGCCAGCCGCTCGACCATGTCCGGCTCTCGCATCGAGCGGTTGATGGTCTCGTTCAGCCGCGCCACGACATCGGCCGGGGTGCCTGCCGGCGCGAGGATGCCGTACCACGGGCTCAGCTCGTAGGACGGCAGCCCGGACTCGGCGACCGTCGGCACCTGCGGCAGTGCCCGGGAGCGCGCGCTGCCGGTCACCGCCAGCGCACGCAGCCGGCCGGAAGCCACCGGCGGCTGCGCGGCCGGTATGCCGAGGAAGGCGGCCTGCACATGCCCGCCGAGCAGGTCGGTCAGTGCCGGCGCATTGCCCTTGTACGGCACATGGGCAAGGTTCACCTTGCCGAGCACGTTGAACAGCGCGCCGGACAGGTGCGGCGTGCTGCCTACGCCGCCCGAGCCGTAGTTGAGTTCGCCCGGGCGCGACCGCGCGAGCGCGAGCAGCGACTTCACGTCCTTCGCCGGCAGCGACGGATGCACGACCAGCACGTTCGGTGCGCTGGCGACCAGGCTCACCGGCGCGAAGTCGCGCAGCGTGTCGTAGGGCACCTTGTCGATGATCGGGTTCATCACCAGGTTTCCCATGCCGCCGGAGAGCAGGGTGTAGCCATCGGGCGGCGACTTGGCCACCGCGAGCGAGCCGATGCTTCCCCCCGCGCCGGCACGGTTGTCGGCGACCACCGGCTGGCCGAAGGCCTCGGCGAGCTTCTGCCCGACCAGCCGGCCGATGATGTCGTTCGGGCCGCCAGGCGGGAACGGCACGACGATGCGCAGCGGCTTCGCCGGCCAGGCCTGCGCATGGGCGGCCCGCGCGGCGAGCGCGCCGGCGCAGCCGAGCACGCAGCCGAGCACGCAAGGCAGCACGACCGAAGGCGCGACCGTCGGGACGACTGCAGGAACGATGGACGACAGCAGGGTGGATCCGCGCGGGTGCATCGAGTTCCTCCATTGGATCGGTCCGTGTGCCCGGACCTGGTTGCAGCCGCTGCACTCAGCGCATCACGGCGAGTGCATCCGCGGCGACCACCCCCTGCCCGACCGGCCGGACCAGCAGCGGGTTGATGTCCATCTCGACCAGCCGGTCGCGCAGCGACCAGGCGAGCACCGAGACGCGGGCCAGCGCCGCGGCCAGGGCCTCCACGTCGACCGCCGGCCGGCCGCGCACGCCGTCGAACAGCGCGCGTGCACGCAGCTCGTCGATCATGGATCGCGCCTGCGCGGCATCGAACGGCGCGACGCGATAGCTCACGTCGTGCAGCACTTCGGCCAGCACGCCGCCCAGACCGAAGGCGACCACCGGGCCGAACCCGGGATCGTTCACCACGCCGACCAGCGTCTCGAGCGCGCCGTCGACCATCGGGGCTGCGAGCAGTCCGGACAGCGCGGCGTCCAGGCGCGCTGCGCGCACCTCGGCGACCATCCGGCGCGCCGCGTCCAGCAGCGCCTGCGGCCCGACGATGCCCAGTTGCACCCCGCCGATGTCGCTCTTGTGCGCGATGTCGGGGGACACGATCTTCAGCACGACCGGGAACGGCAACCCGTCGCAGTCGGCGAGCGAAGGCGCCAGCGGCAGCAGGCGGTCGGCCGTGACCGGGATGCCGAACGCCGAGGCCAGGCGCTTGCTGGCAGCCTCGTCGAGCGCGCCCGCACGGCCGTCGATGCCGGCGTCGTGCAGCACGGCTCCGACGTCCACCGGCTCGTCGGCCGCCGCGCCGACCCCGCCCCCGCTGGCGGCCGCCGCACGACGGGCGCCGGCATGCGCGGCGAGTCGCGCCATCGCCAGCGCCACGCGCTTGGGCGAGGACAGCACCGGCACGCCGGCCGCGCGCAGCGTGGCGAGGCCCTCGGGCGCCAGCGCCTCGTCCATGCCGGAGAACACCACCAGCGGCTTGGACGAGGACGCCACCAGCCGCGCCAGCAGCTCGCCACCATAGGCGACCTGCCGGCGTCCTGCCGCGGCGAACATCACCGCCAGCTGGTCGACCTGCGGGTCGTCGATCACCGCCCGGAACGCACGCTCGAAATCGAGCCCGTCCTGCTGCCGGGGAAAGCCCGCCGTGTAGTCGACCGGGTTGCGCAGCACGCTCAGCGCCGGCAGGGAATCCTTCAGCGCCTCGGCGGTGGCCGGCGCGAACGCGGGCAGCACCAGCCCGCAGAGGTCCGCCTGGTCGGAGAACATCGCCGCGGCGCCGCCGGAGCCGCCGATCACGCCGACCCGGTTGCCCGCGGGCAGCCGGCCACCGAGCAGGCAGGCCACCATGTCGACCGCCGCCTGCACGTCGTCCACCTCGATCACCCCGCACTGACGGAACGCCGCTCGGTAGACATCGTATTCGTCGGTCATGTTCGCGGTGTGCGACTGCGCCGCGCGCCGGCCCTGTTCGGTGTTGCCGGCCTTGATCAGCACCAGCGGCTTGCCGGCGGCCAGCGCACGGCGCGCGGCGGCCATGAACCGGCGGCCGTCGGCCACGCCCTCGAGGTAGGACAGGATGACCCGGGTGCCCGGATCGTCGACATAGGCATCGATGATCTCGGCGGTCGACACGTCGGCCTCGTTGCCGCTGGTCACCACGTGGCGGAAGCCAATGCCGGCCTGCGCCGCCTGGATCACCAGGCTCATGCCGAAGCTCGCGCTCTGCAGCACCACGGACACCGGCCCGGGCGCAAGCCGCGGCGGCCGGGTCAGGCTGCCCCAGGCGGCATAGGCGCGGGCCTGCACGTTGACCAGGCCCAGGCAGTTCGGCCCGATGAAGCGCACGCCCGTGGCGCGCGCCGTGGCCAGCAGTTCGCCCTCGAGCGCGGCGCCGCCCGGCCCGGCCTCGCGGAAGCCGCCGCCGAGCACCACCGCATGCCCTATGCCGCGCGCCGCGCACTCGCGCAGCACGCCGGCCACCTGCGGCGCCGGCAGCGCGACCACCGCGATGTCGCAATCGCCTTCGACCTGCGCCAGCGAGCCGAGGCAGCGATAGCCCGCGATCTCCGGGTACTTCGGGTTGACCGGATACACGCCGCCCGCGTAGCCGTTCTCCTTCAGCGCGACCAGGGTCTGGTTGCCCGGCCGCGAGGGCTCGATGCTCGCCCCGACCACGGCGATGCCGCGCGGCTCCAGCAGGCGCTCGAATGCAGCCATGCTCACTCGACCGGCCAGCGCAGCTTCATCACCTTCTTCATGTCGAGCCGGCTGGTGATGCGCCGCCCCGCCTCGACCACCTCGCGCATCAGCGCCGCCTCGTCGATGCGGGTGAGGTGGCCGTTGCGCACGACCTGTTCGCCGGCGACGAACACATCCTTCACCGTGTTGCCGGTGGCGCTGTAGACCAGGTTGGACACCGGGTTGTACAGCGGCTGCCACTCGGGCGTCATCGCGTCGAACAGCACGAAATCGGCTTCCTTCCCGACCTCGATCGAGCCGATGCGGTCGGCCAGCCCGGCGCCGCGAGCGCCGTTCAGGGTCGCCATCTCGACCGCCTGCTCGGGGGGCATCACCCGCGGGTTCAGGCGGAGCTCCTTGTAGGCGCCGACGCAGTTGCGCATCTCCTGCACGATGTCGACGGTGCCCGAGCTCGCATGGTCGCAGCCCAGGCTCACGTTCACCCCGAGTGCGGCGAGCTCCGGATGCATGCCCACCTTGAGGTTGCCGTAGCCGTTGTGCAGCGAGGACGACGGGCAGCACACCACCGTCGGGCGGCGCCGCGCGAGGATCTCGATCTCGTGCGGCTCGAACCATCCGCCGTGCAGCAGCAGCATGCGCTCGTCGAGCACCCCCAGGGACTCCAGCCGCTCGATCTCCGGCTTGCCGTACTGCGCGACGCTGGCGTCGTGCGTGAAGTAGGAATAGCAGGCATGGGTCTGCAGGATCGCATCGTGCTTCTGCGCGATGCCCTTGAGCGCGAGGATCAGTTCGTCGGACGAATTGTTCATGCCGCGGAACGATGCGCTGACCGTCAGCCGGCGCGAATGGCGGCCGGGATACTTCTCGAACAGCGCCTCGGTCTTCTCGATGCAGCCCCGCGTGGTGTCGATCATGCCCGGCGGCATCAGCCCGGTCACCGACTTGCCCTTGTCGAAGCAGCTCACCGCGAGCACCGCGCGCATGCCGGCGCCCATGACCGCATCCACCGTCGTGTCCGGGTGGTAGTTGCCCGGTTCGATGTAGCAGGTGACGCCGTGGCGCAGCATCTCGACCGCGGCGAGTGAGACGGCGATGCGCACGTCCTCCTCGCCCATCGCCACCTCGTACGGATACATGTGCTCGAACAGGAAGGCCTGGGCGTTCGACTCGTCGGCGAGCCCGCGCGCGAGCTGGAACGACGAGTGCAGGTGGTTGTCGACGAAGCCCGGCATCACCACCGCGCCGGCGCCATCGACCACCCGCGCGGCCTGCCACCGCGCATCCAGCGCCGCGGTCTTGCCGACGTCCACGAAGCGCCCGTCGTGCACGGCCAGTGCGGCATCGCGGATGATGCGCCGGCCGGGGTCGACGGTGACCAGCCAGTCGATGTTTCGCACGAGCAGGTCGATGGCCTGTCGATCCGTCTCTGCCGCCATGGCCTGCCCCCAGCGCAAGGATTATCGATAATTTATAACATGCACCGGATGCAGCGGCCACGAACATCGATGTGGCAGCGCAACGGTCGAGGCGCTAGAGTCCATGCAACGAACCCGGGGAGGATGCTCGATGGAAAAGACCGCACTGCTGGTGCTCGACGTGCAGAACGAACTGGTGGATCCGGCCGGCAAGGTCGGCTCGCAGGGCTTCGCGAAGGTGGTCGAACAGCGCGGCCTGATCGCCAGGACCGCGGCGGTGATCGCGGCGATGCGGGCCCGCCGGCAGCCGGTCGCCTTCGTGAACGTCGGCTTCAGGGCCGACTATGCCGACGCGATCAGCCGCTCGGCACGGCTCGCGCACCTGAAGGAGAAGCAGGCGATCGTGGTCGGTTCATGGGGCCTCGAGTTCCCCGAGGCGATACGCCCGCTGGCGAGCGAGATCGTCTATACCAAGCACGCGGTCAGCCCGTTCTTCAACACCGGCCTCGAGACCTGGCTGCACCGGCAGGGCGTGACCACGCTCGCGCTGTGCGGCGTGTACACGCACATGGTGGTCGACAGCGCGGCGCGCCACGGCGACGACGCCGGCTTCGCGGTCAAGGTGCTGGAGGACTGCTGCGCCAGCCCCGATCCGGAGCTGCACCGGATCGAATGCGAGAAGATCCTGCCGCTGTTCGGCACGGTGATGCAGTCCTCCGCGTTCATTTCCTCGCTGTAGCGCTGCCGCACGCGGCTGTGGCGGCTACTGCTTGCGGATGCCGGCGCTGCGCACCACCTCGTCCCAGCGCCTGACTTCCTGCGCCAGGTAGCGCGCGAACTCGGCCGGCGTGCTGAGCAGGGTATCCAGCCCGCGCTGCTCGATCTGCTTCTGCGTGTCCGGATGCTGCACCGCTGCATGGACATCCTCGTTCAAGCGGTTGACCAGCGCCACCGGCGTGCCGGCGGGCGCGACCAGCCCGACCCAGGCCGAGGCCTCGAAGCCCGGCAGCCCCGCCTCGGCGAGGGTCTGCAGGTCGGGCAGCGCCGAGGCGCGCTTCGCGGTGCTCACGCCCAGCGCATGGACCTTGCCGGCGCGGATCTGCGGCAGCGCGACGGACAGGTTGGCCACCGTCGCCTGCACCTCCCCGCCCATCACCGCGGTCATCGCCGGCCCGCCGCCCTTGTACGGCACATGGATCAGCTTCATGCCCGCCATGCTCTGCAGCAGTTCGCCGACCAGGTGCGCGGAGGAGCCCTCGCCGAACGACGAGTAGGTGAGCGTGCCGGGTTTCGCTTTTGCCAGCGCGATTAACGCCGGCAGCGTTTTCGCCGGCACCGAAGGATGGGTGACCAGCACGAAGGGCGCGGCGGCGATCAGCGACACCGGCGCGAAATCCTTCAGCACGTCGAACGGCAGCTTCGCGTAGAGGCTGGCATTGCTGCCCAGGGTGCTGCCCGAGCCGACCAGCAGCGTGTAGCCGTCCGGGTTCGCCCGCGCGCCCAGTTCGGTGCCGATGTTGCCGCCGGCGCCGGCCCGGTTGTCGACCACCACCGGCATGCCCCAGCGTTCCTGCAGCCGGCTGCCGACCAGGCGCGCGACGATGTCGTTCGCACCGCCCGGCGGGAAGGGCACGATCAGCCGCACCGGCCGGTTCGGCCAGGCTTCGGCTGCCGCCGACTGCCCGGACGCGAGGACGCCGAGCACCAGCACTGCGAGCGCCGCGCCCTGCAGGGATCGGCGCCGGGGCGCCTTCGAACCGTCCATGTCTCCTCCTTCGCCCGGGGTGTGTCCCCGTGTTCGACGTGGCAGCTGGCGTTCCCGCCCGCATCGTGCGGCCTGCCTGATCCATCAATGCCCTATGTTGCACCAACAGGGGTGCTTCGTGTCCTTGCCATGCGCCGGGAAAGCGATACGATCGCAGGTACACCTTCGCGCCCTGGAGATCCGATGCAGCTCACCCCGAATTTCTCGCTCGAAGAGCTCACGGTCTCGGACACGGCGCGCAGGAAGGGCATCGCCAACACCCCCACGGCCGCGCACCTGCGCAACCTGCGCCGCACCGCGGCCCTGCTGGAGGAGGTCCGCGCGCTGTTCGGCGTGCCACTGCAGATCACCAGCGGCTACCGCAACCCGCAGGTCAATGCGCTGGTCGGCGGCGTCCCCACCTCGGCGCATGCGCTCGGGCTGGCCGCCGACTTCCATGTGAAGGGCCTCGACGACCTGGCCGCGGCCCGGCGCATCCGCGACAGCGGCATCGTCTTCGACCAGCTGATCTACGAGGCGGGACGTTGCGTGCATGTCGGCCTGCTACCGGCCGGCTCGACGCTGCGCCGGCAGGTGCTGCGCCAGCCGGGCGGTCCCGGATCGCCGGTGCTGCCGGGGCTCGAGCCGGAACCGGCGCCAGCACTGGCGGCGGTACGCCCGGCCGCAGTGGTGCCTGCGGTGGCCGTGGCGCCCGCGGCGACAGTGGTGCCTGCGACACCCGCACGCGCCTCGCCGGCCGCCCCCCTCGCCCTGTTGCCGGCCGAGGTCCGCCCTGCCACGCGCGCCGTCGTGATCGCCCGCGACGGGCTCAGGCTGCGCGGCGGACCTTCCCAGGATTTCCCGGCGAGGCGCACCCTGCCATCGGGAACGGTGGTGCATGTCCTCGGCAGCGAGGGACTGTGGGCACTGGTCGACCTCGAGGGCGACGGCCAGGCAGACGGCTTCATGAATGCGCCATTCCTGCGGGCACTCGACACGCCGGACGAGGTCACGGCCCCCGCCGCCCCCGCCGCCCCCGCTATCCCCGCCAGCCCCGCGCCTGCGCCCGGCGCTGCCGACATCACGGCACGGGTGACCCCGGCGCTGGTGAAGCAGACCTTCCCCCGCGCCACGCCCCTGTCCAGCATCACGGCCAACCTGCCGTTCGTGCTGGCCGGCCTGCGCGCCCGCCAGCTCGGCGATCGCGCGATGGTGATGATGGCGCTCGCGACCATCCGTGCCGAGACCGAAGGCTTCGTGCCGATCGACGAGGGACGCAGCGCGTTCAACACCCGCAACCGGCCGTTCGACCTCTACGACCCCGGTACGACCGTCGGCGGCAACCTGGGCAACACGGAGCCCGGCGACGGTGCACGGTTCAAGGGACGCGGCTACATCCAGCTCACCGGTCGCGACAACTACCAGCGCATCGGCCGGCAGATCGGCATCGACCTGGTCGTGCGCCCGCAGATGGCCAACGACCCGGGGGTCGCCGGGCTGATCCTCGCCCAGTTCCTGAAGAACAAGGAGACCGCCGTGCGCACGGCGCTGGCCGCAGGCCAGCTTGCCAAGGCACGCAGGCTGGTCAACGGCGGATCGCACGGGCTCGATCGATTCACGGATACCTGGGAGCGGTGCGTGGCACTGCTGCCCGCCTGACCCACTGTCCCGCGCCCCCGGACCAACGCCTGTCTGGAGATCCGCGTGCCGGAAACACCTGAAGCCATCGAGTCCGCCGCTGCTGCCACGGCGGCACCGGCACGGCCGCGCCCCACCCTGGTCGATCGGGGCGACGGCCTGCTCTACGACCCGGCGCTCGGGATCACCTGGCTCAAGGAGGCGAACTTCGCGCGCACGTCGAAGCCCCCGGGCACCACGCCACGCGGCGGCATGCGGCTGGACGGATGCCATGGCCTGGGTAGGCGGCCTCGTGATACAGGGTCATGGCGGATGGCAACACGCAACCGTACCGATCTGGTCGCAGACGTCGCCCGATTTCGGCGACACTTTCGCCTCCGCGGTCGTGTTCAGCGTCGGCCATCAGGGCCCCTTGCCCAAGGACAACGCGAACTGGCTGTGCTGGCCGGTCCATGATGGCGACGTGGCGGCGCTGCCGCGCCGCAAGTGAAGCCCCGCGCCCGACCGTCGCAGATTGGAAACAGACCCCATGGCCTACACCTTCAAGTCCAGATCCGCGGCAAGCGTGACGATGCTGCGCGCGAACGGCGATGACATCCTGCGGCTGATCGGCCGCACGCCCGCCGAGCGCGGCGCCCTCGCACCGGAAGACCTGCCGGCGGCGATCGCCGCGCTCGAGGCAGCCATCGTGGTGCGCGAGCCTGCGCCACGCATGGACGCACCGGCGCCGGCGGACGACGACGACGACGACGCAGGCGCGGCGGTTCCCCTGCGCCAGCGCGCGCTGCCTTTCCTGGAACTGCTCGTCCAGGCGCGCGCCGCCGGGGAGCCGGTCACCTGGGGCGTGGTCTGAACGCATGCTGATCAACTGCGTCGTCTACCGGGACGGTACCCGGCTGTCGGACATCCCGGTGTCGCAGATCAGCGAATGGCTGGCCCGGCCCGACTGCTTCGTCTGGGTGGCGCTGCAGGACGCCACGCCGGCGGAGCTCGACGAGATGCAGCGCGAGTTCTCGCTGCACGAACTCGCCGTCGAGGATGCGCGCCATGGCCACCAGCGGCCGAAGATCGAGGAGTACGGCGAATCGCTGTTCGCCGTGCTGCACCTGATCGAGCCCGACGGCGACAGCGACAAGGGGTTGTCGGTGGGCGAGGTGGACGTGTTCGTCGGCCCGAACTACGTGCTGTCGGTGCGCAGCCACAGCAAGCTCGGCTTCCTGGGCGTGCGCAAGCGCTGCGAGCGCGAGCCGGAACTGCTGCGCATGGGCCCGGGCTTCGTGCTCTACGCGCTGATGGACGCCGTGGTCGACCGCTACTTCCCGATCCTCGATGCCCTGGAAACCGAGATCGAGGACATCGAGGAGCGCATCTTCACCAAGGGCGCGGCGCTGTCCAGCATCCGCAACCTCTACCAGTTGAAGCAGCGGGTGATGGTGCTCAGGCACGCGGTCGCGCCGCTGCTGGACGCCGCCTCCAAGCTGCACGGCGGGCGCGTGCCCGAGGTCTGCGCCGGCGTGCAGGAGTACTTCCGCGACGTCATCGACCACCTCACCCGCATCCAGGCCTCGATCGACTCGATCCGCGACATGATCGGGACTGCGATCCAGGTCAACTTGTCGATGGTCAACATCGAGGAATCGGAAGTGACCAAGCGGCTGGCAGCCTGGGCTGCGATCTTCGCGGTATGCACCGCGTTCGCCGGGATCTGGGGCATGAACTTCGAGCACATGCCGGAGCTGCAGTGGAAGTACGGCTATGCCGCCGCCCTGGCGCTGATCGGGGGCACATGCATCTACCTGTACCGCCGCTTCAGGCGCGCGGGGTGGCTCTGATCCGGGCGTCGATCCGGGCGCTGCTCCGGGTCCTGATCCAAGCTAAGGAAGCGGCCACCCTGAAGCGCGGCCTGATGGACAGCGCCGGACCCGGCGCCTTACAGATTCCCGGGTTGCAGGCCGGCAGCCTTCACCGCCATGCTCCAGCGCTTGAGCTCTTCGCGGATGAAGCCGGCGAACGCCTTCGGCCCCATGTGCACCGGATCGGCGCCCTGCTTCGAGAACGACTCGATCAGGTCGGGCTGCGCCAACGCCTTCTGGACCTCGCCATCGAGCCGCGCGACGACCGCCGCCGGCATGCCCCTCGGGCCGATGAACCCGTACCAGGCCAGCGATTCGTAGCCGGGCAGCGTCTCGGCCACCGTCGGCACGTCGGGCAGCACCGGCGAGCGCTTGAGGCTGGTCACCGCGATCGCGCGCAGGCGGCCGGTGCTGATCAGCGGCATGGTCACCGGCATCGACGGGATGTGCATCTGCACCGCACCGCTCGCGACATCGGCATTGGCCTGCGGCCCGCCCTTGTACGGCACGTGGCTCATCTTGATGCCGGCCATCGCGCCGATCATCTCCGCCGAAAGATGCGAGTTGGTGCCGGTCCCGGACGACGCATAGTTGAACTGCCCGGGCTTCGCCCTGGCGAAAGCGATCATGTCCTTGATCGACTTGATCGGCAGCGACGGCGTGACCACCACGACGTTCGGGGACACCGCGAACATCGCGATCGGCGTGAAGTCGCGTTCGGTGTCGTAGGGCAGCTTCGCGTAGACGTACGGGTTGATCGCATGGCTGACGAACGCCATGTAAAGCGTGTAGCCATCCGGATTCGCCTTGGCGACGATGTCGGTCGCGATCACCCCGCCTGCGCCCGGCCGGTTGTCGATCACGAGCGGCTGGCCCATCGACGTGGACAGCTTCTGGCCGATGACGCGGGTCAGGATGTCCGAAGTGCCGCCCGGCGGAAAAGGGATCGCGACCCGGATCGGACGCGCGGGATACTCCTGCGCCGCTGCGAGGCCCGGGACCAGGATGGAGAAACAGCTCGCCGCAAGGAAAAGAACCTTCGTCATGTCGCCTCCGGAAAACCAGAAGATAACCCGGCGCCCGGTCCACGGAAAGCCAGGTGACACCGAGCGTGTCCTGAGCGCCTGCCTGTTCACCGGCGTCTCAGGCGGAGGCTCGCGCGCGTGCGCTCGAAGAAGTCGTCGGGCTTCGGCCGTAGCCAGTTGATGAACAGCGCCATCCGAGGGTGGCTGCGCAGCGCGTCGATAGTCGGATAGTCGCGCTCGAGTTCGGCTTCGCTGAACAGTGCATGCACCTGCCGATGGCAGATCCGGTGCAGCACGACCGTCTGCCTGCCACCGCGCGACTTCGGCACCAGGTGGTGTGCATCCCGCTGCGCCGGAGGGATCGCCCGCTCGCAGAGCGGGCACCGGATCGTGGCACTGAACAGCCGTGGCACCCCTGCTGCCTGCGCCTGCTTTCGCTTGATCCGTCCCGCCATGTCGAACCCGGGGTCAATCGTGCCGCGCGGCCCTCAGCGAGCCAGCCAGACCACGACCGCGGCCGCGGCCGCGGCCACGATGTGCAGCAGTGTGATCACCACCGACAGCCCGTGCAGGCGCATGAATCGCTGCCGCTCTCCACGATCGGTTGCGTCGTTGATCGCGGGCATCAGCACCTGCCGGGCAGGCACGGTGGTCAGCGCAATCAACGAAAGTACTGCCGCGCTGAGCAGGTCGCCCGGAGCCGCAAGCGCGGCAGCGACCGCGGCCGTTGCAATCACGAACACGTAGAACGGCGGGAATGCCTTGCGGATCAGCGCGCGCGCCTCGTCGACCGGCAGCGCCTTGAACAGGAAGGCGGCGAAGCCGGCCGCGAACAGGAGCATGCCGCCGAACAGAAATGCGGTCGCCAGCAGCGCGGCGCCATGGAGAACAGCCTCGAACATCCGTCGTGCCTCCGATTGGTTCGTTCAGATGTACCGGCAGAACCTCACCGCGATCTCGGAACCCCGGCCGACGAGCTGTTGCCACGCCGACAGCAGCCAGCCACCGCGGCCGTCCCAGCGCGAAGCCGCGTCGTCGCGGTGCGACACCTCGTCCAGCCGGCACTGTTCGAGCATCGCGCGCAGGGCCGGCAGGTCGGGCAAGGTAGCGCCCGCCGTTGCCGGCCGTCGCAGCAGCGCATCGATCAGCGGCACCTGTGCCGCGTAGTGGCGGTCGACGAAAGTCTCGACCGCCTGGATCGTGGCGTACACCACGCGCGGGCCGAACAGCGCCGGCAGTGCGCCCGTCATCCAGCCGGACACGCGCCAGATCGGCAGCAGCCGGCTGCGCCAGCGCGGCGGCACGACCTGCTCCACGAGCGCCAGGTGGCGGCGCTCCGTCTCAAGGTGGTGCTGGGCGAATTCGCGCAGCACCGGATCGCGCGTGACGGCGAGCACGCCACGGTAGATCATGACCGCACCGGTCTCGCCTGCATGGTCGGTACGCAGTTCACGCAGCAGTTCGCGCGGACGCGCATCCGACGATACGGACGCAGGCCGCCACAACGGGCGCACGCGCAGGAATGCCGTGTAGCCCACATCCATCAGCGGCAGCGCGCCCGGAACACGGGCCAGCCTTGCCAGCCAGCGCCAGCGCGGAAGGTTGGCCCAGATCTCGACGAAGGCCGCGGCCCCCTGCAACAGCACGCCATCGGCGCGGCGCACATGCAGCCGGGCGAGCGCCGCCGGCCGATCGAGGCCCTCCCCGAGTTCGTCGGGCACGCAGCCGTGCGCGTCGACCCAGCGCAGGGTGTCACCGCCTTCGGCTCGCTGGTAGGTGGCGATTTCCGCACGGCACAGCGTGCAACCGCCGTCGTAGTACACGCAGGACTTGCCGGACGCGGACGGCTCCGGCTGAAGCGGAGCCGGTGTCGCGCGTGGATGGGAGGACAGCGGGTTCACGAATTCGCCTCGATACGGCGGACAGGCGCCAGGCAAGAATTATCGCCCCCCCCAAGGTTCAGCCGTGTCCGATCAATTCTGTTGAACCTTCGTCGACCGGGCCCCATTGCGAGAAAGTGAGCTGGACCGGACGCTGGCGAGCGCGCAGCCATCGTGCAGCAGGCGGCCGTCCTGCTGCATGCGTAAGTGGACCACTTCGCGCACCTGGCCACGCTCGATGCGGGCATCAGCATCATCGACGACCCGCGCCTCCAGCGGTGCTTCACTTGCGGCGCGTGGCGTCACGCGCTACACTGCCTGATGATCCGGAGCTTCAGGCACAAGAGCGTCGAGCGGTTCTTCCAGTCTGGCTCACGCGCCGGGATCCAGGCCACACACGCTCCGCGCCTGGCCCGGCAACTGTCTGCGCTGGATGCAGCGGCGCGCCCCGAAGACATGAACCGTCCCGGCTGGGGCTGGCACCCCTTGAAGGGCAGCTTGTCCGGACACTGGTCGGTCAGCGTCAATGGAAACTGGCGCCTGACTTTTGCGTTCGAGAACGGCGACGCCATCCTGGTGGACTATCAGGACTACCACTGAGGTGACCATGAGTTCCATGTTCAACCCCCCCCACCCCGGCCTCACCCTGAAGGACGACATCCTTCCGGCCCTGAATCTCCAGGTCGGTGAAGCTGCCGCCCAGTTGGGCGTCGACCGGACCACCTTGTCCAAGGTGCTCAATGGGCGGGCTGCAATCAGCCCTGCCATGGCACTGCGCATAGAGCGATGGTTGGGGCGCGACCACGGCGGAACTGCCGAAGTGTGGCTGGCTCAGCAGGCTGCCTACGACCTGTGGCAGGCACGGGCGGCGGCGAGGGCCAGCAAGGCGCTGTCCGGCGTCAAGGTCCTGAAGCTTCAGGGAACGACAGTGGCGTGATGCCCGTCTGCAGGACCGTTTCAGGTCACCGGTGCCAAAGGAAACACTTGATGGCCGCAAGAATCGTCTGGCGGAGAGGGTGGGATTCGAACCCACGGTAGGCTTGCACCTACGCCTGATTTCGAGTCAGGTACATTCGACCACTCTGCCACCTCTCCGAGACGGCGGATTTTACACGCATCCGGGATTCGTGCCAGCACCCCGGAAGGGTGTGTCGAATCGGTCATCGACAGCGTGACTTAACCCGCAACCGCTGCGCGGGTACCGTGGCACAATCGCGGCCCGTCGGACATCAGGGAAAGCCGATGCCTCTGTCGCTGACTCTGCTTCTGTCTCTGCTGTTGCCTTGCCTGGTCGTGCCGTCGCTGCGGTTGCTGGTGTGGGAGGCACTCGCCTGCCGCGTGCGTTCACTGCAACTGCCCCTGCGCCTGCAGGCGCAGCTGCGCAGGGCCTCGCCGCTGCTGCTCGTCGCGGCGCTGGCTGCATGCGGCAAGGCGGACCCGGCCGCCGAAGTGGTGCCCCCGCTGGTGGATGGCGGCGAGCTGGTCGTGCTCACCCACCAGAGTGCCACCACCTTCTACCAGGACAGCGAAGGCCGCCATACCGGGCTCGAGTACGAGCTCGTCTCGCGCTTCGCGGCCGAGGCCGGCTACAAGGTGCGCTTCATCGCGCTGCCGAGCTTTGCCGCCGTGCTGCCGGCGCTCGCCCGCGGCGAAGGCCACATCGCCGCCGCAGGGCTGATCGTCACGCCGGAAGCGTCGAAGCAGTTCACCTTCGGGCCCAGCTACCAGGACGTGTCGCTGGAAGTCATCTATGACACCGACGTTCAGCGTCCGCGCAGCCTGAACGACCTGGTCGGCAAGCGCGTGGACGTGCTCGCGGGCTCGCCCGCCATCCCGGAGCTGCAGCGCATCCAGGAGAAGCTGCCGAAGCTCGCATGGAACGAGGTCGTCGCGCGCGATGCCGAGGACATCGCCGGGCGGGTCGCGGGTGGCCTCGCCGACTACGCGGTGGCCGAGTCGCATGCGGTCGACGTCGCGCGCAACTTCCATCCGACCATCGCCACCGCGTTCGCGCTCGGCCAGCCGCGCAAGCTGGCCTGGGCCCTGCCGAAGAATGCCGACCCGGTGCTGGTGAAGAAGCTCGATGCGTTCTTCGGACGCATCCGCCGCGACGCGACGCTGAACCGGCTGATCGACCGCTACTACGGCCACCTGCAGCGGCTGACCGATGCGGACATCGCGCACTTCATGAGCCGGGTGCGCACCGTGCTGCCGCTCTACCGCAAGCACTTCCAGGACGCGCAGGACCTGACCGGCATCGACTGGCGGCTGATCGCGGCGCTCGGCTTCCAGGAATCGCACTGGGATCCGAACGCGGTCTCGCCGACCGGCGTGCGCGGCCTGATGATGATGCAGGACGACACCGCGGCGCAGATGGGCGTGAAGAACCTGCTCGACCCGCGCGAGAACATCCTCGGCGGGGCGCGCTACTTCGCGATGCTGCGCGACCTGCTGCAGCGTGCGCCGGAGCCGGACCGCACCTGGATCGCGCTGGCCGCCTACAACATCGGCTTCGGCCACCTCGAGGATGCACGCGCCATCGCACGGTCGCTGAACCTGGACCCCAACGTCTGGGTCAACATGAAGCAGGTACTGCCGCTGCTGATGCGGCCCGAGCATTCGGCGGTCACCCGGTTCGGCTATGCGCGCGGCGGCGAAGCGGTGATCCTCACCGAGAACGTGCGCCAGTACTTCGACATCCTGCGGCGCGTCGAGGCACCGCACAAGCCCGCCTTCGAGAGCCTGCGCGACGAGATCGCACTGATCCGGCCGGGCGAGCGCGCGCCGTCGCTGAAGGGGCGCTAGGCCACCCTCACTCGGCGCGGATGTTCGCCGCGCGCGCGACCTTCACCTGCACGTCGATCGTCGCCTTGATCTGCGCCGCGAATTCCTCGGGCGTGTTGCCGACCGGGATCGCGCCCAGGGCTTCCAGCCGTTCGCGCACGTCCGGCTGCGCGAGCGCCTTGACGATCTCGCCATGCAGCCGGCGCACGATCGGCATCGGCGTCTTTGCCGGGGCGAACAGGCCGAACCAGGCGAGCGTCTCGAAGTCGGGCAGCCCGGCCTCGGCGAAGGTGGGCACGTCGGGCAGGCTCGCCACCCGCGACGGCGTGCCGATGGCGAGCGCGCGCAGGCGCTTGGCCCGGATGTGCGCGCCCTGCGACTGGGTCGAGTCGAACCCGACCTGCACATGGCCGGCGATCTGGTCGGCGATCGCGGGTGCACTGCCCTTGTACGGCACGTGCAGCATCTTCACGCCGGTGCGCTGGTTGAAGTATTCGCCGAGCAGGTGCGGATAGCTGCCGATGCCGAACGAGGAGAAGGTGACCTTGCCCGGGTTGGCACGCGCCCAGGCGATGAACTCCTTCAGGTTGGTCGCCGGCACCGACGGATGCACCGACAGCAGGAACGGCGAGTCGACGAGCTTGGACAGCGGCTGGAAGTCGCGGATCGGATCGAACGGCAGCTTCGCATGCAACGCCGTGTTGGACGCGAAGTTGCCGATGGTGCCGAGCAGCAGCGTGTAGCCGTCGGGGGCCGCCTTCGCAACCATTTCCATCGCGATGATCCCGGACGCCCCTGCCCGGTTGTCGACCACGAAGGTCTGGCCCATGCTCTCGCCCATCTTCGCCACCACGGGCCGGACGATGAAGTCGGATCCGCCGCCGGCCGCCGAACTGACGATCACCCGGATCGGACGGTTGGGGTAGTCCTGCTGGGCCATGGCGCAAGTGGCGGGCGTGGCCGACACCGCGAGCAGGGCCAACGAGATCAGGACACGCGAAGCGTGTGGCATGCACGGCAGCATGGGAACTCCTCCGGTAGGCCCGGGACGCGTCGATCCATGCGACGCGTCTTCTTGGGTCGCGCCGATCATGCACCGGCGCGGGCGGGAGGGGAACCCCCTGGCGATTCGCAGGTGCGGACGCGCTGTCCGCACCTGCTTGGTCCTGCCCGGGATCAGGCCTTGCTGCGGCGCGCCCGTCCGACGAAGCCGAGCAGGCCGAGGCCGGAGCCGAGCAGCACCAGCGCACCCGGCACCGGCACCACCGTCGTGCCGCCGGGCGAGGTCATGGTGAAGTTGTCGAGGTCGTAGCTGTCGTCGCCGCTGTAGTAGTCGGCGTTGATCCGGATGCTGGAAAGGCTTCCGAGGATCGCCTGGAAGGCTCCCTGGGTCGGCGCGACGCCGACGGAAGCCGTGCCCGACACATGCGTCTGCCAGGCAGACTCGTCCAGCGAGAACGCGAAGTTGACGTAACCGGCGCCGGACCCGGGATAGACCCCGCGGCCCTGCACCGACTGGCCGTTGGTGCCGTACAGGATCACCACCGGGTAGTTCGGCGACGCACCGGTGGTGAAGTTCGTGCGCAGGTCGAACGACAGCATGCCGCCGTAGAACGCGCTCTTGTCGCCAGTGAACTGCGGGCCGGCGACGAAGGCATGCCAGCTGAACACGTCGGAGGTGACCAGGCGACCGCCCGGGTTGCCGCCGGTGGCGGCCTGGGTCGGCAGGCCGGTGGTTGGGGAGTTGATCAGGAACTCGCTGGTCAGCCAGCCCTCGGTCCCGGTATCGAAGGTGCTGGAGATCGTGGCGGCCTGCGCGACCGGCGCGGCCAGGCATGCAGCCACCCCGAGTGCTGCGCAACGTGACAGGAACGGCAGGGAAGCGTTCAGCATCGAAGATCTCCGGGACAGGTCGAAAGGTATCGTTCGACCCTGGCACCGGCGACGGAAAATGCAAGGTGCGCGACCATCCCGGCGCCCGTGGGATTAGTCCTTTCAGACCAATCCGGCGCGCGATCAGCGCCCGTTCAGCCCTCCCCCACCACCTTCACCCCACCCATGTACGGCTGCAGCGCCTCCGGCACGTCGATGCCGCCATCGGCGCGCTGGTAGTTCTCCATCACCGCCACCAGCGTGCGCCCGACCGCGAGCCCCGAGCCGTTCAGCGTGTGCACGATCTCCGGCTTGCCCTTGGCATCCTTGCGGTAGCGCGCCTGCATCCGCCGCGCCTGGAAGGCCTCGAAGTTGCTGCACGAGGAGATCTCGCGATACGCCTGCTGGCCCGGCAGCCACACCTCGAGGTCATAGGTCTTGGCCGAGCCGAAGCCCATGTCGCCGGTACACAGCAGCATCGTGCGGTACGGCAGCCCGAGCCGCTGCAGCACGGCCTCGGCATGCCCGGTCAGCGCCTCGTGCGCCTCGTACGACGCCTCCGGCTTCACGATCTGCACGATCTCGACCTTGTCGAACTGGTGCTGGCGGATCATGCCGCGCGTGTCGCGTCCGTAAGAACCTGCCTCGCTGCGGAAGCACGGGCTGTGGCAGACGAACTTCAGCGGCAGCACGTCGGCGGCCAGGATCTCGCCGCGCACGATGTTGGTCACCGGCACTTCGGCGGTCGGGATCAGGTAGAGCTTCGCTTCGTCGCCGCGGGGAACGGCGAACAGGTCTTCCTCGAACTTGGGCAGCTGCCCGGTGCCGCGCAGGCTGTCGGCGTTCACCAGGTAGGGCGCATAGACCTCGGTGTAGCCGTGTTCGAGCGTATGCATGTCGAGCATGAACTGGGCGAGCGCGCGATGCATGCGCGCGAGCGGGCCCTTCATCAGCGAGAAGCGCGCCCCGGCGATCTTGGTCGCGGTCTCGAAGTCGAGCAGGCCCAGGCCTTCGCCCAGGTCGACATGGTCCTTCACCGGGAAGTCGAACGTGCGCGGCGTGCCGACGGTGCGCACCACCGCGTTGTCGTCGGCCGAGCGGCCCGCCGGCACGCTGTCGTGCGGCATGTTGGGCACGGCCGAAAGGAAGGCCTCGATGTCTTCCTGCAGCGCGGCCAGCCGCTTCTCGTCGGCTGCCAGTTCGTCGGCGAAGCTCGCCACCGAGGCCTTCAGCGCGGCGACGTCCTCGGCGGCCTGCCCCTTCTTCATCGCCTCGCCGATCTGCTTCGACACCTGGTTGCGCCGGGCCTGCAGGTCCTGGGTATGCATCTGCAGTTGCTTGCGTTCGGCCTCGAGTGCGAGGAAGCGCTCGCGGTCGAGCGTGAAGCCACGGTCTGCAAGCCGCGTGGCGACGCGATCGAGGTCGGCGCGCAGCAGTTGGATGTCCAGCATGATCGGGAAGCCTGCAATGGGATAACCCGCTATTCTACGAAAAAGCGCGCCGGCACAGGCATGCATCACCCAGAGACCCAGAGGAGGAAGGTTTGGCCCAGGTTCCCCCGTCGATCCCGAACACGCGCGGCCCCGACCGTGAACCGCGCCGTCCGGCGCTCACCCTGCCACCCGGAAGCTGCGACTGCCATTCCCATGTGTTCGGGCCGGCAGACCGGTTCCCCTATGCGCCCACGCGCAGCTACACCCCGCCGGACTGCACCACCGACGACTACGTCCGGATGCTCACGACCATCGGCTGCGAGCGGGCGGTGATCGTGCAGCCGAGCTGCTATGCCACCGACAACGCGGCGACGCTCGATGCGCTGCGTTCGGGCCGCTTCGACTTCCGCGCCGTCGCGGTGATCTCGGGCCATGAACCGGACGCGGAACTGCAGGCGATGCACGACGCCAGCGTGCGCGGCGTGCGGCTCAACCTGCATACCCGCGGCGCGGTGCTCGGCCTTGAAGATGCCGGGCGCATCGCCGCGCGGGTGCGGCCGTTCGGCTGGCATGTGCAGGTCTATGTCGCGACCGCCACCCTGCCCGACCTCGACGCCCTGCTCGCCACCCTCGGCGGCACCGTGGTGATCGACCACATGGGCCAGCCCGACGTGCGCGCCGGCGTCGATGCACCCACGTTCCGCACGCTGCTGCGCGCGCTCGCCGACGGCCGCTGCTGGGTCAAGCTGTCCGGCGCCTACCGGTTGTCGCAGTCGCATCCCGGCTACCCCGAGGTCACGCCGTTCGCGCAGGCACTGGTGGCGGCGAACCCGGCGCAACTGGTCTGGGGCAGCGACTGGCCGCATCCGAACTTCGCCGGCACCATGCCCAACGATGCAGAACTGGTCGACCTGCTGGCCGACTGGATACCCGATGCAGGGACGCGCCGGCAGGTGCTGGTCGACAACCCGGCAAGGCTCTACGATTTCCCGGGGAGGAGATGATGGACGACAGGTTGCTGAAGGTCGGCGGCGCCGCGCTTGCGGCATTGCTGGTTTCCCCGCTCGTTGCCCTCGCGCAGCCCGCCTGGCCCTCGAAGCCGGTGCGCCTGATCGTCCCGCTCGCCCCCGGCGGCAACCAGGACCTGATCGCACGCAACGTGATGCAGCGCGTCGCCCTCGAGATCGGCCAGCCGGTGGTGGTCGAGAACCGGCCCGGCGTCGGTGGCGTGGTGGGCTCCGAAGTCGTCGCGCGCGGGCCGGCCGATGGCTACACCTGGCTGTCGATCTCCAACACCTTCGTCACCGTGCCCAGCGTGCTGCCGAACGTGCCGTACGATCCGGTGAAGGATTTCGTCACCGCCAGCGTGATCGCCAACATCCCGCAGGTGCTGGTGGTGAGCCCGGCGATGCCGGTGAAGACGGTGCAGGATCTCGTGAAGCTGGCGAAGGCGCGGCCCGGGCAGGTCAACGTGGCGATGTCCGGGTCGGGCAGCACCGGCCACATCGCGTCGGTCGGCTTCAGCCGCGCCGCCGGCATCGAGGTCACGCATGTCCCCTACAAGGGCAATGCGCTGGCCCTGATCGACCTGATGGGCGGCCATGTGTCGGTGCTGTTCGACCAGGTGAGCACCTCGATCCCGCTGATCCGCAGCGGCAAGGTGCGTGCGCTGGGCGTCACCAGCGCGCGCCGCTCGGTGCTGCTGCCCGACCTGCCGACCATCGCCGAGTCGGGCTACCCCGGCTACGAGGCCTCGACCTTCAATGCGGTGCTGGCGCCGGCGGCGGTGCCCTCGCCCATCGTGTCGCGCATGCACGGGGCGATCGTGGCGGCGGTGAAGTTCCCGGAACTGCGCAACCGGATGGGCGAACTGGGCATCGAACTGATGGCCAACGCCTCGCCGGAGGAAGCCACCGCCTTCGTCCGCTCGGAAGTGGCGCGCATGGCGAGGCTGGTGAAGGACGCCGGCATCAAGCCCGACTGAAGCTGCCGGCCGCGATCACCCGGCGGTGGTCGACGGCGGCGGCCCGGGCGGCGGCGGCGCCGGGTCCTGCTTCGAGGAACGGCGGTAGAACTCGCCGCCGCCGAACAGCATCGCCGCACAGCCGAGGAACACCGGGATGTAGCCGGTGACGCTGGCCATCGCGCCGAACGCGATCGGGATGGTCACATGGGTGAGCTGGTTGATCATCACCCGGATGCCGGTGCCCTCGCCCGCCCGCCCCTTCGGCGACAGGTTGTAGATCAGCGTCATCGACAGCGGCTGCGCGCAGCCGCAGCCCAGCCCGAGCACGAAGGCGATCACCGCCAGCGCCAGCCCGCCGGTGAAGAACGGCAGCAGCGCATAGGCGATGCCGGTGGTGAAGATCGCGCCGGCCAGCACCGGTCCCTCGCCGTACTTCGTGGCGAGCTTCGCCGCGACCAGGCGCACGACGAAGGTGGCGCTGGCGAAGGTGGCCATGATCACGCCGATCGCCGAGGCCGAATGGCCGATCGAGCGCGCATAGACCGGCAGGAAGAAGTTGAACAGGTCCCAGGCGGTCGCGATCACGCCACCGGCGAAGAAGGTGCGCTTGAGCGCCGGGATACGCCACAGGTCGAGGGAACTGGTCTTGGCGGCGCCACGCTTGGCCGAGGCCCGGCGCTGCGGGATCCAGCCCGGGAACCACCAGACCGCCACCAGCGCGATCAGCGGCAGCGAGGCCAGCACCAGGTAGCTCGCGCGATAGCCGATCAGGTCGATGGAAAAGCCGGTGATCAGCGGCCCGAGCAGGCCGGACAGCGAGAAGCCCATGCCCAGCAGCGCGAAGTTCTGCGCCCGGCTCTCCGGGCCGCTCAGCGATCCGGTCATCGTCTGCGCCGCCACCTGCCAGGCCATGAAGCCCACGCCCAGCACGCTGGCCGACACGCAGATCGCGACCACGTTCGGGAAGAACCACGGGATCAGCAGCCCGGCGAGCACCATCACTGCGCCGAACACCAGCGGCAGGCGCATGCCGACCCGGTCGACCACCTGCCCGGCCCAGACCGCGAGAAAGAACGGCAGCAGCGCGTAGAGCGACACCACCACGCCGATCATCAGCGGGCTCGCGTCGAGGTTCAGGGCGAACAGCGAGGACAGGACGCGGCTGCCCCCGAACCCGACATGGGTCAGCACGCTCATCAGGACGATGAGCTTCAGCGGGCGCGGGGTCCCTCTCATGGGCGGCGCGGATACACGGTCAGCCGGTCGTTGCGCATCGGGTCAGCGCGCATTATGCGAGTAAACTCGGGTCCAGTCGAACCCAGTACTGCTCATCGGCATGGATAACCAGAAGAAGAACGTCGTCGTGCTGGCCGGATGCCAGGCCATCACTCAGGTCAAGATGTCGATGCTGATCGCGATCGCGGGCCTGTCGGGCTACGCGCTGGCGACCGACAAGACCTGGGCCACCCTGCCGGTGACCATCTACGTGATCGGCTCCGCGCTGGCCACGCTGCCCTCGGGCACCTACATGAAGCGCTATGGCCGGCGCAACGGCTTCGCCTTCGGCGCGACCTTCGGCATCCTTGGCGGGGTGGTGTGCGCCGCCGCGCTCTGGCTGGAGAGCTTCCTCGTGCTGTGCATCGGCACCGCGGTGCTGGGCGTGTTCGTCGCCTTCGGCCGCGCCTACCGGTTCGCCGCCGCCGATGCCGCGCCGAAGGAGTTCAAGGCGAAGGCGATCTCGCTGGTGCTGGCCGGGGGCATCGTCGGCGGCGTCCTCGGGCCCAACCTCGCGAACTGGACGAAGGACGTGCTGCCCGGGCTCTCGTTCGGCGCCTCGTTCCTGGCGATCAGCGCGCTGTCCGCGCTGACCCTGCTGGTGCTGGTGCCGCTGCGTATCCCGCCGCTGACCGCCGCCGAGCAGGCCGAGCCGGGACGGCCGATCGGCGAGATCATGCGCCAGCCGACCTTCATCGTCGCGGTCACCGCCTCGGCGGTCGGCTACGGCATCATGAACCTGCTGATGGTGGCCACGCCGATCGCGATGCACCACCACGAGTACCCGTTCAGTAACACCGCCTTCGTGCTGCAGTGGCACCTGATCGGCATGTTCGCGCCATCGTTCTTCACCGGCCATCTGATCACCCGCTTCGGCGCGCTGAAGGTGATGGCCGCGGGCGCGGTCCTGAACCTCGTGTGCATCGGCATCGCGCTGGCAGGCGAATCGGTCTGGCACTTCTGGGCATCGCTGGCCATCCTCGGCGTCGGCTGGAACTTCCTGTTCACCAGCGGTTCGGCGCTGCTCACCGAGACCTACCAGCCGTCGGAGCGCGAGAAGACCCAGTCGATGCACGACTTCATCACCTTCGCGACGATGGCGGTGACCTCGCTCGTCTCCGGCGCGATGCTCTCGCAGGCGGGCTGGGGCTGGCATGCGATCAACTACGGCTCGTTGCCGTTCGTTCTCGCGGTGCTGATCGCGATCGCCTGGCTGTCGTCGATGCGCAAGGGCGGGGTCAGCGGCACGGCGCCGACCTGAGGGGTCGGTCCGGCAGCGTCGTTCCGGCAGCGTCAGTCCACCGCCCGCACGCAGTTGCGGCCGTCCGCCTTCGCCTGGTAGACGCCGCGATCGGCGGCGGCGACGAGGTGCGCGGCGAGCGCGACGCTGCTGTCGAAGCGGTCCGGCAGCGCGGTGGCGATGCCGAGCGACACGGTCACCGGGATGCTGCCGCCGGCGCCATCCGGGAACGGTGCCGCGGCCACCGCGGCGCGCACCCGTTCGCCGACCGCCAGCGCCATCGCCGCATCGCCGTCGGTGAGCACCGCGGCGAACTCCTCGCCGCCGTAGCGGCCGAGCGCATCGGACAACCGCAGCTCGGCCTTGATCCGCCCGGCGATGCCGCGCAGCACCTCGTCGCCGGCGGGATGGCCGAAGCGGTCGTTGATCGACTTGAAGCGGTCGACGTCGACGAACACGCAGGACAGCGGGCGCCGGCTGCGCCGGGCACGGTCGGCCTCCTCGTGCAGGCGCTGGTCGAAGTAGCGCCGGTTGTGCACGCCGGTGAGCGAGTCGCTCAGGCTCACATGCTTGAGCCGCTCGTGGTTGGCCACGTTCTCGAAGCAGATCGCGATGATGCCGGCCAGCCGTTCGACGAAGTCGGTCGCCATGCCGGCGGAGAAGCGCGCGAAATCCCGACTGCCCAGGTTGAGGCTGCCGATCAGCCGCCGCCGGCGCCGCAGCGGCAGGATCGCCACGCTCTCCGGCGGCGTGGTCTCGAGCGGGAACAGCGCGCCGTGCAGCGGCTTGACGAACGCGCCCAGTGCCGTGCGTCCGCCGCCTTCCAGCACGCGGAACAGCTCGGAGAAGCCGCCGAGCAGGATCAGGTCGGGATAGTCGTCGACATCGATCTCCACCGCCTCGAACAGGCGGCGCAGCTCGTGGTCGGGGTCGCACAGCGCCAGCGTCACCGCAGCGTAGTCGTTGATGCGCTTCAGTTCGTTGAACAGCATGTCGAACAGCTCCTGGAAGGTCGACCCTTCCATCAGCCCGAGTTCGATCCGGCGGTGCCGACTGAAGATCTGTTCGTTGCGTCGTCCGTCGGCCAGCAGCGACTCGAGGCGCTCGCGCAGCGCGCGGTTCTCGCCCAGACGCCGGTCGACGTCCATCGGCTGCGCGTGCTACTTCGGCGGCGCCGCGGTGTCGAGCCAGACGGCGCGCGCGGCGACGGCGTCGGGGGCTGCGTCTGCATCGACCACGAGCCATGCAGTATCCAGCGGTGCCTCGGCCAGCACCAGCCGGCACTGGTACAGCTCGTCGCGGCGGAACGCGTGCACCTCGAGCGCGCGGCCTGGCCGCGATGCCGAGAGCAGCGCCTCGATGCCAGCGAAGCGCAGGCCGTCGATCGCCACGATCTGGTCGCCGGCGGACAGGCCGGCCTGCTGCGCCGGGCTGCCGTCGTGCACCAGCGAGACCTTGCCGTCGGCGGACAGCCGGGCGCCGAGCCAGGGGCGGAGCGGCGCGGCGGATGTCACCGCGACATCGTCCGCGGCCGCCACCGCCTCGGCCTGGACCTTCGCCAGCGGGCCCGGCGTACCGCCCTTGTCCGATTCGCCGGTCGCCGCGCGCAGCCCGAGCTTCACGCCGACGGTGGCGAGCAGCGCGGCGAGCGGCAGGTCTTCGGTGCCGTCCACTGCGAGCGCGAAGAAGGCCGACAGGTCGCGTCCGGCGATCTCCGAGGCGAGCGCCGGGATGCGGTCCTCCGGGACGCCGATGCCGCGCGCGCCGTAGTCCTGCCACAGCCGGCGCATCAGGTCGTCCAGCGAGCGTGCCCCACCGGTGGCCTCGCGCAACGTGAGGTCGAGCGCCAGCGCGACCAGCGAGCCCTTGGTGTAGTAGCTCACCACCGCGTTCGGCGCGTTCTCGTCCGGGCGGTAGAACTTGATCCAGGCATCGAAGCTAGACTCGGCCACCGACTGCTTCAGCCGGCCCGCGCCGCGCAGCACGCGGGTCACGGTCTCGCCGAGCATCTGCAGGTACTCGTCCGGCGTGACCAGGCCGCAGCGTACCAGCGCGAGGTCGTCGTAGTACGACGTGATGCCCTCGAACGCCCAGAGCTGGCGCGTATAGCCTTCGCGCGACAGGTCGTAGGGCAGGAAGGCGGCCGGCTTGATCCGCTTCACGTTCCACGCATGGAAGTACTCGTGGCTGGCCAGCCCGAGCAGCGTGCGGTACTTGTCGGTGGTCTTCGCCTGCCCTGGCTGCGGCAGGTCGTCGCGGCTGCACAGCAGGCTGGTCGATGCGCGATGCTCCAGCCCGCCATAGCCGTCACCGACCACCATCACCTGGAACAGGTAGCGGTCGAACGGCGGCGGCGCGCCGAACAGGTCGATCTGCGCGGTGCAGGCGCGGGCGAAGTCGCGCGCGAGGCGATCGAGGTCGCCCCGGTGGCGGCCGGTGACCGCGATGTCGTGGCGCACGCCATGCGCGTCGAACGAGACGAGGTCGAAGGTGCCGCATTCGACCGGGTGGTCGATCAGCTCGTCGTAGTCGGCGGCCCTGTAGCGGCCGAAGCCGTGCTCCGGGGCGCCGGCGCGCGGCAGGGTCGTCGCGACGCGCCAGGCGCCGTACGCCTCGCCGGCCGGCGGCTGGATGTCGACGGTGCAGTGTTCATGCTCCCGGCCCTCGACCGCGAGGAAAACCGACGAGCCGTTGAAGTAGGCATGCATGGTGTCGAGGTGGGCGGCGCGTACCGACAGGTCCCAGGCGTAGACCTCGCAGGTGACCGTCAGCGGACTCTCGCACGGTGCGCACTGCCAGCGGTGCTTGTCGACCTTGGCCACCGCCACCGGCCGGCCCTGCCCGTCGAGTGCGGCGATCGACAGCACGTGGCGGGCGAACTCTCGCACCAGGTAGCTGCCCGGGATCCATACCGGCAGCCACAGGCGCTGCCCGGCCGGGTCCGGGTCGGACACCTGCAGGGTGACCTGGAAGCGGTGCGCTTCCGGCGAAACGGGAACGATCAGGTAGTGGATCTTTTCCATGTCGCGCAAGCATAGCTGCTATTGCGGCAGAAGGCCCTTCCTACCCCAGCGCCTTCGTCGCAACCTCGTACACGTCCTTCGAAAGGGTCTCCTGCGCCGCGATCGCCTGCAGTTCGGCGCGCATCAGCGCCTGCCGCTGCGGGTCGTACTTGCGCCATCGGTTGAGCGCCCCGAGCATGCGCGAGGCCACCTGCGGGTTCTGCCGGTCGAGCTTGAGCACCTGCTCGCGCAGGAAGGCATAACCCGACCCGTCGGCCTGGTGGAAGCGCAGCGGGTTCCCGTGGCAGAACACGCCGACCAGCGCGCGGATGCGGTTCGGGTTGCGCGCATCGTAGGCCGGGTGGCCCATCAGCGTGCGCACCTGCGCCAGCGCATCGGGTGCCTCGGAGCGCGCCTGCAGCGCGAGCCACTTGTCGATCACCAGCGGGTCGGCCTTCCACTGCCCGTAGAACGAGGCCAGTGCCCGTTCGCGCGCCGCGCCCGGCACGTCGACGATGCACGACAGCGCAGCGATCTGGTCGGTCATGTTGTTGGCTGCGTCGAACTGGGCCAGCGCGAGCCCGAGCGCATCCGGCGTGCCGGCGCGGCTCAGGTAGGCAAGGCAGGTGTTGCGCAGCGCCCGCTTCGCGATCGATTCGCCGTCGTGCCGGTACGCGCCCGGCGTGCGATTGGCTTCGTAGACCTGTTCGAGCGCGCCACGGTGCGCGCGCGCAAGCTGGCCCACCACCGCCTCGCGTGCCGCATGCAGACCTTCCACGTCGATCTGCGCCATCTGTTCGCCGAGGAAGGTGAAGTCGGGCAGCGTCAGGGCCAGCGCCTTGTAGCGCCCGTCGAGCGCCGGGGCGGCCAGGGTGCGGCCGAAGGCCTCGATGAACGCGCCGGGCAGTTCGATCGGCCGGCCGGCACGATGGGACTCGACCGCGCCGAGCAGGATGCGGGTCGACAGCCGCTGGCCGGCCTCCCAGCGGTTGAACGGGTCGTCGTCATGCCCCATCAGGAACGCGAGTTCCGCGTCGCCGTACTCGACGATCAGCTTCACCGGTGCGGAGAAGCCGCGCAGCAGCGACGGCACCGGTGCCGACGGCACGCCCTCGAACACGAAGCGCTGCTGGGCTTCGGTCAGCGACAGCACGGCCTCGGTGGCGGTGGCCGTGCCGCCGCCGGCCGCCCCGGCGAGCCGCAACGGCAGCGCGCGTCCCCCGGCATCGAACAGGGCCACGCGCACCGGGATGTGCAGCGGTTGCTTGTGCGGCTGGCCCGGCGTCGGGGCGCTGTGCTGGGTCAGGGTGAGCGTGAAGCGCCGTTCATGCGCGTCGTATGCGGTGGCGGCGGTCACTTCCGGCGTGCCGGCCTGCCCGTACCAGCGGCGGAACAGCGAGAGGTCGATGCCCGAGGCATCCTGCATCGCCTGCGCGAAGTCGTCGCAGGTCACCGCCTGGCCGTCATGGCGCTCGAAGTAGAGGTCCATGCCCGCGCGGAACTTCTCCGGCCCGAGCAGGGTGTGCATCATGCGGATCACTTCTGCGCCCTTCTCGTACACGGTCGCGGTGTAGAAGTTGCTGATCTCGATGTAGGCGTCGGGGCGTACCGGATGCGCGAGCGGGCCGCCGTCCTCGGGGAACTGGTGGCTGCGCAGGGTGCGCACGTCGGCGATGCGCTTGACCGCCTTCGAGGTCATGTCGGCGGTGAACTGCTGGTCGCGGAAGACGGTCAGGCCCTCCTTCAGCGAAAGCTGGAACCAGTCGCGGCAGGTGACCCGGTTGCCAGTCCAGTTGTGGAAGTACTCGTGCGCGATCACCGCCTCGATCGCCTCGAAGTCGGCATCGGTCGCGGTCTCGGCCTTGGCCAGCACGTACTTCGAGTTGAAGACGTTCAGGCCCTTGTTCTCCATCGCGCCCATGTTGAAGTCGTCGGCGCTGAAGATCATGTAGGCATCGAGGTCGTACTCGCGGCCGAAGGCTTCCTCGTCCCAGCGCATCGCCCGCTTCATCGAGGCGATCGCATGGTCGCACTTGTCGAGGTTGTGCTGCTCGACCCAGACCTCGACGCCGACCTCGCGCCCGGACATCGTGGTGAAGGTGTCGCGCGCGCAGACCAGGTTGCCGGCGACCAGCGCGAACAGGTAGGACGGCTTGGGCCAGGGATCGATCCAGGTCGCGAAATGGCGGCCCTCGGCACCCTTCCCGGTGGCCGGGCCGGCCTCGCCGCGGTTGCCGTTGGACAGCAGCACCGGGTACTTCGCGCGGTCGGCGATGATGGTCGTCGTGTAGCGCGCCATCACGTCGGGGCGGTCGAGGAAGTAGGTGATCTTGCGGAAGCCGCGCGCCTCGCATTGTGTGCAGAAGTTGCCGCTCGACTTGTACAGGCCCTCGAGCGCGGTGTTCGTCTCGGGATGGATGACCGTCACCACCTCGAGCGTGAACTGGCGCGGCACCCGGGCGATGGTCAGGCCCTCGGGGTCGACCGTGTACTCGGACGGATCGAGCGCGCGGCCGTCCAGCACGACCGCTTCCAGTTGCAGCCCGATGCCGTCCAGGCGCAGCGGCGGCGGCACCAGCGCATGGTCGTCGCAGGCATGGATCACCGAGTACGCGGTGACCGTCGTGTGGTCTTCATGCAGGTCGAAGGTGAGTTCGACCGAATCGACGCGGTACGGTGGCGGGGCGTAATCGGCCAGCCGGGTGACCGACGGCGTTGCAGGAGTGCTCGATTGGATGTCCACGGGACGCTCACCGACAGGGGGTCGACCCGCATTCTACCGGCAACGGCGCAGGGCCTCCCCGGACACCAGCCATGTCGCCGGACGTGTCTCCGACCGTCCGTGGGCGGACGCTCCGGTCGGAAGGCGGAAGTCGCCTCCCGGACCGAAGGGTCCGGAACGGATCACTCCACCTTCAGCCCGGCTTCCTTGACCAGCTTCGAGAAGCGCGCGGTCTCGGCGCGGATGAACTTGTCGAACGCCTCGGGCGTGCTGCCGGTCGGCACGATGCCTGCGCCGTGGTGCCGCTCGACGATCTCCGGCACCTTGAGGGCGGCGTTCACCGCCGCGTTCATGCGGTCGATGATCGGCCGCGGCGTCTTCGCCGGGAAGAACACGCCATACCAGTTGGTGACCGCGAATCCGGGCACCCCGCCTTCGGCGACGGTCGGGATGTCCGGGAACAGCGGCGTGCGTTCCGGCAGCGTGAACGCGATCGGGCGCAGCCGGCCGGATTTCCAGTGCGGCAGCACCGATACCATCGTCGCGAACGACAGCGTGATCTGCCCGCCGACCAGGTCGGCCATCGCCGGGCCGCCGCCCTTGTACGGCACATGGACCAGTTCCGTGCCGACGATCCGGTTGAACAGTTCGCCGGCGAGGTGGTCGGCCGCACCCATGCCCGACGAACCGTAGGTCAGCTTTCCGGGATTCTTCTTCGCCAGGGCGATGATGTCCTTCACCGACTTCACCGGCAGCGAGGGGTGCACGACCAGCACGTTCAGCACGATCGAGGTCTGCGAGACCGGCGCCAGGTCGCGAAGCGGGTCGACCGCCAGCTTGCCGTAGAGCGACGGGTTGACCGCGATGTTGCCGATCGTGCCGAGCACCATCGTGTAGCCGTCGGGATCGGACTTCGCGGCGAGTTCGACGCCGATGTTGCCGCCGGCACCGCCGCGGTTCTCGACCAGGACCTGCTGGCCGAGCGTCTTCGAGAGTTCCGGCGAGATCAGGCGGCCGACGAAGTCGGTGCCGCCACCGGGGACGAACGGCATGATGAAGCGGATCGGCTTCGCGGGCCATTGCTGGGCGGACGCCGGGGCCGGAAGGACCAGCGGCAGGGACAGCACGGCAACGGCGATCGCGCTCAGGCGCACGGGACGGGGGACGGCACGGTGGGACATCTTGTACGACCTTTCTGGACTTGGATGACGCATCTGCCAGCAATGTACCAAATCGGTGCACGGCGTGGTCTGCCGCCTGCCGGCCGGATGCCTGCATTCCGGACGAGCACGTCCTGTGCCAGCCCGCTTCGCTTCAATCGACCTGCGCGCCCGACGCCCTGACCAGCGTCCCCCACTTGACCACTTCTGCCGCGATGAACTTCGCGAACTGCTCGGGCGAGTTCGGACTGGGCTCGCCGCCTTCGGCCGCGATCCGCTCGCGCACGTCCGGCATTTGCAGGATCTTCACGATCTCCGCGTTCAGCCGGCCGACGATGTCCGGTGGCGTGCCGGCCGGTGCCAGCACGCCCCACCAGTTGACCAGCACGAACTCGGGCAGTCCGCTCTCGGCCATGGTCGGCACCGTGGGAAGCACCGCGGCGCGCTGCGCACCGGTGGTGGCGAGCGCACGCAGCCGGTTGGTGCGCACCTGCCCGAGCACCGGCGGGATGGTGCTGAACAGCATGCTGATCTGGCCGCCGAGCACGTCGGTCATCGCCGGCACGTTGCCCTTGTAGGGGATGTGCGTCATCTTCGCCTTCGCCGCGATCTTGAACTGCTCGCCGGCGAGGTGGCCTGCGGTGCCGTTGCCCGGGGAGCCGAAGGTGAGCTGGTCGGGACGGGCGCGCGCAAGCGCGGACAGTTCCTTCACCGACTTCACCGGCAGCGCCGGGTTGACCACCAGCACCAGCGGCGCCGAGACCGCGTTGGTGATCGGCGCGAAGTCCTTCACCGGGTCGTAGGGGAGCTTCTTGTACAGCGCAGGGGCGACCGCGAGGTTGGCGGCCTGGCCCATCACCAGGTTGTAGCCGTCCGCCGGTGCGCGCGCCGCGGCCTCCAGCCCGATGGTGCCGCCCGACCCTGCGCGGTTCTCGACCACGACCGGCTGGCCGAGCCGCTCGGACAGCTTCTGCGCGATCACCCGCGACATCACGTCGGTGCCGCCGCCGGGCGGGAAAGGGATGAACCAGCGCAGCGGTTTCGCGGGCCAGGCCTGGGCATGGACGCCGCCTGCGGCACCGATCGCCGCGCAAAGCCCCGCGATCGCCGCGGCGCCTGCGAGCCGACGCGTGCGCTTCATGCCGACACCATGGGCGTGCGCGCCGACGCATCCAGCATCGGAACATGGCCATAGAGCGGCTCGCCCGGGATGCCTTCGGCGAGCACTTCCCGGATCGCGATCAGGCGATCGAGGTCGATGCCGGTGCGCAGGCCCATCTCCTCGAGCAGGAACACGAGATCCTCGGTGACGATGTTGCCGGTGGCGCCCGGCGCGAACGGGCAGCCGCCGAGGCCGGCGAGCGAGCTGTCGAAGGTACGCACGTCCTCCTCCAGCGCGGCGACCACGTTGGCCAGGCCGAAGCCGCGCGTGTTGTGCAGGTGTGCGCCGCCCAGCTTCTCGCCGATCGCCGCGCGCACCTTGCGGAACACGCGCCGGATCTGCGTCGGGTTTGCCATGCCGGTGGTATCGGCCAGCCCGACCTCGTCGCAGCCGGCTTCGACGCAGGCGACCGCATCGCGCACCACCTGTTCCTCCGACACCCGACCCTCGATCGTGCAGCCGAACACCGTCGACAGCCCGGCTTCGATCTTCGGCCGCTGGCCTTCGGGGAGGGACGCGCGGAATGCGCAGGCACGGCGCACGTCCTCGATCGCCTCTTCCGTCGTGCGGCGCACGTTGGCGAGGCTGTGCCGGCGGCTCACCGAGATCGGCACGGTGATCTTGTGCGCGCCGCTGGCGATCGCGCGCTGTACGCCCTTGAAGTTCGGCGCGAGAACGGCGACATGCAGGCCGGGGATGCCCAGCGCATGGCGCACCACTTCGGTCGCATCGACCATCTGCGGGATCACGCTCGGCGGCACGAACGAGCAGACCTCGATCTCGCGCAGGCCGGCTGCCGCCGCCGCACTGATCCAGCGCTGCTTGAATGCGGTGGGCATGAACTGCTTCGTGTTCTGCAGGCCGTCGCGCGGACCGACTTCGCTCACCAGCACATCGATGCCTTCGCTCGATGGGGTCATGCGGCTCCTCCTTGCTTGCGCGCATCGCGCGCGCGGATCAGCGCGCAGGCCGCGCGCACGTCGACGTTGCCACCGGAGACGATCACTCCGATGCGCGCGCCGCTCCTGTAGTCGATCTTGCGCTCGAACAGCGCGGTCGCGGCGAGCGCGCCGGTCGGCTCGACGACGATCTTCATGCGTTCCCAGAGGAACAGCATCGCGTCGAGCAGCTGGTCGTCGTCGACGGTCACCATGTCGTGCAGCAGCTTCTGCACCAGCGGGAAGGTCAGCGTGCCGAGTGACGGCGTGCGTGCGCCATCGGCGATGGTGTCCGGATTGTCGACCGTCTGCAGCACGCCGGTGTGGAACGAGCGCGTGGCGTCGTCGCCGGCCTGCGGTTCGACGCCGACCACCTTGCAGCCCGGGGACAGGTGGTGCGCGGCGATCGCGCAGCCCGAGGTCAGGCCGGCACCGCCGGTGCACACCAGCAGCCAGTCGAGCGGGCCGGCATCCTCGATCAGCTCCTTCGCCGCCGTGCCCTGCCCCGCGATCACATGCGCATCGTCGTAGGGCGGCACCATCGTCAGGCCGCGCTCCTGCGCCAGCGAACGCGCGATCGACTCGCGCGTGGTCTTCGTCTTGTCGTAGGTGATCACCTCGGCACCGTAGCCGCGCGTCGCCTCCAGCTTCACCGAAGCCGCGTCGTCCGGCATCACGATCACCGCACGGATCCCCAGCAGCTGCGCCGACAGTGCCACCGCCTGCGCATGGTTGCCCGAGGAGAAGGTCACCACCCCGCGCGCCTTCTCCGCCGCGCCCAGCTGCGACAGCGCGTTGTACGCCCCGCGGAACTTGAACGCCCCGCTGCGCTGGAAGTTCTCGCACTTGAAGTAGACCCTGGCTCCGGTACGACGGTTCACCGTGCCCGACGTCAGCACCGGCGTGCGATGCACGATCCCCTCCAGCCGCCTGGCAGCCGCCTCGACATCCGCGTACGTCGGCAAATCCGGGTCAGACACCATTTTCCTGCGATCTCCGGGACGGGTTGGTCCAAGCCCGCATTCTGCTTCAGAACGGAAATCCGGGTCCGGAAATCCGGGTCAGAGACGATTTATCGCTAAATCGTCTCTGACCCCATTTTCTGAAATGCGTCTCTGACCCGGATTTTCAGGTGCGGCGGCGGCGGCCGATCCAGCCCATCATCGCCAGGCCGCCGAGCAGCAGGAAGCCGGCCGGCGGCAGCGGGATCACCGAGGTGCCCGGGTCGATCACGTTGGCGCGCACGAACAGCGTGGCGTTGGTGCCGATGCCCAGCAGGTCGTCCGCGTTGAACGAGAAGCCGGTCAGGGTGATCGTC
>JAJTHE010000031.1 GCA_021298815.1 Betaproteobacteria bacterium | reverse complement strand
ATATCGCAGGAGCAGCGGAGCCCATGGCGAACCCCTTTGAAGGCCGCCTCCAGCACAAGTTCACGCGCCACATCAAGGAGCGCGTGATCGAAGGGATCCTGTTCCTGATGGCCTTCTTCGCGGTGGTGATCACCGTGGCGATCCTGGCCATCCTGGTGGTGGAGTCCCTCGGCTTCTTCGAACATGTCTCGATCGTAGAGTTCCTCACAGGCACGGTGTGGTCGCCGCTGTTCGCGGATGCCCGGTACGGCATCCTGCCGCTGCTCGCCGGCACCCTGACGGTGGCCGCGGTCGCGCTGGCAGTGGCGATCCCGATGGGCACCATCATCGCGATCTACCTGAGCGAATTCGCGCCGCACAAGGTGCGAGAGACGGTCAAGCCGTTCCTCGAGCTCCTCGAGTCGGTGCCGACCGTCGTGTTCGGCTATTTCGCGCTGCTCTACTTCACGCCCTTCCTGCAGATCTTCATGCCCGGCCTTCCCGGGTTCAACATGCTGGCGCCCGGCATCGTCATCGGCGTGTTCATCATCCCCTACATCAGCTCGGTCGCCGAGGACGCGATGCGCGCGGTGCCGATGGCGATGCGCGAAGGATCGTATGCGATGGGTGCGACGCGCTTCCAGACCGCGGTGCGCGTGGTGACGCCCGCCGCCATCTCGGGCATCGTGGCGGCCTACGTGCTGGCCGTGTCGCGCGCGATCGGCGAGACCATGGTGGTGGCGATCGCGGCCGGCCTGCAGCCGAAGTTCACGTTCAACCCGATGGAGCCGGCGGCGACCATCACGGCCTACATCGTGCAGGTCAGCCTCGGCGACGTCGAGCACGGATCCGTCGCATACCAGAGCATCTTCGCGGCCGGCCTGGTGCTCGTCGTGATGACGCTGGCCCTGAACGTGTTCGGCCATGTGATGCGCAAGCGGTACCGGGAGATCTACTGATGAGTTCCTACACCCAGATCTCGCCGCAGCGCATCGAGGAGATGCGTGCGCTGATCGGCAAGCGCAAGCTGCGCGACCACATGTTCGCGATCGTCGGCCTGGTGTGCATGCTGATTGCCGTGCTGACCATGATCGCCTCGTTCGCGAGCCTGCTGTTCGACGGATGGGCGCGGCTGACCCCCGAGTTCTTCACGAGCTTCCCGTCGCGGCGTGCGGCCGACGCAGGCATCCTGTCCTCGTGGGTGGGCACCACGCTGGTGATGCTGGTGACCATGCTGACCGCCGTGCCGCTGGGCATCGGCTCGGCGATCTACCTCGAGGAATACGCGAAGCAGAACATCATCACCGACATCATCGAGGTGAACGTCACCAACCTCGCCGGCGTGCCGTCCATCATCTACGGCCTGCTCGCACTCGGCCTGTTCGTCTACATCCTGGGCCTCGGCGAGAGCGTCCTGGCGGCCGGGCTGACGCTGGCGCTGCTGATACTGCCGGTGGTCATCGTGTCCACCCGCGAGGCGCTGCGGGCGGTCCCGAGCACGATCCGGGAGGGCGCCTATGCGCTGGGCGCCACCCGCTGGCAGATGATCTCCGACCACCTGCTGCCGTACTCCCGCGGTGGCATCCTGACCGGCGTGATCATCGGCATGTCGCGCGCGATCGGCGAGACTGCGCCGATCATCACCATCGGCGCGCTGACCTTCATCGCCTTCCTGCCGCCCAGCCCGGTGAGTGCCGAGCCTCCGTTCGTCAATTTCGACTGGCTGTTCGCGCCGTTCACGGTGTTGCCGATCCAGATGTTCAACTGGGTGTCCCGGCCCGACCCTGCGTTCGCGGCCAACGCTGCGGCGGCTGGCGTCGTGCTGATCGTGATGACGCTCCTGATGAACGGCCTCGCGATCTACCTGCGCTATCAGATCAGAAAGAACATCAAATGGTGACCAGCGAAGTCGTCGACCGTCCCCTCGCGCGCGGCAAGGCGGACGTCAACAACCTGAACTTCTTCTACGGCGAGAAGCAGGCCCTGAAGAACGTCAACCTGTCGGTGCAGGACAAGAAGGTCACTGCGTTGATCGGTCCGTCAGGTTGCGGCAAATCCACGCTGCTGCGCTGCTTCAACCGGATGCACGACCTGTATCCCGGCAACCGCTACGAGGGCGAGATCGTCCTGCAGCCGGACAACCTCAACATCCTGTCCCCGCAGGTCGATGCGATCGAAGTGCGCATGCGGCTGTCGATGGTGTTCCAGAAACCCAACCCGTTCCCCAAGTCCATCTACGAGAACGTGGCCTACGGCCTGCGCGTGCGCGGCATCAGCCGGCGCGCGATCCTCGACGAGAAGGTGGAGGAAGCGCTGCGCGGGGCCGCCCTGTGGGACGAGGTCAAGGACAGGCTCTCCGACCTGGCGTTCAACCTGTCCGGCGGACAGCAGCAGCGCCTGTGCATCGCCCGTGCGCTGGCCAGCGACCCGGAACTGCTGCTGTTCGACGAGCCGACGTCCGCGCTGGATCCGATCGCCACGGCGAGCATCGAGCAGCTGATCAACGAACTCAAGGCGAGGGTCACGATCCTGATCGTGACCCACAACATGCAGCAGGCGGCGCGGGTGTCCGACTTCACTGCCTACATGTACCTCGGCGAGATGATCGAGTACGGCGTCACCGAAGACATCTTCGTCAAGCCGCAGAAGAAGCAGACCGAGGACTACATCACCGGACGCTTCGGCTGAGGCCGAAGGTCTGCCGCGAGGCTTCGCCCCGCGGGAGACCGGCGCCAGGAATACGTTCCCGCATCGGTTTGACCCGCGATCCCGCGCATCGGTATAATCCCGCGGTTCTACTCAGGTCACACCGGGAAACGCGAGATGCGTGCCAGCCAAAGCAGTGACGCGGCCAGGAAGAAGCGCGTCGTGGGCAACTGGAAGATGAACGGTTCGCTTGCCGCCAACGCGGAGCTGCTGCGTGCCTGCTCGGCTTCCGTCGAGGCATGGGCAGGCGCCGGCGTGGAAGTATCGGTCTGTGTGCCGTTCCCCTACCTGGCCCAGGCACGCGAGCTGCTGTCCGGCAGCGCCGTCCGCTGGGGCGCCCAGGACGCCAGCGTGCATGCGTCCGGCGCCTACACCGGGGAAGTGTCGGCGCAGATGATCGCCGAGTTCGGCGCGAGTTTCGTCATCGTCGGCCATTCCGAGCGGCGCGCGCACCATTCCGAGACCAGCGCGCTGGTCGCCGGCAAGGCGGCGGCGGTGCTCGCCGCCGCCATGACCCCGATCATCTGCCTCGGCGAGACGCTGGAGGAGCGCGAGATCGACATGACCGAGGCGGTGATTGCCGGCCAGCTCTCGGTCTGCGTCGAGGTGCTCGGGCTGGACGCCCTGGCGCACTGCGTGATCGCCTACGAGCCGGTATGGGCGATCGGCACCGGCCGCACCGCGACGCCGGAGCAGGTGCAGGCCGTGCACGGGTTCCTGCGTACCCGCCTCGGGCGCGCCGGTGCCGGCATCTCGCTGCTGTACGGCGGCAGCGTCAAGCCTTCCAACGCCGCCGAACTTTTCGCGATGCCGGACGTCGACGGTGGCCTGATCGGGGGCGCTTCGCTCAAGATCGAGGACTTCGAGCCGATCTGCCGGGCATTCGGCTGATCCGCACAACAGGGAACACCCAAGATGCTCCAGAACTTCATCCTGCTTTTCCATGTGCTCGCCGCGGGCGCCATCGTGGTCTTCGTGCTGCTGCAGCAGGGCAAGGGCGCCGACATGGGCGCGGCCTTCGGCAGCGGCTCGGCCGGCAGCCTGTTCGGCTCCAGCGGTTCGGCCAACTTCATGAGCCGCATGACCGCGATCATGGCGACCCTGTTCTTCATCACCAGCCTCGTGCTGACCTACCTGGCGTCCAATACGGGCGTGTCGCGCGGGCTGATGGAGAACGCGCCGGCGACGCCGGCGTCGCAGATTCCCGTGCCGGGCGCGCCTGCGCAGGCGCCCGCGTCGTCCGCCGTGCCGGTGCCGTCCGCACCGCCGGCTGCGATGCCGGAGGCGGCCACGAAGGGTGGCGCCGCGACCGGTGCCGCCGCGGATCCCGCCGGCAAGGGCGTATCCAAGGCTTCAGATATTCCGAAGTAAACGCTCTCCGGATGACCCCGGAAAGCCGAAAGTAGGCGACAATATCGGGGTCGCAACGAGTTCGCCCACGTGGTGGAATTGGTAGACACGCTGTCTTGAGGGGGCAGTGGCGAAAGCCGTATCAGTTCGAGTCTGATCGTGGGCACCAGCAGTGCCGGCATCCGGGCAGTGTCCGGGGCCGGGGGAAGTGAAGGATCGGCAGCACGGCAAGGCGCACAGCGGTCCCTCGCGCCGCGCCTGATGCCTCCAGACGCGTGATTGCAGCGCGCGCCACCCGGCTGGGGCCCATTGGCCCGCTGGCCAGGGGCGGCGCCAGGGCTGCGTTATCGTGACCCTCGCACGGTCCGCCCTGCCGCAGGCAGGCCGGCCGACGCGCGAGGCTGTACCGGGAAAACCGGGGGTCCAAAGAGTTGCTTAGTCGACGGTTGAGCTAGCTGTGCTGGAAAGTTACCTGCCCATTCTGTTGTTCATCGGCGTAGGGCTCGCTTTCGGGCTCGTCCTTCCTTTGGTCGGCTGGATCGCCAGTACCGCGACCGGCGCCAATAGGCCCGATGCCGAGAAGCTGTCCCCCTACGAATGCGGCTTCGAGGCCTTCGAAGACGCACGCATGAAATTCGACGTGCGCTACTACCTGGTCGCGATCCTGTTCATCCTGTTCGACCTCGAGATCGCCTTCCTGTTTCCCTGGGCGATCGTGCTGTCCGACATCGGCTGGTTCGGGCTCGGCGCCATGTTCGTGTTCCTGATGATCCTGGTCGTCGGCTTCGTCTACGAATGGAAGAAGGGCGCACTCGAATGGGAATGACCGGCCGGTCCTTCGTGAACGGAGCATCCGATGAGTGAACTCGCGGTTCCTGGCGCAGGCATGACTGCACCTGCCGGGACGGCCCCTGCCGCGGCACCGGTGTTTCCCGGTGCGGAGCGCGGCTTCGTCATGACCAAGGCCGATGACCTGATCAACTGGACGCGCACCGGGTCGCTCTGGCCGATGACCTTCGGCCTCGCCTGCTGCGCGGTCGAGATGATGCATGCCGGAGCCGCACGCTACGACATGGACCGCTTCGGCGTGATCTTCCGCCCGAGCCCTCGCCAGTCCGACGTGATGATCGTCGCCGGCACGCTGTGCAACAAGATGGCGCCGGCGCTGCGCAAGGTCTACGACCAGATGGCCGAGCCGCGCTGGGTGATCTCGATGGGTTCCTGCGCCAACGGCGGCGGCTACTACCACTACTCGTATTCCGTGGTGCGTGGCTGCGATCGTATCGTCCCGGTCGACATCTACGTGCCGGGCTGCCCTCCGACGGCCGAGGCGCTGCTCTACGGCATCATCCAGCTGCAGAACAAGATCAAGCGGCAGAGCACGATCGCACGATGAGCCTTCCCCCCGACCAACTGCAGGCAAGGGTCGAGGCCGCGCTGGGCGAGGCGGTATCGAAGATCGTGTACGCGTTCGACGAGGTGACGGTGACGGTGCCTGCGGCCCGGCTGGCCGAGGCGATGGCACGCCTGCGCGACGACCCGGCCCTGCGCTTCGCGCAGCTGGTCGACCTGTGCGGCGTCGACTGGTCCGGCCATGGCGACGGCACCTGGGACGGGGCGCGCTTCTGCGCGGTTTACCACCTGCTTTCGCTGGAGCACAACGCGCGGCTGCGGGTGCGCTGCTACGCGCCCGACGATGATTTCCCGCTGCTGCCCTCGGTCACCGGCATCTGGGCGTCGGCCAACTGGTACGAGCGCGAGGCGTTCGACCTGTTCGGCATCGTGTTCGAAGGCCATCCCGACCTGCGCCGCATCCTCACCGACTACGGTTTCGTCGGGCACCCGTTCCGCAAGGATTTCCCGGTCACCGGCTATGTCGAGATGCGCTACGACCCCGACCAGAAGCGGGTCGTCTACCAGCCGGTCACCATCGAGCCGCGCGAAGTCGTGCCGCGGGTGATCCGCGAGGACAACTACGCCGACAGCGAAGGCTTCCGCAAGGGCTGACCGACCGCATGGCAGAGATCAAGAACTACACGATGAACTTCGGGCCGCAGCATCCTGCGGCCCATGGCGTGCTGCGCCTCGTCCTGGAACTGGACGGCGAGGTGATCGAGCGTGCCGACCCGCACATCGGGCTGCTGCACCGGGCGACCGAGAAGCTCGCCGAGACGCGCACCTTCCTGCAGTCGGTGCCGTACATGGACCGCCTCGACTACGTCTCGATGATGTGCAACGAGCACGCCTACGTGATGGCTATCGAGAAGCTGACCGGCGTCGTGCCCCCGGTCCGCGCGCAATACATCCGCGTGATGTTCGACGAGATCACCCGCACGCTGAACCACCTGCTCTGGCTGGGCGCCCACGGGCTGGACATCGGCGCGATGACGGTGTTCCTGTACTGCTTCCGCGAGCGCGAAGACCTGATGGACTGCTACGAGGCGGTGTCGGGCGCGCGCATGCATGCGGCCTACTACCGGCCGGGTGGTGTCTACCGCGACCTGCCGGCACGGATGCCGCAGTACGACCCGTCGCCGCTGCGCAGCGACGCCGACCTGAAGCGCCTGAACGCGCATCGCCAGGGCTCGCTGCTCGACTTCATCGAGGCCTTCACCGAGCGCTTCCCGGGCTGCGTCGACGAGTACGAGACGCTGCTCACCGACAACCGCATCTGGAAGCAGCGCACCGTGGGCATCGGCGTGGTCACGCCCGAGCGCGCGCTGCAGCTGGGCTTCAGCGGCCCGATGCTGCGCGGCTCCGGCATCGAGTGGGACCTGCGCAAGAAGCAGCCCTACGAGGTCTACGACCGCCTCGACTTCGACATCCCGATCGGCACCAACGGCGACTGCTACGACCGCTACCTGGTGCGCATCGAGGAAATGCGCCAGTCGAACCGGATCATCCGCCAGTGCGTCGACTGGCTGCGGAAGAACCCGGGTCCGGTGATCAGCGACAGCCACAAGGTGGCCGCGCCGCGCCGGGTCGACATGAAGATGAACATGGAAGAGCTGATCCACCACTTCAAGCTCTTCACCGAAGGCATGCACGTGCCGGCTGGCGAGGCGTATGCGGCGGTCGAACATCCCAAGGGCGAGTTCGGCATCTACCTGGTGTCCGACGGCGCCAACAAGCCCTACCGCCTGAAGATCCGGGCGCCGGGCTTCCCGCACCTGGCCGCAATCGACGAGATGTCCCGCGGGCACATGATCGCCGACGTCGTCGCGATCATCGGTACCCAGGACATCGTGTTCGGCGAAATTGATCGATGAGCGACCGATGAGTACCGGCAGGCAACCGATGACCGATGGATTGACCACAGCGCGATGAATGCACCCGTGCCAGCGGCCGCAGGCGGCCGCACCCCAGGCCAGCCTGCGGGCGAGGGCGATGCCGCACTGACGGCAGGCGCCATCGCCCGCATCGACCGTGCGATCGCCAAGTACCCGCCCGACCAGCGGCAGTCCGCGGTGATGGCCGCGCTCGCGATCGCGCAGGAAGAGAAGGGCTGGCTGTCGACGCCGGTGATGGATGCCGTCGCCCGGCACATCGGCATGCCGGCGGTGGCGGTGTACGAGGTCGCGACCTTCTACACGATGTACGACCTGGCGCCGGTGGGCCGCAACAAGCTCACGCTGTGCACCAACCTGCCCTGCCAGCTGCAGGGGGCCGGGGTGGCTGCCGAACACCTGAAGCGCAAGCTCGGCATCGGCTTCGGCGAGACCACCGCCGATGGATGCTTCACGCTGAAGGAAGGCGAATGCATGGGCGCCTGCGGCGACGCGCCGGTGCTGATGCGCAACAACCGCACGATGCTGTCCTGGATGACGCCGGACAAGCTCGATGCGCTGGTCGACCAGCTGCGCGCCGAAGGCGCTGCGCCCGCCGATCCCGGCGCGCATGCGGGCGGCGCTGCGCCCGCCGGCACGGAGACCGTCCGATGAACGCGCCGCTGCCCCCGTTCGAGGCCGGCATCTACGGGCCCGATGCGGTGATCCTGAAGGGCCTGGACGGTACCAACTGGCGCCTGCGCGACTACGAGGCGCGTGGCGGCTACCAGGCGATCCGCAAGATCCTCTCCGAGAAGATCCCGCCCGACGTGGTGATCGGCGAGTTGAAGAAGTCGGCCCTGCGCGGGCGCGGCGGCGCCGGCTTCCCGACCGGCCTGAAGTGGAGCTTCATGCCGAAGAACTACACCGGCCAGAAGTACCTCGTCTGCAATTCCGACGAGGGCGAGCCGGGCACGTTCAAGGACCGCGACATCATGCGCTACAACCCGCACATCCTCATCGAGGGGATGATGATCGGGGCGTACGCGATGGGCATCACGGTCGGCTACAACTACATCCATGGCGAGATCTGGGACGTCTACGAACGCTTCGAGGAAGCGCTCGAGGAGGCGCGCGCCGTCGGCTACCTCGGCGACCACGTCATGGGCAGCGAGTTCAGCTTCCAGCTGCATGCACACCACGGCTACGGCGCCTACATCTGCGGCGAGGAGACCGCGCTGCTGGAATCGCTCGAGGGCAAGAAGGGGCAGCCGCGCTTCAAGCCGCCGTTCCCGGCCACCTTCGGGCTGTACGGCAAGCCGACCACCATCAACAACACCGAGACCTTCGCCGCGGTGCCGTGGATCATCAACAACGGCGGCGAGGCCTTCCTGAACCTGGGCAAGCCGAACAACGGCGGCACCAAGATCTTCTCGGTGAGCGGCGACGTCGCGCGCCCGGGCAACTACGAGGTCAGGCTCGGCACGCCGTTCGCGAAGCTGCTCGAGATGGCCGGCGGCATGCGCGACGGCGTGAAGCTGAAGGCGGTGATCCCCGGCGGTTCGTCGATGCCGGTGCTGCCGGCCGACACCATGATGGCGCTCGACATGGACTACGACTCGATCCAGAAGGCCGGGTCGTTCCTGGGTTCGGGCGCGGTGATCGTGATGAACGAGACGCGCTGCATGGTGCGCTGCCTGCACCGGCTGTCCTACTTCTACTACGAGGAATCCTGCGGCCAGTGCACGCCCTGCCGCGAGGGCACCGGCTGGCTGTACCGGGTGGTCGACCGCATCGAGCACGGCAAGGGGCGGCAGGAAGACCTCGACCTCCTGCTCAACCTCTGCGACAACATCCAGGGGCGCACCATCTGCGCGCTGGGCGATGCGGCCGCGATGCCGGTGCGGGCCTTCATCAAGGCCTTCCGCGACGAGTTCCAGTACCACGTCGACCACAAGCGGTGCCTGGTCGGCCCGTACTCCTGAGAGAGCGATAGCAACGATGGCCAAGCTGGAAGTCGACGGCAAACCGGTCGAGGTGCGCGACGGCGCGATGGTGATGGAAGCCGCGAACGCGCTCGGCATCTACGTGCCGCATTTCTGCTACCACAGGAAGCTGACCATCGCCGCCAACTGCCGCATGTGCCTGGTCGAGGTCGAGAAGGCCCCCAAGCCGCTGCCGGCCTGCGCGACGCCGGTCACTGAAGGCATGAAGGTGTTCACCCATTCGCCCAAGGCCGTGCAGGCGCAGAAGGGCGTGATGGAGTTCCTGCTGATCAACCATCCGCTCGACTGCCCGATCTGCGACCAGGGCGGCGAATGCCAGCTGCAGGACCTCGCTGTCGGCTACGGCGCGAGCGAGTCGCGCTACGACGAGATGAAGCGCGTGGTGCCGAACAAGAACCTCGGGCCACTGATCGCGACCGACATGACGCGGTGCATCCACTGCACGCGCTGCGTGCGCTTCGGCCAGGAGATCGCCGGGGTGATGGAACTCGGCATGGCCGGGCGCGGCGAGCACAGCGAGATCATGCCGTTCGTCGCGCGCACCGTCGATTCGGAACTGTCGGGCAACATGATCGACATCTGCCCGGTGGGTGCGCTGACCTCCAAGCCGTTCCGCTTCACCGCCCGCACCTGGGAACTGACCCGCCGCAAGTCGGTCAGCCCGCACGACAGCCTCGGCGCCAACCTGATGGTGCAGGTGAAGGGCAACCGCGTGCTGCGCGTGTTGCCGCTCGAGAACGAAGCGGTCAACGAATGCTGGATCTCCGACAAGGACCGCTTCTCCTACGAGGCGCTCAACTCGGAACTGCGCCTGCCGCGCCCGCTGCTCCGGCGCGACGGCCAGTGGCAGCAGGTCGACTGGCAGCAGGCGCTCGACCATGTCGCCAGCCGCCTGAAGTCGATCGTCGCCAGCCATGGCCCGGCATCGATCGGGGCGCTGGCCACGCCGCACCAGACGGTGGAAGAACTGCACCTGCTCGCGAAACTGGTGCGCGGGCTGGGCTCCGGGAACGTCGACCACCGGCTGCGGCAGGTCGACTTCCGGCTCGACGGCGCCCGCAAGGGCGCGCCCTGGCTCGGGCTGCCGGTGGCCGAGGTCGGCCAGGCGGATGCCTTCCTGGTGGTGGGCAGCGTGCTGCGCAAGGACCATCCGCTGCTCGCGCAGCGCATGCGCCAGGCGGTGAAGCGGCAGTCGCGGGTGCACCTGCTCAACCCGCTCGCGCAGGATCCGATGATGCCGCTGGCGAGCGAGACCGTGGTGGCGCCGTCGGCAATGGTGTCCGCCCTGGCCCAGGTCGTTAAGGCCGCGGCCGCCGCGAAAGGCGCGGCGCTGCCGGCCACGCTGGCCGCCGCCCTGGATCCGCTGGTCGTGTCAGACGCGGCACGGGCGGTGGGCGAAGACCTGGCGCGTGCCGAGCGCGGCATCGTCTGGCTCGGCAACCTCGCCGCGCAGCATCCCCGGTTCGCGGAGCTGGAAGTGCTGGCGCAGGCGCTGGCCACCTGCACCGGCGCTCGTTTCGGCCACCTCGGCGCCGCCGCCAACAGCGTGGGCGCGGTGCTGGCCGGGGCACTGCCCGGCGCGGGCGGGCTCGACGCCCAGGCGATGATCGCCGCGCCGCGCAAGGCCTACCTGCTGCTCGGTGCGGAGCCGGAACTGGATTGCGCCGACGGTGCCGCGGCGCTGGCGGCGATGAAGGCGGCCGAGTTCGTGGTCGCGCTGTCGCCATTCGAGCACCGGGCCCTCGACTACGCGGAAGTGATCCTGCCGACTGCACCGTTCACCGAGACTGCCGGCACCTTCGTCAGCACCGAAGGTCGTGCGCAGGCCTTTGCCGGCGTGGTCCGGCCGCTGGGCGACACCCGCCCGGCCTGGAAGGTGCTGCGCGTGCTCGGCAACCTGCTCGACCTGCCCGGCTTCGACCAGGACTCCTCAGAGGCGGTGCGCGCCGGGCTTGCGCTCGACGGCCTGCCCGTGCCCGGTTGCGACAATGCCCTCGCATCGCCGCTGGCGGTCGACGCCACCGCCGCCGCGCCGGCCGGCATCGAGCGCGTGGCCCCCGTGCGGATCCACGATGCGGACGCGCTCGCGCGCCGCTCGCCGCCGCTGCAGAAGACGCGCGACGCGGCTCCGCTGACGGCGGTACTGTCCGCCGATCTCTGGCAGCGGGCGGGCCTGCAGGCGGGCGATTCGCTGCGCATCGCCGCGGGCCAGGCGAGCCTGGTGTTCCCGGCTGCGTTCGACCCGAGCCTGCCACCGGGTTGCCTGCTGCTGCCGGCGGGCCATGCCGCCACCTTCCCGCTCGGTGCGGCCTGCGGACCCGCCGCCCTCGCGATCGAACGCGTCCCGGCGCCGGCCCCGGCCGTGCCCGCCGAGACGGTGAGCTGAGGAGGCCGCGATGGAATTCTTCGAGAACCTCCTCGGCCCCGCCTGGCCAGTGGTCTGGACCCTGGTGAAGATCCTGGCGATCGTGCTGCCGATCACGATCTGCGTCGCCTTCCTCACGCTGGCCGAGCGCAAGGTGATCGGCTACATGCAGCTGCGCATCGGCCCGAACCGGGTGATGGCCTTCGGCATGGGCTGGACGGCCGGCCTCGCGCAGCCGTTCGCCGACGTGTTCAAGCTGATCTTCAAGGAGATCATCGTCCCGACCGGGTCGAACCGGTTCCTGTTCCTGATCGCGCCCACGCTGTCCATCATGCCGGCGCTGGCCGCATGGGCGGTGCTGCCGTTCGGGCCGGAGACGGTGCTCGCCGACATCGACGCCAGCCTGCTCTACGTGCTGGCGCTGACCTCGATGGGCGTCTACGGGGTGATCGTCGCCGGCTGGGCGTCGAACTCGAAGTACGCCTTCCTCGGCGCGATGCGCTCGGCGGCGCAGATCGTGTCCTACGAGATCGCGATGGGCTTCGCGCTGGTCGGCGTGCTGATGGTGTCGGGCAGCCTGAACCTGGGCGAGATCGTGCGTGCGCAGACCGGGGGCGGCTTCTGGAGCTGGAACCTGCTGCCGCTGTTCCCGCTGTTCCTGGTCTACTTCATCGCCGGCGTAGCCGAGACCAACCGGGCGCCGTTCGACGTCGCCGAGGGCGAGTCCGAGATCGTCGCCGGCTTCCATGTCGAATACTCGGGCACCGCGTTCGCCGTGTTCTTCCTTGCCGAATACGCGAACATGATCCTGATCTCGGCGCTGGCCGCGCTGATGTTCCTCGGCGGCTGGCTGCCACCGGTGCAGGTCGATTCGCTCGCCGCGATCCCGGTGGTCGGGCTGCTGTTCGCGCCCGGCGCGCACTGGCTGTTCATCAAGATCGCGTTCGTGCTGTTCTGCTTCCTCTGGCTGCGGGCCACCTTCCCGCGCTACCGATACGACCAGATCATGCGCCTGGGCTGGAAGGTGTTCATCCCGCTGACCCTGGTGTGGATCATGGTCGTTGGCGTGGCGATGATGGAACCGGTGCGCACCTGGCCCCCCTTCAACTGGTGGTTCTGAGCATGGAGACGCGCGGAGACACCCGATGATCAACCGCATCCAGAGCTTCTTCCGTTCCTTCCTGCTGCTCGAACTGCTTCGCGGGATGATGCTGACCGGGCGCAACCTGTTCGCACGCAAGATCACCGTGCAGTACCCGGAGGAGAAGACGCCGCAGAGCCCGCGCTTCCGCGGCCTGCATGCGCTGCGCCGCTACCCGAACGGCGAGGAACGCTGCATCGCCTGCAAGCTGTGCGAGGCGGTCTGCCCGGCGATGGCGATCACCATCGAGTCCGAGGTGCGCGACGACGGTACCCGGCGCACGACCCGCTACGACATCGACCTCACCAAGTGCATCTTCTGCGGCCTGTGCGAGGAGTCCTGCCCGGTGGATTCGATCGTCGAGACGCGCACGCTCGAGTACCACGGCGAGCGCCGTGGCGACCTCGTCTACACCAAGGAAATGCTGCTGGCGATCGGCGACCGCTGTGAAGACCAGATCGCGCGCGACAGGATGGCCGATGCGAACTACCGTTGACATGGCGGCCGGCCAAGTGCCGGCGAGGGCGGCCCGATGAACTTCCCGTCGATCGTGTTCTTCGTGCTGGCGACGGTGCTGGTGCTGTCCGCACTGCGCGTGATCACCGCGCGCAACCCGGTGCATGCCGCGCTGTTCCTGGTGCTGGCGTTCGCCTCGGCCGCCGGCCTGTGGCTGCTGCTGCATGCCGAGTTCCTCGCGATCACCCTGATCCTCGTCTACGTGGGCGCGGTGATGGTGCTGTTCCTGTTCGTGATCATGATGCTGGACATCAACGTCGACCGGCTGCGCGAGGGCTTCTGGAACATCCTGCCGATCGCGCTGCCGGTGGCCGTGCTGCTGCTCGGGATCATGGGCGCGACGCTGATGGGCCCGTACTTCGGCCTGGAGATGCGGCCGCCGCCGCCCGAGGTCGCCGAGGGCTACAGCAACACCCGTGCGATCGGCATGGTGCTGTACACCGAATACCTGTATCCGTTCGAGCTCGCGGCGGTGATCCTGCTGGTCGCGATCATCGCCGCGATCGCGCTCACCCTGCGTGCGCGCAAGAACACGCGCAGCATCGATCCCGCGGTGCAGGTCGCCGCGACCCGCGAGGGCCGCGTGCGGCTGGTGTCGATGCCGTCCGAGAAGAAGGGCGTGTCCGCGCCCGCGCCGGAACCCGAGCCACCGCAACAGGCGCCGCAACAGCCGAAATGACCCGCGCCGCCGCCCGTGCGGGCCGGCGCAGGACCGACACCAGGAAGAAGCAAGAAAAAAGGGAGCCAAGCCGTTGGTGCCGCTGTCGTACTACCTGATTCTGGGCGCGATCCTGTTTGCGATCAGCGTGCTCGGCATCTTCCTCAACAGGAAGAACGTGATCATCCTGCTGATGGCGATCGAGCTGAACCTGCTCGCGGTGAACCTCAACTTCATCGCCTTCAGCTATTTCCTGCAGGACATCGCGGGCCAGGTGTTCGTGTTCTTCATCCTGACCGTCGCCGCGGCCGAGTCGGCGATCGGCCTGGCGATCCTGGTCGCGCTGTTCCGCAACCTGCGCACCATCCATGTCGACGACCTCGACGCGCTGAAAGGGTGAGGGCGCCGCGATGACGATGCAGACGGTTTACCTGCTGGTTCCCCTCGCCCCGCTGTTCGGCGCGCTGGTGGCCGGCCTGTTCGGGCGCCAGGTCGGGCGCACCGGGGCGCACGTGGTCACCATCGCCGGGGTCGCGGTTTCGCTCGCCGCCTCGATCTGCGTGTTCCTGGACGTGATGGACGGCAACACGTTCAACGGCACGGTCTATACCTGGCTCACCTCGGGCGACATCCGCCTCGAGATCGGCTTCCTGATCGACAGCCTGACGGCCACCATGATGCTGGTGGTGACCTCGGTGTCCCTGATGGTGCACATCTACACCATCGGCTACATGAAGGACGACCCGGGCTACCAGCGATTCTTCTCGTACATCTCGCTGTTCACCTTCTCGATGCTCATGCTGGTGATGAGCAACAACTTCCTGCAGCTGTTCTTCGGCTGGGAGGCTGTCGGGCTGGTGTCCTACCTGCTGATCGGCTTCTGGTACAAGCGCCCGACGGCGACTTACGCCAACCTGAAGGCTTTCCTGGTCAACCGGGTCGGCGACTTCGGCTTCCTGCTGGGGATCGGCCTGGTGCTCGCGTTCTTCGGCACGCTCGACTACCAGCAGGTGTTCGAGCGGGCGCCGACCATGGTCGATGCGCGAATCGAGGTTTTCCCCGGCGCGAGCTGGTCGCTGGTGACCGTCACCTGCATCCTGCTGTTCATCGGCGCGATGGGCAAGTCGGCCCAGTTCCCGCTGCATGTCTGGCTGCCCGATTCCATGGAAGGCCCGACGCCGATCTCGGCGCTGATCCACGCCGCGACGATGGTCACCGCCGGCATCTTCATGGTCGCGCGCATGTCGCCGCTGTTCGAGCTGTCCGACACCGCGCTGTCCTTCGTGCTGGTCACCGGCGCGATCACCGCGCTGTTCATGGGCCTGCTGGGCATCGTGCAGAACGACATCAAGCGGGTGGTCGCCTATTCGACGCTGTCGCAGCTCGGCTACATGACCGTGGCGCTGGGCGCCTCGGCCTACTCGGTCGCGATCTTCCACCTGATGACGCACGCCTTCTTCAAGGCACTGCTGTTCCTCGCGGCCGGCTCGGTGATCATCGGCATGCACCACAACCAGGACATCCGCTGGATGGGCGGGGTGCGCAAGTACATGCCCATCACCTGGCTGACGTCGCTGGTCGGCTCGCTGGCGCTGATCGGCACGCCGTTCCTGTCCGGCTTCTATTCCAAGGATTCGATCATCGTCGCGGTCGGGCAGGCGGACATCGCGGGGGCGGGCTTCGCCGCGTTCGCGGTCACCGCCGGCGTGTTCATCACCGCCTTCTACTCGTTCCGGATGTACTTCCTGGTGTTCCACGGGCCGGAGCGCTACCACCTGAAGCCGCACGATCCCCACGACGACCATTCGCATGCGGACGACCACGGCCACGGACACGACGCCAGGCCACACGAGTCGCCGTGGGTGGTGACGCTGCCGCTGGTGCTTCTGGCGATCCCCTCGGTGGCGATCGGCTACCTGGCGCTGTCGCCGATGGTGCTCGGCGACTGGTTCGCCGGCCCGATCTTCGTCGACGGCGCCCATGGCGCGATGGAGCACCTGAAGGGCCACCTGCACGGTCCGCTCGAGATGGCGCTGCACGGGTTCGTCACCGCCCCGTTCTGGCTGGCGCTGGCCGGCGTGGTGCTGGCCTGGTACCTCTACCTGAAGCGGCCCGACCTGCCGGAGGCCATCGCGGCCCGCATGAAGGGCCTGCACGCGCTGCTGCTCAACAAGTACTACATCGACGAGATCTATGCCTTCCTGTTCCGCGACGGGCTGCGCTCGCTCGGCACCTTCCTGTGGAAGGTCGGTGACGTGAAGCTGATCGACGGGGTGATGGTCAACGGCTCGGCCTGGGTGGTCGGGCAGGTCGCGCGGCTGTCGCGCCAGCTGCAGTCGGGCTACCTCTACACCTACGCATTCACGATGCTGATCGGCGTGCTCGGCCTGCTGGTGCTCTGGCTGGTGCGCACGCGCGCGGTGTCCTGAACCACACGAATCGAAAATGACGAATCGAAAATGACTCCGCTGCTGACACTGGCCATCTGGGTGCCCATCGCCAGCGCGCTGCTCGTGCTGGCCACCGGCTCCGACCGCAATGCCGGGCTGGCGCGGATACTCGCCCTGGCCGGCGCGCTGGCTGGCTTCGCGGTCACGCTGCCGCTCTGGTTCGGGTTCGACCCGCAGCAGCCCGGCCTGCAGTTCGTCGAGTTCCTGCCCTGGGTGCCAGCGTTCAACATCAACTACCACCTGGGCATCGACGGCATCTCGCTGCTGCTGATCCTGCTCAACAGCTTCACCACCGTGCTGGTGGTGATCGCCGGCTGGAAGGTGATCGACAACCGCGTCGCCCAGTACATGGCCGCGTTCCTGATCCTGTCGGGGCTGATGAACGGCGTGTTCTGCGCGATGGATGCGCTGCTGTTCTACTTCTTCTTCGAGGCCACCCTGATCCCGATGTTCATCGTGATCGGCATATGGGGCGGCCCGAACCGGGTGTATGCCTCGGTCAAGTTCTTCCTGTACACGCTGATGGGCTCGCTGCTGATGCTGGTGGCGCTCATCTACCTGTTCCTGCTGTCCGACGGCAGCTTCGCGCTGTCCGAGTGGTACCGCCTGCCGATCGCGTTCGAGGCCCAGGTGCTGATCTTCATCGCCTTCTTCCTCGCCTTCGCGGTGAAGATCCCGATGTGGCCGGTGCATACCTGGCTTCCGGACGCGCACGTCGAGGCGCCCACCGGCGGTTCGGTGGTGCTGGCCGCGATCATGCTGAAGCTGGGCGGCTACGGCTTCCTGCGCTTCTCGCTGCCGATCCTGCCCGATGCGAGCCAGGCGCTCGCCGGTATCGTGATCGCCCTGTCGCTGGTGGCGGTGGTCTACATCGGCCTGGTCGCGCTGGTGCAGACCGACATGAAGAAGCTGATCGCCTATTCCTCGATCGCGCACATGGGCTTCGTCACCCTCGGGCTGTTCCTGTTCAACGCGCTGGGCATCGAGGGGGCGATCGTGCAGATGATCTCCCACGGCTTCATCTCGGCGGCCATGTTCCTCTGCGTCGGCGTCCTGTACGACCGGGTGCACAGCCGGGCGATCGCCGACTATGGCGGCGTGGCCAACACGATGCCGGTGTTCGCGGCCTTCTTCATGCTGTTCGCGATGGCCAATGCCGGCCTGCCCGGCACCAGCGGCTTCGTCGGCGAGTTCATGGTGATCATGGCCGCGATCGAGGTCAGCTTCTGGTACGCAGTGCTCGCCTCGACCACGCTGATCTTCGGCGCCGCCTACACGCTCTGGATGTACCGCCGGGTGGTGTTCGGCGAGGTCGCCAATGCCGCCGTCGCCGGGCTGAAGGATCTCTCCGGCCGCGAAGCGCTCGTGCTCGGCCTGCTGGCGGTCGCCGTGCTCGGCATGGGCATCTGGCCGCTGCCCTTCACCGAAGTGCTGCATACCTCGGTCAACGATCTGGTCACCCACGTGGGCCAGAGCAAACTGCCGGCCCGCTGACATGAATATCCCGCTTCCCGACTTCGCCCCGGCGGCGACCGAGCTGTTCCTGCTGGCAGCGGCCTGCGCGGTGCTGCTGATCGACCTGTTCGTGCGCGACGAGCGTCGCTGGATCACCCAGGTGCTGACCCAGCTGGTGCTGGCCGGCTGCGCGATGATCCTGCTGGCGACGGCCACGTCGGGCACCGCCTACACGTTCAGCGTGATGTTCATCGACGACCCGCTGGCCGATGCGCTGAAGCTGATGATCGTGCTCGCGGTGTCGGTGCTGCTGGTCTATTCCCGCCGCTACCTCGAGGACCGCGGCATGTACCGCGGCGAGTTCTTCACGCTGACGCTGTTCTCGGTGCTCGGCATGATGGTGATGGTCTCGGCGAACCACTTCATCACGCTCTACCTCGGGCTCGAGCTGCTGTCGCTGTCGCTGTACGCGATGATCGCGCTGCAGCGCGACTCGGCGGTGGCCACCGAGGCCGCGATGAAGTACTTCATCCTTGGCGCGCTGGCCTCCGGCATGCTGCTGTACGGGATGTCGATGGTCTATGGCGCGACCGGCACGCTGCAGGTGGGCGACATCGCGGCGATGATCGCGCGCGGCGAGGGCAATCGCACCGTGCTGGTGTTCGGCCTGGTGTTCATCGTGGCGGGCCTCGGCTTCAAGCTGGGCGTGGTGCCGTTCCACATGTGGGTCCCTGACGTCTACCACGGCGCCCCGACCGCGGTGACGCTGCTGATCAGTTCGGCGCCGAAGCTCGCCGCCTTCGCCTTCTTCATGCGCATCCTGGGCGAGGCGCTCGGCGGGCTGGTCGCGGACTGGCGAAGCATGCTGGTCGTGATGGCGGTGCTGTCGCTGGTGCTCGGCAACGTGGCCGCGATCGCCCAGACCAACCTGAAGCGGATGCTCGCCTACTCGAGCATCTCGCACATGGGCTTCCTGCTGCTCGGTTTCCTCGCGGGCAACGCGTTCGGCTTCGCCGCCGCGATGTTCTACGTGGCGGCCTACGTGCTGATGAACCTCGGCACCTTCGGGATGATCCTGATGCTGGCCCGCGCCGGCTTCGAGGCCGACCGGCTCGACGACTACCGGGGCCTCGCCCGCCGCGCGCCGTGGCAGGCCTTCATCATGCTGCTGCTGATGTTCTCGATGGCGGGGCTGCCGCCCATGGTGGGCTTCTACGCGAAGCTGACCGTGCTCGCGGCGGTGGTGGACATCGGCCTTGTCTGGCTGGCGGTGTTCGCGGTGATGATGTCGCTGGTGGGGGCGTTCTACTACCTGCGCATCGTCAAGCTGATGTACTTCGACGAGCCGGTGGATACCACGCCGCTGTCGGCGACCGCGGATGCGCGGGTGCTGATGTCGGTCAACGGGCTCGCCGTCCTTGCGCTCGGCCTGATGCCGCAGCCGCTGATGGCCTGGTGCCTGCTGGCGATCCAGCGCTCGCTGTAGCCGCGGAGACCGGATGGCCGACCGCATGAGCGACGACGGGATGGACGAGTTCCGCGAACGCCGCATCGACTCTACCGCGGTGTTCGACGGTGAGTTGCTGAAGGTGCGCCGCGACCGGGTGCGCCTGCCGGACGGGCGCGAGGCGCTGCGCGAATACATCCTGCATCCCGGCGCGGCGATCATCCTGCCGGTGCTGGACGACGGACAGGTGGTGCTCGTGCGCCAGTACCGGTATCCGGTCGGACGCGAGACGCTGGAGTTCCCGGCAGGCAAGATCGACGCGGGAGAATCGACCCGCACGACCGCCGAACGCGAACTGCTCGAGGAGACCGGCTACCGTGCCGGGAGCCTCGAATTCGCGTTCACCGTGCATCCCTGCGTCGGCTATGCCGACGAACGCATCGACTACTACCTGGCGACCGGCCTGGTCCATGTCGGCCATCCGGGGGAGGATGGCGAGTTCCTGTCGTCGGTGGTTCTGCCGCTGGAAGAGCTGCTCCGGCAGGCCGACAGCGGCGAGCAGACCGAGACCAAGACCCTCCTCGGCGCCTACTGGCTCGCGCGCCGGCGCGGCCGCACCGGCCGGGGCTGGTAGGCCAGTTCCCCGGCCGCCCGCGACCGCTGGCGACTGCCGGCAACTGCTAGTGCATGCCACGGCCGGCGACGAGCGCTGGCGCGGACGGCAGCAGGGAGCCTTCGATCGGCGCGGGATGGCCGAAGAAGAAGCCCTGGCCGAAGTGTGCGCCGCTGTCGGTGAATATGCGCGAGGTTGCCTGGTCCTCGATCGATTCGGCGACCACCTGCTTGCCGAGTTCGCGGGCGATCTCGCAGATCGAACGCACCAGCACGCGCCGGTGCGCAAGGCGCGACAGGTCCTGGGCGAAGGCGCCGTCGATCTTGATGTAGTCGACGTCGAGCTTCTCGAGGTAGTCGAAGGTGGAGAAGCGCGCGCCGAAGTCGTCGAGCGCGAACGCGTGGCCGAGCGCCTTCACCTCGCGGATGAACTGCACCGCGGTATCGATGTCGCGCATCGCGGCCGTCTCGGTGATCTCGAACACCAGCGCGGTGAGGCCCAGCCGGGCGCGCCGCAGGGTCTCGAGCAGCATGCGCACCCATGCCTGGTCGGAGATCGAGACCCGCGACAGGTTGACGAAGAACTTCGGCGCCACGCCCGGCCGGGCATGGATGACCGACAGCGTCTTCTGCACCACGCGTTCGTCGATCAGCTTGATCAGCCCGTTCTCTTCCGCATGGTGGATGAATTCGGCCGGCTGCAGCAGGCGATCGCCTTCGCGCATGCGCACCAGAACTTCCTGGTGCACGCCGGTGCCGTCGTCCAGGCGGCACACCGGCTGGGCGTAGAGCTCCAGGCGGTCGTCGGCGAGCGCGGCCTGGATGCGTTGGTACCACGATTGGCGCGAGGTCGCGCTGCGCAGCGGGTTGCTGTTCGGCTGGTCGAAGAACATCAGGCGGTTGCGCCCGGCTTCCTTCGCCATGTACATCGCGACCCGCGTGTTCTTCATCAGCTCGAGCGGGGTGTCGCCGTCGAACGGGAACAGCACGACGCCGGCCGAAGCCGTGTAGTTGACCGAGCGGCGGGCGTCGCCGCCGAGCGGCTGCCCGCCGTCAGCCGGGCCCCTGCAGTGCGCGGCCGGGGATCCCGGGCCGCCGATGGCCGGTTCGTCGCTGCGATACACGTAGTTTCCGATCGCAAGGCGCAGCCGCTCGCCCAGCGCGCCCACCGCCTTGCGCGAGGTCTCGCGGCAGATCACCGCGAATTCGTCTCCACCCAGGTGGTACAGCGTCGCCCTGTCCGGCCCGCGCAGCTCGGCGGCGAGCACGCCGCCCAGCGCGCGGATCACGGCATCGCCCTCGCGCGGGCCGAGTGCTTCGTTGACCACCTCGAAGTAGTCGATGTCGATGGTGAGCATCGCGCCGCGATGGCCGGCGCGCAGTTCCGATTCGAGCCGCTCGACCAGCGCCGAGCGGTTGTACAGACCGGTCAACGGGTCGTGCTTGGCCTGCTCGCGCAACCGCTGCTCGGCCTCCTGCTGCTCGGTGATGTCGCGGATGGTGCCGCACATCTTCTCGATCAGGCCGTCTGCATTGAAGATCGCCTTGGCGTTGATGCCGAGCCACCGGGTGCGCCGGCAGAGGGCGATCGAGGTGATGAAGTTGCGCACCTCGCCGTGGGTGCGCAGCTGCGACACGAAGCGGCGGTTGGCGATGCGCTGCTCGCGGGCCTCGAAGCTGAAGAAGCAGCGCCCGATCAGGCGCTTCATCGGTTCGCCGAACAGCTCGGTCGCGGACTGGTTCAGGAAGGTGAAGCGGCCGGCTGCGTCGGTCTCCCAGATCACGTCGTGGGACATGTCGAGGATGTTGTCGGTGCGCCGCTTCTGTTCGGTGAGCAGCGCGAGGAAGGTGCGCTTCTCCTCGAGTTCGTCGGTGGCGCGCGACAGCTGCGCCACCAGGTCCTGCGTCGTCTCGTCGGCGCGGCGGTGGGCGAACGCCCGCGCATAGGCCTCGATGTCCTCGTTGCGGTACAGGGTGCCTTCGGTCGATGCCGGTTCGCCGGCGGCACGCGGACCCGTGCGCTTCGGGCGAAGGACGCCGTGTTCCGCGAGCTCCCGGAGCACGTTCAGCGAGAGGTCGAGGCGGCGGGCTGCCTCGACCTCGGTGATCCATGTCTTCGCCATCATTAGCCCAGAAAACCAGCGCCGGAATCGGTGGGGGTGGCAGCAGGCCAATGGGTAGGATAGCGCGATCGCCGCTGGGCCGCCACCGCCCGGTTTCGGTGCGCGGGCTCCACGGTTCCCGGGTCGTGCGCCGGATCAGGCGGGCCAGACTAGCCCGCGTACTTGACGCTTCACCCGTACGCCTGGGTCAGCGGTCGCGTCACCGACTTGCCGGCACGGGCCTCGTCGATCGCGGCGAACGCGAGGTTTCGTGCCTTGCGCACGTCGCGCATGCCGCGCTGGTCGTCGATCGCGCCGGCATAGATCAGCTTGCCCGCAGGATCGATCACGAAGGTATGCGGGGTCATCATCGCGCCGTAGGCACGCCCGGTCCGCCCGTCGGGATCCTGCAGCATCGCATGCTGGCCGGCCTTCCATTCGCGCAGCATGCTCGCGGTGCGCTTCGCATCGACGAAGCTCGGATGCCCGGGGTGGGTCGAGTCGATGGACAGCCAGACCACGCCCTCGCTGCGCGCGCGACGCTGCGCGGCCTGCATGGCACCGGCCTGGTAGTGCGTGTTGATCGCGTAGCAGTCGCTGTTCCACCATTCGAGCACGACATACTTGCCCTTGAAGTCGGCCAGGGACATCCGGCGGCCGTCGATGGCGGTGAGCGTGAACGCCGGTGCCGGGTCGCCGACGCGGGCCAGGGCGGCCTGCGCCTGCACCCGGGCGGGCGCGAGCGCAGCCGCGAGCAAGGCCAGCAGCGCCAGGGCGAGCAGCGCCGGACGCATCCCCCATCGCCGCGCCGGCATGGCGGCCGGGCGCTGGCGAGGGGCGACCGAGGGGGGGGCGGGGCGGTTGCGAGGGGTCATGGAGTCGTTGTCCTCGGGGCGGACAGGGAAGCGCGCACGATGTCGCGGGTCAGCAGTTCCGGCAGCAATGCCGGCGCCGCGCGACCCGGCAGGTAGAGCACGTAGACCGGCACGCCACTGCGACCATAGCCTGCCAGTGCCTCGCTGATCGCGCGGTCGCGCCGTGTCCAGTCGGCACGCAGGGTTGCCACGTTGCGCTCGGCGAAGGCCTCGCGCACGGGCTGGCTATCCAGCACCAGCTGCTTGTTGGCCTGGCAGGTCACGCACCAGGCTGCGGTGAAGTCGATGAACACCGGGCGTCCCTCGGCGCGCAGCGCCGCCACCCGTTCGGCTGACCACGGTTCCCAGCCTGCGGCATCGCCCTGCGGCGCGCCGGAACCGCTGCCGCCAGCGGCCGGCGCGAGGCCCTGCACCGGCCATGCGGCGTAGCCGCCCGCCAGTGCGATCGCCAGGCTGGCGGCGATGGCGGCCGTGCGCGCGCGGTGCCCTGCAGAGGGCTGCGCGAACCGGCCGTACAGCCAGGCCGCCAGCGCCACCAGCACGAGCCCGGAGAGCAGCCCGAACACCGCATCGACGCCGGCCTGCAGGCCCAGCACCCAGGCGAGCCATGCCACGGTTGCCAGCAGCGGAAACACCATCGCCTGGCGGAACGCCACCATCCACGGGCCCGGCCGCGGCAGGCGCCGGGCGAGCGAGGGCAAGAACGACAGCAGCAGGTAGGGCAGGGCCATGCCCAGCGCGAGCGCACCGAACACGGCCAGCGCATGCAGGGCCGGCTGTGCCAGCGCATAGCCGAGCGCGGCGCCCATGAACGGGGCGGTGCAGGGCGCCGCCACCGCCACCGCCAGCAGGCCGGTGAAGAACGAACCGACGGGACCCTTGCGCTCGGGCATGCTGCCGGCCAGCGCGGAGACGCGCGAACCTACCTCGAAAACGCCGGCCAGGTTCAGCGCGAGGAGCGTGAACAGCACCGCCATCGCCGCGACGAACGGCGGCGACTGCAGTTGGAACCCCCAGCCCACCTGCTCGCCGCCGGCACGCAGCGCGATCAGGGTGCCGGCCAGCATCCAGAAGGCGGCGAGCACGCCGGCACCGAACGCGAGGCCGTTCATGCGCAGTCCGCGCGGGTCCGAACGGGCCTGCCCGACGATGGCCATCGCCTTCAGCGAAAGCACCGGGAACACGCACGGCATCAGATTCAGCACGATGCCGCCGGCTGCGGCGAGCAGCAGCGCGAGCAGCAGGCCCAGGGGCGCTGCCGGGGGTGCCGTGGCCGGCGCATCCATGACGGTCGCGGCGGCCGCCGCGCCGGCGATGGTCAGTGTCGCGCGCAGCGGCCCGAGGTCGGGCAGTTCGCTCGACAGCGCCGCCTCGACCGTCGCGGCCGATGGCTGTCCGGGGCCGAAACCCTGTGCCGCCACCAGCAGCCCGGCCATACGCTCCACGGGCGCGAGCGGTTGCGGCTGCAGCGGCACGTCGATCAGCAGGCCGTCGCGATGGTGAGCGACCGTCTGCGCCGCGGCATGCGCGACCTGCCCCTCGGTCGCGTTGAAGAAATAGACTTCACCCGGTGGTGGTGCGGTGGCACCCGCGGGCGCGCGCAGCGCGATCCGCAGCCGTGCGCCGTCCACGCGCGCCGTCGCGGTCCAGGCTGGCAGGGTTCCGGGCAGCGCGGCACGGGCCGCGGCGAACAGCGGTGCGGCCCGCGGATCGGGCAGGGCCGCGACCGCCGCCACCGGCAGCGAGAAGCCCACGGGCGCCGACTCCGGGATGCAGACATCCTTGCAGACCAGCCAGTCGGCCTGCGCCGATAGCTGCAGGACCGATCCCGCAAAACCGGCAGGCACGCTGATCTGCAGCGGCAGCAGCACCTCGGTCTCGTAGCCGTAGTTCATCAGCGGCCCGACCGGGAGCCGTTTCGGTACCGGCCAAGACAGCGCGCCGGCCGTCACGCCTTGGGGCAGGCGCCAGTCGAGGGTGGTGGCCAGCCCGGAGTCCCCGGGATTCATCCAGTAGGTATGCCAGCCGGGTGCGATGCGCATGCGCAGCAGTGCATGGAAGGCTTCGCCAGGGCGTGCCGTGCTCGGCTCGGCCAGCAGTTCCACCTGCACCCGGTTCTGGCCGGGCGGGAGTCCCTGCGCGCCGGCCACGGCCGCGCAGAGCATCGCCAGCACCAGCAGCAGCGGGCGGAGCTGTGCATGCGGGCGGGCCTTGCTCGTCATCCGGTGCGCGGGACGTGATGCGTCTGTCATCGGATCATCGACGCTGGCGGGGGGGCGGTGGTTGAAGGGCCTGACGCGATGCGTGGAACCGGTGGCATGCGGCGGCGCCAAGGAACAGCGGCAGGCGATCAGTTGAGCAGGAAGGCCGGAGGTACCGTTTCTATCACCAGCCTGCGGTAGGCCATCTGGGCAGCGGCGATGTCGAGGGAGATCGTGTTGCGCGCATCGGTGATGATCGCGCCCCGGCGCAGCGTATCCGAGTCGAGTTTGTTCGGACGTTCCATCATCGCCTGCAGCGTCGCCGCATGCCGCGACGGTGCGTCGCGCAGGCGCACCGGCTCCGGCGGCACCAGGCGGGCGGCTCCCGCGACTACGAAGCTGTTCACGTGGCGCGACCCGCCCGCATCCGGGCGGTAGACGACGATCTCGGGCAGTTCGGCATGCAGGGTCACCAGGAAATGCGCATAGACCGAAGGCCGGTCGAGGTCGACGAAGGTGTTGAACACGGCCACGCCGTCGGGCTTCAAGCAGCCGCGCAGGTCGTTGAAGAAGTCGCGCGTGATCAGGTACTCGGGGATGCCGTCGCCGTGGAACAGGTCGACCACGACTGCATCGTAGCCGGCCTTGCAGGCGCGCAGGAAGGTGCGCGCATCGGCTTCGATCGCCTGCACCCGCGTGGCGTCGAAGCCGAAATGCTTCCGTGCGACCTCGAAGGACACCGGGTCGATCTCGACCGCGGTGACCTCGATGCCCTGCCGGGCCAGGGACATCGGCACCACGCCGGCGCCGAGCCCCAGCACCAGCACGCGGCGCGCCTGCGGCCGGTAGGCATGCACCAGTCCTTCCAGCCCGTAGGTGAAGAACGACTGCGAACGGTTGCCCGAATCGAGCGTGTTCTGCACCAGGCCATCCTGGAAGTAGATGCGCATCTGCGCCTCCGGGCGCGCGCCCACCGGCCCGGCGAGGATCTTTACGGTGCCGAACAGCGAACCGTACTCGGCCGTCTTCTGCCATTCGACGCCGCCGTAGCGCGCAGGCCACATCCGGTCGAGGTAGGCGTCCGAGAACACGAGCAGGCCGCCCGAGGCCAGGGTCGCCGCGGTGCCTACCGCCAGCAGTCGGTTGCGGCTGGCGACCGCCACCGGGGGGCGCAGCGCGCCGGCGAGCGACAGCAGCGACAGCACCAGCGCGACCGCCAGCACCGCGTCGTAGTTCGACATGTAGGGCATCAGCACGAAGGCGGTGACGATCACGCCCGCGACCGATCCCACGGTACTGACGAAGAACACGCGTCCGGAGCCTGCGTCGAGCTGCTCGAGCACCGTGGCCTGGCGTTCTTCGCCGCGGGTCGGCTTGCGCTCGTCGTCCGTCGCGGCGCCCCGCGCCGACTGGGTCATGATCGCCACCAGCAGGGGGTTCATCGCCGAGGTGGTGAGCAGCGGCAGGAACAGCAGGACCATGCAGGCGACGAACGCCCCGATCACCAGGTCGAAGCTTGCCAGCGAATGGAAGGCGTACGGATACACCAGGCAGGCGGCGACGATGGAGAGCCCGGCCCAGGCCGGCTGTGCCAGGTACCACTGCGCGAGCCGGTCGATCGACGGCTTGCGGCTGGCATGGGTCACCTTTCCCCCCAACCAGTAGCCGGCGGCCAGCGCGATCAGGGTGATCGACAGGATGCCGGTCCAGATGTAGATGCTGACGCCGAAATAGGGCGTCATGATGCGGGAGGCGAGCAGTTCCAGCGCGAGGATCGCGCCTCCGGTGGAGAAGATGATCGCGTGCAGCAGGAACATGGTCGGGGGACCGGAACGGGGCGTGGGCGCCGCGCCGGGGGTATTCTGGCGGTCGCGGATTGTACGGCGGGCGCGTGGGCGCCGCAGCGGTCAAATTCCCGTTCCTCGCGTTTGCTAGACTTGCCGCCCAGGCAGTCGCTGAAAGGTCGTCGATGACGCTGTTCCCCGTTGCAGATCCCTCCGGCGCCGCGTCCCGTCCACGGAAGGCATGTCCGATGACACCGGCACGGGCGCTGTCGGTGCTGGTGCTGGTGGCCGCGATGGGTGCCGTGCTGGTCCCCGCCACGGTCCTGGCGCAGGCCGGCACCGCGCCGGCCACGCGCAGCTCGGCCGATGCCGGCATCGTCGACGAGGACACCGATACGCCCTACGTGCCTACCCCCGCGGACGTGGTCGAGCGGATGCTCCACCTCGCCGGCGTCGGCAAGGGCGACTACCTGATCGACATCGGTTCCGGCGACGGGCGCATCGTGCTGACGGCCGTGGCGAAGTTCGGCGCCCGCGGGCATGGCATCGAGATCGATCCGCGGCTGATCGAACGCAGCCGCCAGTCGGCCAAGAAGATGGGCATCAGCGACCGTGCCCAGTTCCTGACCCAGGACCTGTTCGAGTCCGATTTCTCGAAGGCGACGGTGGTCAGCCTCTACCTGCTGCCGAAGGTGATGCAGCTGCTCACCCCGAAGCTCGCCGCGCTGCGCCCCGGAACCCGCATCGTGTCGCACGACTACGCGATGCTGGCCGACTGGCAGCCGGACATCTCGCTGCGCATGTTCGTGCCCGACAAGCCGGTCGGGCGCGACCGGCACAGCACGCTGATGCTGTGGACGGTCCCGGCGCAGGTCGCCGGCCGCTGGGCGTTCGAACTGCCGGCCGCGCAGGGGGGCGGACGGGTGGAGCTTGCCGTGTCGCAGTCCTACCAGATGCTGACCGGCAAGGCGACCCTGAACGGGCAGCCGGTCGAGCTCGCCGGACTGCGTATCGATGGCGAGCGGTTCCGCTTCGCGCTCGAGCCGTCCGGCCGCGCGGAACGCTTCCGGCACGAGTTCGACGGGCTGGTGAAGGGCGACACGGTGGCCGGCACGGCGACGTTCAACGCCCGGGCGTCCGCGGCGACGGCGAAATGGGAAGCGCGGCTCGCGCGCTGACCGGCGGCAGTGCGCGGGTCCATCGTGCGCGGCCCGCGCCGCGGGCGCGATCGCTGCGTACCGCGCCCGTGCAATCCCGTTGATCCGAAACACCTGAAGGAGAATCCCTTGGCGAAAAAAAGCGCAGGCATGGCACCGGCCATCGACATCGGCATCAGCGAAAGGAACCGCGCCGCGATCGCGGACGGCCTCTCGAAGCTGCTGGCCGACACGTACACGCTGTACCTGACCACGCACAACTTCCACTGGAACGTTAATGGCCCGATGTTCAACACGCTGCACACGATGTTCATGGTGCAGTACACCGAACTCTGGAATGCGGTCGATCCGATCGCCGAGCGCATCCGTTCGCTGGGCCACATCGCCCCGGGTTCCTATGCGCAGTTCGGCCGCCTGACCTCGCTCAAGGATGCGCCCGAGACCCGGCCCGTGGCGCTCGACATGGTCGCCATCCTGGTGCAGGGGCACGAGGCGGTCGCCCGCACTGCACGCTCGCTGTTCCCGGTGGTCGAGAAGGCGGGCGACGAGCCGACCGCCGACCTGCTGACCCAGCGCCTGACCGTGCACGAACAGGCGGCGTGGATGCTGCGCTCCCTGCTCGAAGAATGATTCGGCGCACCATCCGCGCCTGAAGCGTCCCGCTCCCTGTGCACGCTTGCCGGCACACGGCAAAGGTGCACACTCGGCCTGCGGCAGGATGGGGGCATCCGGCCGGGCAAACCTGTCGACACGGGAGGATTCAGGGATGAACTTCAGGAAATGGGCGCTGGTCGCGTCCGCAACGGTGCTCACGGGCTGCATGCTGATCGACGAGCCGAAGTCGCCGATGACTTTCTTCATCACCAGCGTCGATTCGGGCAAGGGCGCCGATTTCGGCGGGCTGGCAGGCGCGGATGCGTTGTGCCAGCGGCTGGCGAACGAAGCCGGTGCCGGCGGCCGGCGCACCTGGCGTGCGTATCTCAGCACGCAGCCCACCGCCGACGCGCCAGCCGTGCACGCGCGCGACCGGATCGGCCGCGGACCCTGGGTCAATGCGAAGGGCGTGGTGATCGCCTCCGGCGTCGACGAACTGCATGGCAACAACAACCTGAACCTGCAGACGGCGCTGACCGACAAGGGCGTGCAGCTGAACGGCCGTACGCAGAAGCCGAACATGCACGACATCCTCACCGGGTCGCGACCCGACGGTACGGCCTTCCCGGCGGGCGACGACCGCACCTGCGGCAACTGGACGCGCAGCGGTGCCGGTTCCGCGATGGTCGGACACCATGACCGTGCCGGACTGAAGGACGACGAGGCGTCGCGGTCATGGAATTCGTCGCACCCGTCCAAGGCCTGCAGCATCGAGGCGCTGCGCAGCACCGGCGGCGACGGGCGGCTGTACTGCTTCGCGGCGCGCTGAGCGCGGCAGCGCCGCGCGGCGATGGCCGGTCCGGGGACCCCGGGCCGGGCGCCGCCGCGCGCATCTCCTCGGGCGCGACCTTTTCGCGCGACCGCCAGTATCGCTACCGGCTGTGGCGCCACTGGGACCTGTCGCGTGCGCCGCTGCTGATGATCATGCTCAATCCGTCGACCGCCGACGAGGAGCGCAACGATCCGACGGTCGAGCGCTGCGAGCGGCGTGCGCGGGCGAACGGCTTCGGCGGGCTGCTGGTGGCGAACATCTTCGCGCTGCGCAGCACCGACCCGCGGGCACTCTATGCGCATCCGTCGCCGGTGGGCCGGCGCAACGACGCGGCGATCCTGGCGATGGCGCGCGAGGCCGGGCAGGTGGTCTGCGCCTGGGGCGTGCACGGGGCGCTTGCCGATCGTGGCCGGCGGGTCGCGTCGCGCCTGCGGCAGGAGGGGCTGGTGCTGGGCGTGCTCGGCCTGACGCGGGAAGGCCACCCGCGGCATCCGCTCTACATGGCGAGCGCGACGACGGTTGCGGCATGGAGCGGCTATCCCGGGCCAGCGCCCGGGCGCCGCCGCGCCGTTCCGGACGGATCGACCGGCGGCGGGGGCGGGCTATCTCGATGACACGATTTTTGCTAGGTTAGCCGACGTGCGGGCCCTGGTCGCGGGGCCGCGTCCATGGAGATCCCGGAATGAAGCAACTGCTCGCGGCCCTCGTGCTGCCCCTCGCGCTGCTGGTTCCCGGCCTCGCCCTGCCGGGACTGGTCGCACGCCGCCGACGGAGTGCCGATGTCGCCTGACGCCCGTCCCGCAGCCGTGCCGACGGTGCAGGTCGACAACGGTCGCTTCCGCGTGACCGAATGGCGGTTCGCGCCCGGCGCCGAAACCGGCCAGCATGTGCACGGCATGGACTACGTGGTGGTGCCGATGACCACCGGCCGCCTGCGCCTCGAGGAACCCGAAGGGGTGCGCGAGGTGGAACTGACCGCCGGCGTGTCCTACGCCCGGCAGGTCGGGGTGAGCCACAACGTGATCAACCCGAATCCGTTCGAGTTCACGTTCGTCGAGATCGAGGTCATGCCGGCCTGAAGCAGGCCGGTCGCTGCCCGTGATCGTCGCCTGCGGTCGCCGGCTTCAGGGCGCGGCGACCGCCGCCGCGATGCCGGCCCGTGCAGGCGTGTGCCGCGGGCGAGCGTGCCCGGTGGCGCGGGGAAGCATCGATGCCGTCCATGCGCTGGCCGGCACAGCCTGCATGTTAAACTGACCAGGTCGATAAGCCCTTCTTCCCGTCCCCGAACCTCATCGAACCCGGTTGATGCTGCCGAATCCCCGCCGCCGCTCGCTGCTCGCCGCGCTGTCGGCCGCCGCCGGCGGCACGACCGCGGTGCTGCCCGCCAGCGCGCTTGCTCAACTCAAGCTCGACGTGCCGTTCGCGCCGACCAACTTCACGCTGATCGACACGATGCTGCGCATCGCGAACGTCACGCCGAAGGACTTCGTGGTCGACCTCGGTTCGGGCGATGGCCGCATCAACATCGCGGCGGCTCGCGACTGGGGCGCACCCGGCATCGGCTACGAGATCGACCCGGCGCTGGTGCAGGAAAGCATCGAGCTGGCGAAGGTCGCCGGCGTGTCGGACCGTGTGCGCTTCACCGAGCGGAACCTGTTCGACGCCGACCTGTCGAAGGCGACGGTGGTGACGCTCTACCTGGGCGTGAAGGTGAACCTGCGGGTGCGGCCCAAGCTGCTGGCGGAACTGCGGCCGGGCACGCGCATCGTGTCGCACGACTTCGACCTCGGCGACTGGAAGCCCGACCTGCACATCCGGCTGCGCGACTACGGCAGCCATGTCTACTTCTGGTGGATACCGGCGCGCATCGCGGGCACCTGGACGGCCCGGCTCGACCTTCCCGGCGCGGGCACGCGCAACCACGAGATCGTGTTCCGCCAGCGCTTCCAGGACATCGACGCCGAGGTGAAGGCCGATGGCGCGAAGGTCGGCCTGCGCGACATCCGGCTCGCCGGCGACGGTCTCACCTTCATCATGATGGAAGAGGTCGACCGTCAGTTCACCTTCCGCCGCTTCTTCGGGCGCGTCGCACGCGGCACCGATCCGAAGGGCAATACCATCGAAGGCTATTTCCGTACCGAGACCGAAGGCCGGCGCAGCGAGACGCCGTTCCGGATGGTCCGCACCGTGGCCGCCGAACCCGGGCCCGAGGGCGCCTGGACCTACGTGCGCGGCAGCTGATGGACGCCGCCCGCATCCGCACCCGCCGGCGCGCACTGCTCGCGCTTGCCACCGGGGCAGGCGGTGCCGGGCTTGCAGCCGGCGCCATGTCCCTGCTGGCGCAGGCGCCAGCAGGGAAGAAGCCGCTCGACCGCAATGGCGGGCCGTACGTGCCCACGCCCTGGCCGGTGGTCGACCAGATGATCGGTGCCGGCGGCATCCGCGCGCAGGACCTCGTGATGGATCTCGGCTGCGGCGACGGCCGGCTGGTGATCTCCGCCGCGAAGCGGCACGGCGCGCGCGGCTATGGTGTCGACATCGACGGCGACCTCGTGCGCCTGGCCAACGACACGGCGGCCCGGGAAGGGGTGGGCCACCTCGTGCGCTTCGAGGAACGGAACATCTTCGACACCGACGTTCGCGAGGCGACGGTGCTCACGCTGTACCTGCTGCCGTGGATGATGATGAAGCTGCGCCCGCGCTTCCTCACCGACCTGCGGCCCGGCACGCGCATCGTCGCCCACGACTACCACTTCGAGGACTGGCGCGCGGCAAGCCACGTCACCTTCGACGTGCCGGAGAAGGCGGCGATCACCGGCGTGCCCGACGCGACCGTGTACCTGTTCCTGGTGCCGGCCCGGGTCGACGGACGCTGGACGGTCAGCGCGCCGGGGAACCCGGCCTTCGATCGCGTCGAGCTGTCGCTGCAGCAGGGCCTGAACGACTTCGAGGGTACGCTCGCCGCGGCCGGGCGCGCTGCGCGCCGCCTCGACGCGACCTCGCTCCGCGGTCTCGACCTGCGCTTCGCGCTGCCGGTCGAGGCGCCGGGCGGGCGTGCCGGTCGTGCGATCGTGCGCGCCCGGGTCGACGGCGACCGGATGGAAGGCAGCATCGAGTCGACGATCGCCGCGACGACGGCGTTCGCCGCATCCAGGATCAAGTGAAGGCTTCCGGAGGTACCTGCATGGATTCCAGTCATTCGAAAGCCGATCCTTCGCGGCGGCGGCTGCTCGCCGCCGTCGCGGTGGCCGCTGCAGGCACCGGCGCCGCGGCCCTGGCGCCGCTGCTGCGTGCCCAGACCGGCGCCGGCGACGTGGTCTACGTGCCCACGCCACAGGTGGTGGTGAACCGCATGATGACGATGGCCCGGGTCGGTCCGTCCGACTTCGTGATCGACCTGGGGTCGGGCGACGGCCGCCAGCTGATCACCGCGGTGGCGAAGTTCGGCGCCAAGGGCGGCCGCGGCTTCGACCTCGACGACGAACTGCTGCGCCAGGCCAACGAGAACGCGAAGAAGCAGGGCGTCGCCGATCGTGTCGCCTTCATCAGGCGCAACATGTTCGAGACCGACGTCAGCGCCGCGAGCGTGATCACGCTTTACCTGCTGCCCGAGCTGAACCTGAAGCTGCGTCCCAAGCTGCTGGCCGAACTGCGACCCGGCTCGCGCATCGTGTCGCACGACTACAACATGGGCGACTGGCAGGCCGAGGAATCGGTCACCATGCAGGTGCCCGAGAAGCAGGTCGGCAACCCGGGGGTCAGCTATGTCTATCTCTGGATCGTGCCGGCCAACGTCTCCGGCAACTGGCAGTGGAAGCTGCCCGGCGGCCAGCCGGTGGAGGTGGCGGTGCGCCAGCGGCTGCAGGACCTCGAGGTGCGCGGCACCGCGGCCGGGCGGCCGATGAACGTATCGCTCACCACGCTGCGCGGCGAGGACGTGCGCATCAGCGCGGCCGTCGAGCTGAATGGCCGCACGCTTCGCCATGATTTCGTCGGCCGCGCCCGCGGCGAAACGATCGAAGGCACGGTACGAACGTTCGACAGGGTCGAGCAGACCTCACCCTGGTCAGCGGTGCGTACCGGCGGCAGGGCCGCGTCGATCGATCCGTCAGCGGGGACGCGCTAGGTGGGCGCCGCGGCGCACCGCTGCCCGCGCAGGCGCCTGGTCCGCGCCATCGGACTGCTGCCCGCAGCCGCGGCGATGCCGGCGGCCCTGGTGGCCGGCGTCGCCCGGGCGCAGGACGACAAGCCGTTCTCGCCGTTCATCACCACGCCCGGCAACACCGTGATGCGTATGCTGTCGATCGCCTCGGTGGGCAAGGGCGACCATGTGATCGACCTCGGGTCCGGCGACGGGCGCATCCCGATCGCCGCCGCGCTCAAGTTCGGTGCCAGCGGCGGCGGCGTCGACCTCGATGCCATGCTGGTCGAGCTTTCCAATCGCAATGCGGCTGCCTCCGGCGTCGGCGACCGCGTCCGCTTCGAGCGCGGCGACGTGTTCGCCACGGACGTGCGCAAGGCGACCGTGGTCACCCTGTACCTGCTGCCGCCAATCGTGCAGGGCCTGCGCCCGGTGCTGCTGCGCCAGCTGCGGCCGGGCAGCCGGATCGTGAGCCACGATTTTCCGTTCGAGGGCTGGCAGGCTGACGCGTCTGAAACCTTCTTCGCGCCCGAGAAGAACGATGGGCGCGGCGGCAACAGCACGGTCTTCCTGTACGTCGTGCCGGCGGAGGTGCATGGCCGCTGGGCGGTGAGCTGGTCGGGAGCACCGGCCGACAGCCTGCCGTCGGTGCCGGCCGAGCTGCGGCTGCAGCAGGTGCACCAGGTGCTGGATGCGGAACTGTCCCTCGGACGCCAGGTCCTCGAGGTGCGCGATGCCCGGCTGGCCGGGGAGCGGGTGCGTTTTACTGTCGCCCTGCCGGTGCGCGCCGGCGGGCCGCCAGCCGCGCCCTGGCAGTTCGAGGGCCGGGTCGAGGGCGAGACGATGGGCGGCATCGCGCGCAACGACCGCGGCGTCGAGACCCGCTGGCAGGCGCGCCGGACCGCCGTGCGGTGAGCCGGCTTGCCGGGCGGCGCGGGAACCGCCCCGGATGCCCGGCCGGGCGTCGTCCGGATGTCAGGTCCGCTGCCGGCACGGGACGAATGCATTCGACGGACTGACTTTCTGCGCGGTTGCAGGCAAACTGCGCTCCGCGCGTTTCGGTGCCGCACGCACGGGACCGACGATTTCCACCATACGCCACGACGACGAAAGCCACGGGAACACGATCGGAAATGCCAGACGAACAGGGGAACGGCAACGCACAGCCTGCCAGCGGAAACACAATGACCGAACGACGCCACGCCCCGCACCGCCGGCGCACGGCGCTGGCAGCCTGCGGTGCACTGCTGCTCGGCCTGCTCGCCGGGGCGAAGCCGGGGCAGGCACAGGAGCGGTTCTCGCTGTACGTGCCCAGCCCGCAGAGCGTGGCCGAGGCGATGGCGAAGATGGCCAACGTCGGCAAGTCCGACGTGGTGGTCGACCTCGGGTCGGGCGACGGGCGGATCGTCACCACTGCGGCCCGGCTGCACGGGGCGCGCGGCTTCGGCGTCGACATCAACCCGGAACTGGTCGAGCTGGCCTCTTCGATCGCGCGCAAGTCCGGCGTCGGCGACCGGGTGAGCTTCATGCACCAGAACGTGTTCGACGTCGACCTGCGCAAGGCGACGGTGGTGAACATGTACCTGTTCCCGGAACTGATGCGGCTGCTGCGCCCCAAGCTGCTGAACGAGCTGCAGCCGGGCACGCGCATCGTCAGCCACGACTTCGGCTTCGGCACCTGGGAACCCGACGAGCAGCTCACCTTCTTCGCCCCGGACAAGTTCGGCGGTGCCGGTGCCGACGCCCGGATCAGCCTGTGGATCGTCCCGGCGAAGATCGAGGGCTTCTGGAACTGGTCGCTGCCGATGGGCGGGCAGACGATGAACTACGCCTCGATCGTCGAGCAGCGCTTCCAGGTGGGTGAAGGCATCGTGCGCGTGGGCAACCGGCGCGGCAACTTCACCGACCTCAAGCTGCGCGGCGACCAGGTCTCGTTCGGGCTGCGCATGACGCTCGATCCCGGCGTGTCGGTGCTGCACGAGTTCCGCGGCACCGTGAAGGGCGGCACGATCGAGGGCACGGTGCGCGTGACTGCGGACGGTGGCAAGGCCGTGGACCTGCCGTGGCGTGCAACGCGCAGTACCAGCACCACCTATTTCCAGCCCACGGGGCTGGCCGTCAAGTGACCATGGAGGCCGAATGCGCCTGAACATCCTGCGGCGCGCCTGCGTCGCTCTCATCGCCGGTGCCCTGCTGCCGGCTGTCGCCCTTGCCCAGGAGCAATGGTCGTTTCCGGCGGGCAGCAGCCCGTTCATCATCGACCGCATGGTGAAGGTGGCGAACCTGCGCGACGGCGATGTCGTCGTCGATCTCGGTTCGTTCGACGGGCGGATCGTGCTCGCCGCGGTGCGCAGCAACCCGAAGGTGCGCGGCTGGGGCGTGGACATCGAGGCCAGCCTGGTGGCCGCGGCGAACGAGACGGCGAAGAAGGAAGGCCTGGCCGACCGCGCGCAGTTCTTCCACCGCAACGCGTTCGACGTCGACCTGCGCGAGGTGACGGTGATCAACATGTGGCTGTTCCGCAGCCTGACCCAGCTGCTGCGGCCGAAGATCCTCGCCGAGGCGCGGCCGGGCACCCGGGTGATCATCAACGGCGCACTGATCGACAACGCGAACATGATGGGCAACTGGGAACCGGACCGCGTCGATCGCGGCGACGGCACCCAGAGCCCGATCCTCGTCTGGTTCGTGCCGGCGCGCGTAGAAGGCGCGTGGTCGTGGCAGTTGCCGCTGGGCGGCGATGCGCGCTCCTACGACCTGCTGATCAGCCAGCAGTTCCAGAAGATCGAAGGGCATGCGCGGGTGGGCAACCGGCGCGAGAACCTGACCGAGGCACGCCTGCGCGGCGCGGACATCTCGTTCGAACTGGAAGTGACGGTCGAGGGTTTCGGCCGCGCGCGCCATTCGTTCACGGGCAAGGTCGAGGGCGAGGAGATCCGCGGTACGGTCACGATCACGCCGGCCGAGGGCAAGCCGCAGCAGCTGCCGTGGGTGGCGCGGCGCGGCACCGCGGCATCGTGGTTCCGCCCCACCGGCGTCAACATCAAGTGAGTGCTATCCGAGGATGAACATGAACGGACGTTTTTCGATGGTTCGTGCGGCGCAGGGGCTGGTGGCCGCATCCATGCTGCTGGCCGGCGCGACCGGTGCCCTGGCGCAGGAGCGCTTCTCGCTGTTCGTGCCCAGCGCGCAGCCGACGGTGGAGCGGCTGGTGAAGCTCGCGCGCATCCAGGACAACGACGTCGTCGTAGACCTCGGGTCGGGCGACGGGCGCATCGTGCTGACCGCCGCGCGCGACAACCCGAAGGTGCGCGGCTGGGGCGTGGACATCAACGAGAGCCTCGTGCGGCAGTCGAACGAAGCGGCGAAGAAGCAGGGCGTGGCCGACCGCGTGCAGTTCTACCACCGCAACGTGTTCGACGCGGATATCCGCGACGTCACCGTGATCAACATGTGGCTGTTCCCCGAACTGATGCGCCTGCTGCGCCCGAAGATCCTCGCCGAGGCGAGGCCCGGCACGCGCGTGCTCACCCACCTGTTCGACATGGGTTCGTGGCAGGCCGACGAATGGGACAAGGAAGCCGGCTCCTCGGTCGGTTTGTGGATCGTCCCGGCGAAGGTCGAGGGCTACTGGTCGTGGCAGAGCACGATCAACGGCATCCCGTTCACCCATGATGCGATCCTCGAGCAGCGCTTCCAGATGGCCGAAGGCGTGACCCGCGCGGGCAACCGGCGAGGCATCCTGCAGAATGTCAGGCTGCGCGGCGAGGATTTCTCGTTCTCGGTCGAGATGACGCTCGACGGGGTCGGCCTCACCCGCCACGATTTCGCCGGCAAGGTCAACGGCGACCAGATCAAGGGCACGGTGAAGGTGTCCACGCCCGATGGCAAGAACGTGGAACTGCCATGGCTTGCACGGCGCACCACGACGACCGCTTACTTCCGTCCGACGGGGGTCGAGACGAAATAGGCGCGCGCCTGCATGCCGGGGGGCCGGCGCGCAGGCAGGCAGTGCAGGCCCGGCCAGGGGTGGCCGGGCACGGGACATCCGCATGAAGGGACAGGGAGAACACATGGAACAGCAGTCGCGTCGCACGTTCATCGCCGGGGCCGCCGCCGCCGGGCTGGTCGCCGGGGCCTTCGGATCCATCCGGTCGGCACGGGCACAGGAGTACGCCACGCCGTTCGGGCCGAGCAGCCAGGACGCGGTGAACCGGATGATCAAGCTCGCCGCGCTGAAGGACGGCGAGGTCGTCGCCGACCTCGGCTCCGGCAACGGGCAGATCATCATCGCCGCGGTCAAGAGCAACCCGAAGGTGCGCGGCTGGGGCGTCGACCTGCAGGAATGGCTGGTCAAGACCGCGACGGAAGAGGCGGCCAAGCAGGGCGTGTCCGATCGTGCGCAGTTCAGCCAGCGCAACGCCTTCGACGTCGACCTGCGCGAGGTCAACGTGATCAACATGTGGCTGTTCGCCAACCTCACCCGGCTGCTGCAGCCGAAGATCCTCGCCGAGGCGCGCCCCGGCACGCGCGTGATCGTCAACGGCCAGCTGATCGGCACCGACAACATCCTCGGGCTCTGGCAGCCCGACCAGATCGACCGCGAAGGCTCCAGCCCGATCATGCTCTGGATCGTGCCCGCGCGCGTGGCGGGCTTCTGGACCTGGGACCTGCCGCTGAGCGGCACCACCCAGACCTACGACGTGATCATGAACCAGGCGTTCCAGAATGCCGAGGGCTTCGCGCGCGTGGGCAACCGGCGCGAGAGCCTGACCGACGTGAAGCTGCGCGGCGAAGACCTGTCCTTCGTGTTCGACATGACGCTGACCGGGGTCGGCCGCACCAAGCACGAGTTCTCCGGCAAGGTGAACGGCGAAACGATCAAGGGCACGGTGAAGGTTTCCGTGGCCGAGGCCAAGACGGTCGAGCTGCCGTGGATCGCGCGCCGTGTCGCCAAGAGCGGCTGGTTCCGTCCGACCGGCATCGACCTGAAGTAGCCGATGCGTCCCGCACGAAACCAGTCCAGCACGAGTCCCGGCCTGCACGTTGCGCCGCAGGCCGGCTCCCTGGCGCTCGCACGCCGCCGCGCCTGCCTGTCACTGCTCGCCGGCACGACCTTGCTGCCCGGCGTGGCCGGAGCGCAGGAAAGGTTCTCGCTGTTCGTCGGCAGCCCGCAGTTCACCGTCGACCGCATGGTGAAGATGGCGCAACTGCGCGACGACGACGTGGTCGTCGACCTCGGTTCGGGGGACGGGCGCATCGTGCTCAGCGCCCTGAAGGCCAATCCGAAGGTTCGTGGCTGGGGGGTCGACATCAACCCGGCGCTGGTGGCCGAGGCGACCGAGAACGCCCGTGCGCAGGGGCTCGCCGATCGCGCCCGTTTCTACCACCGCAACGTGTTCGACGCCGACATCAGCGAGGCGACGGTGATCACGATGTGGCTGTTCCCGGAACTGATGCGGCTGCTGCGCCCGAAGCTGCTGGCCGAGGCGCGGCCCGGCACGCGCCTGGTGTCCAACGGCTTCGAGATGCCGGGCTGGACGCCCGACTTCACCGACACCGAGGGCGGCCGCGTGCTGGTGTGGGTCGTGCCCGCGAAGGTCGAGGGCTACTGGAACTGGGACCTGCCGGTGACCGGGAGCCCGCAGGGCTACGAGGCACTGCTCGAGCAGCTCTTCCAGCTGGCCGAGGGCATCTGCCGCGTCGGCGACCGCCGCGGCGTGTTCACCGACATGAAGCTGCGCGGCGAAGACCTCTCGTTCGCGATGGAGATCACGCTCGACAAGGTCGGACTGACCCGGCAGGAGTTCTCCGGCAAGGTGCGCGGCGATCGCATCGAAGGCAGCGTCAAGGTCGTCCATCGCGACGATCCCGACTACAAGACGGTTACCTATCCGTGGCGGGCGGAACGTGCCCGCACCACGGCCTATTTCCGACCGACCGGACTCGCGAAATGAACATCCGCCCACCCGTTTCCCCGCTGCGCGCCGCGGCACCCGTCGCTGCGCATCCTGCCCTTCACGCCGCCGCCGCCGGCCGCCGCAGGGCCCTGCAGGCCCTGGCTGCCGGCGCCGCCGGCGCCGCGCTGTCGCCGTCGCCGTCGGCGTTCGCGCAGGCGGCGGCGCGCGACGCCGTGGTGATCCGCTTCGACTCGTCGCCGTACGTGCCGACGCCGCAGAAGGTGGTCGACGAGATGCTGCGCATGGGCCGCGTCGGGGCGAAGGATTTCCTGGTCGACCTCGGCTCGGGCGATGGCCGCATCGTCATCACCGCGGCGCAGCGCATGGGCGTGCGCGGCTTCGGCGTCGACCTGGACCCCGAGCTGGTCAGGCATGCGAACGCCACCGCGAAGCAGGCAGGCGTCGCCGACCGCGTGCAGTTCTTCCAGCGGGACATCTTCAAGACCGACCTCACCAAGGCCGACGTCGTCACCATGTACCTGCTGCCCGAGGTCAACATGATGGCGCGCCCCAAGCTGCTGGCCGAACTGCGGCCCGGGTCGCGCGTGGTCACCCACGACTACCATTTCGAGGACTGGCTGCCCGACGATCGCATCACCCTCGACGTGCCCGAGAAGAAGGTCGGCACGCCCGGCCTCGCCTACGTCTACATGTGGATCGTCCCCGGGCAGGGCGGCGGTCGCTGGCAGGGAAAGATGCCGGTCGCGGGCGGCCAGGTGCTCCCGGTCGAGCTCGACCTCGAGCAGCGCTTCCAGCTGCTCACCGGCAGCGTCACCCTCGGCGGCCGGCCGGCGACACTCGCGTTCGCCGAGATGGTCGGCAACGACCTGAACGTGATCTTCAACGCCGAGATCGGCGGCAAGCAGGTGCGCCACGAGATCCTCGCGGCGACCCGGGGCGGGGAGGCTTCCGGCACGGTGCGGGTCGGCAGCGACAATCCTGCCCTGCTGCAGGGCCAGGTCGTGCTTTCCCGGAGCATGGCACGCCCTGCGAACTTCGGCCCGGCAGTTGCCGTGAAGTGACGTAAACTGCGGGCGGCCGGAGACGGCCGTGCTGCGGATGGAACCGGGATTCCACCGCGTTTTCCCTGCGCACCGACCAGCCCGCCCGGGCCGTCGGATGCGGGCGCCACTGGAGGATCAGCAGAATGAAACACCCCATGCCAACGGCACATGCGCGTCTCGCGCCGGCCGCCGTGCTGTCGATGTCCGTGCTGTCGCTGGCCGGGCTGTCGTCGATGCCCGACGTCGCGTTCGCGCAGGCCTACCCGGCCAAGCCGATCCGCATGATCGTGCCGTTCCCGCCGGGCGGGAACACCGACATCATCGCGCGCGGCGTGGCCACCCGGATGCAGGAACTGCTCGGGCAGACCTTCGTCATCGAGAACCGTGGCGGGGCCGGCAGCACGATCGGCACCGAGGTGCTCGCGCGTTCGCCGGCGGATGGCTATGTCGTCGGTTTCGTGTCGTCGGCCCATGTCTTCAACGCGGCGATCCTGCCGAAGCTGCCCTACGACAGCATCAAGGATTTCACGATGCTGGGCGTGGCTGCCGACGTGCCGACGATGATCGTCGCGCATCCGTCGCTGCCGGTGAAGTCGGTGCGCGAACTGGCCGCGCTGGCGCGCAAGAACCCGGGCAAGCTCAACTACGCCTCGTCGGGCGCAGGCACCGTCGGCCACCTCGCGATGGAACTGCTGAGTTCGATGAACGGCGGCAGCTACGTGCACGTGCCGTACAAGGGTTCCGGCCAGGCGATCACCGATGTCGTCGGCGGCTACGTGATCCTGATGGCCGCCTCGATGCCGGTGTTCGTGTCGCACGTGCAGGCGGGCAAGCTGAGGCCGCTGGGCGTGACCAGCGCCAAGCGTTCGCGGGCGCTGCCCGACGTGCCGACGATCGCCGAGCAGGGATTCCCCGGCTACGAGGTCTCGTCCGGGTTCGGCATGCTGGCACCGGCCAACGTGCCCGCTGCCGTCGTCAAGACGATCAACGGCGCGCTGGTCAAGGCAGTCCAGGACCCGGCCGTGCGCGACCGCCTGTCCAGCCAGGGTGCGGAGCCGGTGGGGTCCACCCCCGAGCAGCACGACCAGCTGGTGCGCAGCGAGATCGCCCGCTGGACGAAGATCGTGAAGCAGGTCGGCATCAAGGTCGACGGCAGCTGATGAGCGGCCGCGGCGCCGGGAGGGACGGCGGGTGAGCTCGCTGGCCCTCTGGTACAACGTCGTGGTCGTGCTGAAGGCGGTCGCCGAGATCGCCGGGCTCGCATTGCTCGGCCAGGGCGTGCTCGCCCTGCTGGCCGGTCCGTCCCGGGACACCAACGTGTTCTACCGGGTACTGGCGGTGATGACCTCGCCCGTGCGCAGGGCCACGCGCCTGCTCACGCCGCGCTTCGTCGTGGATGCGCATATCGGCCTGGCGTCCTTCGCGCTGGTGGTCATGGCCTGGGTGCTGCTCTACATCGGCAAGGTCTACCTGGTGCTGCGCATCGCCAGCGAGACGCTGCCGGGCTGAGTCGACGCCCCGCGGCAGCCGCTCCGGACCTGTCCGTGCCGGCGGATGGCGTGTCAGGTGGGTCACTTGCCATTCTCCGGGCCGGCGAGATTCGATCAGGGGCTTGGCACGCCTGCCTGGACTGGGTACCCTGCTAACCTTGGTTTCACATTCAAGCCCTGCAACGCCGCGTCAGACGGACGAAGCAGGTGCCGGCAGCGCCCACCGGGCGCTTTTCGGCCTCAGAGGAATTTGCGGGCCATGCCGTGCGGGCGACGCGCGGCGTACCACAGGGGCAAGGCAACGCACGATCGTCCGCAGGGTGCGGGCGCACGCGCAGCCGCGACAGGCATCTCGTTGTTCACAGGAGGGGGAAAACATGCAGCTCACGCAGCGTCATGAGGAATACTGGAGCCGGAACCTCAGGATCACCGCGATCCTGCTGGCCATCTGGTTCGTCGTCACCTTCGTCGCGAGCTTCTTCGCGCGCGAGCTCAACGAGATCGTCATCCTCGGCTTCCCGCTCGGCTTCTACATGGGGGCGCAGGGCGCGCTGATCGTCTACGTGGCGATCATCGGCTACTACGCCTGGTACATGAACCGGCTCGACAAGGAGTACGGCGTGTCGGAAGGAGACGACGAATGAGCGCCGTTCCCTTCTCGCAGAAGACATTCACCCAGCAGCTGAAGAAGTACTACACCTTCTACACGGGTGGCTTCTTCGTGTTCCTGCTCTGCGTGGCGGCGCTCGAGTTCATGGGCGTGCCCAACAGGACGCTCGGCTACCTGTTCCTGCTGGCGACCATCGGCCTGTATGCCGGCATCGGCATCATGAGCCGTACCACCGACCTGTCCGAGTACTACGTCGCGGGACGCCGGGTGCCGGCCGTGTTCAACGGCATGGCCACGGGCTCCGACTGGATGTCGGCCGCGTCGTTCATCGGCATGGCCGGTGGCCTCTACCTCCAGGGCTACGACGGCCTGGCGTTCATCATGGGCTGGACCGGCGGCTACGTGCTGGTCGCGCTGTTCCTCGCGCCCTACCTGCGCAAGTTCGGCCAGTTCACCATCCCCGACTTCCTCGGCGAGCGCTACGGCGGCAACATCGTGCGCACGATCGGTGTGTTCGCCGCGATCCTCGCGTCGTTCGTCTATGTCGTGGCGCAGATCTACGGCGTCGGCCTGATCACCGCGCGCTTCACCGGCCTCGAGTTCGGCGTCGGCGTGTTCGTCGGCCTGCTCGGCATCCTGGTCTGCTCGTTCCTGGGCGGCATGCGGGCGGTGACCTGGACCCAGGTCGCGCAGTACATCATCCTGATCATCGCCTACATGATCCCGGTGATGATGCTGGCCTACAAGCACACCGGCATCCCGGTGCCGCAGGTGGTCTACGGCACGGTGCTCGAGAAGGTCACCGAGCGCGAGAAGGTGCTCACCGCCGATCCGAAGGAACTCGAGGTTCGCGCCATCTTCCGCGAGCGTGCGGCTGCGCTCGACGCGCAGATCAAGGGCCTTCCGGGGTCATGGGAGACCGGCCGGGCCGATCTGGTCAAGAAGGTCGAGGCGCTGAAGGCGTCGAACGCCCCGGCGGACGCGGTGGCGGCCGCAGAGAAGGCGCTCGCGGGTTACCCGGCCAGCGCTGCCGCTGCGCGCACCGCGTGGACCGCCGCGCGCAATGCGAACAATGCACGAGCCGCACCGCCCAGGCCGCATGCAACGCCGTTCCCGGGCGCCACCGAAGAGGCCCGCGACACGGCGCGGCTGAACTTCCTCGCGCTGGTGTTCTGCCTGATGGTCGGTACCGCGGCGCTTCCGCACATCCTGATGCGCTACTACACGACGCCATCGGTGAAGGAGGCGCGCCGCTCGGTGTTCTGGTCGCTGTTCTTCATCTTCCTGCTCTACTTCACCGCGCCGGCGCTGGCGGTGCTGGCCAAGTTCGACATCTACACGCTGCTGGTCGGTGACAGTTTCGCCGACCTGCCAGCCTGGGTGGCGGCCTGGAGCAAGGTCGATCCGAGGCTGCTGTCGGTGGTCGACGTCAACATGGACGGCATCGTGCAACTGGCCGAGATCACCCTCGGGCAGGACGTGATCGTGCTGGCGACCCCGGAGATCGTCGGCCTGCCGTACGTGATATCCGGGCTGGTCGCGGCCGGTGGCCTCGCGGCTGCGCTGTCCACAGCGGACGGCCTGCTGCTGACCATCGCCAACGCGCTCTCGCACGACGTCTACTACAAGATGATCGATCCGAACGCGTCCACCCAGCGTCGCCTGATGATGGCCAAGGGCCTGCTGCTGGTGGTGGCGGTGATCGCGGCCTACGTGACCTCGCTCAACCCCGGGGACATCCTGTTCCTGGTCGGGGCGGCGTTCTCGCTGGCAGCCTCTGCCTTCTTCCCGGCCCTCGTTCTCGGGGTGTTCTGGAAGCGGGCGAACAAGGCGGGTGCGATCGCGGGCATGCTGACCGGCCTGGCGGTCTGCATGTACTACCAGGTCGCCACGTATCCGTTCTTCACCGCGATGACCGGCTACAAGATCGACCTGTGGTTCGGCATCGCGCCGATCTCGGCAGGCATCTTCGGCATGCCGGCCGGCATGCTGACGCTGATCGTCGTCTCTCTGCTGACCGCGGCCCCCGACCGCTCGGTGCAGGAGATGGTCGAGAACGTGCGCTACCCGGTGCTCGGCAACGAGGCGAAGCAGGGCGCCTGATCGCTGGCGCAATCCCGCTTCACCGGCAACAGGGGAAGCCCGCTTCGGCGGGCTTCTTCCGTTCAGGGGGGCGCTTTTTGCGACTTGCGGTCGGTCGTCATACACTCGCCGCTGTTGCACGGCAGCGATCGGCGCGCCGGACACAACCATGCAGCGATGCATCGGCGACGGGACGGCACGAGATGGCGGGCATGCGGGGGAGTATGCGAGGCGGTGCGGGTGCGGGTGCGGGGGCGGCGCGGGAGCGGTCCGCCCGGCGCACGCGGTTGCGCGCGCTGCCGGCCCTGCTGGTCGCGGCGGTCCTGTGGGTCCTGCCGCTGCCGGCGATGGTGGATGCCGCCCGCGCCCAGGCATCCGAGACACCCTCTCCCGGCGGCGTGCCCTACGTGCCCACGCCCTGGCCGGTGGTGAAGGCGATGCTCGAGCTGGCCAAGGTCGGCGAGAAGGATTTCGTGATCGACCTCGGGTCCGGCGATGGCCGGGTCGTGATCGAGGCGGCGCGCAGCCGCGGCGCGCGCGGACTCGGCGTCGAACTCGACCCCGACCTCGTACAGGTGAGCAACGACGAGGCACGGCGGCTGGGCGTCGCCTCGCGTGCGCTGTTCGAACGCCGCGACCTGTTCGAGACCGACCTGTCGCCGGCGACCGTGGTCACCCTGTACCTGCTGCCGCGCCTGCTGGTGGAACTGCAGCCGCGCCTGCTGCGCCTGCGTCCGGGGACCCGGATCGTGTCGCACGATTTCCCCCTCGGGGGATGGAAGCCCGATGCGACCGGCAAGGTCGAGGTGCCCGACCGCGCGTTCGGTCCGCCGTTCAGCACGCTCTACCTGTGGATCGTGCCGGCCTATGTCAACGGCCTGTGGGAAGGCCGCTTCGAACACCGGGGCCGCAGCGAGACCTGGCGGCTCGACCTGCGGCAGAACCACCAGGAAGTATCGGGCAGCGTGCGCATCGGCGGTGCCAGCGCACGCCTCGCGCAGGCGACGCTCTCCGGCGACCGGCTGGCCTTCAGCGCGATCGTCGACGGGCCAGGCGGCCGCCTGCGGCATGCGTTCGAAGGGCGTTCGGTCGCGGGCGAACTGGTGGGCCTGTGGACCGTCGCCGCAGTGCGCCCCGCTGCAGCCGACGCCGCGCAGGCCGCGGAGCCTGCGGCACCCACCCTCGCGCGCAGGGTGGACCCTGCCGCGCAACCGGCGCGCCAGCGCTGACCGGCGGCGCACCGCCACGACCCCACGACCCCACGACCCCACGACCCCACGACAGCACCGATCGATGAAACAGGTACCCCAGGAGACAGCCAGAATGGCAGCAGCCGGACTTGACGAACGATTCCGTGAACGCCGCCGCTGGATGCAGGCGCTGCTGGCCGGCACCGGGTCGCTGGCACTGCCGGCGCTGGCACAGTCGATGGACCGGCCGCTGGACGTGCCGTTCGTGCCGACCAGCGACGAGACCGTCGACCGCATGCTGCGCATGGCCGGCGTCGGCCCGAAGGACTACCTGATCGACCTCGGGTCGGGCGACGGCAGGATCGTGATCACCGCCGCGAAGCAGTTCGGTGCAACCGGCTTCGGCGTGGAACTGAACAGCGAGCGCTGGAAGCTGTCCCTGCGCAACGCCGAGAAGGAAGGCGTGGCCGACCGGGTCGCGTTCTACCAGCGCGACCTGTTCGAGACCGACCTGTCGAAGGCGACGGTGCTCACCATGTACCTGCTGCCCGCGGTCAACCTGAAGCTGCGTCCGCGCATCCTGTCCGAGCTGCGGCCGGGCACGCGCGTCGTCTCGCACGATTTCGACATGGCCGAGTGGATGCCCGATGCCCGGGCCGACCGTGGCTGGACGCGCGTGTACCTGTGGATCGTGCCGGCGCGGGTGGAGGGCGAATGGGCCTGGAAGCAGCCGGTCGGCAAGGGCAACCCGGAGTTCAGCATCGAGCTGCGCCAGCAGTTCCAGGTGATCAGCGGTCCGGTGAAGATCGACAACGACCCGTTCTGGCTGACGGATGCGCGGCTGCGCGGCGACGAGCTCTCGTTCACGGTGATCGGTGACGCGGGCGGCCTGCGTATCCGCCACGAATACAGCGGTCGGGTCTCGGGCAACACGATCAAGGGATCGGTGCGGATGGTCAACGGCGACAACGCGCCGCCCTCCAGCGCGCCCTGGAGCGCGGTGCGCGTGGCGAAGAAGCCCTGAGCGCGCGCATGCAGCATTCCTGCCGGCGCGGCGAAGGCGATACCATCGCGCCACCCCCTAGAACCATCACAACCCCGGGCCGGGGCGTGCGGCAGCCGCGCGACCTGGCCCACTGACGGAAGGAACGGCATGTCGCAAGGCTCGGCAGCACCCAGGCAGACCCTGTCGGTTTTCGATGCCACCGCGCTGATGGTCGGCATGGTGATCGGCGTCGGCATCTTCGGCACGCCGTGGCTGGTCGCGCTCAATTCGCCCGATGCCGGCTGGTACATCGCCCTCTGGGTGATCGGCGGCTTCGTCTCGCTGCTCGGCGTGCTCTGCTATGCGGAGCTGGCCGGACGCTATCCCGATGCCGGCGGCGAATACAACTTCCTGACCCGGGCCTACGGCAAGGGGCTCGGCTTCCTGTTCGCCTGGGGGCGGCTGACGGTGATCCAGGCCGGCATCATCGCGGCGATCGGCTTCCTGTTCGCGCAGTACATGACCCGGCTGTCGGCGTTCGAGGGCTTCGGCTGGGCCAACTTCGGGTCGCTGAGCGAACCATTGTGGGCGGCGATCCTGATCGTCGCGCTGTCGTTCATCAACTACCTCGGCACGAAGCAGAGCACGCTGCTGCAGAACGTGCTGACCGTGACGCTGGTCTGTGCGTTCGCGGTGATCATCGTGGTCGGGCTGACCATGACCCCGAGCGGCCCGGTGCCGACCCTGTCCAAGCCGTTCGACCCGTCCGGCGCGGCGCTCGGCCTCGCCTTCGTGTTCGTGATGCTTACCTACGGTGGCTGGAACGAGACGGTCTACCTGTCGGGCGAACTGAAGGATGCCAAGCGCAACATGGTGCGCGTGTTCCTTATGGGCCTGGCAGTGGTGACGGTGATCTACCTGCTGCTCAACCTCGCCTACCTGAACGTGCTGGGCATCGACGGCATCCGTGCCAGCCGCGCCGTGGGCACCGACATGATGAAGGCGGTCGCCGGCACCGTGGGCGCGGTGATCATCACGATCGTGATCCTGGTCGAGATCGGCACCACCCTGAACGCGACCATCTTCACCGGTGCGCGCACGAACTATGCGCTGGGCCGCGACTTCCGGATCTTCTCGTTCATGGGCCGCTGGAACGAAGGCCGAAACACGCCGGCCAATGCCCTGCTGGTGCAGACTGTGCTGGCGCTCGCGCTGGTGGTGTTCGGCGCGATCCAGAAGGACGGCTTCAAGGTGCTGGTCGAGTACACCGCGCCGGTGTTCTGGTCGTTCATGCTGCTCAACGGCATCGCGCTGTTCATCTTCCGTGCGCGCGAAGGCAGGCCGGTGAACTCGTACGCCGTGCACCTGTATCCGGTGGTGCCGATCCTGTTCTGCGCGTTCTGCGCCTACATGCTCTGGTCGGGCATCAACTACGCGAAGCTCAACGGCCTGATCGCGGTCGGCGTGCTGCTTGCCGGCATCCCGGTCTACCTGTGGGCGCGTGCCGCCAACGAACGCGCGCCGGCCTGACTTTCCGCGTCCTGACTTTTCGCGTCCTGACCCGACGCGCCGACACGAATACCGAAAGAGAGGATCCTCGATGAAACTGGTCACGTTTTCCGATGCCGCCGGCACCCGTGTCGGCGTGCTCGACGCGGGGTGGAAGTGGGTCACCGACCTGTCGGTGGCCGCGCCGTCGCTGCCGCGCGAGATGGGCGCCTTCATCGCCGCCGGCGCGGCGGCGGTGGAGGCCGCGCGCAAGGCGGCGGCGTCCGACCGCGGGCAGGTCGCGCTCGACCGGGTGCGCCTGCTGGCGCCGATCCCGCGGCCGTCGAAGAACATCCTGTGCGTGGGCAAGAACTACCACGAGCATGCGAAGGAGTTCCACCAGTCGGGCTTCGATGCCAGCGCCGGCAAGGACGCCATCCCGGACGTGCCGATCATCTTCACCAAGTGGCCCAACTCGGTGACCGGCCCCGGCGATCCGATCCCCAGCGCCAACGACCCGACGAACTCGGTCGACTACGAGGGCGAACTCACCGTCGTCATCGGATCGGTCGCGCGCAACGTGAAGAAGGCCGACGCGTTCAGGCACGTGTACGGCTACACCATCATCAACGACGCCACCGCGCGCACGCTGCAGCACCGGCACAAGCAGTGGTTCCTGGGCAAGAGCCTCGATGGCTTCTGTCCGATGGGCCCGTGCATCGTCACCGCCGACGAGGTGCCCGACGTGACGAAGCTGCAGCTGCAGACTCGCGTCAACGGCGAACTGCGCCAGGACGCACCGGTGTCCGACCTGATCTTCGACATCCCTACGCTGATCGAGGAGATCTCGGGGCTGATGACGCTCGAGCCGGGCGACCTGATCGCCACCGGCACCTGCGCCGGCGTGGGCATCGGCTTCAACCCGCCCAGGTACCTCAAGCGCGGCGACACCGTGGCGGTCACCATCGAGCCGATCGGCACGCTGAGCAACCCGGTCGACTGAGCAAGCCTACAGGCACAGGCAGGAGGCGGGCGATGGCAGCCGAGGGGTTCGAACTGCGCCGGGTGGCCGGCGCGCTCGGGGCGGAGGTCCACGGTATCGACCTGTCGCGCGAGCAGCCGGCGCAGGCCATCGCGGCACTGCGCCGCGCCTGGCTCGACCATGGCGTGCTGTTCTTCCGCGACCAGTCGCTGTCCCCGGCCCAGTACCTGCGGCTCGCCGGCTGGTTCGGGCAGCCGGTCGAGTATCCGTTCGTGAAGGGGCTGGACGATTTCCCGATGATCACGCCCGTGGTCAAGCTCGAACACGAGCGCAACAACTTCGGCGGCATCTGGCATTCGGACACCACCTACCTCGAGCAGCCGCCGATGGCCTCGATGCTGATCGCGCGCGAGGTCCCGCCGTTCGGCGGCGATACCCTGTTCGCCTGCCAGTACAGCGCGCTGGAAGCCCTGTCGCCCGCGCTGCAGGCGACGCTGGCCACGCTGACCGGCGTGTCGAGTTCGGCCAAGGCCGACGTCAGCCGCACGCGCGAGGACCGCATCCGGGACGGCGGACGGGAGGATGCGCGGCAGGTGTATTCCGCCGAGCATCCGGTGCTGCGCACCCATCCCGAGACCGGCCGGCGCGCGCTGTACGTGAACATCGCGCATACCGCCCGGTTCGCCGGATGGACCGACGAGGAGAGCGCACCGCTGCTCGCCTTCCTGTTCTCGCACCAGGTGCGACCCGAGTTCACCTGCCGCTTTTCGTGGCAGCCGGGTTCGATCGCCATCTGGGACAACCGCTGCGTGCAGCACAACCCGGTGAACGACTACCATGGACACCGGCGCGTGATGCACCGGATCACCCTGGCGGGCGACCGGCCGCGCTGAACGTACCGGCGCGACGACCGGACAGCTGGGCGGAGGAGATGACCATGATGGATCGTGATACCTGCAAACCCTTGCTGCCGGCGCTGCTGGCCTCGCTCTGCCTGGTGCCCGCTGCGGCGCAGGCGCAGGCACCGGCACCCGGCTCGGCGCAGGCCTGGCCGGCCCGCTCGATCCGGCTGGTGGTGCCGCAGACGCCGGGTGGCGCCTCCGACGCCCTGGCCCGCATCATAGGCCAGCAGCTCGCCGACGCCTGGGGACAGCAGGTGCTGGTCGACAACCGGCCCGGTGCCGGCGGCAACATCGGCAACGACCTGGTCGCCAAGGCCTCGCCCGATGGCTACACCTGGCTGCTCGGCTTCGTCGGTACCCATGCCATCAATCCCAGCCTGTACAAGGGATTGACCTGGGATCCGCAGAAGAGCTTCACGCCGCTGGCGACGCTGGCGAGCGTGCCGTTCGTGGTGGCGGTGCATGCGCCGCTGCCGGTGAAGAACGTCGGCGACCTGGTCGCGCTCGCGCGCAGCAAGCCCGGGGAGGTCCGGTTCGGCTCCGCGGGCAACGGCACGGTGAACCACCTGCTGGGACCGATGCTGGCAAGCGCGGCCAAGGTGCAGTTCACGCATGTGCCCTACAAGGGTGCGGCCGGCGCGATCACCGACACCCTGTCGGGCCAGGTGCAGTTCACCTTCACCAGCATGCCTTCCGTGATCGGACACCTGAAGGCCGGTTCGCTGCGCGCGATCGCGGTCACCAGCGGCCGCCGCGCGGCGCTGCTGAAGGATGTGCCGACGGTGGCGGAATCGGGTTTCCCCGGCTTCGACGTGACGCCCTGGTTCGGCGTGCTCGGACCGGCCGGCCTGCCCGAGGCGGTGGTCACGCGCATCAACGGCGACATCAACCGGCTGCTGGCCTCGCGCGAGACCGTCGATCGCTTCGCGGCGCAGGGAGCCGAGCCGCTGGTGACCACGCCGGCACAGTTCGGCCGGATCATCGCCGCCGATGTCGCGTTGTGGAGCCGGATCGTGCGCGAGACGGGGGCGACCGTCGATTGAACGCCGGACGCGCCGCACCGTGAGCACCGGCCGGTCGGCGTACGGCGCGCGCCCCGAGTTCGCGATCATCGGCGGCGGCCTGGTCGGCTGGTCGATCGCCTACGGGCTCGCCCGGCTGGGCCGGCGCGTGGTCGTGCACGACGAGGGCGACCTCGCGCTGCGCGCGGCGCGCGGCAACTTCGGCCAGGTGTGGGTGCAGGACAAGGGGGCGGGCGTGCCGGCCTACCACCGCCTCACGCGCGAGTCGGCGCTGCAGTGGGACGACCTGGCACGCGGACTGCGCGAGGCGTCGGGCATCGACGTCGGCCTGCGGCAGCCGGGGGGCTTCTCGTTCTGCCTCGACGCTGCGGCCTTCGATGCGCGCACCCGCTTGATGCGACGCATCCAGGCCGAGGCCGGCGACCACGGCTTCGAGTTCGAGATGCTGGAGCGTGGCAGCCTGGAACGCAGGCTGTCCGGGGCACCGGCGCTGGGGCGCAAGGTGGTCGGAGCGTCCTACACGCCCTACGATGGCGACGTGAACCCGCTGCGCCTGCTGCGCGCACTGTACGAGTCCGCGATCGCCCTGGGCACCACCCATCGCTTCGGCTCGCCGGTGGAGGCGATCGATCCGGTGGTCGGCGGCGACGGCTTCGAGGTCCGCACGGCATGGGGCACTGCCTGGACGCCGCAGGTGGTGCTCGCCGCCGGCCTGGGCAACCGGCTGCTGGCACCGATGGTCGGGGTCGACTGTCCGGTGCGGCCGGTGCGCGGCCAGGTGCTGGTCACCGAGAAGGTGCGGCCCCTGCTGCCGTTCCCGACCGCGGACATCCGGCAGACCGACGAGGGCGGGCTGCTGCTCGGCTCGTCGCAGGAAGAGGCGGGCTTCGACGACCGCGTCACCATCGGCAACGCGGGCGCGATCGCACGGCGTGCGGTGGACACCTTTCCCGCGATCGGCGGGCTGCGCATCGTGCGCAGCTGGGCGGCGCTGCGGGTGATGACGCCCGACGGCCTGCCGGTGTACGAGGCGAGCGCGTCATGCCCCGGCGCCTGGGTGGTGTCCTGCCACAGCGGCGTCACGCTGGCGGCGGTGCATGTGCACGGCGTGGCTGCGGCGATCTCCCGCGGTAGCCTGCCGTCGCAGTATGCGCACTGCTCGGCCGCCCGCTTCGCGGGCCCGGCGCAGGCGGCCGGGGCGGCAGCGTCGCCGGCCACGGCGGGGAAGGAGGCGAATGTTCCGCAGCCTGCGTGACGACGGCGCCGAGGCGCCGCGGCCCGAGGTCACGCTGGCGGTCGACGGCGAGCCCTGCACCGTGCCCTCCGGCGCGACGGTGGCCGCAGCCCTGCTTCAGCGCGGGTCGATCGCCCGCCTGACCGCGCGCTCCGGCAGCGCGCGCGCACCCTATTGCATGATGGGTATCTGCTTCGACTGCCTGGTCGAGATCGATGGCGTGCCCAACCGGCAGGCCTGCATGGTGGTCGCCGAACCCGGGATGGACGTGCGCTGCCAGGACGGGCATCGGCGCGTCGGCCTGGAGCCTGCGCGATGACGGTCGAGCGTTTCGACCTGGCGATCGTCGGTGCCGGGCCGGCCGGCATGGCCGCGGCGCTGGAAGCGCGGCGCAACCGGCTGCGCACCGTGGTGCTGGACGAGCAGCCGACGCCCGGCGGCCAGGTCTGGCGCAACATCGAGTCGGTCACCACGCGCCGACCGCAGGATCTCTTCGTGTTCGGTTCCGAGTATGCGGACGGCTTCTCTTTCGCACAGCGCTTCCGCGCCTGCGGCGCCGACTTCCGGCCCGGGGCTCGCGTCTGGCAGGTCGAGGTCGCCACGCCGGTCGCCGCGCAGGCCCGGGACCCCGATCCGCCTGGCGCGTTCGTGCTGCCCAGCGGCAGCGCGCTCGATACCGGCCCGGACGACGAGGCGGTGCATGTCGAGCGCCGGCGCACTGGCGCCGACCGCCACCTGTTTTACACCGATGCGCGCGGCGCACACCATGTTGCGGCGCGCCACGTGCTGGTGGCGACCGGCGCCTACGAACGGCCAGTGCCGGTGCCGGGCTGGACTCTGCCCGGCGTGCTCACCTGCGGTGCAGCCCAGGTGATGCTGAAGACGGCGGCGATGGTCCCGGGCTCGCCGGTGGTGCTGGTCGGGTCGGGGCCGCTGGTGCTGCTGCTGGCGGTGCAGCTGCTGCGCGCCGGCGTGAAACCCGCGGCGGTGGTGGGCACGGTGCCGTCGGGCAACTACCTGCGTGCGGCGGCGCGGCTCTGGCCGGCGCTGCTGGCGCCCGGCTACCTGTCCAAGGGGTTGTCGCTGATCGGCGCGCTGCGCCGCTCCGGGGTTGCGCGTTTCGCAGCCGCCACCGAACTGCGCATCGAGGGCACTGCCCGGGCCGAGGCCGTCGCGTTCCGCAGCGGCGGCCGCGAGCACCGGATTGCCGCGCAGACCGTGCTGCTGCACCAGGGCGTGGTGCCCAATGCGAACCTGTGGCAGTCGCTCGGCCTCGAGCATTACTGGGATGCGGCCCAGCGCTGCTTCCGGCCAGCCGTCGACACCTGGGGCAACACGACGCTGGCCGGGGTGCTGGTGGCCGGGGACAGCGCCGGCATCGGTGGCGCCGAGGCGGCGCTGTTTGCCGGAGAACTGTCCGGGCTGTCGATCGCCTGGCAGCAGCGGCGCATCGATACCGCCGAGCGCGACCGCCGCGCCTGGCTCGCGCGGCGCGCGCTGAAGGCGCACTGGAGCGTGCGCCCGTTCCTCGACCGGCTGTACCAGCCGCCGTCGGCGATGCGGGTGCCTGCCGACGACGACACGATCGTCTGCCGCTGCGAGGAAGTGACGGCCGGGGAGGTGCGCCAGCTGGCGCTGACCGGCGTGCCCGGTCCCAACCAGATGAAGGCGTTCAGCCGCTGCGGCATGGGACCCTGCCAGGGCCGGATGTGCGGACTGACCGTGACCGAACTGATCGCAGCGACCCAGCATCGGACGCCGTCGGAGGTCGGGTGCTTCCGGGTGCGTGCGCCGGTGCTTCCGGTCACCGTCGGAGAGGTCGCGGACCTCGAACGTCCGTCCGGTTCCTGAGGGCCGGCGCAGGGGCCGGCGCGTGGGTCGAGGTAGGGCGGGCAGTGCCCGGTTTTCCGTCTGAAGGCCGTGCAAGCTTCGCGAAAGGCGCGGCCTGTATACGTTGCGCCATCCCATCTGATTGCCGTCCCTGGCCGCGTGCCAGGTCTTGCCCGGACCCCATAGAACGATGTCGTCGATCCACAGCCGCAGAGCAACCCGCGCGGCGACCCTTGCCGCGATCCTGCTCGTGGCCGGCTGCAGCGAGGCGCCGGTCGCCAAGATTCCCGCACCGGTGCGCGATCGGCAGGCGACCGCGCTCACCCCCGAACAGATCGGCTTCCTGAAGATCGAGGAGGTCGGGGGTGGCGGCGACGCACCGTCGGCAGCCGCCCCCGGACGGGTCGCCTACCGGCCGCAGGCGCTGTCCAGCCTGGGTGCGCCGTTCTCCGGACGCATCACCTCGGTGTCGGTCCGGCCCGGCGAGCGCGTGAAGGCCGGCACGCCGCTGGTGGTGCTGCAGAGCGCCGACGCATCGGCCGCGCGCGCCCAGCTCGAGCAGGCGACGGCGCGCGCCAGCGCCGCCGAGGACCAGCTGCGCCGGCAGACCGAGATGATGGCGCGCGGGGTCGGTCTTGAAGTCGAGCGGGTCGAGGCGGAGGCCCGCGCGCGCGAGGCCCGCGCCGAACTCGAACGCACGCGCCGCGCGATCGCCTTCGCCGGCGGCGGGCAGGGCGGCGAGGTGATCCTGCGCGCGCCGGCGGCGGGGGTGGTGGTCTCGGTGCGCGCCAGCGCCGGTGCGATCGCCGAACCCGGTGGCGAGCCGCTGGTGGAAGTGGCCGATCCGGGGCGGGTCTGGGTGGTCGCCGACGTGCCCGAGCCCGACGTGGCGCGCATCGCGCCGGGGCAGCAGGTGCGGGTGCGGGTGCCGGCCATCGATGCCACCCTCGACGGGACGGTCGACGGCGTCGGCTCGGCAGTCGATGCTGCCAGCCGGCGGCTGCCGGTCTACATCGCGCTGAAGGCACCGCCCGCGGGCCTCACGCCCGGCATGCTGACCGAAGTCCGCTTCGCCGGCTCGCGCGACGGCCTGTCGGTGCCGGTCTCGGCGGTGCTGATCAAGGACGGCCACCGGCGGGTGGTCTACCTGCAGCGGCCGGACGGCAGGTTCGAGGCGCGTGAAGTGCGCACCGGCCGATCGTCCGGTGGCCGGGTGGCGATCCTCGAAGGCGTGGCAGCGGGAGACCGGATCGTCGTCAAGGGCGCTCTCCTGCTCGACGGCGAAGCCGAACTGCTCCTCTGAGGCCGCCATGCTGAAGTTCCTGATCGAGGCCTGCGTCCACCGGCGCATCGCCGCCGTGTTCTTCACCGCGGTGGTGGCCGCGTTCGGCATCCGTGCCTACCTCGACACGCCGATCGAGGCGTTCCCCGACGTCACCAATGCGCAGGTGACGGTGATCACGCAGATGTCCGGCTATGCCGCGCCGGAGATCGAGCGGCTGATCACGGTGCCTGTCGAGCGCGTGCTGAACGGCACGCCGGGGATGACGCTGATCCGCTCGCAGAGCCTGTTCGGGCTGTCGCTGGTCACGCTGACCTTCCGCGACGGGGCCGATCCGTTCAACGCACGGCTGCTGGTGGCGCAGCGGCTGACCCAGGTCGACCTGCCCGACCAGGTGCAGCCCAAGCTCTCGGCCGAGGCCACGCCGCTGGGCAGCGTGTATCAGTTCCGGCTGAGCAGCGACCGCCACGACCTGTACGAACTGCGGTCGGAGCTCGAGTACACCGTCACGCGCGTGCTCCGCCAGGTGCAGGGCGTGGCCGACCTGGTGTCGTTCGGCGGCTACCTGAAGGAGGTGCATGTCGAGCCCGATCCGGCGCGGCTGCATGCGGCCGGGATCACGCTGGTGGAACTCGACGAGGCGCTGGCCCGCTCCAGCAGCAACGTCGGCGGCGGCTTCCTGCGCCGCGGCGAGCAGGAACTGACCATCCGCAGCCTCGGCTTCCTGGAGAGCGCGGAGGACATCAAGACCATCGTGCTGCGCAGCCGGGGCGGCTCGGCGATCACCGTGGGCGACGTCGCCGACGTGAAGCAGTCGCACACGCCGCGCCGCGGCAGCGTCGGCTGGAACGACCGCACCGACGTGGTGATCGGCACCGTGCTGATGCGGCGCGGGGAGAATCCCTCGCTGGTGCTCGACGGCATCCACGAGAAGGTGCGCCAGCTGAACGAGGAGATCCTGCCGGCGGGCATGAAGGTCGAGCCGACCTACGACCGCAGCACGCTGATCGGCAAGACGCTGGCCACCGTCAACGACAACCTGCTGCACGGGTTCCTGCTGGTGGTGGCCATCGTCTGGCTGTTCCTGCGCAGCGTGTACGGTTCCGCGATCGTCGCGCTGGTGATCCCGCTGTCCCTGCTGTCTGCCTTCCTCGGCCTGCATGCGCTCGGCCTGCCGGCCAACCTGATCTCGATGGGGGCGATCGACTTCGGCATCCTGGTCGACGGCGCGGTGGTGCTGGTCGAGAACGTGCAGCATGCACTGCGCCACCAGCGTCCGAAGGACCGGCGCGACGTGATCCGCGTGGTGATCCAGTCGGCGATCGACGTGGGCAAGCCGACGCTCTATGCGATGCTGATCATCATCGTCGCGCTGTTGCCGGTGTTCACGCTGCAATCGGTGGAAGGCCGCATCTTCCGGCCGCTCGCGCTCACCTATGCGTTCGCGCTGCTCGGGGCGCTGGTGTTCGCGCTGACCGTGGTGCCGGCGCTGTGCGCGTTCGCCTTCCGGCCGTCGGACGCCGACAAGCTCGAGCCGCAATGGCAGATCCGGATGGCCGAAGGCTACCGGCGCCTGCTCGGCTGGCTGCTTCGGCGGCGCTGGCCCGCGCTGGTGTTCGCACTGGTGCTGCTCGGCGGTGGCGTGCTCGCCGGCAAGGGCGTGGGCACCGAGTTCCTGCCCGAACTGGACGAAGGCGACTTCACGGTGTTCGTGGAGATGCCGGCGAGCGTGTCGCTGCAGCGCGGCCAGGAGATCCTGTCGGAGGTGCGCAGCCGGATCATGAAGTTCCCGGAGGTGCGCGAGACCCTGTCCGCGCAGGGCCGTCCCGAGGACGGCACCGACAACGAAGGCGTCAACGCGTCCGAGACCTACGTGCGGCTGCACCCGCGCGAGCAGTGGCGCAAGGGCATCGACAAGACCGTGCTGACCCGGGAGATGCGCGCATCGCTCGCCGAGATACCCGGCGTGCGCTACAACTTCTCGCAGCCGATCAAGGACAACGTCGAAGAGGCGGTGAGCGGCGTGCGCGGCAAGGTTGTGCTGAAGATCTTCGGCGAGGACCTCGCGGCGATGCGCGCCTCGCTGGTCGAGGCGATCGCGGTGCTGCGCAAGGTCGAAGGCGTGGTCGAGCTCGACCTGTTCCGCGACGCGACCACGCCGCAGCTGCAGATCCAGCTCGACCGGCCGGCGCTGGCCCGGGCCGGCATCGAGGTGGCCGACGCGCAGTACGCGATCGAGACCGCGCTGGCCGGCAAGGTGGTGACCCGTTTCTGGGAGGGCGAGCGCGTGGTGCCGGTGCGGGTGATCCTGCCGATCGGCGCGCGCGACGATGCGGACACCATCGGGGCGATCACCCTCAACGGCGCGGATGGTGCGCGCATCCCGCTGTCCCAGCTGGCGTCGATCACCTCGACCACCGGCCTGGCCAAGATAAACCGCGAGGGCAACACCCGTTTCCTCGCCCTCAAGTTCAACATCGAGGACCGCGACATCGGCTCCACGGTGAAGGAGGCGATCCGCGTGGTTCGCGAGAAGGTGAAGCCGCCCGAGGGACACCGCTTCGTCTGGGGCGGCGAGTTCGAGAACCAGCAGCGGGCGACGGCGCGGCTCAAGCTGGTGGTGCCGGTGGCGGTGCTGCTGGTGCTGGCGCTGCTCTATGCGGCGATGAACAGCGGGCGCACGGTGCTGGCGATCCTGCTCACCGTGCCGTTCGCGCAGAGCGGCGGCGCGTTCGCGCTGCTGCTGGCCGACGTGCCGCTGTCGGTCAGCGCGGCGATCGGCTTCATCACCCTGCTCGGCCAGGTGTCGCTGATGGGCCTGCTGCTGCTCGGTGCCACCGAGACGAGGCGCCGGTCGGGCGAGGCGCTCGACTCCGCGCTGATCGAGGGGTGTGCCGAGCGGCTGCGCCCGGTGCTGATGGCCTCGATGCTGGCGATGTTCGGCCTGATGCCGATGGCGCTCGCCACCGGCGTCGGCTCGGAGACGCAGCGGCCGTTCGCGCTGGTGGTGGTGGGCGGCATGGCCACCACGCTGCTGGTGTCGCTGTTCGTGCTGCCGGTGGTCTACCGCATGCTCACGCCGAAGAAACTGATGACGCCGGAAGAGGAGGACGCATGATCGGTGCACCGCGTTCCACGGGCACGGGCCGTCGGCCGTCGCGGCGCGTGCCGGGGTGGCTGCTGGTGCCGATGCTGGTGCCGATGCTGATGCCGGTGCTGGTCCCGCTCCAGGCCCGGGCTGCCGCGGTCGAGGCCGGTCCGCTGCCGATGGCGACGCCGGGGACGCCGGCGCTGCCTTCGACGTCCCCGGCTGCGCCATCGCCGCCATCGTCCCCGCCGGCCGCGTCGGCGCTGCCTTCCGAGGTGGATCTCGGCGCGGTGCTGCGCCTCGCGCGCGAGGCGAGTCCGCGCCTGCAGGTCGAACGCGAGGCGATCGCGGCGGCCGAAGCCCGGCGCATCTCGGCGGGCGCATTGCCCAACCCGAGGATCGCGGTCGGCCGTACGCGGCCGGCTGGCGGCGCCGCGACGATGTTCGACGGCCGCTATCAGACCGACACCTCGATCGAGTTCCCGCTGCTGGTCGGTGGTCAGCGCCGCGCCCGCATCGAGGCGGCGGAGCGGTTCATCGATGCTGCGCGTGCCCAGGTGCGAGTGAGCGAGAACCAGCTGGCGGAGGAGGCCGCGGTGGCCTTCATGGCCATCCTCGCGGTGCAGGCGCGCATGGATGCGATCGCCGATGCGATCGTGCGCATCGGGCGCATCCGGGACATCGTCGCCGCGCGCGAATCGAGCGGGCTCGCCAGCCGCTACGACCTCGCCCGGGTGGACGTCGAGCGCGCCGCGCTGCAGGCCCGCCTGGCCGAGCAGGAGGGCGATCGTGCCGATGCCACCGGTGCGCTGGCGGTACTGCTCGGCGTGCCGGGCTGGGCACCGAAGGCGACCGGTGCGCTGTCGCCGCTCGCCGAGGCCGGACTGCCGGCCGCCGCCGCGCCGCCGGGCACCCTGCATCCGTCGGTGGTCGCGGCGGCACGCGAGGAGGCGGCCGCGATCGCGGTGATCGAGGTGGCACGCCGCGACCGCATCCCGGTGCCTTCGCTGGGCATCGGCCGCATGTGGACGCGCGATCCCTACGGCGGCGCGAACTTCCTCGGCCTGTCGGTCGAGCTGCCGATCTTCGACACCCGGCGCGGTCCGCTGGAGGAGGCGCGGTCCGAGGCGCGCGCCGCCGGGTTGCGGCGCGTGCTGGCCGAGGCACAGGTCGACGCTGGCGTGGAGCGCTACCGGGCAGTGGTGCAGCGCCGGACCGAGGCGCTGCAGCGGTTCGAGACCGATGCCGCCGGCCGCTTGCCGATGCTGCAGACCATGGCCGAGGATGCCTACCGCTTCGGGCGTGCGACCATCCTCGAATGGCTGGACGCGACTCGGGTTCACCACGAGCAGCGGCTGGTCCGGGTCGACCTGGTGTCGGGGCTGGCGGAGGCACGGGTGCGGCTGCGCGGCGCGCAGGGACTGTTCGCGCCGGAGGGTCGCCAGCCGTGAAGCTTCACGGCTGGCGGCTAGCGCGTGACCGTCGGGCCGGCGAACAGCGAGGTGATCGCCACCCTGCGGATCTCCGGCTGGTCAGGCACGACGTAGAGGATCGGCGTCACCAGTTCCTCGAAGATGCCGCGCAGACTGCGGGCGCCGGTGCGGTACTCGAGCGCGAGGTCGGCGATCTCCTCGAACACCCGCGGCTCGATGACCAGTTTCACGCCCTCGGCCTCGAACACCGCCTGGCACTGGCGGTACAGCGAGTTGCGCGGCTCGGTCATGATGCGCACCAGCGCCGCGCGGTCGAGGTCGTGCAGCCGGGCGATCACCGGCAGGCGGCCGGTGAATTCCGGGATCAGCCCGAACAGCACGAGGTCGGTGGGCTTCACCCGAGCGTTCAGGCGGTCGAGGATCGTGCGGTCGTCCGCGCCCGAGGTCGAGATGAAGCCGTAGCTCTGGTTGCGCGCCATGATCTCGTCCAGGCCGACGAACGCACCGCCGCAGATGAACAGGATGCCGGAGGTGTCGATGTAGCGCGCAGGCGCCTGTCCGTCGTCGCCGCGCAGGCGCACCAGCGAACCTTCCATTACCCGCAGCAGCGCATGCTGCACGGATTCCCCGGACACCGCGGCTGGTTGCCCGTCGCGCGCCTTCAGCTTGTCGATCTCGTCGATGAACACGATGCCGCGCTGCGCGGCGGCGAGGTCGCCGTCGGCATGGTCGAGCAGGCGCTGCAGGATCGCCTCGATCTCGTCGTTCACGTAGCGGGTCTGTGCCAGCGCGGTGGCATCCGCGGTCACGAACGGCAGGCCGAGGAAGCGGGCGAGCGACTCGCACATCAGGGTCTTGCCGGTGCCCGAGGGCCCGATCAGCAGGATGTTGCTCTTCGCCAGCGGCACCCCGCGCATGCGCGCAGCCTCGAGCTTGCGCTGGTGCGAGTAGATCGCCACGGCGAGCGTCTTCTTGGCGTCGTCCTGGCCGATCACCTCGAGGTCGAGGTGGCGCACGATAGCCTTCGGCGTCAGCCTCGGGGCGTCGGCCAGGGGCGACGCACCTGCGCCGGCGCCGGCGCCCGCGCCCGCGCCCGCGTCGGTCCCGGCGGGGCCGTTTGTGCCGGTGGTACGGGTGGCGCCGGAGGTCCCGGCGGTGGGCATGTCGTTCACGGGCACCTCATTTCTCCGGCAACGGAATGAATTCCGTCTCGCCGGGCACCTGGCCCATCTGCTGGCGATGCCAGCGGCCCCCGGCGTCCTCGATCAGCTCGCGCGAGCTGGCGACGAAGTTCCACCACATGAAGCGTTCGCCATCGAGGGGGACGCCGCCGAACAGCATCGCGACCGCCCCGGTGGAGGATGCGAGCCGTGCGGGCTGTCCGGCCGCCGGCACGCCCACATGCTGCGGCGGCAGCGCCTCGCCGTCGAGGTCGAGGCTGCCCTCGACCAGGTAGACGCCGCGCTCGCCGAGTTCGGCCGGCAGGGTGAACGTGCTGCCCGGCTCGAAGGTCGCCGCGAGGTAGAACATCGGCGAGGACACGGGTACCGGCGTCCGCTCGCCCAGCGCCTCGCCGACGATCAGGCGCAACTGCACGCCCGGGGCGTCGACCAGCGGCAGCCGATCGCGCGGCACGTGCAGGAAGGACGGATCGGTGCGCTCCGCGGCACGCGGCAGCGCGATCCAGGTCTGGATGCCGTGCAGCCGGTGGCCGTTCGCGCGGTCGGTGGCATCGCTGCGTTCGGAGTGGACGATGCCGCGGCCGGCGGTCATCCAGTTCACGTCGCCCGGCTCGATGCGCTGCACGAAGCCCAGGCTGTCCCGGTGCATCAGCGCGCCGTCGAACAGGTAGGTGACGGTTGACAGCCCGATGTGCGGATGCGGGCGCACGTCGATGCCGTCGCCCGGCGCGAACACCGCGGGGCCGATGTGGTCGAAGAACACGAACGGGCCGATCGTGCGCAGCGCCTGCGCCGGCAGCAGGCGGCGCACGCTGAAGCCGCCGAGGTCCTTGACATGCGGTTGCAGCAGGATCGTCATGCAGCTTTTCCTCGGGCTTCGGATAACATGCGGCTTCGATCAATACGGTGGCCGGCCTAGCGCGACCGGCGCCGCGGCACAGGGAGCATCCCACTTGGCATTCGAACTGAAGGTCCCTGTCGGAAGCCAGGGGCGGCACGAGGTCACCGTCGCCCACGAGCATACCGCGCCGCACGTCGGCAGTGGCAAGGTCGAGGTGCTCGCCACGCCGGTGCTGGTCAACCTGATGGAAGCAGCGGCGCTGCAGGCGGCGGAGCACTTCCTGCCGGCCGGGCACCAGAGCCTGGGCACCCGGCTCGAGATCCGCCATGTGGCGGCGACGCCGATCGGCATGAAGGTGGTGGCCACCGCCGAGGTGGTCAAGGTCGAGGGCCGGCTGATCACCTTCCGGGTCGAGGCGCGCGACGAGCGCGAACTCGTCGGCGACGGCCTGCACGACCGGGTGGTGGTCAATGTCGAGCGCTTCGACCAGCGCGTGCAGGACAAGGTCACGAAGTCGTAGTCCCGATCACCGAAAGGAGAACAGCCATGTCACGTGTCGCCCCCCTGCCGATGGGCTCGGTCCCCGGCCTCGAGGAATCGTTCGATCGCTACCGCAAGGCGCTCGGCTTCGTGCCCAACAGCGCGCTGATCCTGCAGCGCAAGCCGGAGATCCTGAAGGCGCTGGCCGCGCTGGCCTCGTCGATCTGGGCGCCCGATGGCGAGGTGCCGGTGTCGTTCAAGCGGCTGGTCTCGTACATGGCCAGCAAGGCACACGGCTGCAACTATTGAATGGCCCACACTGCCGGGGCGGCGCTCCGGCTCGGGATCGATGAAGCGAAGTTCGACGCGATCTGGGAATTCCGCAGCAGCCCGCTGTACAGCGAGGCCGAGCGGGTCGCGCTCGACTTCGCGATCGCGGCGGCGTCGCAGCCGAACGACGTCACCGACGAACTGATGGACCGGATGAAGCAGCACTGGACCGAGGGCCAGATCGTCGAGATCGCGGCCACCGTGTCGCTGTTCGGCTTCATGAACCGGTGGAACGACTCGATGGCCACGCCGCTCGAGGAAGAGCCGCTCGAGGTGGGCGGGAAGCACCTGGCGGACAAGGGATGGGCGGTGGGCAAGCACACCGGCTGACCCAGGACCCGGGCCCGGGCCGGCGCCGGCCCGGGGCACCTCCCGCGGCACCGGCCGCGGGTTTCGTCGCCCGCCGCGTATCGTGGGACAATCGCGGTCGTCCACATTCACGGCTGCGATGCAATGGCTCAGTACGTCTACACGATGCATGGGGTGGGCAAGATCGTCCCGCCCAAGCGCGAGATCCTCAAGAACATCTCGCTGTCCTTCTTTCCCGGCGCCAAGATCGGCGTGCTCGGCCTGAACGGCTCGGGCAAGTCGACGCTGCTCAAGATCATGGCCGGCCTCGACAAGGAGATCGAGGGCGAGGCCACGCCGGCGGCCGGGCTGAAGATCGGCTTCCTCGAGCAGGAACCGAAGCTCGATCCCGAGCAGACGGTGCGCCAGGCGGTCGAATCCGGCCTGGTCGACCTCGAGGGCGCGAAGAAGCGCCTCGAGGAGGTCTACGCGGCCTATGCCGAACCGGACGCCGACTTCGACAAGCTGGCAGAGGAGCAGGCCGCGCTCGAGGCGCTGATCGCCGGCGGTGGCGGGTCGGGTGGCGCCGAGCACCAGCTCGAGATCGCGGCGGACGCACTGCGCCTGCCACCCTGGGACGCGAAGATCGCCACCCTGTCCGGCGGCGAGAAGCGGCGCGTCGCGCTGTGCCGGCTGCTGCTGTCGCGCCCCGACATGCTGCTGCTCGACGAGCCGACCAACCACCTGGATGCCGAGAGCGTCGACTGGCTGGAGCAGTTCCTCAAGGGCTACGCCGGGACCGTCGTCGCCATCACCCACGACCGG
>JAJTHE010000063.1 GCA_021298815.1 Betaproteobacteria bacterium | reverse complement strand
GGTTCCGACGGACTGGACGAGATCACCATCACCGGCGACACCGATGTCGCCGAGCTGCGTGACGGCAAGGTCGCCGAGTACCGGGTGAACCCCGCGCAGTTCGGGCTGTCGCCATCGCCGATCGACGGCATCCGCGTCGATTCGATCGAGGCGGCGAAGGCGATGCTGCTCGGCGTGCTCGACGATCGCCCGGGCGCGCCGCGCGACATCGTCGCCCTCAATGCAGGCGCGGCGATCTACGTGTCCGCCCTGGCGCCGTCCCTCGATGCCGGCGTGCGCCGCGCGCTCGAGGTGATCGCCTCCGGCGCGGCGAAGGCGAAGCTCGCGCAGCTGGTCGCCTTCACCCGGCAGGCGGCAGCGTGAGCGCCGCCCCGGACATCCCCGACATCCTCGCGCGCATCCTGCAGACCAAGGCGGGCGAGGTCGAGCAGGCCCGCGCGGCGCTGCCGCTGGCCGAGGTGAAGGCGCGCGCGGCCGCGGCTGCGCCGGCGCGCGACTTCACCGGCGCGATCCGCGCGCGTGTCGCCGCGCGGCAGGCGGCGGTGATCGCCGAGATCAAGAAGGCCAGCCCGAGCCGAGGCGTGATCCGCGAGGACTTCCGGCCGGCCGAGATCGCGCGCAGCTACGAGCGCGGCGGCGCGGCCTGCCTGTCGGTGCTGACCGACGAAAGGTATTTCCAGGGCTCGCTGGCGTTCATGGCCGAGGCGCGCTCGGCCTGCGCGCTGCCGGTGCTGCGCAAGGAGTTCATGGTCGACGAGTACCAGGTGCACGAGGCGCGCGCCGCCGGAGCCGACGCCATCCTGCTGATCGTCGCCGCGCTCGACGATGCGCGGCTGCATGCATTCGAGGCCCTGGCGCATTCGCTCGGCATGGCGGTGCTGGTCGAGTCGCACGACGCCGCCGAGCTCGAGCGTGCGCTGCGGCTGAAGACGCCGCTGATCGGCATCAACAACCGCGACCTGCGTACCTTCGACACCTCGCTCGACACCACCTTCGACCTGCTGCGACAGATCGGCGACGAGCGGCTGGTGGTCACCGAGAGCGGTATCCTCGAGAAGTCGCATGTCGATGCGATGCGCGCCCGCGGCGTGTACGGTTTCCTGGTCGGCGAAGCGTTCATGCGAGCGCCAGACCCCGGTACCCAGTTGCGGGCCCTGTTCGATTGAGGAGCCCCGCAATGCTCTCGCTGGCCGACCGCTGGATCGTCGAATTCGACCGTGCCCTGCGCACCCTGTCTGGTGTCGCCCACCCGTCGCGCCCTTCGCCGGCCGCCGGCGAGGACCTCACCGACCTGGTGCCCGAGGAGCGCACGAAATCCGGCGCGCTGATGCGGGTCGACCATTCCGGCGAGGTCTGCGCGCAGGCGCTGTATTCCGGCCAGGCGCTGACCGCGCGCGACCCGGCCAAGCGCGATGCACTGCTGCAGGCGGCGCGCGAGGAGGGCGACCATCTCGCGTGGACCCGCGACCGCCTGCGCGAACTCGGCACGCACCAGAGCCTGCTCAATCCCCTCTGGTACGCCGGGTCGTTCACCCTCGGCGCCGTGGCCGGGCTCGCCGGCGACCGCTGGAGCCTCGGCTTCGTGGTCGAGACCGAACGCCAGGTCGAGGCCCACCTCGATCGCCACCTGGGCGAACTGCCGGCCAACGACACGCGCAGCCGGGTGATCCTCGAGCAGATGCGCCTGGACGAGATCCGCCATGCGCGCGATGCCGTGTCGCGCGGCGCGGCGAAGCTGCCGCTGCCGATCGCCACCGCGATGCGCTTTACCGCGAAGGTGATGACCGGCAGCGCCTACTGGGTCTAGTGGTGCAGGGCCTGGCGAACCGGGGCCTGCGGTCCGGCCGCCCCGCTACGCCTCGACCAGTTCGAAGTCGTGTGTGATGGTGGCCGTCTTCGCCAGCATGATCGACGCGGAACAGTACTTCTCCGCCGACAGGTGGATCGCCCGCTCGACCACCTCGCGCTTGAGCCCGCGGCCGGTGACCTTGAAGTGGAAATGGATGCGGGTGAACACCTTCGGGTCTTCGGTCGCCCGTTCGGCCTCGATCTCGACCGCGCAATCGGTGATGGCGTGGCGGCCCTTGCGCAGGATGTGCACCACGTCGTAGGCGGTGCAGCCGCCGGTGCCGAGCAGCACGGTCTCCATCGGCCGCGGCCCGAGGTTGCGGCCGCCGCCGTCGGGCGGGCCGTCCATCACGATCGAATGACCGGATTCGCTCTCACCGAGGAAGGTGACGCCTTCGACCAGCTTGATCCTGAGTTTCATCGCTCTTCCGCAAGGGCGGGCGGCGCCGCGGCGCTCATCCCTGGAGTGCGGAGTTTAGTCGATACCACGCCCGGCCCAGCCATTCGCGCATCGCCAGGTGCGTGTCGCGCAGGGCCTGTGCGGAGGGTACCCAGGCGACCGGCGACGGCGTGATGGAGGTATATCCGGTCGGTGCCGGCACGACCTCCAGCCCGGCCTGTTCGAAGGCGCGCCGCGCGCGCGGCATGTGCCAGGCATGGGTCACCAGGTAGATGCGCCGGACGGAATCGGCCGCCAGCAGCGCCTGCGCATTCACCGCGTTCTCGCGGGTGTTCAGCGACTCGCCTTCGACCCAGCGAGGCGCGGCGCGGAAGTCGGCGGCGAGCGCGTCGCGCATCGTCTCGGCCTCCGACAGCCGGGTATCGAACGGCCTGCCGCCGCTCACCAGGATCGGCAGCCCGGTGCGCCGGTGCAGCCAGGCCGCATAGCGCAGGCGCACCAGGGTGGACGCGTTCACGGTATCCGTGCCGAACTCGGGCGCTTCGCGGCCGATGCCGCCGCCGAGCACGACGATCGCGGCCGGCGGGAGGACGGCCGCATCGGCCCCGGCACGGGTGCCGGGTGGACTGCCCTTCGCCGGGGTCGCGGGAAGGACCAGCGGCGGCCCCTCGAGCGAGGCCAGCAGTCGCTCGGCGACGTAGGGCGTCGAGGCCATCGTCAGCGCGGCCAGTGCGCCGAGCACCAGCAGCGAACCCGCGGTGCGCCGCCGCCGGGCCAGCAGCGCCAGTCCGGCCAGCGCGGCCAGCACGAAGCAGACCGGCGGCAGCAGCAGGGCGGCTACCGCCGCCGTCAGGAATACCGTCATCGGATCGCCGGCCCGGCCCGGCTCGGGCGGACGGTGCCGGGATCCGGCGGGCGATTTGACAGCGCATGCCTGAAACTCATATCATTCGCGGCTTTCCTCTGCACACCCATGTCCATGGGCCCGATTGAAACATGGACGTTGCCCGCCGGGAAGCCGCCGAACCGATTTCAGGATACCCGCATGAAGACCTTTTCCGCCCGCGCCGAGACCACGACGCACGACTGGTACGTAGTCGACGCCGCCGACAAGACGCTCGGCCGCCTCGCCTCCCAGCTCGCCCTGCGCCTGCGCGGCAAGCACAAGGCGATCTTCACCCCGCACGTCGACACCGGTGACTACTTCGTGGTCGTCAACGTCGACAAGCTGCGCGTGACCGGCAGCAAGAGCACCGACAAGAAGTACTATCGCCACAGCGGGTACCCCGGCGGCATCTACGAGACCACCTTCGAGAAGCTGCAGGCGAAGCACCCGGCGCGCGTACTCGAGAAGGCGGTGAAGGGCATGCTGCCCAAGGGTCCGCTCGGCCGCGCGATGATCAAGAAGCTGAAGGCCTACAAGGGCGAAGCGCATCCGCACACCGCGCAGCAGCCGAAACCGATCGATCTCAAGTAAGGGTCACCATCGTGGCGAACAAACAGTTCTACGGCACCGGCCGACGCAAGAGCGCGGTTGCCCGCGTGTTCATCAGCGCCGGCACCGGCAGGTTCATCGTCAACGACAAGCCGGTCGATGAGTTCTTCTCGCGCGAGACCGGCCGCATGATCGTGCGGCAGCCGCTGGTGCTGACCAACCACATCGGCACCTTCGACATCCTGGTGAACGTCGATGGTGGCGGCGAGTCTGGCCAGGCTGGCGCGGTGCGCCACGGCATCACCCGCGCGCTGATCGAGTACGATGCGGAACTCAAGCCGCCGCTGCGCAAGGCCGGGCTGGTCACGCGCGATGCGCGCGAAGTCGAACGGAAGAAGGTCGGCCTGCACAAGGCGCGTCGCGCGAAGCAGTTCTCGAAGCGCTGACGCTGGGCGTGGCCGCTGTTGCGGCCACCCGGAAGAGCCGCCTGCGGGCGGCTTTTTTCATCTGGCTTACCCAGGAGGGTTTTCCATGACGACAGCGAGTCATCCGGGCAATGCGTCGAGCGGCGCATTCGCCAATCCGTCCGCCACCCCCCGGCGGTTGCGCATCGGCATCGTCGGCGGCACCGGCTACACGGGCGTGGAACTGCTGCGCCTGCTGGCCGCGCATCCGAACGCCGACCTGAAGGCGATCACCTCGCGCAAGGAAGCCGGCATGCCGGTGGCCGAGATGTTTCCCAGCCTGCGCGGACGGGTCGGCATCGCCTTCTCCGACCCGGCCTCCGCTGCGCTGACCGATTGCGACGTGGTGTTCTTCGCCACCCCGCATGGCGTGGCGATGGAAGCCGCGCCGCGCCTGCTCGAGGCAGGCGTGCGCCTGATCGACCTGGCCGCCGACTTCCGGCTGCGCGACCCGGCCGAGTTCGAGCGCTGGTACAAGATGCCGCATGCCTGTCCCCACCTGCTCGAAGAGGCAGCGTACGGCCTGCCCGAGGCCAACCGCGATGCGATCCGTACGGCGCGCATCATCGGCCTGCCCGGCTGCTATCCCACTTCGGTGCAGCTCGGCTACAAGCCGCTGCTCGCCGCCGGCCTGGTGGACCCGCTGCACCTGATCGCCGACTGCAAGTCGGGCGTCTCCGGTGCCGGTCGCAAGGCAGAAGTGGCGACGCTGTTCTCGGAAGCCGCCGACAGTTTGAAGGCCTATGGCGTCGCCGGGCACCGGCACCATCCCGAGATCGTGCAGGGCCTGCGCCGGGCCGCCGGCGGCGACGTGGGGCTGGTGTTCACGCCGCACCTCACGCCGATGATCCGTGGCATCCACTCGACGCTCTATGCGCGGATCACGAAGGAAGCCGATTTCCAGCAGCTGTTCGAGGACCACTACCGCGGCGAGCCGTTCGTCGACGTGATGCCCGCGGGCAGCATGCCGGACACGCGCTCGGTACGCGGCGCGAACACCTGCCGCATCGCCGTGCACCGGCCGCAGGGCGGCGACACGCTCACTGTCCTGTCCGTGATCGACAACCTGGTGAAGGGGGCCGCCGGCCAGGCTGTGCAGAACATGAACCTGATGTTCGACCTGCCGGAAGACGCAGGCCTCACCCAGATCGCGCTGCTCCCCTGAGCCCGGCCATGCATCGCATCGGTGGCCATTGCCGCGACTCGACCGGTGGGCCTGCATGCCTGCATGCCGGCCACGGGATCCGGTGATGCTGCTGCGCAAGTTCCGCCGCCATTTCGGCATCTCGTCGCGCAAGGTGGCGGTGCAGACCCACCTTGCCTGGTACTGGCGCTGGATGCTGCTGGCTGCAGCGGCAGGTGCCATCGGGGCCGCGGCATGGTTCGCCTGGAACCTCGGCGCGGGCAAGCCCGCCGCGGGGGGGGCCACCGAGGAAAGCCTTGCCGACCTGCAGGAGCAGGTAGCTTCGCTCGAGCAGGAGAACGCCCGGCTGCGCGCCGACCTCGCCGCGAGCGACAGCCGGTTGAAGATCGAGAGCGGGATGCGCGCGGACATGACCCGCCAGCTGAAGACGCTGGCTGACGAGGCCGGCTCGGCGCGCGACGAGGCCGCGGTGCTCAAGGCCCTGCTGGCGCAGAACGGCAGGACGCCGGGCGTCAGCATCAGCCGCTTCCGGGTGCAGCGCGACGGCGACGGCTATCGCTACCGGCTCACCCTCATGCACAATGCGACTGGCGAGCGCGAGTTCCAGGGGCAGGTGAGGCTGGTCGCGAACGTGATCCAGGACGGGAAGGCGGTGGCGATGCCCCTGCCGCTGCCGGGCGGCGAGGCGCAGTCCGGGACGGCGCTGAGCTTCAGGCTGTTCCAGCCTGTCGAGGGGACATTCCGCATCCCGGGAAATGCAACGCTGCGCAGCCTCGAGGTTCGCGTATTCGAGAACGGCGCGGCGCAACCGCGGGCGACGCAGACTGCACTGGTGTCCTGACCAGCGCGCTTGCGCTGCGCCGATCGATCTTGAGGCCCGGGACGGGCCTGCCGCCGTATCCTCGCAAGGAGACCCAACGATGATTTTCGGAAAATCGACCAGCAAGCCGCAGAACCGGATCGACTGCCTGATCGGCACCGGCACGGACATCCAGGGCAACGTCACGTTCAGCGGCGGCCTGCGCATCGACGGCCATGTGCGCGGCAGCATCGTGGCGGTCGACGGCAAGCCGAGCACCGTCGTGCTGTCCGAGAAGGCGCGGGTGGAGGGCGAGATCCGGGTGTCGCACGTGGTGGTCAACGGCACGGTGGTCGGGCCGATCATCGGCGCCGAATACCTCGAACTGCAGCCCAAGGCGGTCGTCACCGGCGACGTCAGCTATCGCACGATCGAGATCCACCTCGGGGCCGTGCTGCAGGGAAACCTGCTGCACGAGGACGAAACGCGCTCCGAGAAGGTGGTGCCGTTCAGCAAGCCTGCGGCCGCCGAATAGCCGGGCCACGTGGCGTCCGGGGCAGTGGACCGCGGGGCGGACGCATCCGGGCCTTGCGGCCGAGCCCGCCCGGCCGCATATAATCGAATCCTCGGCGTCGCAGCAGTCCCGCAGGCGCCGGAACACCCGGGAGTCGAAGATGAATGCCGTGACCGAAATGAACAACCTTCTCGTGTTCACCGAGAATGCCGCGAACAAGGTGAGGCAGCTGATCGACGAGGAAGGCAATCCCGACCTGAAGCTGCGCGTGTTCGTCAGCGGGGGCGGCTGCTCGGGCTTCCAGTACGGGTTCACCTTCGAGGAAGCCGTGGCCGAGGACGATACCGCGCTCGAGAAGCACGGCGTCACGCTGCTGGTCGACCCGATGAGCTTCCAGTACCTGCAGGGCGCCGAGATCGATTACAGCGAGGGCGTGGAAGGCGCGCAGTTCGTGATAAAGAACCCGAACGCCACCAGCACCTGCGGCTGCGGCTCTTCGTTCTCCGCCTGAGCCCGGGCGCGGTCATGAAGGGGCGGGATACACCGCCCCCAGTACCCGGGGACCCGACGCGCCGGTGACGTCGGGCAGGTTGCCCGGCTGGCCGTCCAGGCGCGCGCTGGCGAGCCAGGCGAACGCAAGCGGTTCGATCGCCTCCGGGGCGAGTCCCAGGTCGGCCGAGGTGAGGGTGCGCGCCGGGGCCAGGCGCGCGGCCAGTGCTTCCATCAGGGCGCCATTGAATGCGCCACCGCCGCACGCGACGACTTCCAGCGCTGCGCCGACCCCTCGGTCAGCGACGTCCGCCAAGTCGGGCACGCCTGGTACGTCGGTCATGGAACGGATCGCGTCGGCCACCGTGGTCGCGGTGAGCGCCAGCAGGGTCGCCTGCACGTCGGCCGGTGCCTCGTCGCCGGCGAGGTGGCGTTGCAGCCAGTCGATGTCGAACAGGTCGCGCCCGGTGCTCTTGGGCGGGGGCAGGACGAAGAAGGGTTCGGCCAGCATCCGCCGCAGCAGCGGGGCGAGCACGTGACCGCTGCGCGCCCAGTGGCCGTCGCGGTCGAACGGGCGTTGCAGGTGGCGTTCCGTCCAGGCATCCATCAGGATGTTCGCCGGTCCGCAGTCGAATCCGATCACGCGTTGTCCCGGCACCAGTCGCGTGATGTTGGCGATGCCGCCCAGGTTGAGCACGACGCGCGGTATCGCGGGATCGGCCAGGATCGCCGCATGGAACCCGGGTGCGAGCGGGGCGCCCTGGCCGCCGGCGGCGAGGTCGGCGGCGCGGAAGTCGGCGACGACCTGGATACCGGTACGTTCGGCCAGCAGGGCCGGCGCACCGATCTGCAGCGTGTAGCCGCGTTCGGGACGATGGCGCACCGTCTGGCCGTGGCAGCCGATCGCGCTGATGGCAGCCGGCGCGAGGCCGGCCTTGCCGATTGCGGCGAGGGAGGCCTCTGCGTAGACCTCGGCGAGCGCGAGGCCGGCTTCGCTCGCGGCATCGAGTTCGCCCGGAAACGGGCGCGCCAGCTCCAGCAGGCGGGCGCGCAGGTCGGCGGTGAACGGCAGGTGGTGCGAGGCGAGCACGACCGGCCGTGCCCCGGTGAAATCCGCCACGATCGCATCGACGCCGTCGATGCTGGTGCCGGACATCAGGCCGACGAAGATCCGCCCGCCCATGGGTGCCGCGTCTCCGTCCGTGGGCCGCGCGCCTGCCGGATTACTCGAGGCGCGCCAGGTTGGAACCGCGCAGGATGCGCAACTTCTCGGAGTACTGCCCGGTGGTCAGTTCGAACGCCGGTCGCAGTGCGTTGGTGATCGGCAGTGCCTCGGGCAACGCGACCTTCAGCGGATCCATGTGCACGCCCGAGATGCGGAACTCGAAATGCAGGTGCGGGCCGGTGGCCAGGCCAGTCATGCCGACGGTACCGATCACGTCGCCCTGGTTCACCCGCGCGCCCTTGCGCACCGAGGGCGCGAAGCTGTTCATGTGGCCGTAGACCGTGGTGACGTTGTTCGCGTGCGCGAGCACCACCAGGTTACCGTAGCCACCCTGGCGGCCGACGAAGTCGACCGTGCCGTTCGCGACTGCCTTGATCGGCGTGCCGATCGGTGCCGCATAGTCGATGCCGCGGTGCGCGCGCATTTCCTGCAGGATCGGATGGTAGCGGGCGTTGCTGAAGCCGGAGCTGATCCGGCTGAACTCGAGCGGCGACCGCAGGAAGGCACGGCGCAGGCTCAGGCCGCCAGGGGTGTAGTAGCCGCCCTGGCCCGGTTCGGACTCGAACCATACGCCCTGGAACACCCGGCGCCCGTTGAGGAATTCCGCGGCCACGACGCGTCCGACGCGAACGCGCTCGCCATGGTGGTAGAACGCCTCGTACACCACGGTGAAGGTGTCGCCGCGGCGCAGGTCGCGATGGAAGTCGATGTCCGACGAGAACATCTCGGCCATCTGGGTCGCGATCGCATCCGGCAGGTTGGCGGCATCGGTCGCCGCGAACAGCGAACTGCGGATCTCGCCGGACTTCATCTCGATGCGCCGCTCGAGCTCGAGCGCCTGCTCGGATGCCGTGAAGCGGCTGCCCTCGCCGCGCTCGAGGCGCAGTACGGTGCCCTGCCCGGTGGTGTACTCGAGCCAGTGAAGGTCGCCGTCGCTGTCGGTCTTGGCACGCACCGCACGACCGGGCGCCAGCTGGTGCAGCGGACGCATGCCGCGATCGTTGCGGATGAATTCGATGGCGCCCGGGTCGCGGATGTCCAGCCGGGACAGCACGGCCGAAACGGTGTCGCCACGCGCCACGCGTTCCTCGCGCACGAAGAACGTGCCGTCGTCGAGCGCCTGGGCCACCGGGATCTGGATCGATTCGATCACCGTACGCAGCTCGAGCGGACGCGTCTCGGTATCGGGCGCGATGCCGAACGCTGCCGCGACACCGAACAGCGGCACGGCGGCGAGCAATGCCCATGCACGGCGGCGGCCGGAGTTCAAAACCTTTTCCGCTAGAATTGGCGGACGCGTTCGGTAATCGTCAAGTTTAGTCATTGATGCGCCTGAATTTTTTCGAAGATTAACAGAAAACTCGGCAACGCCCCGGCCTCCGACGGCGGTGCCGGCGTCGACCAGCGGATTGCCGTGGATATCGAGCAGAAAAGCAGTGCTTCCTCAACGGCTGCAGGCACGTCGCCTTCAGCCGGATCGGTGCCGACCATCACCACCCCGGCAGAAGCCCAGCTCGCGCTGATCGAGCGTGGCGCGGTCGACCTCATTTCCCGGGCCGACCTCGCGGAGCGGTTGCGCGCGGGGCGCCCGCTCCGGGTGAAGGCCGGTTTCGATCCGACCGCCCCGGACCTGCACCTGGGGCACACCGTCCTGCTGACCAAGCTGCGGCAGTTCCAGGAACTCGGGCACCACGTGATCTTCCTGATCGGCGACTTCACCGGGATGATCGGCGACCCGACGGGCAAGTCGACCACCCGGCCGCCGCTGACCCGGGAGCAGGTGGCCGCGAACGCCGAGACCTACCGACAGCAGGTGTTCAAGGTGCTCGATGCGGCGCGGACCGAGGTGGCCTTCAATTCCACCTGGTTCGATCCGATGAGCGCGGCCGACATGATCCGGCTCGCCGGCACCCATACCGTCGCGCGCATGCTGGAACGGGACGATTTCAGCAAGCGCTACAAGGGCGGGCTCCCGATCGCGATCCACGAGTTCCTCTATCCGCTGGTGCAGGGCTACGACTCGGTCGCCCTTCGCGCGGACGTCGAACTCGGCGGGACGGACCAGACGTTCAACCTGCTGATGGGCCGGGAACTCCAGCGCCACTGCGGGCAGGCACCGCAGGTGGTGCTCACCATGCCCCTGCTCGAAGGGCTGGACGGCGTGAACAAGATGTCGAAGTCGCTCGGCAACTACATCGCCATCACCGATGCGCCCGACGACATGTTCGGCAAGCTGATGTCGGTCTCGGACGAGCTCATGTGGCGCTACCTGGACCTGCTGTCCCTCCAGTCGACCGCGGTGATCGCAACATGGCGGCGCGAGGTCGAGGCGGGGCGCAACCCGCGCGACGTCAAGGTCGAACTCGGCCGCGAGATCGTCGCCCGCTTCCATGGCGATGCCGCTGCCGTGAAGGCAATCGAGGCCTTCGATGCACGCTTCCGCAGGGACGAGGTGCCGGACGACCTGCCCGAACTCGACATCGCGGCCGGCCCTGCAGGCCTGTCGATGCCCCAGCTGCTGAAGGCGGCCGGTCTGGTCGCGAGCACCTCGGAGGCGATGCGCCTGATGGGGCAGGGCGCGGTGAAGATGGATGGCGAGCGCATGGAGGACAAGGCGCGCCTGCTGGTGCCGGGCACGACCGCGTTGCTGCAGGTGGGCAAGCGGCGATTCGCGCGTGTCAGGCTGGGCTGAAAGCCGGTGTCCAGCGGTGGCAACGTCTCTTAAATGCGACTGGTGTCGTGTGCACCGCGAAATTCCATGTGTCTTTGTGATGAAAAGTGCTTGACGACTCGATTTCAGTCGCTATAATTCCGCTTCTTTGCAGCACACGAGTCACCCGGAGCAGCACGCAACATCGTGCTCCAGGCGAGTCGAACCGATGTCGCGAAACCGCTTTCAACGGTGCTTCGCAAACCCCGGTCCTGCAGACGCTCTTTAACAAACTACAGCCGATAGGTGTGGGTGCTTGATGCAGTCGGGCGGAAGGATGCTTGAACGTTGGAAGACGTGAGAGGATCTGGAAGCTTGAAGAGATCGAGTACTTGCACGAAACATGAAGATGGACGTTG
>JAJTHE010000018.1 GCA_021298815.1 Betaproteobacteria bacterium | reverse complement strand
CGCTGCTGTTCCCGGTGGACCCCTGGGTGCTGCTGCTCGCGCTGGCCGCGGCGATCGTCGCATGGCGCCGTCCCGCGCTCGCCCGCTGGTCGGCGATCGCCGCCTTCGCCATGGCCGCCGGCTACATGGCGCTGCTCGGGCAGTGGCGCGACCAGGCGCTGTCCATCGGCGCGGCGATGGCCGCGGAGCGTGCGCTCGGGGAGGCGATGGTGCAGGCTTTCCCGCAACCGTTCTCCCCGAGGAACTGGCAGGTACTAGTGGCCCATGGCGATGCATTCGACCTGGCCTGGGTGAAGGTCGGTCGCGATCCGGCCGATGCCGGCGAGGCGGTGACACAGGCTGGCAGCGCGCCGGCCGGGGCGGCCGCGCCGGATCCGGACGAATCGATGGTGGCCCGTTCCGCGCTGGCCACGGTGTACGGCGCTTATCGCCCGCCGCCCGACCTGCACTGGACGCATGTATTCCGCTTCGGCGACGACGGCGGGCGCGCGGAATTCGCGCGCACCGCCTGGAGCCGGCCCGAATTCGGCGCGTTCCGGCGTTTCAGCGTTTACACTGTGCTCAGCCATGTCGAGTATCGTGCGGACGCGCGGCAGGTGTGTGCGTGGTTCTACGATGCCCGCTTCGCCCTGCCCGGGGTCTCCCCGTCGTATCGCTTCGGTTCCTGCCAGCACATGGACGAGAAGACCTGGACCGTGCAGCGTGCCTCGGGTCCGTTGCCGCTGTTGTAGGCGCTCGAGACGCCGGTAACCGTACAGAGAGGAGAGCGAGGATGAACCGCCATCGCCTGCCAGCCGTGTTCATGCGCGGCGGCACCAGCAAGGCCCTGATGCTGCACAGGCACGACCTGCCCGCCGAGCAGCGCGACTGGGACCCGGTATTCCTGCGCGCGATGGGATCGCCGGACCCGAACGGCAGGCAGCTCGACGGCATGGGCGGCGGGATTTCCTCCGTCTCGAAGGTCTGCGTGCTGTCGCGCTCCTCCCGCCCGGATGCCGACATCGACTACACGTTCGCGCAGGTGATGGTGAAGGACCCGCATGTCGACTACGGCGGCAACTGCGGCAACATGTCCTCCGCGGTCGGGCCGTTCGCCGTGGACGAAGGGCTGGTCGAGGTCGCGGACGGCCAGGCCACGGTACGCATCTACAACACCAACACCGACAAGATCATCCACTCGACCTTCCCGGTGCAGGGCGGGCAGGCGGTGGAGGCGGGCGAACTGGCCATCCCCGGCGTCGCGGGCACCGGCGCGCCGATCCGGCTCGACTTCCTGTCGCCGGGCGGCGCCAGCAGCGGCAGGCTGCTGCCCACCGGCAACGTGGTCGACCGCGTCGATGTTCCCGGCCTCGGGCCGGTCGAGGTATCGATGGTGGACGCGGCCAACGCCTGCGTGCTGGTCGCGGCGTCCTCGCTGGGCCTGACCGGCATCGAGATGCCTGCCGATCTCGAGGCCGATGCGGTGATCCTCGAGCGCCTGTCGGCGATCCGCCTGCAGGCATCGGTGGCGATGGGCCTCGCGCGCACGATCGAGGAGGCGCGCAGCCGCAGCGTGGTGCCGTTCGTCGGTTTCGTCGCGCCGTCGCTGGACGCGCGTACGCTGTCCGGCGACGCGCTCGCCGCCGGAACGGTGGACCTGACCGCGCGGATGATCTCGAACGGCCAGCCGCACCGGGCGCTGCCGCTCACCGCATCGCTGTGCATCGCGGTGGCGGCCTCGATCGAGGGCACGGTGGCCTGGCGTGCGCGCAAGGCCGGGGTGGCCGCGACGACCGATTCGCTGCGCATCGCGATGCCGTCGGGGGTGCTGACCGTCGGCGCGCAGGTCGAGTGCCGCGCCGGGCAGTGGGAGGCGCTGCGCGGTTCCTTCTATCGCACCGCGCGCCGCCTGTTCGACGGCGCCGTCTACTACTGAGACTGCTGCGGCTCAGGCCGGCCTGAACGCCGCGAGGTCGACCGGGCCGTCGAACAGGGCGCGCGTGGCCGCGAGCAGCCGCGCCGATGCGGCCCTGTCCCACTGGCCGTAGGCGGTGTTGCCTTGGAACTTGGCTTCGAGTTCCTCCCGCGACAGCGGGGCGTGCACGCCGCCACGGATGAACGGCTGGCGCTCCTCGACCACGCGTCCGTCGGCCAGGGTGAAGCGGACATGGCCGGTGTAGGCGCGCGGATAGGGATTGGCGGGATCGACCACGTAGCGCACCTTCGAGGCCAGCGCGAGGATGCGCTCGTCGCGCACGGTGCGCGGCGTGAACGCATCGAGGCCTGCCGCGCCGGTGATGAAGCCGACCGCGATGTTGAACGGCGCGCTGAACTTCGCGCCGTACTCCGTGGCCGGGCGATGCTTCGACGCGAGCGGCTCCCACAGGCGGTGGACATAACCCTCGGCGGTCTCGCACAGCACGTCGACCACGTCCTCGGCCCGGAAGCCTTCCGCCTCGGCGCGGCGCGCGAGGCGCAGCGCGCAGTCGATGTACGGCTGGTTCATCGTGCCGGTGGCGTAGGGCTTGAAGGTGATCGACAGCATCGTCCAGTCGGTGCCGAAGCCGTCGAGCAGCGCCGCGTAGTCGCCGTCCGCGCTGTGGGCGAAACCGTTGTACAGCCCGTGCGTGCCTTCGAACACGGTGCGCGGCGAGAAGAATCCCTGCTGCCCGATGCGTGCCGCGCGCACGCCGCACTGGGCGGCCCAGCCGGCATGCAGGCGCTTGGTCCAGGAGCCCTCGGCCAGGTATTCGATGATGCCGCTGGCCATGCTGCCCGCGGTGCCCAGGGCGTCCACCGCCTGGCGGCGGTTGAGGCCGAGCGCGACCGACACCGCCAGCGTGGCTGCCATGGTGCCGAGGATCGCCGTCGGGTGGAAACCCGAACGATGGATCGCCTTCGGGACGACCCGGCTCATCCGGCACAGCGCCTCGGTGCCGGCGACGATGCCGGCGAGCGCGGACCGGCCGTCGCGGCCGAAGCGTTCGCACGCCGCGAGCACGGCCGGCACGATCACCGTCGCGCTGTGCACCGGGCCACCCTCGTAGGTGTCGTCGAAATCCTCGCCATGGGCTGCCGTGCCGTTGATCAGCGCCGCATCTTCCGCGCTGAAGCGTCCGGCATGCCCGATGGCGGTGGCCGGACCGCCGGCGTCAACCGAGGCGACCAGCGCCCGGATGTAGTCGGTGTCGCGCGCGGCCACGCACAACCCGGAGACGTCGAGCAGCAGTGATTCGGCCTGTTCGCGCACCGCGCGCGGCAGGGCCCCGGGATCGATGGCCAGTGCGAGGTCGACCAGGCGTTCGGCGACCGAGACGTCGGGGAGGGCGGTTTCGTTCTTGCTCATCGGCAGGCCTTCGGTTGCATGTTTCGGGGCGTGTTCCAGCGGCGCGATGCTACCGCGGTTCGCCATCGGCCGCGCCCGGCACGGGCGGGGTCCTTGAGTTGTGATGCCCGATCCCGCAACATTCGGCCACTCCAACGACGGCGAGGGCAGGGAATGGATCTCGGGGCATTCTGGACGACGGCGCAGCCGATCCTCATCCATGGCGCGTTCCAGGTCGCGGCGGCGATCGCGTTCTGGGTGGTGGGTACCTGGCTGATCAACCTGGCGGTGCGCGTGCTGAGCGCGGGCCTCGAGCGGCAGAAGGTCGAACCGACCATCCTGCGCTACATCGGATCGTTCGTCGCCGTGGTGCTGAAGATCGCCCTGGTGGTCGCGATCCTCGGCTACTTCGGGGTGGAGACAACCACCTTCGCGGCCCTGGTCGCCGGCGTGGGCGTCGCGATCGGCGCGGCCTGGGGCGGTCTGCTCGCGAACTTCGCGGCCGGTGCCTTCCTCGTCGTGCTGCGGCCGTTCAAGGTGGGCGACTTCGTCACCGCCGGTGGCGTCACCGGCACCGTGAAGGAGATCGGCCTGTTCGGGACCGCGATCAACACCCCGGACAACGTGCTCACCATCGTCGGCAACAACCGGATCTTCGGCGACAGCATCCAGAACTATTCCGCCAATGCGTTCCGCCGGGTCGACCTCAAGGCGCAGCTCGCGCAGAGCGCCGACCATGCGGCCGCGATCGCGCTGCTGCGCGACCGGATCGCGAAGATCCCCAACGTGCTGCCGGTGCCCGCGCCCGATGTCGAGATCCTCGACTTCACCCCGAGCGGGCCGGTGCTCGCCGTGCGCCCGTACTGCAACAACGACCACTACTGGCAGGTCTATTTCGACACCAACCGCACGATCCGCGAGTCCTTCGGCGAGGCGGGCTTCCCCGTCCCGGAGACGCCGTTCGTGCTGCGCAACGCAGGCTGACGGAGGCAACCATGGACGGATCACACGGCGGCGGCGGATCGTTCCAGCTCAACGTGCTGGGCGCGCCGCTGGCCACCTGCTCGATGCAGCCACTGACCGGCTACTTCCGCAGCGGCTGTTGCGAGACCGCGGCGGACGACTTCGGCAGCCACACGGTCTGCGCGCAGGTGACCGCCGAGTTCCTCGCCTTCTCGAAGGGGCGCGGCAACGACCTGAGCACGCCGATGCCGGCATACGGCTTCGCCGGCCTGAAGCCCGGCGATCGCTGGTGCCTTTGCGTGACGCGCTGGAAGGAGGCCCTCGACGCGGGCATGGCGCCGCGCGTGGTGCTGGCGGCGACCCACCGCGCTGCGCTGTCCGTGGTCACGCTCGAACAACTGATGGCGCACGCGATCGACGCCTGATCCCGATGGCGACGGCTGCGGTCGTGCACCTGGTCAACGGCGACCACGCGGCCGCCGCGATCGAGCAGGCCGGGCTCGGCACGGCGTCGATCGTCTGGCGCGACGTGCTGCACGACGGGCCGGTGCACGACGTGGACGACGAGGCGCTCGCGCGGCTGCGTGTCGCCTTCATCGCGGACGCAGGATGGGACGGCGAGTCACGCGCGCTGTCCGCGCTGGACGAGCGTGACCGCAGCTTGCAGCGCTGCCTCGCTTCGCCTTGCGAACTGGTCGTCTGGTTCGCCCCCGGCCTGCATGACCAGTTGCAGCGGCTGCAGGTGCTGGCACGGGTCGCGCGCCACGGTGGCCTGCGGGCGACCGTCGTCGAGGCCGCGCTGGACGGACAGCCCGCCATACGCGACGCCCGCACGCTGCAGGCGGCGTTCGAGCAGCGCCGCAGGGTGGAGGCGGCCACGCTCGCACGCGCGCTGGCAGGCTGGTGCGCGTTCACCGCCGGCGACGGCGCCGGCCTCGATGCGCTGCTCGAGGCGGACGACGCGGGAACGCCCTGGCTGGACGCCGCGATCCGGCGCTGGCGCGAGGAGTTTCCTGCGCTCGGCAGCGGCCTGTCCCGGACCGAGCGGCAGGTGCTGGAAGCGCTGGACCGCGGCGTGTTCCGCGTGCGCGACGTGTACGTCGCAGCCTGCCACCATGCGGAGGAGGTCGTGTTCCATGCCGACCTGCCGTTCGCGACGCTGCTGCGTCGGCTGTCCTCGGGCGCGGTGCCGCTGCTGTCGCATCCCGACCAGCGGCCGGTGACGATGCCGGACCCGCGGTCCGGCAGCCGCGTGTTCTGGAACGATTCGCTGCTGATCACGCGCGCCGGGCGGGAGCGGCTCGCCGGCGTCGGCGACTGGATGCTGCATGCGCCGCCGCGCTGGATGGGCGGGGTGGCACTGCACGGCAGCTCGGGCTGGCGCTGGGATCCGGCGACCAACCGGATGCGAAGCGTGGCCGCGCGCTAACATCGTGCCCATCCGCGGCCTCGACCTCGACGCCGCGACCAGGCAAGGGAAACCGATGACTCGTGAACCACCGCGGGCAGCCCCGGCGCTGCCGATACGCCTGGCCGTGTTCGACATGGCCGGGACCACGATCCAGGACACCGGCGTGGTTCCGCTGGCTTTCGATGCGGCACTGGCCTCGCAAGGCCTGTCCGCGACCGCCTCGGAGCTCAACGCGATCCGCGGCGCCGGCAAGCGCGAAGCGATCCGCCATCTGGTCAGGCTGCGCCGGGGCGATGCCGACCTCGACCGCCATGCCGAAGCGGTCTACGACGCGTTCCGCGCGCAACTCGACCAGCGCTTCCGCGCCGGCGGTGCGCGCCCGGTGCAGGGGGCGCTGGACGTGTTCGACCGGCTGCGCAGCCGTGGCGTGGCCATCGTGCTCAATACCGGGTTCGATCGCGACACGCAGGCACTGGTGCTGGCCGCGGTCGGCTGGGACAAGGGACCGGGCAGGGCGGGCGTGGCCGATGCGCTGGTCTGTGGCGACGACGTGCCGCTCGGCCGGCCGGCACCGTACATGATCTTCCGCGCGATGGAGCGCACCGGCGTCACCTCGGTGACCGAAGTGCTCAACATCGGTGATACGGTGCTCGATATCCAGTCCGGCGTCAACGCCGGCTGCGGTGTGAACGTCGCGGTATGGAGCGGAGCGCATTCGCGCGAGCAGCTCGAACGCGAACCGGGCGCGCACCTGATCGCGGATGTCTCGCAGCTGCCGGCGCTGCTCGAACGCCTGTCCGGCGGCGCCGGTTGAACCCGCGGCGGCGCAGCCTGCTCGCGGCGGCAGCAGGCGCCATGGCCGGTCTGGCCGCGTGCAGCCGCGGCGACCGGCTCGAAGCCACGGCGCACTGGCTGGGCACCGACTACGCGTTCGGCAGCGGCATCGCGCTCGCCTCGGCCGATGGCACGGTGGCCACCGTCGGCTTCTTTCCCGAGGCGCCCTCGGCCGCCCTGGTGGCCGAGATGAAGCGGTCGCGCTCGGTCGCGCAGTCGATGGCGGCCTCCACCGCGCCCTTCCTCGTGCTGGAACTGCGGCTGAAGGGGCCGGGTAAGGCCGGCTTCGACAACCTGGTGCGCTACTCCGTGCTGTTCGCGAACATGGGCGGGCCTTCGGTCGCGTTCAACCGCCAGCACCGCGACTGGGTGAAGGACGGGGGCATCGAGCTGGCCGGGGAGGCGCGGGCGGGCGCGCGGCTGCTCGGCCGGGTGCGCCGCGCCGGTGCGACCGACATCGAAGGCACGGACCAGCCGTACCGCTGGGACCTCGGCTTCGACACCGAGGTGGCCGCGTAGCCGGCAGCCAGCGGGCGGGCAGCGGCGTGCTCAGTCCTCGCGGCGCATCTGCGGGAACAGGATCACGTCGCGGATCGTGCTGCTGTCGGTGAGCAGCATCACCAGCCGGTCGATGCCGATGCCTTCGCCGCCGCAGGGCGGCAGCCCGTACTCGAGCGCGCGCACGTAGTCGGCGTCGTAGTGCATCGCCTCGGCATCGCCGGACTCCTTACGGCTCGCCTGCTGCCGGAACACCGCGGCCTGCTCGTCGGGATCGTTCAGCTCCGAGAAGCCGTTGGCGATCTCGCGGCCGGCGATGAACAGCTCGAAGCGTTCGGTGATCGACGCGTCCGCATCGTTGCGCCGCGCCAGCGGCGAGACCTCGGTCGGGTAGTCGATGATGAAGGTCGGCTCGAACAGCTGGGTCTCCACCGTCGCATCGAACAGCGACAGCTGCATGCCGCCCAGCCCGTCGTCGGGGTGCACCGCTTCGCCCAGCCGCGCCAGTTCGCCCGCGAGCCAGGCGCGGTCGGCGAGCTGCGCCGGCGTGTACTGCGGCGCGTACTTCGCGATCGCCTCGAGGATGGTCAGCTTCGCGAACGGCTTGCCGAAGTCGATCTCGCGTCCCTGGTAGGTTATCCTCTCGCTGCCGGTGACCGTGCGCGCGACCTCGGCGAACATCCGTTCGGTGAGCGCCATCAGTTCGCGGTAGCGCGTGTAGGCCGAGTAGAACTCGAGCATCGTGAACTCGGGGTTGTGCCGGGTCGAGATGCCTTCGTTGCGGAAGTTGCGGTTGATCTCGAACACCCGCTCGAAGCCGCCGACCACCAGGCGCTTCAGGTACAGCTCGGGCGCGATGCGCAGGAACAGCTCCATGTCGAGCGCGTTGTGGTGGGTCCTGAACGGCCGCGCGTTCGCGCCGCCCGGGATCGGATGCATCATCGGCGTCTCGACCTCGAGGTAGCCGCGGTCGAGCAGGAACTGGCGCACCGCCTGCACGGTGCGCGAGCGCGCGAGGAAGGTCCGGCGCGAGTCCTCGTTGACCATCAGGTCGAGGTAGCGCTGGCGGTAGCGCTGCTCCTGGTCGGTCAGCCCGTGGAACTTCTCGGGCAGGGGCCGCAGCGACTTGGTCAGCAGGCGGATCGAGGTCACGCGCACCGTGAGTTCGTTCGTCTTCGTGCGGAACAGCACGCCGGTGGCGCCGACGATGTCGCCGAGGTCGTAGTGCTTGAACGCCTCGTGCGCCTGCGCGCCGGTGCCGTCGTCCGACACGTAGAGCTGGATCATGCCCGAGCCGTCGCGCACGCTGGCGAAGCTCGCCTTGCCCATCACCCGCTTGAGGAGGATGCGGCCGGCCAGCGTCACCTCGACCGGCTTCGCCTCGAGCGCGGCCTTGTCGTCGCCGGCATGGGCGGCCTGCAGGTCGCCCGCCATGTGGATGCGTTCGAAGTCGTTCGGATAGGCGGTGCCCGAGGCGCGCAGCGCGGCCAGCTTGGCGCGCCGCTCGGCGACGATGTGGTCCGCGTCGGGCGCGGGCGTGGCGGTGGGCTCGGTCATTGTCTACACACCCTGCTTCAGGCTGGCGTTGATGAAGTCGTCGAGGTCGCCGTCGAGCACGCGCTGCGTGTCGCCGACCTCGTGGTTGGTGCGCAGGTCCTTGATGCGCGACTGGTCGAGCACGTAGGAGCGGATCTGGTGGCCCCAGGCGATGTCGGTCTTCGACTCCTCCATCGCCTGCTTCTCCTCGTTGCGCTTGCGCAGCTCGAGCTCGTACAGCCGCGACTTGAGCATGGCCATCGCCTCGGCCCGGTTGCGGTGCTGCGAGCGGTCGTTCTGGCACTGCACGACGATGTTGGTCGGCAGGTGGGTGATGCGGATCGCCGAGTCGGTCTTGTTGATGTGCTGGCCGCCGGCCCCGGATGCGCGGAAGGTGTCGATGCGCAGGTCGGCCGGGTTGATCGTCACCTCGATCGAGTCGTCGACCTCGGGATAGATGAACACGCTGGCGAAGGAGGTGTGCCGGCGCGCGTTGGAGTCGAACGGCGACTTACGCACCAGCCGGTGCACGCCCGCCTCGGTGCGCAGCGTGCCGTAGGCATAGGGCCCGCTGACCTTGATCGACGCGCTCTTGATGCCGGCCACGTCGCCGCTCGATTCCTCGAGCAGCTCGACCTTGAATTCGCGCCGCTCGCAGAAACGCAGGTACATGCGCTCGAGCATCTGCGCCCAGTCCTGCGCCTCGGTGCCGCCGGTGCCGGCCTGGATGTCGATGAAGCAGTTGGCCGGGTCGAGCGGGTCGCTGAACATCCGCTCGAACTCCATCCGGGCGACGGCCTTCTCGATCTGCTCGATGTCGCCGGCGAGCTGCTCCAGCGTGCCGGTGTCGCCTTCGCCGCGCGCCATCTCGAACAGTTCCTGCGTGTCCGAGAGCATCCGTTCGGTCTCTTCCATCCGGCCGACGATGTCCTCGAGCTGCTTGCGTTCGCGGCCGAGTTCCTGCGCGCGCTTGGTGTCCGCCCAGACGGCCGGGTCTTCCAGGTCGCGGCTGACTTCCTTCAGTCGTGTGAGCTTGGTATCGAAGTCAAAGATACCTCCGCAGCTCGGCCGTGCGCTGGCCGAAACCGGCCAGGCTGTCGGAGAGCGAATTCAGGCGTTCGGCTTCCATGGGAGTTCCCGCGGTAAACCGTCGATTATAGCGGGCCGCAGCGGCCTCCGCGGGTTCCGCCTCCGCAAGGAAGGCCCGGCGCCGGACGGTGGCGCGGCGGCGCTCAGTTCCAGGGGCTGCCGGGCGCGCCGGCGTCGCGCCAGTGCTCGATCGCCAGCTGCACGCTGTGCAGCCCCTGCCAGCTGTTCATCTCGACCCGGTAGACCGCCTCGATCCGCCCGGGCAGCGGGTCGACCGAGTTGAACCGGATCGCCGGATAGCGGCCGCCGCAGCCGCGTAGTTCGAGCTTCGAATGCGCCGCGCCGACGATCTTCTGGCCGGTGACCTCGAAGCTGTCGATGAACTCCGGCCGCGCGAAGCCCGGGCCCCAGACGCCCTCGTGCACCGAGCGTGCGAGGTCGAGGTCGAGGCGGTCGCCTTCCAGGCTGCCATCGGTCTCGATCACCCGCGACAGGTCGGCCGGCGTGAGCAGCGCGCGCGCGACCGACTCGAGGGTCTGCGTGAACAGCGGCAGGTCGGCCTCGCGCAGGCTCAGTCCGGCCGCGGCCGCGTGTCCGCCGAAGGCGAGCAGCAGTCCCGGTACCCGCTTTTCGACCAGGTCCAGTGCATCGCGCAGGTGGAGCCCGGCGATCGAGCGTCCGGAGCCCTTGAGCACGCCGCCTTCGCCGCGTGCGAAGCAGAAGGCCGGCCGGTGCAGGCGATCCTTCAGGCGGGCGGCGACGATCCCGATCACGCCCTGGTGCCAGGCCGGGTCGAACAGGGCGATCGACCAGCCGTCGCCGCCGACGTCGACGTCCACCGCCGCCAGCGCCTGGTCGCGCATCGTCGCCTCGATCTCGCGCCGCTGGCGGTTGAGCCGGTCCAGTTCGGCCGCGATCGCGCCGGCGCGGGCGACGTCGTCGGTGACCAGGCATTCGATGCCGAGCGACATGTCCTGCAGCCGGCCCGCCGCGTTCAGCCGGGGGCCGGCGACGAAACCGAGGTCGTAGGTGGTGCAGCGGTCCGCCGCGCGCCCGGCCACCCGCAGCAGCGCGGCGATGCCCGGGACCGTGCGCCCGGCCCGGATGCGCCGGAGGCCCTGGGACACCAGGATGCGGTTGTTCGCGTCGAGGTGCACCACGTCGGCCACCGTCCCGAGCGCGACCAGGTCGAGCCAGTGCGCAAGGTTCGGGCCGTTGCCCCCGCCGAAACGGCCGCGCCTGCGCAGTTCGGCGCGCAGCGCGAGCATCACGTAGAACATCACGCCGACCCCGGCCAGGTGCTTGCTCGGGAAGCTGCAGCCGGGCTGGTTGGGATTGACGATGACCTCGGCGGCGGGCAGCTGGCTGCCCGGCAGGTGATGGTCGGTGACCAGCACCCGCATCCCGAGTGCATGGGCGCGCTCGACGCCGTCGACGCTGGCGATGCCGTTGTCCACGGTGATCAGCCAGTCGGGGCGGCGCTGGTGCGCGAGGTCGACGATCTGCGGGGTCAGGCCGTAACCGTACTCGAAGCGGTTGGGCACGAGGAAGTCGACCCGGGCACCGAATGCGCGCAGTGCGCGCATGCCGACCGCGCAGGCGGTGGCGCCGTCGCAATCGTAGTCGGCGACGATCAGCAGGCGTTCGTCGCACTCGATCGCGTCGGCGAGCGCCGCGGCGGCGGCATCGCAGCAGGCCAGCTGCGTCGGCGGCAGCAGCCGGGCGAAGTCGTCCGACAGTTCCTCGGCAGCGGAGAGCCCGCGTGCGGCGAACACCCGGGCCAGCACCGGCGAGACACCCGCCCGTTCCAGCGCGTCGCGGGCGGCGTCGGGCACCGGGCGGGTGAGCAGCTCAGGCATCGGTCCTCCCTGCAGGCAGGGCAGCGAAGGTGGCCAGCGGGCGCTGCCTGCGCCAGACGCGGAAGCGGTCGGCTGCCGCGACATGGAGCGTCGACAGGCTGCCGTGGACCGGCCAGTGCAGGTCGATGCGCGCGATGGCGCCGGCGCGCAGCGCGCGGTCGAGCGGTGCCAGCCATCCGGCATCGAGGCATTCCAGCGCGGTGCGCCATCGGAACGGATCGCCTGCCTGCGCATCGGCGACGAGCGGGTCGAGGACCAGCAGCCAGCGGCCCGCGGCGGTCCGTCCGAGCCAGGGGTCGGCCAGTTCGCCGGCCGGAAGCCAGCGGCATCCGGCAAGCGCGGCCAGGCCGGCGAGCAGTTCGCCGCCGCCCGATGCGCCGGCGCATCCGGGCTGGCCGGCGTCGGGCATCCGCCCCGGTCCGTGCAGCCACAGGCTGGATGCCACCGGTTCGCCGTGCCGTTCGCGCGCCTGGTTGACCGGATGGTCGAACCAGAGCATCTGCACTTCGTTCACGAAGCCGAGCCAGCGGCGCCGCCCGGGGCCGCGCGGCAGGTTACGGTCTACGTCATCGCCGATCGCATCGGCCGGCGCGGTCGTCTCGAGTGCGAAATCCTCGTCCGCGCCGAGGTACCAGCGGCCCGGCACCGGCGCGCGCAGGTCGTCGGCGATCTCCGGGAAATGGGCGCGCACTGCCGTGGCCAGCGCGGCCGCTTCCTCCTCGCGCAACTGCAGCAGTGACGGTGGCGCGAGCCGCAGGCCGGTCCGTCCGATCACGAAATGGACCGGGTCGGCGCGCATCCACCAGCGGCGGCCCGGATCACCGCCGTCGACCGCGAGGGTGACCGGCGCGAGCGGGAGCGCCAGCGGCACCGGCGTGCCCGCGGCGCCGGCCAGTGCGCGGCCCTGCGGCGCCGGCGCCTCGGTTGGCGCCTCGGCTGGCGCATCCGCGGCCGGCGCGGTGAATCGCCGCCACAGCCATCGGTCGGCCGTGCCCGGGATCGATGCACCCGGGCGTCCGCGCGACAACCACCGTTCCAGCGTCGGCGCCGCGATGCCGCGCATGACGTCGGCGCCCTGGCCTTGCGTCCAGAACAGGGAAGGGATGAGGAGTTCCAGGTGCAAGGTGTCGTCGGGGCGTGAGCGGGCGGGCGGCCGGCCGGATGCATGGCCGCGCGGGCAGTCTAGCACCCGGCCTGGCTGGTGCAGCCGCGCCTCGACCTTGGCAGGTCCGTCGTTGTGGCACACTTCGCGCGCCCCCAACGGCTGCACAAGAAACAGACGACCGATCCGTGTCCCCCTACGAGCTGTTCGTCGGGCTGCGCTACACGCGCGCCAAACGCAGCAACAACTTCATCTCCTTCATCTCGCTGGTGTCCACGCTCGGCATGGCGCTGGGCATCGCGGTGCTGATCACCGTCGTGTCGGTGATGAACGGCTTCCAGAAGGAGGTGCGCGACCGCATCCTCGGCGTGCTCGCGCATGTGCAGATCTCCGGCCTGGAAGGCGGATTGACCGACTGGCCGTCGATCGCCGCCAGGGCCGAGGAAAACCCGGCGGTGCGCGGCAGCGCGCCCTACGTCCTGGCGCAGGGCCTGCTCGGTAACGACCAGGTGGTTCGCGGCGCGATCATCCGCGGCATCCTGCCCGAGCGCGAGGCGCGGGTGGCCGACTTCGCGACCTACCTTCGGGCGGGCTCCATCGAGGCGCTGGTACCGGACAGCTTCACCACGGTGCTGGGGATCGAACTGGCGCGCGCGCTGGGCGTGGGCGTGGGCGACAAGGTGCTGCTGATCGCGCCCCAGGGGCAGATCACGCCCGCCGGCGTCATCCCCAGGCTCAAGCAGTTCACGGTGGTGGGAATCTTCGAAGCAGGCCATTTCGAATTCGATTCGGGGCTGGCGCTGGTGCACATGGAAGACGCGCAGAAGCTCTACCGGATGGGCTCCACGGTGACCGGCGTGCGCCTGAAGATCGCCGACATGTTCCAGGCGCCGCGCATCGCACGCGAGATCGCGCGCGGGATGACCGCCGATGCCATCGTCTCCGACTGGTCGCGGCTGAACGCCGGGTGGTTCCGCGCGGTCGAGATCGAGAAGCGGATGATGTTCATCATCCTGTCGCTGATCGTCGCGGTGGCCGCGTTCAACATCGTGTCGACGCTGGTGATGGTGGTCACCGAGAAGCGCGCCGACATCGCCATCCTGCGCACGCTCGGGTCGACCCCGTCGAGCATCATGGCGATCTTCGTGATCCAGGGCGCGCTGATCGGCATCTTCGGCACCGCGCTCGGGGTCGGCGGCGGCGTGCTGCTCGCCTCCAACGTCGACATCGTCGTGCCCTTCATCGAACGCACGTTCGGCGTGCAGTTCCTCGCGAAGGACGTGTACTTCATCAGCGAGCTGCCTTCGGAGGTACGGATGGCCGACGTGACCTTCGTCGCGTCGATCTCGCTGGTGCTGTCCTTCCTGGCGACGCTCTACCCGAGCTGGCGCGCCTCCCGCATCAACCCGGCGCAGGCGCTGCGATATGAGTGACGTGCGCAGCCAGGCGGGGAGCGACCCGCGCCCGACTGTCCTCGAGTGCACCGGGCTTGCGAAGATCTACCGCGAGGGTGCCGCACTGGGCGAGGTATCGGTGCTGCGCGGGGTGGACCTCCAGGTGCAGGCCGGCGAACGCATCGCGATCGTCGGCAGCTCCGGTTCGGGCAAGAGCACGCTGCTGCACCTGCTCGGCGGGCTGGATGCCGCCACGGCCGGTCAGGTCAGCCTGTGCGGCGAGCGGGTCGACACGATGGGGCAGGGCGCACTGGCCGCCCTGCGCAACCGCGCGCTCGGTTTCCTGTACCAGTTCCACCACCTGCTGCCCGAGTTCACCGCCCTCGAGAACGTGGCGATGCCGCTGCTGATCCGCCGTGCCCCGCGTGCCGAGGCCTTGCGGCGTGCCGGCGAAGGACTGCACGCGGTCGGACTCGGACATCGGCTGGCGCACCGGCCGGGAGAACTGTCCGGCGGGGAGCGCCAGCGCGCCGCGCTGGCGCGCGCGCTGGTCACCGAGCCCGCCTGCGTGCTGGCTGACGAGCCGACCGGCAACCTGGACCGCACCAACGCGGAGGCGATGTTCGAGCTGATGCTCGAGCTCAATCGTGCGCGAGGCACCAGCCTGGTGATGGTCACGCATGACGAGCGGCTGGCCGCCAAGGCGCAGCGCGTGCTCCGGCTCGAGGACGGACGGCTGCGCCCCGACTGAAGCGGCGTGCCGGTCAGAACCGGAAGATGCGCAGGATGCCGCTGCGCACCAGGTCATCGTAGACCTTGTCGTCCTCCAGCGCGCGCTTGAGCATGAATGCCGGCGCGCTGGCCCGGGACAGCCTCGGCAGCAGGAAGCCGACGATGATCACCAGCACGCCCGGGAACCAGTGCAGCAGCAGCGCCATGCCGACGCCGATGCCGAGGACGGCCAGCTGCACCAGGGGCAGCAGCATCTGCGCGGCCAGGTAGCGGTAGGCGCCACGCGGATCGATGTCGACGCGGATGCCGCCGTCGGCCCAGGCCTGCCGGAAGCCGGCGTGCGTCAGGACCAGGGGTTGCATGCCCTCGCTGGCAGTGGACGGCTCGGCCATCGGCGTCAGTGGAGCACTGGCTCCGGCTCCAGGCTGCGCCACAGGTACCAGGTCGCGACCGTGCGCCAGGGTTGCCAACGCCGGGACAGCTGCGCAACGCTGGCCGGCTGCGCCTGCCGTCCGCCGCCGTAGCCGAGTTCGATCGCGCGCCGCAGGCCGAGGTCCGCCAGTGGCAGCACGTCCGGGCGTGCGAGGTGGAAGATCAGGAACATCTGCACGGTCCACACGCCGATGCCGCGCACGGCGGTGAGTTCATCGACGATGGCGTCGTCGTCCAGGCGTGCCCAGCCGTCGACGCCATCCGGGCGTGCCTGGAAGTGCAGGGCGAGGGCATGCAGGTACTCCACCTTGCGTCCGGAAAGCCCGCAGGCGCGCAGCACCGCGATGTCGGTTGCCAGCACGACGTCGGGTGCCACAGTGCCGCAGGCGGCGGAGAAGCGTATCCAGACGGACCGGGCGGCCTTCACCGAGATCTGCTGCCCGACGATCGAGCGGGCCAGCGTCTGGAAGGCGTTGCCCCGGCTGCCCAGGCGCAGCGGCGGGTAGCGGTCGATCAGGCCTGCCAGCAGCGGGTCTTGCGCGGTGAGCTCGCGGCAGGCGTCGCTCCACCAGCGGGGCCGTCGTCCGGTCAGCATCGACCCTCGCGCGTCCACGGTACGACGGGACCCTCAGGCCACCGGAGGCCGGTTGCGCGCACGGCGCTTCCAGGCGAGCACGACATAAAGGCGCCAGGCACCGCGCACCGCGAAGTAGCCGGCAACCGCCATGAACAGGCCGAGCAGCACCAGGCCCAGCGCCAGCGGCTTGCCCATCCCGGTGAGCCAGGCCCACAGCGCCGGCAGCATGTCCAGCCAGCCCTCGTTGGCGAGCGGCTGTGGATGCGGCACGTCGGTGACCGTGCCCAGGCCCATGACCACGCTCCCGATGTTGTAGGCCACGATGTAGATCGGGACGATGGTCAGCGGATTGGTCCAGAACGTGCCGAGCACCATCGCCGGCAGGTTGACCCGGAACAGGATGGCGAGTGCAGCCCCCGTCAGGATCTGCAGCGGGCCGGGGATCAGGCCGGTGAACAATCCGATCGCAACACCCCCTGCTACCGAGCGACGGTGCAGGTGCCACAGGTTATGGTGGGTGAGCAGCGAACCGAACTTCGCGAGGAACCGGTTTTCGACGATGCTCGAGTGGCTCGGCAGGTATTTCTTGAAGAATTTTCTCGGCACGACGAACGCCTGCCACGCATGAGTTCGCGGACTGTAACCCAACCGCAAGGTCCGTACCAGCGACCTTGTCACGGTCGATGACGCCGGTCGGGCCGGCGCTGGCCTGGGTGGCGGGCACCGTGCTGCTGCAGCTGCAGCCGGCGCTGCCGTCCGGGCCGCGTATTGTACAAGTGGCGGCGGCGGCCGCGGCCTGCGTCCTGGCCTGGGTCCTGCTCGAACGGCATGCCGCCTGGAACGGCGCAAGGGCCCCCGGTTGGGCGGGGCCAGGCCCGGCCGTCGCGGCCGCTCGGGCCGCCCGTGCGGCGCTCCTGCTGGCGGCGGCCGGGCTGGGCGGCTTCGGCTGGTCGGCCGCCTGGGCGTCGATCCGGATCGCCGACCAGTTGCCGGTCGCGTGGGAGCGGCGCGACATCGAGGTGGTGGGCGTGGTCGCGGAAATGGTCCAGCGCACCGAGCGCGGCGTGCGCTTCGCGTTCGACGTGGAACAGGTGCTGACCGACGGTGCGACCGTGCCCCGGCGGCTGATGCTCTCCTGGTACGGCACGCGGCAGGCGCGCCGGGCCGAGGCGGACGAGGATGTCGTGGCGGGGCAGCCTCGGGCGCCGGGCGCGGCGGAACGCTGGTGGTTCGTCGTGCGCCTGCGGCGCCCGCATGGCAGCGTGAATCCCCACGGCTTCGATGTCGAGGCCTGGTTGCTGGAGCGCAACCTGCGGGCGACCGGCCATGTCCGGCGCAGCGTGGCGCGCGTCGATCCGGTGGTGCAACGGCCGGGCTACCTGGTCGAACGGGCGCGGGAATCGATCCGCGCGCGTTTCGAGCGCACCTTGTCCGGGGCACCCTACGCTGGGGTGCTGGCCGCGCTGGCCATCGGAGACCAGCGGGCGATCCCTGTTGCACAGTGGGAAATGTTCACGCGCACCGGCATCAACCACCTGATGAGCATCTCCGGCCTGCACGTGACCATGGTGGCCGCGCTCGCGTTCTGGCTGGCGCAGGCGGGCTGGCGGCGCAGCCCCGCGCTGTGCGGCCGGTTGCCGGCGCGCCGTGCGGCGGTGCTTGCCGGCCTGGCAGCGGCCTTCGGCTATGCGCTGCTCGCCGGCTTTTCCGTGCCGACCCGGCGCACGGTCTTCATGCTCGCGGTGGTCGCGGCGGCACTCTGGCGCGCGCGCCGCATCCGTGCAGCGGGCGTCCTCGGCGGCGCGCTGGTGCTGGTGACGGTGCTGGATCCATGGGCCGTGCTCGCCACCGGGTTCTGGCTGTCGTTCGGCGCGGTGGCGCTGCTGATGACGGTATCGGCCGGACGCATCGGCCGCCCGCCACCGGTGCCCGGTTGCCGTCCCTGCCGTGCCATCGTCGACTGGAGCCGCGTCCAGTGGGCGATCACGATCGGCATGGTGCCGGCCACGCTCGCCCTGTTCTCGCAGGTTTCCCTGGTGTCGCCGATCGCCAACGCGATCGCCATCCCGCTGATCGGTTCGGTGGTGGTGCCGATCGCCGTCGTCGCGGCGGTGCTGCCGCTGCCCGGGCTGCTGCAGGTGGCGCATGCCATCACCGCGGCGACGCTGGTGCCGATCGCCGCGCTGGCGGAACTGCCCTGGGCGGTGTGGGTGCAGCCGGCGCCGCCTGCCTGGGCAGCCGCGCTGGCGCTGGCCGGCATCGTCTGGTGGCGCATGCCCGCCGGCTGGCCAGCGCGCTGGCTCGGACTGGTCACGCTGCTCCCGGTGCTGGTGGCGCGGCCGGCGGCGTTTGCGCCCGGGACGGTCGAGGTCACCCTGCTAGACGTCGGGCACGGCCTGGCGCTGGTCGCGCGCACCGCCGGCCATGTGCTGGTCTACGACACCGGTCCGGCCTGGAGCAGCGAGGCCGATGCCGGATCGCGCATCGTGCTGCCCTACCTGCGCGGGGAAGGCATCCGTCGCATCGATGCGCTGGTCGTCTCGCATGACGACATCGACCACTCCGGCGGCGCCGTTTCGCTGCTGCGGGCGCTGCCGGTCGGCAAGTTCCTGTCGTCGCTCCCGCCCGGCCATCCGGCCCATGCCTTCGTGCTTGAGCCCCTGCTGTGCAACGACGGGCAGTCCTGGAACTGGGACGGAGTTGATTTCCGCATCGTCCATCCGCCCTGGGAGAGCCACTCGGCACGCGTGGCGGACAACGAACGCAGCTGCGTGCTGCAGGTCGAGGCGGGCGGCCAGCGGCTGCTGGTCACCGGCGACATCGGGGCGGCGAGCGAGGCCCGCCTGCTCGACTCGCGTCGCCGCGGCGCCGAGGAAGCGCTGCGAGCGGACGTGCTGCTGGTACCGCACCACGGATCCGCCAGTTCGTCCACGCCGGCCTTCGTCGAAGCGGTCGCGCCGCGGCTGGTGCTGATGCCGATCGGCTACCGCAACCGCTTCGGCCATCCGCGTCCCGAGGTGATCGAGCGGTATCGCCGACAGCGGGCCGAGGTGGTGCGCACCGACGAGTCCGGCGCGGTACGGCTGGTCCTCGGCGGGGATGACTGGCGGCTGCAGCGCGAACGGGCCCGTGTGCGTCGCTACTGGCGGGCGGCACCGCCGGTGGAAACGGCGCCGTTGCGGGTGGTCCCGGCACGGCCGGAGGGATGGGTACGGCCGGAGGGCCCGGCGCGCCCCGGCGGGCCGCACGGGCAGTAGACTCGTGCTCCGCTTCCAAGTCCAGGAGACAGACCGATGGCCCATGTGCCCGTGATCCCGCCCGGTTCCGCGCCGCCGCTCGCACCCTATTCGCCCGGTGTCCGGGTCGATGCCGGGCAGCGGGTCGTGCATGTCTCGGGCATGCTGGCGCTCGATGCCGCCGGTGCGATCGTCGGCGTCGGCGACGTGCGGGCGCAGACCCGCTGCGTGCTCGACGCGATCCGCGCGGTGGTCGAGGCGGCTGGCGGCACGCTGGCCGATGTCGCGATGAACCAGATCTTCCTGAAGGATCTCGGCGACTATGCGGCGTTCAACGAAGTCTATCGCGAGTACTTTCCGGGCAAGCCTCCGGCGCGCTACTGCGTGCGTGCAGACCTGGTGAAGCCGGAATTCCTGGTCGAGGTGGCGGCCACCGCCTATCTTCCGGCATGACGGCTGCCCGCTCAGCCATCATGCCTGCTGCGCCTGCTCCGGCCGCGGGGGCTCCTTCCGCCCGCGGGCTCGGCCGCGCGATCGCGTTCGCGCTGCTGGTCGCACCGGTCGCCGGCGCGTTCGCGCAAGCCTGGCCTTCGAAGCCGGTGCGGCTCGTCGTCCCGTTCCCCCCCGGCGGCGCGACCGACGCGCTGGCCCGGCAGATCGGGCAGCGCCTGGGCGATGCCTGGGGGCAGCCGGTGCTCATCGAGAACCGTGGTGGCGCGTCAGGGGCGATCGCCACCGAACATGTTGCGCGACAGCCTGCCGATGGCTACGCACTGCTGTTCGCCACCGCATCCACGCATGCGATAAACCCCGCGGTGAGCAAGGCACCGTTCCATCCGGTGAAGGACTTCACGCCGGTGGTGAACGTGGCCGCCGCGCCGCTCGGCCTGGTCGTGCATCCGTCGCTGCCGGTGAAGACGGTGAAGGACCTGATCGCGCTGCTGCGTGCACGGCCCGGCCAGCTCGACATGGCCTCGTTCGGCACCGGCACCGGATCCCACCTGGCCGGGGAACTGTTCAAGGTGATGGGCAAGGTCGACATGGTGCATGTACCGTACAAGGGCGGTGCGGCGGCGATGACCGACCTGCTCGGCGGGCATGTGACGCTGCTGTTCGACACCCTGTCGAACACGCTGCCGCATGCGCAGAGCGGCAAGCTGCGCCTGCTCGCCTCGACCGGTCCGAAGCGGGTGGGTTCGATGCCGGCACTGCCGACGATCGCCGAGACGCTGCCCGGCTACGAGGCCACGACCTGGTTCGGCATCCTCGGTCCGGCGGCGATGCCGCGCGCGGTGGTCACCCGGGTCAACGGCGACGTCGCGCGCGTGCTGCAGGTGGGCGAGGTGCGCGCATCGCTCGCGAGCCAGGGTTTCGAGCCCGCGGCGGGTACGCCGGAGGCGTTCGCCGCGCAGATACAGGCCGACCTCGCGAAATGGGCGAAACTGGTGGCGGAGGCGAAGATCCGGGTGGAATGACCATCGCCTGCCGCGCGGCCCGGGCAGGCTCGGGTCGCGGCGGCTTGCCGTCGCGCCGGGCGGTCAGAAGCCAGGGACGATGCCCGGCTTCGCCGCGGTCAGCACGCGGCGGAAGTCCTGCTTGATGCGTTCCAGGGCCTTCTCGTCGTCGGCCTCGAAACGCAGCACGATCACCGGCGTGGTGTTGGAGGCACGCGCGAGCCCGAAGCCGTCGGGATACTCGACGCGCAGGCCATCGATGGTTATCACCTCGCGGGCGCCCTCGAAGGTCGCCGAGGCCTGCAGGCCGGCGATCAGCGCATGGTTCTCGCCCTCGGCGAGCTGGATGTTCAGCTCCGGCGTGCTCACCGCGTCGGGCAGTGCATCGAGCGCCGCGGACGGATTGGCGACGCGCGAGAGGATCTCCAGCAGGCGGGCGCCGGCATACAGCCCGTCGTCGAAGCCGTACCAGCGCTCCTTGAAGAACACATGCCCGCTCATCTCGCCCGCGAGCAGGGCGCCGGTTTCCTTCATGCGCGCCTTGATGAACGAGTGGCCGGTCTTGGACATCACCGGCACGCCCTTGCGCACGGTGATCCACGGCGCGAGGTTGCGCGTGGACTTCACGTCGTAGATGATCTGCGCGCCCGGGTTGCGCGACAGCACGTCCTCGGCGAACATCATCAGCTGGCGGTCCGGATAGATGATGTTGCCGTCGCACGTGACCACGCCCAGCCGGTCGCCGTCGCCGTCGAAGGCAAGGCCGACTTCCGCATCGCCTGCCTTCAGCGCGGCGATCAGGTCCTGCAGGTTCTTGGGCTGCGACGGGTCCGGATGGTGGTTCGGGAAGCTGCCGTCGACCTCGCAGAACAGCTCCTCGACCGTGCATCCGAGCCGGCGGTAGAGCTCCGGCGCATAGGCCCCGGCCACGCCGTTGCCGCAGTCGACCACGATCTTCATCGGGCGGGCCAGCTTCAGGTCCGAGGCGATACGCGCGATGTAGGCCTCGCCGACGTCGGCGGTGCGGTAGCCACCGGCGCCGGTGGCGAGGTCCCCGGACACGATGCGGGCGCGCAGCTTCTGGATGTCCTCGCCGGCGAGGGTGGTGCCCGCGAGCAGCATCTTCAGGCCGTTGTAGTCTGGCGGGTTGTGGCTGCCGGTGACCATCACGCCCGACCCGCCGGCCTGTTCCCAGGCGGCGTAGTAGACCATCGGCGTCGCGACCAGGCCGACGTCCAGCACGTCGACGCCGGCGGCACGCAGGCCGCGGGCGAGCGCGTCGCTCAGCTTCGGGCCCGACAGGCGGCCGTCCCGGCCGATCGCGACCGTGCGTGCATTGCGCGCGAGGGCTTCCGAACCGATCGCACGTCCGATCTGCTCGACCGCCTCGACGGTGAGCGTGCGGTCGACGATGCCGCGGATGTCGTAGGCCTTGAAGATCTCGGCCGCGGGCGTGCCGGCGTTGCCTTGGGCGGGGGAAGCAGGGGGCATGTTGGTGGTGTCCTTGGAAGCGGGGCGGGCCCCCGTTTGGGGCGATCGATCAGAGGATTTAAACCGGCGCCCTGCCGGGGTGTCAAACAACTGGTTCACGGCCCGGAGCGCCCTTCATCGAGGCTTCACCGGACCGTCACGCGGCACCGCGACGCGACGTCACGCGAGAGGTGCGCCCAGAAAGGACGCGACGCGCCGCGCGAGCCAGCGGGTATGTCCCGGTGGCGATCCGCCGACGAAGCCGACATGCCCGCCGGCTGCCGGATGGTCGAGCGTGACCTGGGCCGACACCTCGTGGCGCTGCGGCAGCGCCGCCGCGGGCAGGAACGGGTCGTCCAGTGTGTTGATCATCAGCGACGGCACCGCGACCGCACCGAGCCCCGGCCGGCAGCTCGCGCGCGTCCAGTAGTCGTCGACATCGCGATAGCCGTGCAGGGGCGCCGTGAACACATCGTCGAACTCGCGCATGGTGCGTGCACGGCGCAGCCGCGCCGGATCGAACAGGCCCGGGAAGCGCAGCAGCTTTGCCGCCGCCTTGCGCTTGAGCGTCTGCAGGAAGTTCAGCGCATAGAAGCGAGCGAACCCGCGTTCCAGCGCCGCGCCGGCCGCGCAAAGGTCCACCGGCGCGCAGACGGCGATCGCCGAATCGATCACGCCCTGTGCGTCGCTGCCCCGTTCGGCCGCCCACTTCATCAGCACGTTGCCACCGAGGGAGACGCCCGCCGCGTGCAGCGGGGCCCCCGCCGCGCGGGCGGCGACGCGGCGCAGGATCCAGTCGACCTCCGGCGTGTCGCCCGAATGGTAGGCGCGCGCCAGCCGGTTCGGCTCGCCGCTGCAGCCTCGAAAGTGCGGCACCGCGCCGTTCCATCCCAGCCGGCACGCCAGGTGCATCAGGGTGCGCGCATAGTGGCTGTGCGAACTGCCTTCGAGTCCGTGGAACAGCACCAGCCAGGGCGCACCGGCCACGGCCGAGGGGGCGACGGTGAAGTCGACGTCGATGAAGTCGCCATCGGGCGTGTCCCATCGCTCGCGCCGATACGACACCTGGGGCTGCGGGCAGAACTTCGACGCGTAGATCGTCTGGGCATGCGCGCCGCTCAGCCAGCGGGGGGCCTGGAACCGGGGTGCGGCGGCCGGGCGGGTGCCGCTCAATGCAGGATCGGCGGCGGCCCCGCGTCGGCGCCGGCATCGCCGACCGGCGGATGCTCGGGGGCAGGCGATGCATGGTGCAGGTGCAGCCGCCAGCCGCGCTCGGTACGCAGGTAGATGTTGGTCGCGATCATCGGCACGAACGGGCGCGACTCGCCCGGTGCCGACAGGTTCTCGTGCAGTGTGTGGATCGCGGTCTGCAGCGTCGAGGTGACCAGAGGCTGGGTCGGGCGCACCCGCAGCCCGGGTCCCGACGCGAAGATCTGGCGCCAGGACTCGCGCACCGCTTCGATCCCGGCCAGGCGCGGGCCGCCGGGATGCACGCAGACGATGTCGTCCTCCTCGGCCCATACCGCCATCATCGCCGACAGGTCGGCGGCGTCGAACGCCCGGTAGAACGCGATCTCGCATTCCTGGGAACTGGCATAGATGAGCGTCTTCATGGCCGGGCGGCAGGCGGGGGAGGCTGGGCGGGTGGAGGTGGCGATCGGAGGATGCCGCCGATCGTATCGAGTACGCGATCCGGCGTCAGTTGCCGCATGCAGTGGAAGTGGCCGAGGGGACATTCCCGCCTGAAACAGGGGCTGCAGGGCAGGCCCAGGGTTTCGACGACGGCGCGCGCGGACAGCGGCGGCGTGAAGCGCGGGCTGCTCGATCCGTAGAGCGCGACCATCGGGCGGTCGAGGGCGGCGGCGACATGCATCAGGCCGGAATCGTTGCTGACCACCAGTGCGGCGAGCGACATCAGGTCGATCGCTTCGGCGAGGGAGGTGCGCCCGGCGAGGTCCACCGGGGCGGCCCGGGTCCGTGCCTGCGACATCGTGCAGATCTCGGCCGTGATCGGCTGGTCCTTCGCGGACCCGAACAGCCAGACCTGGAAGCCGTCGGCCACCAGCCGGTCGACCAGGGTGGCGAACTGGCTCGGCGGCCAGCGCTTGGCCGGGCCGTACTCGGCACCCGGGCAGAGCGCCGCGATCGGACGGCCGGCGTCCAGCCCGAGCCGTTGTAGCGTCGCTGCGCGGGCAGCCGGATCCGTCTCGAGCACCGGCTGCGGCAGGTCTGGCAATGCCGCCCCCGGGGCGAGCGCGAGCGCGGCGAAGCGCTGGGCCATGGTCGGCAGGCGCGCCTCGTCGAGCGTGCGCGCATCGGTGAGCAGCCAGTGCCGCCACTCGCCGACGTAGCCGATGCGATCGCCGATCCCGGCGAACCAGGGAACCAGCGCGGACTTGAACGAATTGGGCAGCACCCAGGCCTTCGCATAGCCATGCCCGGCGACGGTTCGGGCGACCGCACGGCGCGCGCCGAGGCCGAGCTGGCCATGCCGGAACGGCGCCTCGATGACGTTGCGTACCCCCGGCAGGCGTGCGGCCAGCCCGGCCGTCCACGGGGGCGCGAGCAGGTCGATGGCGAGCGACGGGTCTGAACGCCGGATCAGCCCCAGCATCGGCTGCGCGAGGATCGTGTCGCCGACCCAGGCGGGCGCGACCACCAGTGCGCTGCGGGTCATGCGCGGTGCCGCCTGCGCGATGCTGGGTTCAATGCCCGTGCGTGGCGGATCCGCCCTTCAGGCGGTAGCGGGTGCCGCAGTACGGGCAGAGTTCCTCGCCGCTGGCGGCGATCGGCAGGAACACGCGCGGATGGGCGTTCCAGAGCAGCATGGACGGCATCGGGCAATGCAGCGGCAGGTCCGCCGCGGTCACTTCGATCAGCCTTGCCCGATTGGCCGTACCGGTTTCCGAGGCGGGGTCTGAGCGGTTCGACATCGTGTATGGCCGGGAGTGGAGAGGGGCTGCGGTCAGGCCGGCGCCTGCGCGCCGGCGTCTTCACACCGGGGTCGTCACACCGGTGTCAGCCATTCGAGGCGGCGCGGCACGCGGCCGTGCACGCAGTCGAAGTACAGCGACTGGATCTTCTGGGTGATCGGGCCGCGCGCGCCGCTGCCGATGCGGCGGTTGTCGAGTTCGCGGATCGGCGTGACCTCGGCGGCCGTGCCGGTGAAGAACGCTTCGTCGGCGATGTAGACGTCGTCGCGCGTCAGGCGCTTCGAGATCACCGGGATGCCAAGTTCGCCCGCCAGCTGGATGACCGCATCGCGCGTGATGCCGATCAGCGCCGAGGTGAGCTCGGGCTCGTACAGCTTGCCGTTCTTCACGATGAACACGTTCTCGCCCGACCCTTCGGCCACGAAGCCGTCGACGTCAAGCAGCATAGCCTCGTCGTAGCCGTCGGCGGTCGCTTCGAGGTTGGCGAGGATCGAGTTGGCATAGGTCGCGGCGAACTTCGCGCGCGCCATGGTGACGTTCACGTGATGGCGCGCGAACGAGGAGGTCTTCACCCGGATGCCCTTCTCGAGGCCCTCAGGACCCAGGTATGCCCCCCACGGCCAGGCGGCGATCGCCACGTGCACGCTGGCACCCTTCGGCGAGACGCCCATCTTTTCCGAGCCGTAGAACGCGATCGGCCGCACGTAGCACGACTCGAGCTTGTTTTCACGCACCACCTGCCGGCAGGCGTCCGCCAGCTGCTCGCGGCTGTACGGCAGTTGCATCTGGTAGATATGCGCCGAGTTGGCCATCCGCTCGATGTGTTCCTGCAGGCGGAAGATGGCGGTGCCCTTGTCCGTCTTGTAGGCGCGGATCCCCTCGAACACGGCGAGACCGTAGTGCAGCGAATGCGTCAGGACGTGGATGTTCGCCTCGCGCCAGGGCACGAGCTTCCCGTCGAACCAGATCATTCCATCGCGGTCGGACATCGACATGGTGTTTCCTCGGTTTTCCTTTGGATGTCCGTGGATTGTAGCGGAACTGCCAGAGCCGCTGCTTGACCGTTGCGACGGTTGATGCAACCATCTTCGATGGAATCGTAGAGCGGGAGCGTTCGTGAAAGGCCTGGGTGACCTGCTGCGGCATGCGGGCGACGCGGTCATCGCAGAGACCGACAGCGATGAGCTGAAGCTCCAGAAGACGCTGTCGATCCTCGCCTGCGGCCTGATGATCTTCGCAGCCGGCCTGTGGATGGTCATCTACACGGCGCTCGGCATCCGCTTCGAGATCCTGGTGCCGCTCGGCTTCCAGCTGCTGTCCGCGGCCACGCTCGTGTACTACCTGCGGTCGGGCAACTTCGTGGCGTTCCGTTTCGCGCAGGTGACGCTCTACCTGTTCGTGCCGTTCGTGATGCAGTGGGGCATGGGCAACTTCGTCACCGCCTCCGCGGTGATGCTGTGGGCGCTGCTCGCGCCGATCGGCGTGATGGTCCTGCAGGGCCCTCGAGAGTCGATCCCCTGGTTCATCGCCTACCTGGTGCTCACGGCGGTGTCCGGGTTCTTCGACTACTTCATCTCGTACGGCAGCGACCACGGCCTGCCGCTGCACACGATCGCGGTGTTCTTCGTGCTCAACTTCGCCGCGATCTCGACCATCGTGTACCTGCTGATCAGCTACTTCGTGCGCGAGCGCCAGCGCCTGTCGAGCGAACTGCAGCGGTCCCACAACCGGCTGATGGACGCGCAGGAGAAGTCCGAGCGGCTGCTGCTCAACGTGCTGCCGGCGCGGGTAGCCGAGCGGCTGAAGCGGCAGGACACCGTGGCCGACGGCTATGCCGACGTCACCGTGATGTTCGCCGATATCGTCAACTTCACCGGACTGTCCGAGGAGCTCGCTCCGGGAGACGTGATCTACATGCTCAACGAGCTGTTCACCGGGTTCGACGAGATCGCGGCGCGCCACGGGCTCGAGAAGATCAAGACCATCGGCGATGCCTACATGGCCGCGGGCGGCCTGAATTCCGGCACGCCCAACTACACGGCCGCGCTGGGCGAGGCCGCGCTGCAGATGCAGCAGTTCATGAAGGACCGGCACTCGCCCAACGGCTCACCGCTCGGCCTGCACATCGGCATCGCCACCGGCCCGGTCGGCGCCGGCGTGATCGGGCGTACCAAGTTCGTCTACGACCTGTGGGGCAACACCGTCAACGTGGCCAGCCGGCTCGCGTCGCACGCCGAGTTCGGCCAGGTCGCCGTCGACGAGATCACCTACAAGCGGCTGCGCGGGCGCTACAGGTTCGAAGGGCCCGTATACCTCGCCGCGAAGGGGAAGGGGCAGGTGACCTCGTACTTCCTGACCGGCAGGCTCGCCGGCCCCGAACGTGCGCCCGCCTGAGTGATCGCCCCGATGCCCCTCCTGCCGCGGTCCGCGGCCGCGCCAGCAGCTTCGACCACCACCCGTCGCGCCGAGGGCGTCGGATCCTCCGGCAGTTCCTGCGGGGACGCCGGCGCGATGCCGGGCATGTCGCCCGGCGAGTTCCGGAACCGTGGCAGGGGCGAGCGCATCCGGCACTCGGTACGTGCCTGCGTGCTCGGCCAAGTGCTTGTCGCAGCCACCGACCGTGGGGTCTGCGTGGTCGAGTTCGCCGACCGCGCCGACCCTCTGGTGGCATCGCTGCGCAGCCGCTTCGCCGAGGCGAAATTCGTCGGGAGCGACGCGACGTTCGAGGCCTGGCTGGGTGCGGTGCTGGCCGGCATCGCGCTGCCCCGTGCCGCGTTCGAGCTGCCGCTGGACATCCGGGGCACCGCGTTCCAGCAGACCGTCTGGCAGGTGCTGTGCGCGATCCCGCCGGGCAGCACGATGAGTTACCGCGAGGTGGCCGAGCGCATCGGGCGGCCCGGCGCGGCGCGTGCCGTGGCGCGCGCCTGCTCCGGCAATTCGCTGGCACTGCTGGTGCCCTGCCATCGGGTGGTGCGCGGGGACAGCGGGCTCGGCGGCTATCGCTGGGGAATCGAACGCAAGCAGCAACTGCTCGAGCGCGAACGCGGCTGAGCCAGCGCTCAGTACGACTGGCTGGTCAACCGGCGGGCCACCCTCAGCGCTCGCCGATCACCGATTGCCAGAGTGCGTCGATCGCGACCGTATGGGCGGCCAGTCCGTCAAGCGGCGCGTTCGCCGGATCGTGGCCGGCGAGCTGCAGTGCATGCTGGGTCCGCCGCAGCGTCCGGTAGGCACCCTGCGCCGCCGAGGCGAGCTCCGGGTCGACCAGACCGCCGGCTGCAGCCACCTGCAGCAGCGCGATGTTGCCGACATTGCCGGTGAGCCCGGGCACCCTGGCGGCATGCGCCAGCACGAGGAACTGCACGATGAATTCGAGGTCGACCAGTCCGCCCGGACCCTGCTTGATGTCGAAGGTGCCTGCATCGCGTGCGGCCCGTTTCGATTCGCGCATGCGGCGGCGCATGTCGCGGATGTCGACGCGCAGGCGTTCGATGTCGCGTGGCTGGCGCAGTATCTCGATGCGCAACTGCTCGAAGCGCGCGCCCAGCGCCGGGTCGCCGGCGACGAAGCGGGCGCGCGTGAGTGCCTGATGCTCCCATACCCACGCCTTTTCGCGCTGGTACTGCTCGAAGGCGGCCATCGACGGGGCGAGCAGGCCCGAATCGCCGTCCGGACGCAGCCTCAGGTCGGTCGGGTACAGCACGCCCGCCGAAGTCATCGAGGTGAGCCAGGAATTGAGCCGCAAGGCGAGCCGGGCCTGGCGCTCGGGCGCCACCGCTTCCGCCGGCGTACCGCCAGCGGCCACCGGCGCCTCGTCGTACACGAAGGCGATGTCGAGGTCGCTGCCGTAGCCCAGTTCCTTGCCGCCCAGCTTGCCGTAGCCGATGATGCCGAAGCGTGGCGAAGGCAAGTCGGCCCGGCCTTCGTTCAGGTGGCGCCAGCAACGGTCGAGCGCCTCGACCAGCACCACGTCCGCGAGTTCGCTCAGGCGGTCGGATACCATCTCGAGCACCAGGTCGCCGGCGAGATCCTGGGCGACGATGCGGAACACCTGCGTATGCTTGAAGTGGCGGAGTATATCGAGTTGCCGCTCGACGTTGCCGGTGGTCGAATCGAGGTGGGCGCGCAGGTCCTCGAGCAGCCGCGGCCAGTCCGGCGGGGCATGCAGGGTGCGCGCATCGATCAGTTCGTCGAGCAGTATCGGATGCTGGGCGAGGTAGCCGCTGGCCCAGGGACTCGCCGCCGCGAGCTCGCCCAGCCGCTGCAGCACCGGCGGATACTCGATCAGCAGCGCGAGGTAGGACTCCCGACGCCCGATGCTCACGACGATGTCGAGCAGGCGCGCGATGGCGGCGTCGGGATCGGACAGCGCGGCGGCGACCTCGAGCGCACGCGGTATCAGCTGCGCGAGCCGGCTCTGGCTGCTCGATGCCATGCGCTTCACCCGGGCGCTGCCGCGCAACTCGCGCAGGCGCTCGGCCAGCCGGTCCGGTTCGCGGTAGCCCATCGTCGCCAGCGTGGCGGCGGCCTCCGTCGGCTGCAGGTCGTCCTGCCAGAGCGAGGACAGGGGATGCTCCGCCCCGGCGGCCGGCGAGATCGCGCACACCTGTTCGAAGACTACCGCGACGGCTTCGCGCAGCGCGTCGAGGGCCGCCGCGAAGGATGTCCAGTCGTCGCAACCCATCGACCGTGCGACGCGCAGGCGGTCGTCCTCGGATTGCGGCAGGGCATGGGTCTGCGCGTCGTCCAGGTACTGCAGGCGGTGCTCGAGGCGACGCAGCATGTCGTAGCTGCGCCTGAGCTGCGCCACCACGCCGGGGTCGAGGATCGATCGCGTCTGCAACGCATCGAGCACGTCGAGGGTCGGGCGCGAGCGCAGCGCGAGGTCGCGGCCGCCCCGGATCAGCTGGAATACCTGCGCGACGAATTCGATCTGCCGTATCCCGCCGGCCCCCAGCTTGATGTTATCCAGCATGTCGCGGCGCCTGACCTCGCGCCGTATCTGGTCGGACAGCTCGCGCATCGAGGCGATCGCGCTGAAGTCGAGGTGCCGCCGGAACACGAAGGGCTGCACGGTGCCAGTGAGGGCTGCCTCGTATCCGGGCGCGCCCCCGGCCGGCACCGGCACCGGGGTGCGCGCGACGATCCGGCCCTTGATCCACGCGTAGCGCTCCCACTCCCGTCCCTGCGCGATGAAGTATTCCTCGAGCATCGCGATGCTGCAGGCGAGCGGGCCGCTGTCGCCGTAGGGCCGCAGGCGCATGTCGACGCGGAACACGAAGCCATCGCCGGTCGCTTCGTTGATCAGCGCGATGATGCGCCGGCCGCAGCGGACGAAGTACTCGTGGTTGCTGATGCTGCGCGCGCCCCGGGTCTCGCCTTCCTCGGGGTAGACGAACACCAGGTCGATGTCCGAGGACACGTTGAGCTCCGCACCGCCCAGCTTGCCCATGCCCACCACCAGAAGGGGCTGCAGTCGTCCGGAGTCCTCGCCCACGGGGTCGCCGTAGATGGACTGCAGTTCCCGCGTGGCCTCGATGCAGGCGGCGGCGAGCGTCTCCTCGGCCAGCGCCGTCATCGTCCGGGTCACTTCGGACAGGTCGGCGCGTCCGGACAGGTCGCGGCCGATCAGCGCGAGCAGGCAATCGCGGCGTAGCAGGCGCATCCGCACCGCGAGCGCCAGCGGTGCAGCCATCGCCGGGGCAGGCCCCGAACCGGCCTGCTGCAGTGCTGCACGCATCCGCTCCCGGGTAAACGGCTCGGCAGCGAGTGCGTTGAATCGCTCACGGTCGGTGAATCCAGCGGCCGCCAGGCGCGAGACGAACCGACTGTGCGCGGTGGCGGCATCGAAGGCATCCGCGGGCATGGTCAACGCGTCACCTCCAGGCTCCGGGCGCAGGGGCGGGCCGTCCGGCGGTGCGGGCCGGAACCGTCGGGGGCAGCGCTACCATGGGAGGCCGTGTCCGGGTGATGGCAGTACACTTCCATTGAATGTCCTGGGGCACGAATGAACCCGTCTACCCTGTCTGTTCCCGACGCGGCGGGTTGCGTGTCCACCATCGGCCCCGAAGTCTAGCGCAACGCCATTGAACGATCCCAGCCCCCCTCCTGCAACGCCGACGCGGCGACTGCTGCGCCTGCACCCGCTGCGCCTGCTGGGGCGGCTGTCGGTCATGACCTATCGGGTGCTGATGGTGCTGGTGCTGGTCGCCGGGTTCGGCACGGCTGCGCTGGTGCTGTCCCTGCGCTACTATGTGCTGCCGAACATAGACCAGCACCGCGAACGCATCGCTGCCCTGATCAGCGAGGCGAGTGGGCAGCAGGTCACCATCGGCGGCATCGCCGCGCAATGGAACGGGTTGCGGCCCCACCTGTCGCTTAGCCGCGTGGTGGTGCATGATGCCGAAGGCCGGCCGGCGCTGGAACTGCAGCGCGTCGAGACCACGCTGTCATGGCGCTCGATGGCCGTGGGTGCCGCGCGCACGCGCATGCTGGAGATCGTCGGGCCGAGCCTGACCATCCGTCGCGCCGCCGATGGCACGCTGTCGGTGGCCGGGTTGCCCGTGGCCGGCGGCGGCGATGGCGGCTTCGGACGCTGGGTCCTGGCGCAGCGCGGCATCGTCATCCGGGATGCCTCCGTGGTCTGGATCGACGAAGCGCGCGGTGCACCCGAGCTGTGGCTCAAGCAGGTCAACCTCCGCCTCGAATCGAGCGGGCGCCGGCACCGGCTGGGAGTGACGGCGGTGCCGCCGGAAGGACTGGCGGCGCCAATGGACCTGCGTGCGGAATGGCGCGGCAACGACCTGTCGCGCGTCGCCGAGTGGGACGGGCGGGTGTTCGTGTCGTTGCGCGATACCAGCCTGTCCGGCTGGGAGGCCTGGGTAGACCTGCCGGGCGGTGTCGAAAGTGGCAGCGGCGCGGTCCGCCTGTGGGCGGACCTGCAGGCAGGGCGCCTGGTGTCCCTGGTGAGCGACGTTGAACTCGCCGCCGTGCGTGCCAGGCTGGCGCCCGGGCTCGCCGAGCTCGCCTTCGACGAGATGCACGGACGGCTGGCCTGGCGGCAACTGGCCGACGGCTTCGAACTGTCGGCGACCCAGCTGGTACTGTCGCAGCCGGGGCTGCCGGCGACACCCCCGACGCTGGCGCGGCTGCGCTGGCACGATCCATCCGTGCGGCCGGCGGGCGGCCTCCGGCAGGGCGTGATCGGCCAGCGCAACCCGCGCAGCGAACTGACCGCCAGCGCGCTCGAGATCGCACCCTGGGTGGCACTGGCGAGGCAGCTGCCGCTCGATCCGCAGGTCCATGCGATGCTGGCTTCGCTGGCGCCTTCCGGCCGCCTGTCCGACGTGTCGATCGCCTGGGAGGGCGCGGTGCAGGCGCCGACGAACTGGCAGGTCAAGGGGCGCTTCGCCGGACTGTCGTTCGCGGCGCACGGGCCGTGGCCCGGACTGTCCGGCGTCAGCGGCTCGGTGGACGGCAGCGATCGCACCGGGACGCTGCGACTCGATTGCGAAGGCCTGCGCATCACGATGCCGACGATGTTCACGCGCCCGCTGGCCTTCGACACGTTCAGCGGGCAGGTCGGCTGGAGCGGGCGGGGTCCGAAGCTCAGCCTGCAGCTGGTCGGCCTGGCTTTCGCCAACGCCGACCTCGCGGGCACGCTCTCGGGCGAATACCGGCCGCTGGAGTCGACGTACGGATATGCCGACCTCACCGGCGGGCTGACCCGGGCCCGGGCGACCGCGGTGGCGAGCTACATGCCGCTGAGGATCGGGGAGGACACCCGCACCTGGCTGGCGCGTGCGCTGATCGCGGGGCGTGCCACCGACGTGCGCGTGCGGCTGAAGGGCGACCTGGCCGAGTTTCCGTTCACCGAAGGGATGCGTACCCGGGCCGGGCAGTTCCTGATGACCGTGAAGGCACAGGGCGTCGAGCTCGACTACGCGCCCGGCTGGCCGAAGATCAGCGACATCGACGGAGACCTGGTGTTCCGCGCCGAGCGCATGGAGATCCTTCCGCGCAGCGGCACCATCGCCGGGGTGAAGCTGCAGCGGGTGCGCGCGATCGTGCCGGACATCGTGCACCGCGACGAGATACTCGAGGTCACTGGCGAGGCCGAGTCGGCGACCGCGGATTTCCTGCGCTTCATCGCGCAGAGCCCGGTGGATGGCCTGCTCGACGGTGCCACGCGCGAGATGGAGGCGCAGGGCCGGGGCCGGCTCGCGCTCAAGCTCGTGCTGCCGCTGCGCCATATGGTGGACACGACCCTGGCCGGCAGCTACCAGTTCCTCGGCAACCGGCTCGTGCTGGATCGCGACGCGCCGGTGCTCGAGTCGGTGAACGGAAGGCTCGACTTCACCGAGTCGGGCATCCGGGTGAACGGTGCCACCGCCCAGGTGTTCGGCGGCCCGACCGCGATCAACGTCGCCAGCCAGCGCGACGGGACGGTGCGGGTCGGCGTGTCGGGACGTGCCAGCGCGGAGACGCTCCGGCGCGAGTTGCCCGAGGCACTCGGCCAGTCGCTGCGGGGATCGACCGACTGGCGGGCGACGGTCAACTACCGCCGCAAGCTGGGCGATCTCGTGCTGGAGTCTTCGCTCGCCGGCCTGTCGATCGACCTGCCGTCGCCGTTCGGGAAGGCCGCAGGCGATGCCATGCCGCTGCGCATCGAGCAGGTCAGCGGCGTCGAGCGCGACCGGATCGCGCTGACCCTGGGCGGCGTGCTGGCGGCCCAGGTGCTGCGCCGGATCGACGCCGGCAAGGCGACCGTCGAGCGGGCGTCGATCGTGGTCGGCGGGGGAGCCGCACCGGTGCCCGAGCGGCGCGGCATCGCCGTCAGCGGCACGCTGAAGCGGGTCAACGTCGATGCCTGGCGGCCGCTGCTCGCCGGCCTGTCCGGCAGCGGCAGGGGAGGGCCCGACCTGGGTGATGTCGACCTGCGCATCGGGCAGGTCGAGGCGATCGGACGCCAGTTCAACGACGTGGTGGTGAAGACCGTCGGCTTGCCGGGCGGCTGGGAGGGCAGCATCGCGTCGAAGGAAGTTTCGGGCGACCTGGCGTGGCAGTCGCAGGGCAAGGGACGGCTGGTCGCCCGGCTCGGCCGGATCAACCTGCCGCCGGCGCAGGCGACGCAGGCGGTGCTGCAGCAGGCGAAGGTCGCCGATGCCGAGTTGCCGGCGCTCGACGTGACCGTCGACAGCTTCCTGCTCGCCGACAAGCCGCTGGGCAGGCTGCAGCTCGTGGCGCGGCCCGAGGGCAGGGACTGGCGCATCGAGCGCCTGCGCATCGTCAACCCGGATGCGACGTTCCAGATGGACGGGCTGTGGCAGAGCTGGATGGCGCAGCCGCGCACCCAGGTGAACGTGCGCCTGGACATCGTCGATGGCGGCAGGCTGCTCACCCGCCTCGGCTATCCGGAGGGCGTGCGCGGCGGCGCCGGGCGCATCGAAGGTCCGCTGTCGTGGGCAGGCAGTCCGCAGGACCTCGATGTCGCGACGCTCGGCGGCATGCTCATGGTGGACATCTCGAAGGGGCAGTTCGTGACGCTGGAGCCCGGCGTGGGCCGCCTGCTCGGGGTGTTCAACCTGCAGAACCTGCCGCGCCGGATCGCGCTTGACTTCCGTGACGTGTTCAGCGAAGGATTTTCGTTCGACGAGATCTCGGGGTCGATGCGCATCGCAAGCGGTGCCGGCCGCCTCGAGGGGTTCCGCATCCAGGGGCCGTCGGCGCGGGTGCTGATGACCGGCGAGGTGAACCTGGCGAAGGAGACGCAGAACCTGCAGGTTCGCGTCACACCTGCGCTCGGCGACAGCCTGGCGCTCGCCGGCGCCCTGATCGGCGGTCCGGTGGCCGGGATCGCGAGCTTCGTGGTGCAGCGCGTGCTGAAGGATCCGCTCGCCCAGCTGGCGACCTTCGACTATGCGGTGACCGGCACCTGGGCCGAACCGACCGTGAACCGCGTGCTGCGCCCGGAGCCCGGCAACGCGCCAGGCCCGACGGCCCCTTCGCCCGGGTGAGCGCGCCGATGGTGCGCAGGGCAGGGCGCCCGGCCTTCGCCGGCGCGACGCGCCGGTCGGCAGCCGTCGCGGCAGTCCTCGCGGCCGTGCTGGCCAGACTGTCCGGGTCCATCCCGGCCGAAGCCGCGGATGCGCTGGCTACTGCACCGGCCACCGTCCCGGCGACGGTTCCGTCCGCCAGTGCGCCCGCGAAGGCAACGCCCTCGCCCGGACCCGCGGCGGCGACGACGACGGCGTGGCCGGTCGGCGACGAACTGTGGGATCGCCCGCGCAGCGCCGAGGCCATCCGCGGGTTGCCGGCGATCCGCGCCGCGGTGGCCGCGCTGCTCGGGACACCGGGGACGTCGCTGGTTATTCGGCACGCGGCCGGGCAGAATGACGGGCTTCGCGCGGAGGAACTGCGCCACTGGCTGGTGGCACTGGCCGTCGAGCCCGGGCGCGTCGTGGTCGCGCCGGCCAGCGGCTCCTCGCTCGAAGGGCAGCCGCGCGGCACGCTGGTGCTCGAACTCGCGCGCTGACCACGACGAGTCAATCCCCGGAAGGTCCTCCATGCTGTCGCTGCAGATCGAACCGCCCCCGCATCCGCCGCAGCCGGCGGAATCCCTGTCTGGTCCGCAACGGACGGTTCCGTCGGGACCCTTCCGGGTGGCGGCCATCCAGACCGTGTCCGGTCCCGACGTGGACGCCAACCTCGCCGACTGCGCGGCGCTGGTTGCGCAGGCGGCCGAAGCCGGTGCCCGCCTGCTCGGCCTGCCCGAGTACTTCGGCATCATCGGCATGCGCGACCGCGACAAGGTGGCGGTGCGCGAGACGCCGGGCGACGGCCCGATCCAGCGCTTCCTTGCCGAAACTGCACGCCGGCACAAGGTCTGGCTGGTCGGCGGATCGGTCCCGCTCGCCTGCGACGATCCCGATCGCGTCTGGAACGCGAGCCTGGTGTTCGACGACAGCGGCAACTGCGTCGCGCGCTACGACAAGATCCACCTGTTCGGTTTCGACAACGGGCGCGAGAAGTATTCCGAAGAGCGGACCATCAAGCACGGTTCGCAGGTGGTCACGGTCGATTCCCCGTTCGGCCGGATCGGCCTTTCGATCTGCTACGACCTGCGTTTCCCCGAACTCTATCGTGCGTTCGGCGACGTCGACCTGATCTTCGTGCCCTCGGCCTTCACCGAGACCACCGGCGAGGCGCACTGGGAGCCGCTGCTGCGCGCCCGCGCGATCGAGAACCTCGCCTACGTGGTCGCACCGGCGCAGGGTGGCGTGCATCCGAACGGCCGCGAGACGCATGGCCATTCGATGGTGGTCGACCCCTGGGGGCGTATCCTCGCGCAGCAGGCGAAGGGACCCGGCATCGTGGTCGCCGATGTCGATCCGGCCCGCACGCAGGAAGCGCGCAGCATGCTACCCGCGCTTGCCCACCGTACCCTGCGCAGCGTCTGAGGTGCCAGCCGCGGCCTGCCTTCCCGCTCCTTCCGCGATCCGTCCCGATCCCCGTCCCCACCTGGTCCCTACCTGGATACGATGAACCACCATTCTTCCGCAAGCCACGCTGCCTCCGACGCCTCGGTCCGGTCCGCCGGGACGCCTGCGCCCGGCGCGGCATCCACGCAGGCCTTCGCCGCGGCCTCGTCCCCGGGCAGCCTGGCCGACGGGTTGATGCGTACCGCCGACCAGTGCCTGCTCGCGCCCTATGCCCTCGACATCGGCGCGCTGGGCAAGGTGTTCGGCAGCATCCTCAGCCACCAGGTCGACTACGCCGACCTCTACTTCCAGTACACGCGCGCCGAGGGTTGGAGCCTGGAAGAGGGTATGGTGAAGTCGGGCAGCTTCTCGATCGAACAGGGAGTCGGCGTGCGCGCGGTGACCGGCGAGAAGACCGCGTTCGCGTATTCCGACGACATCAGCCTGCCGGCCCTCGAGGCCGCGGCAGGCGCCACCCGTGCGATCGCCCGGTCGGGGCAGCAGGGCATGGCGCCGATGGCACGCACCGGCTCGGCGCGCGCGCTCTATGCGCCGAAGGACCCGCTGCTCAGCCTCGACGAGGCGCGCAAGGTCGCGCTGCTGGAACGGATCGAGCGGGCGGCGCGCGCGCGCGACCCGCGGGTGATCCAGGTGATGGCCTCGCTCGCGGGCCAGTACGAGGTGGTGATGATCGCGCGCCACGACGGCCTGCAGAGCGCCGACGTGCGCCCACTGGTGCGCATGTCGGTGCAGGTCATCGTCGAACAGGACGGGCGCCGCGAACAGGGCAGCTCCGGCGGCGGCGGCCGCTTCGACTACGCCTACTTCACCGATGCCGTGATCGAGCAGTATGAGAAGGAAGCGGTGGACACCGCGCTGCTCAACCTCGATGCACGGCCGGCACCGGCGGGCTCGATGACGGTCGTGCTCGGGCCGGGCTGGCCCGGCGTGCTGCTGCACGAGGCGATCGGCCACGGGCTGGAAGGCGACTTCAACCGCAAGGGCACCTCCGCATTCACCGGGCGCATCGGCGAGCGCGTCGCGGCGCCCGGGGTCACCGTCGTCGACGACGGTACGTTGTTCGAACGGCGCGGGTCGCTCAACGTCGACGACGAAGGCAATCCGACGCAGCGCACCGTGCTGATCGAGGACGGCGTGCTGCAGGGCTACATCCAGGATTCCCTCAACGCCCGGCTGATGGGCATGCCGATCACCGGCAACGGCCGGCGCGAATCGTTCGCGCACCTGCCGATGCCGCGCATGACCAACACCTACATGCTCAATGGCGACAAGGATCCGGAAGAGATCATCCGCTCGGTGAAGCGCGGGCTGTACGCGGTGAACTTCGGCGGCGGGCAGGTCGACATCGTCAGCGGCAAGTTCGTGTTCTCGGCGTCCGAGGCGTGGCTGGTCGAGGACGGCAAGCTGGTGCACCCGGTGAAGGGCGCGACGCTGATCGGCAACGGGCCGGACGCGCTGACCCGGGTGAGCATGATCGGCAACGACATGAAGCTCGATTCCGGCGTCGGGACCTGCGGCAAGGAGGGGCAGAGCGTGCCGGTGGGCGTGGGGCAGCCGACGCTGCGCATCGACGGCCTGACGGTGGGCGGTACGGCTTGAGTCCACGGCAGGCGATGGCCGCAGCGACCTGCGGCCGGGGCGGGCGCGTAGCCACGCGGCGGCGATGAGCATCGAACTGTCGCTCGCGGTGTGGGCCGCGGTGTTCGCGGTGGTGGCGGCGGCCGGGCTGCTGCAGGGCGCGATCGGCTTCGGCTTCCCGGTGATCGCCACGCCGATGCTGGCGATGCTGATGGACATCCGCACCGCGATCGTCGTCACCGTGGTGCCCAACATCGTGACCGGGGTGGTGGCCATCGTGCGCGGCGGCAACTGGCGCGGCAGCCTCGGGCAGCACTGGCGGGTCGCGCTGTGGACGCTGCCCGGCGCGCTGGTCGGCACCAAGATCCTTATCTTCGCCCCGCAGGACTGGCTGAAGCTTTTCCTTGCCCTGGCACTGTTCGTCTACCTGCGGCAGGAGGCCCTCAACCGGGTCGACTGGTCGGCGGTGCGCAACCATCCGCAGCGCTCGGGCGCGGTGGCGGGCTTCCTCGGCGGCTTCCTGTCCGGTTCGGTGAACGTCGCGCTGCCGCCGCTGCTCATCTACTTCTCGGCGCTGGGGCTGTCCACGCTGGTGATGACCCAGGTGATGAACCTCTGCTTCGTCAGCGCGCGGATGGTGCAGACCGCAGGCCTGGCGCTGGCCGGGCAGATCGACCGCACCGCGATCCTGGTGTCGCTTCCGCTCACCGCGATCGCACTGCTCACGATGTGGTTCGGCTGGCGCATCCAGGACCGGATCGATGCGCAGACCTACAAGAAGCTGCTGAAGGTCTTCCTCTGGCTGATGGCGATCGGTCTCGCGCTGCAGAGCAGCTGGCACCTGCTCGCCGCCTAGCTGGACAGCTCGATCGCCGGCTGCTCGTCCGCTGGTGCCTGGAATGCCGGTGGCGTGGCGTCGCTGCCGGCCAGCGCGCGATGCATGGCTCCCTGGCTCGCCATCACGCACTGTCCGAGGAGGCGCTGCAGGCAGTCGCGCACGGTTTCGCCAGGGTGGTTGCAGTCGCCGCGGTCGATCGGTGCTTGATGCAGCGCGGCATGCGCAGGCGGTTGCATCCGGGCTGGTCGCGGCGGGCAGGCCTCAGGCAGCAGCCGATGCGTCGATCAGTTCGAGCAGCCGTACCGGGGACACCGGCGCTTCGGCCAGGTGCACGTTCCAGGGTGACAGCGCGTTCTCGATCGCCGACACGATCGCCGGCGCGACCGGGATGGTCCCGGCCTCGCCAATGCCCTTGACGCCGATCGGGTTGGTCGGGGACGCCGTCTCGATGAACACCACCTCGATGTCGGGGACCTCGGTCGAGGTCGGCAGCAGGTAGTCGGCGAAGGTGCCGGTCACCGGCTGTGCCTCGTCGTCATAGCCCATCTTCTCGAACAGCGCGTTGCCGATGCCATGCACCACGCCGCCGTGGATCTGCCCTTCGGCCATCGTCGGATTGACCAGGCGGCCGCTGTCGTGCACCGCCACGTAGCGCAGCAGGCGCACCGCGCCGGTGCCCGGGTCGACCTCGACCTCGCAGGCGTGGCAGGCGTTGGCATGCGCCTGGCTGTTGGTCTGGAACAGGCCGGTGGCCTCGAGGCCGGGCGTGATGCCCGGCGGCAGCGAGTAGCCAGGCGCGCCCTTGAGCTTGCGTGCGATGTCGCCGATCGTGACGAAGCGCCCGGGCGCGGAGACCACCTCGACCCGGCCGTCGCGCAGGCGCAGCCCCTCGAGCGGCACGCCGAGCAGCTGTTCGCCGACCCTGAGCGCCTTGTTGCGTACCTCGACCGCGGCGAGGTGGACCGAAGAGCCTGCCATCACGGTCTGCCGGCTGGCGAAGCCGCCCATGCCGAGCGACACGCGGCCGGTATCGCCGCAGGTGACATGGATCATGTCGAGCGGCACGTCGAGCTGTTCGGCGGCGATCTGGGCAAGGGCGGTGGCCAGTCCCTGTCCCATCGCGAGTGCGCCGGTGTAGAGGTCGATGCGGCCCTGCGGGGACACGCGGATCACCGCCGATTCGAACGGGCCGCGCGAGGTCGCCTTGACCGCGTTGGCCAGGCCCAGCCCGAGGTAGCGGCCGCGCGCGCGCGCTTCACGCTGGCGCGCGGGGAAGCCGGCGTAGTCGATGCGCGCCAGGGCTTCGGCCTGCGTCCTGGCATAGTCGCCGCTGTCGACGATCGAGCGCACGCCGGCGCGGTTGGTGAGGCCCTTGTCGTAGGGCATCTTCTCGACCGGGATCAGGTTGCGCGCGCGCAGCTCGGCACGGTCGATCGCCAGCTCGCGTGCGACCCGGTCGAGCATGCGCTCCATCACGAACGCAGCCTGCGGGTATCCGGCGCCGCGCACCGGTATCACCGGCGTCTTGTTCGTCTGGCAGATGATCACGTCCATCCGGTACGCCGGCACGCGGTAGGGCCCGGTGACCGAGGTGGCCGCGTTGTACGGCAGGTTGATGCCCTGCGGGGTGTAGGCGCCCTGGTCGTGCAGCAGCCGGCCACGCACGCCGAGGATGGTGCCGCGCGCGTCGACCGCGATGTCGACGTCCCAGTACTGGTCGCGTTCATGGATCGCGCTGACGAAATGCTCCGCACGGTCCTCGACCCACTTGACCGGACGGCCGAGGCAGCGCGCGACGGCGGGGATCGCGACCTCTTCCGGATAGGTCAGGTACTTGCAGCCGAAGCCACCGCCGACATCGGGGGCGACCACGCGCACGTTGTGCTGGTCCATGCCCAGCATCGCGGCGATCGAGTGCATCACCTCGTGCGCCATCTGGGTGGAGGTCCAGATGGTGATCGCATCCTCGACCGCATCGTAGCGCGCGAGCACGCCGCGGCCTTCCATCGGGTGCGCCGCACCGCGATGCACGAAGAGCGATTCGGTGAATACATGGGGCGCGGCGGCGAATGCCGCGTCGACCTCGCCGAACCCGACCTGCAGCCGCTCGGCGATGTTCGACGCCGCGTCGCTGCGCACCACCGGGGCGGCATCGTCCAGCGCCTGGTGGCAGTCGTGCACCACCGGCAGCGGCTCGAAGTCCACCTCGATCAGCGCCAGTGCGTCCTCGGCGATGGCACGCGACTGCGCGACCACCATCACCATCGCCTCGCCGACGAAGGCGACCTCGGTGCACGACAGCACCCAGGGCGTGATGTCCTTCTGCAGCGTGGCCGAGGGAAAGCCGAGCGGCATGCGCAGGCTGGTCAGTTCGCGCGCGATCGCGTCGGCATCGAACACCGCCACCACGCCGGGCAGCGCGCGTGCGGCGGCGAGGTCGATGCGCACCACCCGTGCATGCGCATGCGGGCTGCGCAGGAAGGCGGCATGCAGCGGGTCGGGCATGCGGATGTCGTCGAGGTAGCGGCCCTCGCCGCGCAGCAGTGCGGGGTCCTCGATGCGTGGCGCGCGGGTGCCGAACATGCGCCGTGCGGTGTAGTCGTCGGCGGAAGCCGCGGTCGCGGGCTCGACGACCTGCCCGGATGGGACGATCGTGTCCATGCTCAGGCGTCTCCGGCCGGCTTCGAGGCGGCCTGCAGCGCCGCCGCGACGATGTTCTGGTAACCGGTGCAGCGGCACAGGTGGCCCGACAGCACGAGCCGCACCGCTTGTTCATCCGGCGCCGGGTCGTCGCGCAGCAGTTCGGTCAGCGACATCAGGATGCCGGGCGTGCAGTAGCCGCATTGCAGCGCGTGGCGGTCGCGGAAAGCCTGCTGCAACGGGCCGAGCCCTGCTGCACCTTGCGTCCCGGCGGCGAGCGACTCCACCGTCTCGACGCTGCAGCCGTCTGCCTGCACCGCGAGCATCAGGCAGCCGCGCACCGAACGTCCGTCGACCAGCACGGTGCAGGCGCCGCACACCCCGTGCTCGCAGCCGACATGGGTGCCGGTGAGCTGCAGGTCGTGGCGCAGGAAGTCCGCGAGGTTCGATCGGTCGGCGACCGTGCAGGTGCGCGCCTCGCCGTTGACGTGCAGCGTGATCTCGCGCATCGATGCATGCTGGCTCATCGTTTCATTCCATCGTGTCCCGCGGCATGCGCACGTGCCAGCGCAGCGGGCAGGGCGCGCGCACACAGGGTGCGCGCCACCCGTTGCCGGTACCAGGCGGGCACCTGCGGATCGCCGAGCGCATCCACCTGGCCGCAGCAGGCGGCTGCGGCCTCGATGTCGGCGGGACCGACCCGGGTCCCGAGCAGCGCTGCCTCCGCCTGCACGACGCGCACCGCGGTCGAGGCGACACCGCCGAGCGTGATCGACACCCGGGTCGCGGTTCCGTCCGCGCCCAGTTCGAGCAGGACCGCGACCGCGACGATCGCGAAGTCGCCGTGGCGCCGCGCGAACTCGAGGAAGGCCCAGCCATGGCCGGCGGCCCACGGGGTGAAGCGGATGCCGGTGAGGATCTCGCCCTCTTCCAGGGCCGGGGTCATCAGGTCGACCGCGAACGCCTGCATCGGCAGTTCACGCCGGCCCGCCGGCCCCGCGATGGCGAGCGTGGCGTCCATCGCCATCGCCACCAGCGGCTGCTCCGCCGAAGGATCGAGGTGGCACAGGCTGCCGCCGATCGTGCCGCGGTTGCGCGTCTGCCGGTGTCCGACCCACTGGATCGCCTCGGCGAGCAGCGGCAGCCGCGCCTTCACCACCGGCGAGAACTCGATGTCGCGCTGGCGGGTCATCGCGCCGATCACGATCGCGTCCCCTTCATCCCGGATGCCGGCGAGGCCCTCGACGCGGTTGAGGTCGATCAGGTGCTCGGGCGCGAGCAGCCTGAAGTTGAGCATCGGCATCAGCGACTGCCCGCCGGCGAGCAGCCGCGGCGAGGGCAGCGTTGCGGCCAGCGCCAGTGCCTCGTCGAGGGTGCGCGGTGCGTGGTAGCGGAACGGCGGGGCTTTCATGCGGGCTGGCCGTGCCTACTCCTGCTTGATGCCGGCGATCGCGGCGATCCTGCGGTAGCGCTCGACGTCGGCGCGCAGCAGCTTCGCGGTGTCGGCGCCGGAGCGGAAGAACGGGTCGAGCCCGGCGCCGGCGAGCTTCTTGCGCAGGTCGGGATCCTGCAGCACGGCGCGCACGTCGGCCTCGACCTTCTTCACCACGGCATCCGGGGTTGCCGAAGGCGCGAGCAGCCCGTAGTAGTTCTCCACCGCGAAACCCTTCAGCTCGGGCATGCCCGAGTCGCGGAAGGTCGGGATGTCCGGTGCCAGCGGCGAACGGTCCTGGCTGCTAAGGGCCAGCGCGCGCAGCTTCCCCTGCTGCACGAACGGCAGTGCGCTCGCCAGGGTGACCGCGATCACGTCGAGCTGGCCGCCGACCGCGTTGGCCACGGCGATCGCGCAGCTGTGCGGGATGTGCAGCGCCGAGGTCTTGGTCTCGAACTTGTAGAGCTCCATCGTGAAATGGTGCGTGGTGGCCATGCCGCAGCTCGCGTAGTCGAGCTTGTCGGGCTGGGCGCGCATCAGGCCGGTGAACTCGAGCAGGTTGTTCGCCTTCACGCGCGGGTTCACCGCCAGCAGGATCGGCGCCGAGGTGGCGAGCGCGACCGGCTTGAAGTCCTTCAGCAGGTCGAACGAGAGCTTCTGCAGCAGGGCTGCATTCACTGCATGCGAGGCTGCCACGAGCAGCAGGGTGTAGCCGTCCGGATTGGCGCGCGACACCAGTTCGGCGCCGACGCTGCCACCCGCGCCGGTACGGTTCTCGACCACCACCGGCTGCTTCCAGAGCTCGCCGAGCCGCGCGCCCAGGATGCGGCCGGTGAGGTCGGCGCCGCCGCCCGGCGGGAAGGTGGCGACGAAGCGCACCGGCTTGGTCGGGAAGGCCTGCTGCGCGGCTGCAGGCATCGATGCCGAAGCCAGGGTCGAGGCGGCGATCGAACACAGCAGCGCAGCGCGCAGGCGCGCCGGCAACAGGGACGGCGCGCCGCCGCGCAGGCGGCGGGTGGAGGCAAGGGTCATGTCGGGATATCCGTGGACAGAGGCGCGATTATGCCCGTTCCCGGCTTCACTCCGGCTTGATGTTCGCCACGGCCGCGAGCCTGCGATTGCGCTCGATGTCGGCCGCGAGCAGCTTGCGCGTGTCGGCCGCGGAGCGGAAGAACGGGTCGAGGCCCGCGCCCGCCATGCGCTTGAGCAGATCCGGATCCTGCAGGCCGACCCGGACGTCCTCCTCGATGCGCGCCACGACCCGGTCGGGCGTCGCCAGCGGCGCGAGGAAGCCGTAGTAGTTGTCGACCGCGAGGCCTTTCAGCTCCGGGATGCCGGAATCGCGGAAGGTCGGGATCTCGGGCGCGAGCGGCGAGCGCGAATGGCTGGCGAGGGCGATCGCGCGCAGCTTGCCCTGCTGCACGAAGGGCAGCGCGGTGGCGAGGGTCACCGCACCGATGTCGAGCTGGCTGCCCATCATCATCGCGACGGCATTCGCGCAGCTGGTCGGGATGTGCAGCGCATTGGTCTTGGTCTCGAACTTGTAGGCCTCCATCGCGAAATGGTGCGTGCTGGCCAGGCCGCAGCTCGCGTAGTCGAGCTTGCCGGGCTGGGCACGCAGCAGGCTGGTGAATTCCTGCAGCGTGGCGGCCTTCAGGCGCGGGGTGACCACCAGTGCCACCGGTGCCGCGGTGGCCAGTGCGACCGGCTTGAAGTCGCGCACCAGGTCGAAGGGCAGCTTCGACAGCAGCGCCGCGTTGACCGTGTGGGTCGTGGCGACGACCAGCAGCGTGTGGCCGTCCGGGGTGGCGCGGAACACCATCTCGGCGCCGATGCTGCCGCCGGCCCCGGGACGGTTCTCGACCACGACGGTCTGCTTCCAGGTCTCGGCCAGGCGGGCGCCGATGATCCGGCCAGTGAGGTCGGCACCACCACCGGGGGAGAACGTGGCGACCAGGCGCACCGGACGCGCCGGCCAGGCCGCGGCCGCGCCCGGCGCCGATGCGCCCGGCTGGGCATGGACGGGTGCAACCGTGCCGAGCGCGGCAGACAGGCAGAGTCCGGCCGCGGCGGCGAGCGAGGGCAGCCGCTCGAACCGTACGGCCGTGCGCAGGGAAGGGGACGCGCCGGAAGCGGCGCACGCGAAAGAGGGAAGCGTCATGGTTCGGTGCCTGTCGTTGAGGGAGATCGTGGTGATGCAATCCATGTGCCACTCCGGACGTCGACCCGGGACGTCGACCCGGGATGTCGCCCCCGGGGCGGCCGGCCGGCTTCGCGACCGGCGCCTGGCCCGGTCAGGCCTCGAAGCGCATCGAAAGGTCGAGCGCCCGGACGTCCTTGGTGAGGTTGCCGACCGAGATCCGGTCGACCCCGGTGGCGGCGATGGCCCGCACGGTGTCGAGGGTGATGCCGCCCGAGGCTTCGAGCCGGGCGCGCCCGGCAGTGAACGCGACCGCGGCCGCCATGCGTTCGACCGTGAAGTTGTCGAGCAGGATCAGCGGTGCGCCGGCGGCGAGCGCCTCGGCCAGCTGCGCTTCGGTCTCCACCTCGACCTGCAGCGGCATGCCGGGTGCAACCCGCGCGGCCGAGCGTATCGCCGCCGTGATGCCGCCGGCCGCCGCGATGTGGTTCTCCTTCACGAGCACCATGTCGTACAGGCCCATGCGGTGGTTCGCACCGCCGCCGGTCACCACCGCGTACTTCTGCGCCAGCCGCAGGCCGGGCAGTGTCTTGCGCGTGTCCAGGATCTGCGCGCGGGCACCCTGGAGCGCATCGACATACTGGCGCGTGCGGGTCGCGACGCCCGAGAGCAGTTGCAGGAAGTTGAGCGCCGCACGCTCCGCGGTCAGCAGGGCGCGTGCAGGGCCCGAGACCCGGCACAGCGGCTGGCCGGCGGCGACGCGTTCGCCTTCGGCCACCAGCCATTCCACCGTGGCTGCCGGGTCGACCCGCCGGAACACCGCGTCGAACCACGGCCGGCCGCACAGCACCGCAGCCTCGCGCGCGACCACGCGGGCCCGCAGCGTCGCCTGCGCATCGATCAGGGCGGCGGTGAGGTCGCCGCTGCCGACATCCTCGTCCAGCGCCCGGCGCGCGTCGTCATCGGCTTGCCGGGCAATCAGTTCAGGCGGGAAGCTCATTCATCCTCATGCGTCGTCGCGTGCGGGTCGGGGAGGCCCGGATTCTAGCCAATTGCCCTTATGATGGCGTGACGGCGCAGGCACCGGCTTCAGGGATCGGCCCTCCGGCCGATGACGGGAACAGCAGGTGTTCCATCGCGCGTTCCTCCCGCAGTTCCATCTCAGGCAGCCATGGGGATCTCAATGTCTGACATCGCGCATGTCGTGTCGTGGGGACTGGGCACGATCGCCGGCTTCGCCGTGCTCGCGGCGCTGGCGTTCGTGCTGCTGCGCGACATCACCCAGCAGCGGCACACGATCCTGCGCAACTACCCGGTGATCGGGCACCTGCGCTACTTCTTCGAGAACCTGGGCGAGTACTTCCGGCAGTACTTCTTCGCGGGCGACCGCGACGAGATGCCGTTCAACCGCGCGACCCGCGGCTGGGTCTACCGCATGGCCAAGAACGAGGGCGGCGTGATCGGCTTCGGATCGACCTACGACCTGCGGCAGCCGGGGTCGATCCTGTTCGTGAACGCGCCGTTCCCGGTCCTGGAGACCGACCAGCTCCCCACGCCGCCGCTGTCCATCGGCGAAGGCCACTGCCGCTACCCGCTGCTCGGGCGGTCGGTGGTCAACGTCAGCGGCATGAGTTTCGGCGCGATCTCGGCGCCGGCCGTGCGCGCGCTGTCTATGGGGGCGAAGCAGGCCGGCTGCTGGATGGACACCGGGGAAGGCGGCCTGTCGCCCTACCACCAGGAAGGTGGCTGCGACATCATCATGCAGATCGGCACCGCGAAGTACGGGGTGCGCCGCATGGACGGCAGCCTGGACCACGAACGCCTGCGCGAACTGGGCCATGTCGTGGGCGCGTTCGAGATCAAGCTGTCCCAGGGTGCGAAACCGGGCAAGGGCGGCGTGCTGCCGGCGATGAAGGTGACCGAGGAGATCGCCCGCATCCGGGGCATCCCTGCCCATGAAGACTCGATCAGCCCGAACCGCCATCTCGACATCGCCGACATGGACCAGCTGCTCGACCAGGTGATGATGATCCGGAACCTGACCGGCCGTCCGTGCGGCGTGAAGACCGCGGTCGGCGGCTGGGCCTTCATCAACGAGCTGTGCGAGGCCGTGCTGCGCCGGGGGCTCGACTCGGCCCCGGACTTCCTGGTGATCGACGGCGGGGAGGGTGGCAGCGGCGCCGCGCCGCAGGTGCTGGCAGACCACATGGCGCTGCCGATCACCGAGGCGCTGCCGCGCGTGGTCGACGCCCTGATCGAAGCCGGGCTGCGCGACCGGGTGCGGGTGGTCGCCTCCGGCAAGCTGGTGACGTCGGCCAAGGCGGCGTGGGCGCTCTGCGCAGGTGCCGACTTCGTCAACACCGCGCGCGGCTTCATGCTGGCCCTTGGCTGCATCCAGGCGTTGCGCTGCCATACCAACACCTGCCCGACCGGCGTCACCACGCACAACCGCCGGCTGCAGCGCGGCCTGGTGGTCGAGGAGAAGTACCTGCGCGTCGCGCAGTACGCGCTGAACATGGCGAAGGAGATCGACATGATCGCCCACTCCTGCGGCGTACGCCATGCACGCGAACTGCGCCGCGAGCATGTGCGCATCGTGCAGGACGCCAACCGGAGCATCGCGCTCAACATGATGTACCCGTACCCCCAGCCGGGCGCGGCGGCGGCAGGCTTGCTGCGCGCGTGAGGCCGCTGCCCTCGCTCAGCCGCGGGTAACGAACGCCACCAGCGCGATCAGCCCGACGACCAGCAGGGCCGCGCCGACCAGCCCGCCGATGATCGCCTGCACCGGGGTGATCGAGCGCGCGTCGGCGTCCAGGTCGCGCGCCTTGCGGATGCCGAGGAAGCTGCCCAGCACCGCACTCGCCACCGCGAGCGGGCCGGCACCGCGCGGCGGCGCGGCGTCCGTCGCGGGTGTCTTCGGTGGCGTGTCGGGGCGATCGGCATCCATGGACTCAGGATAGCAGAGCCCCGTCTCCGCGCTGGCCGTGCATGCCGTCGTCGGACTTGAAAGCGCAGGCCTGGACCCCATCTGAGCCGTGTGAAGGTTCACCAAGGATCCCCGCCATGCGATTCGACAAGTTCACCACCCGCTTCCAGCAGGCCTTCTCCGACGCCCAGAGCCTCGCCGTCGGTGCCGATGGCCAGTTCATCGAGCCGCAGCACCTGCTGCTCGCGCTGCTCGACCAGCAGGACGGCGGCACCGCCGCGCTGCTCGGCAAGGCCGGCGCGAACGTCGCCGGCCTGCGCGAGGCGCTGCGTACCGCGATCGGCCGCCTGCCGAAGGTCGAGGGCCACGGCGGCGAGGTGCAGGTGGGCAGGGAGCTCTCCGCGCTGCTCAACCTGACCGACCGCGAGGCGCAGAAGCGGGGCGACCAGTTCATCGCCTCCGAGTTGTTCCTGCTCGCCGCCACCGGCGACAAGGGCGAGGTCGGCCGGCTGCTCAAGCAGTATGGCGTGACGCGCGCCGAGCTCGAGAAGGCGATCGAACAGGTGCGCGGCGGCGAGGGCGTCTCCTCGCCCGAGGCCGAAGGCAGCCGCGAGGCGCTGAAGAAGTACACCGTCGACCTGACCGAGCGTGCCCGCTCGGGCAAGCTCGACCCGGTGATCGGCCGCGACGACGAGATCCGCCGCGCGATCCAGGTTCTGCAGCGACGCACGAAGAACAACCCGGTGCTGATCGGCGAGCCCGGGGTGGGCAAGACCGCGATCGTCGAGGGCCTCGCGCAGCGCATCGTCAACGGCGAGGTGCCCGATTCCCTGCGCAACAAGCGGGTGCTGTCGCTCGACATGGCTTCGCTGCTCGCCGGCGCCAAGTACCGCGGCGAGTTCGAGGAGCGCCTGAAGACCGTGCTGAAGGAGATCGCACAGGACGAAGGGCGCACCATCGTGTTCATCGACGAGCTGCACACGATGGTCGGCGCTGGCAAGGCTGAGGGCGCGATCGACGCCGGCAACATGCTCAAGCCCGCGCTCGCTCGCGGCGAACTGCACTGCATCGGCGCGACCACTCTCGACGAGTACCGCAAGTACGTCGAGAAGGATGCTGCGCTGGAGCGGCGCTTCCAGAAGGTGCTGGTCGACGAGCCGAGCGTGGAGTCGACGATCGCCATCCTGCGCGGCCTGCAGGAGAAGTACGAACTGCACCATGGCGTGGACATCACCGACCCGGCCATCGTCGCCGCGGCGGAGCTGTCGCACCGCTACATCACCGACCGCTTCCTGCCGGACAAGGCGATCGACCTGATCGACGAGGCCGCCGCGCGCATCAAGATGGAGATCGACTCCAAGCCGGAGTCGATGGACCGGCTCGACCGCCGGCTGATCCAGCTCAAGATCGAGCGCGAGGCGGTGCGCAAGGAGAAGGACGACGCCTCGCAGAAGCGCTTCGCGCTGATCGAGGAGGAGATCGCGCGCCTGGGCCGCGAGTATGCCGACCTCGAAGAGGTCTGGAAGGCCGAGAAGGCGCAGGTGCAGGGCTCGCAGCACGTGAAGGAGGAGATCGACCGCCTGCGCGCCGAGCTGAACGACCTGCAGCGCCAGGGCAAGTTCGACAAGGTCGCCGAGATCCAGTACGGCAAGCTGCCGGCGCTCGAGGCGCAGCTCAAGGCCGCGGTCGACGGTGAAGCGAACAGCACCGGCAAGCCGCGCCTGCTGCGCACCCAGGTCGGCGCCGAGGAGATCGCCGAGGTGGTGTCGCGCGCCACCGGCATTCCGGTGTCGAAGATGATGCAGGGCGAGCGCGAGAAACTGCTGCAGATGGAAGGGGCGCTGCACCGACGCGTGGTCGGGCAGGACGAGGCGGTGCGCCTGGTGTCCGACGCCATCCGCCGCTCGCGCTCCGGGCTCGCAGATCCGAAGCGTCCGTACGGCTCGTTCCTGTTCCTCGGCCCCACCGGCGTCGGCAAGACCGAGCTGTGCAAGGCGCTGGCCGAGTTCCTGTTCGACTCCGAGGACCACCTGATCCGGATCGACATGTCCGAGTTCATGGAGAAGCATTCCGTGTCGCGCCTGATCGGCGCGCCGCCCGGCTATGTCGGCTACGAGGAGGGAGGCCACCTGACCGAGGCGGTGCGGCGCAAGCCGTACAGCGTGATCCTGCTCGACGAGGTCGAGAAGGCCCACCCGGACGTGTTCAACGTGCTGCTGCAGGTGCTCGACGATGGCCGGATGACCGATGGCCAGGGGCGCACGGTCGACTTCAAGAACACCGTGATCGTGATGACTTCGAACCTCGGCTCGCAGATGATCCAGCAGATGTCGGGCAGCGACTACGGCGTGGTGAAGGTCGCGGTGATGGCCGAGGTGAAGACGCATTTCCGGCCGGAGTTCGTCAACCGCATCGACGAGATCGTGGTGTTCCATGCCCTCGACGAGGCGAACATCGCCAACATCGCGCGCATCCAGCTGAAGCTGCTGGAGCAGCGCCTGGCATCGATGGAGATGGTGCTCGATGTCAGCGATGCCGCGATCGCGGAGGTGGCGAAGGCCGGATTCGACCCGGTGTTCGGGGCGCGGCCGCTCAAGCGCGCGATCCAGGGCGAGATCGAGAACCGCCTGGCGCGGGAGCTGCTGGAAGGACGCTTCGGCCCGAAGGACACGGTCAAGGTCGACGTGAAGAACGGGATGTTCGTCTTCGCGAAGGGTTGACCGGCCGCGCCGGGCGCGGTTCAGCGCTCGTTGCCCACCAGCGAGTGGCGCAACGCGTACCTGACCAGCCCGGCGACATCGTGCACCTGCAGCCGGCGCCCGATCTGGTAGCGATGGGCGTCGACCGTCTTCGTGCTCAGCCCCAGGTCGCGCGCGATCGTCTTCGTGCTGCGGCCCTGCGCCACCAGGCGCAGGACTTCCAGCTGCCGCCGGGTCAGCGCATGGTGCGGCAGGGCCGGCTCCCGTTGCTGGACATGGTCGACCAGCGCCGTCGAGGCGAGCGGGCTCACGAAGCGCTGGCCCGCCGCGGCCGCGCGTACGGCGCTGCCCAGGTCTGTTGCGGCATCGTCGCGCAGCAGGTAGGCGAGGGCGCCGGCGTCGAACGCCGCCTTGATCGCCTCGGCGCTGGCGCGGGCATCGAGGCGCACGCAGGCCGTCGGCGGCGTCGCGCTGGCGAGCGTGCGGATCATCGCCAGCGCGGCGAGCGCATCGCCGCTGCCGACGATCACCACCGACGGCTGCGATTCAAGCGCGACGGATTCGGGACCAGCGCCTTCGGCAACCACCCGGAAGCCGAGTTCGTGTTCCAGCAGCGCGCGCAGGCCGGCCCGCGACAGGGCCTGGTCGTCGACGATGGTCACGGAGCCGATCGGCTGGAAGGGACGCGGCATCACGTTTCGATCGTGCACCCGAACCGGACCGCTTGTAAAGCGCCCGGCCAGGGTCGGCGGTCAGACCGCGACCGCGACGCAGTCCGGCATCGAAGGACCGATGGTCCAGCCGATGCGGCGGTAGACGTCGCCACCGGTGTCGCGGACCTTCACGCGGATGCCGTCGGCGGCCAGTGCGCGCAGCGCCCAGGCGGCGTTGTCGTCGCCGACATGCTTATGCCTGAACACGGCCGGGAACATGTTGCCGCCTCCGTACACGAAGGCTTCGCACAGCGCCGGCGTGATGCCCTGCGCGCGCAGCAGGGCGCACATGCGTTCCAGCGCGACATCGGCGAACGCGCTGTCGTGGCCATGGCCGGGCGGGGCAGGCCGACCATGCACGATGTGGCACATCGCGCCGATCGTGCGCCGGGGGTCGGTGAGCACGATCGCGACGCAGGAACCGAGCAGGGTCTCGAGCCGGTCGCCGCGCTGGCCGACCGCCACGTCGCCCGGGTTCAGGATCTGCAGGCTGCCCGCGCAGGTTCCCGCACCGGGCAGGGAGATGGCCACGCCCGGGGGGGCGCTCATGCCACCTTCCTGAACGCGCCGGGCGCCAGAGTCTGCAGCGGCGTGCGGCACGGCACCCGGCCCTCCGCGATGCCGATGAAGAACAGGCCGCCCGGGCGAAGCTCGCCCAGGACCCGGTCCACCACCTCGACCTTGGTCGCGGCATCGAAGTAGATCAGCACGTTGCGCAGGAACACCACGTCGAACGGCCCCAGCTTCTCGATCGGCCGGCACAGGTTGAGCTGCCCGAAGCGCACGCGACGGCGCAGTTCCGCGCCGACCTGGACCATGCCCTGGGCGGATCCCTCGCCGCGCAGGCAGTGGCGCCGGATGCGCTGCGGCGTGACGTTGCGCAGGCGCTCCTCGGGATAGATCGCCTCGATCGCGGCATGCAGCACGCGGTCGCTGATGTCGGTGCCGAGGATCGACCAGTCGGTGCCGATGCGGCCCTGGGCATGCATGTCGGCCAGCAGCATCGCGGTGCTGTAGGCCTCGTCCCCGAACGAGGATGCCGCGCTCCACACCGCCACCGAGGCTGGCTTGGTCGCCGCCAGTTCGCGCTCAAGCAGGTCGAAATGTGCCGGTTCGCGGAAGAAGTAGGTCTCGTTGGTCGTGAGCAGGTCGACCGCCATCTGGAACTCGCCGCCGTCGCCGGGGCGCGAGATCAGGTCGACATAGGCGTCGTAGTCCGGCAGTCCGAGCCGCTGGATGCGCGGCCCGAGCCGCGAGGACACCAGCGGTTTCTTGGATTCGTTGAACGACAGGCCGATCGCGCCGTGCATCAGGTCGGTGATGCGCCGGAAGGTGTCGTCGCGCAGTGCTTGCATGGGCGGTCCGGTAATGCGGTGGAGCGGAGTCGGGCCGGCGGACGATGCGTCCCGGTCAGTACGGTCGGAAGTTGGCGCTGTTGCCGCCGCTACCCGCGGCCGCGCTGCGCCCGGCATGCGAGGCATCCGGCCGACGCCGTGCGTCATCGCGTGCCGGGGCCGGCGCGTGCGTCGAACGGCCTGCCCGCCCGTCGATCACGAAGAACGAGACCGATTCCTGCAACTGCGAGGCCTGTCCGGACAGTTCTTCCGAGGTGGCCGCCAGCTGTTCCGACGCCGAGGCGTTCTGCTGGGTGGCCTTGCTCAGCTGCGACATCGCACCGCTGATCAGGGTGACCGAATGGCTCTGTTCGGACGAGGCAGCGGTGATCTCCTGCACGAGCTCAGAGGTCTTCTGGATGGACGGAACGATCTCGTCGAGCAACCGGCCAGCGCGCTCGGCGGTCGAGACGCTGTGGCTGGCGAGGTCGCCGATCTCCTTGGCGGCCTCCTGGCTGCGTTCGGCCAGCTTGCGCACTTCCGCCGCCACCACCGCGAAGCCCTTGCCGTGGCCGCCGGCGCGTGCCGCCTCGATCGCCGCGTTCAGCGCGAGCAGGTTGGTCTGGTAGGCGATGTCGTCGATGATCCCGATCTTGGCGGCGATCTGCTTCATCGCGGCCACGGTCTGGGTGACCGCGGCGCCGCCTTCGCCGGCCTCCTTACTGGCCTGGGTCGCCATCCCGTCGGTGACCTTGGCGTTGTCGGTGTTCTGGTTGATCGAGGCGGACATCGCGTCGACCGATTCGGTGGTCTGCTCGACCGAGGACGCCTGCTCGCTCGCCGACTGCGCCAGCGACTGCGCGGTGGCGCTGACCTGGTTCGCGGCGCCGGTGAGGGCGTCGGCGGCAGCGGTCACCTCGCCGAGCACCCGGGTGAGTTGTTCCGCCGTCCGGTTGCCGCAGTCCTTCACCTTGGCGAACAGACCCTGGTAGTCGCGCTCGATGCGGTACGAGAGGTTGCCCTCGGAGAAGCCTTCCAGCAGCGCGGCGACCTCGTTCAGGCCCTGTTCGCTGGTGCCCAGCAGGTGGTTCACGCCCAGTGCGAGCGACTTGAAGAAGCCTTCCTTGCCTTCCAGCGCGAGGCGGCTGCTGAAGTCCCCGGCGCTGGCGGCCTGCACCACCCGGTCGATCTCCTGCTCGGTGGCGACTTCCGCCGTGCGGTCTCCCCACTCGACCACGGTGCCCGCGCGCTTGCCAGCCTCGTCGAAGATCGGCGTCGCGACCAGCGCGAAGATGCGTCCGCCGACGCTGATCTGCGTGCGATGGGTCGTGCGCATCGCGGCGAGCATCCCCTTCTGGTGCGCCGGGTTCTTGTGGAAGATGTCCATGTTCGAGCCGAGCACCTTGCGCGTCTCGAACCCGGGCAACGCCTTGCGCAGGTCGGACTCGGCCGCGAGCAGCATGCCTTCGACCGACGGGTTCATGAAGACGATGCGATTGTCGGCGTCGGCGATCATCACGCTGTTGGTCACCGCCTGCAGCGCTGCCTTGATGCGGGTGGTGTCGCTGGCGGCCTGGGCTCCGGCGGCGCGGCTTGCGGCGATGCGGTCGATGGCCTCTCCGATCGGCGCGAGTTCGCCGGTGAGTGCGCCATGCAAGGGCTCCCTGTCCGTTTCCAGTGCCTGCAGGCTGGCGGCGGTGCCGGCCAGTTCCCGGCGCAGGGTCGCCACGATCATCGTTCCCCAGGCCGCCGAGGCGAGGCTCGCGGCGAACAGCAGCACCAGCAACGGCAGCGAGGCAGCACCCGACACGCACAGCGCGGCGCCGATGGACACGGGAACCAGCGTGAGGGCGATAGCGGCATGCAGGCGATCGCCATGGCTTTTCAGTACGGACATTTGGATTCCTTCAGTGGTGCGCGAAGTCTTCGAGTCGGGGCACGGACGGATGCCGGTCCGGGCAGCAGTCCGCTGCGTGCAGGCTCCGAGGTGGGGGGAGACCCGCAACGGATGCAGCGGCGACCTGGCCGGCTTGCATCGGGCGGTCGGAGTATTCCCACCCGCCTGTGCATGCTAACGGCCGCCGCGTTGCGGCGGCGCATTCGATGGAATGCTTACTCAGAATAAGAATTAGTACTTATTCAGGTCTGTAGCCCTGGCCAAGGCGCCGGGCGTCGCCCGTGGCCGGGAGCCGGTATATTGCGGTCGCGTCGTGTGTGCGACGCGCGTCCGGACCCCCGGTCGCGACCTTCGGCCGGGTCCGCAAGCACACCGGCCCGGGGCCGAAAAGAGAAGGAAGGCGTTTGTCCGATGGATTCTTTTGCCCGCCGCATCGTCGGCGACCGGCGCTTCGAGCGCCTCATCATCGCGCTGATCGTGTTCAACGGCGTGCTGGTCGGTCTCGAGACATCGGCCACCGTGGTCGCGCGCGCCGGGACCCTGATCGAATGGGCGCACCACCTGATCCTCGCGGTCTTCGTCGCGGAGGTCTGCCTCAAGCTCGCGGCCGTCTCGCCGGCCTGGCGACGCTATTTCGGCGACGGCTGGAACCTGTTCGACTTCACGGTCGTGGTGCTGTCCCTGCTGCCGTTCTCGGGCGAACTGGCGATGGTGGCGCGGCTGGTCCGGCTGCTGCGGGTGCTGCGGCTGGTGTCGGCGCTGCCGCGGCTGCGGATGGTGGTCGCGACGCTGGTCCATGCGCTGCCGGGCATGGGGCATGTGCTGATGCTGGTGGCGCTGCTGTTCTACATCTACGCAGTGGCCGGCTTCCACCTGTTCCATACCGACGATCCCGAGCGCTGGGGCTCGCTGGGTGCCGCGCTCCTCACGCTGTTCCAGATCGCCACCCTCGAAGGCTGGGCTGAGGTGATGCGCTCGGCGATGGAGACCATGCCCTGGGCCTGGCTGTACTTCATCTCGTTCGTGATCGTCGGCACCTTCGTGATGATCAACCTGTTTGTCGCGGTGGTGATCAACAGCCTGGACGAGAGCAAGGCCATCCAGGCGAGCCGCGACGATGCCGAGGCGGGGCCGGGAACGGATGCCGCCCTGCTGGCGGAACTGCGCGCGGCACGCGAGACCCTGGCGCGGGTCGAGGCGCGCCTGTCCGCCCGCACGCCATGAACGGCGCGCGGCACCGGCCGGACGGCGCAGTCCGATGACGGCAGGCAGCGGGGAGGCGCGCACGGTCGTGGTCACCGGCGCGGCCAGCCAGGTCGGATTCTTCCTGGTCCCGCGGCTGGTGGCGGCAGGCTTCCGGGTGACGGCCGTCTCGCGCCGGCCGGAGGCGGCGGCGACCGCATCGTTCGGGCAGGCATGGCCGGGGCAGGGCGCGGCGCGCTGGGTCCGGGCCGACCTCGAGCATCCGGCCGACGACGCGGCCTGGTCGGACGGCAACGCCGCATGGATCCACCTCGGTCCGTTGCCGCTGGTGCCGGCCGTGCTCGCGCGCGGCGGGGCGACGGCCGTGCGCCGGGTGGTGGCGTTCGGGTCGACCAGCCGCTTCACCAAGGCAGCGTCGACACATCCGCGCGAGCGCCGGATCGTGGCCGACCTGGAGGCCGGCGAGGAAGGCCTCGCGCGCGGTTGCAGCGCACACGGCGTCGCCTGGACCCTGTTCCGGCCGACGCTGATCTACGGTGCCGGGCTCGACCGGAACGTGATGGTGATCGCCGGCGCGATCCGCCGCTTCCGCGTCTTCCCGCTGGTCGGAAACGGGCAGGGGCTGAGGCAGCCTGTCCACGCGGACGACCTGGCTGCAGCCTGCGTCTCGGCACTGGACAGTCCGGCCAGCGACGGTCGGGCCTACGATCTGTCGGGGGGCGAGGTGCTGTCCTACCGCGAGATGGTGTCGCGCATCTTCGCCGTCGCCGGCATCGCGCCGAGGCTGGTGCCGGTGCCCGTGGGCGCAGTCGGCTTCGCGCTCTGGTGCCTGTCCCGCCTGCCGCGCTATCGCGACTTCAACATCGAGATGGCGCGCCGGATGGCCGACGACATGGTGTTTCCGAACGACGCAGCGGCGCGCGACCTCGGCTATCGGCCGCGGCCGTTCGCGCCGGTGGTCGTGCCGCCGAGCTGAGCAGGCGCCTCGGGCGAGCTGCCTTCCCCCTCCAGTTCACGCGGCCGGATGACGGTGAACATGACCAGCGCGGCCAGCATCAGCACCGCGATCGACGCAAACGCGGCCGTCCATCCCGCGGTCGACATGCCGCCCGAGAGATCGAGCACGAAGCCCACCATCAACGGGCCGACGAAGCCGCCGGCATAGCCCAGCATCGAGTGGATCGCCAGGGTGGCGCCACGGCGGGCCGGGTCGGCGGTGCCGGCCGTTCCCGCAGTGAGCGAAGAAGAGTCGAGCCAGGCGACCATGCCCCAGAGGAACACCAGCCCGACGGCCAGCAGGTAGCTGCCGGTGCCGAGCCAGCCGATGCCGCCGGCGAGCAGCGCCGAACCGGCCATCGCGAGCGTGACCAGGCGGCGCCGGCCGATGCGGATCGAGGCTTCGTTGCCTGCGATGCTGGCCATCGTCCCGGCCAGTGCGAGCAGGGTGAGCACGGTCGTGGGCGCCAGCGGGGCCGGCGCGCCGCCGGCGGCCAGCGCCACGTATCCGAGGAAGGCCACGCCCCAGCCGCGGATCGCGTTCATCTCCAGGGTATGCACGCAATAGGCGAGGGCGTAGGCCATCGCGGAGCGGTTGGCGAGCACCGGGCGGAAGTCGTACAGCGAGCCGCCATCGGCGGGCTTCGACCTTTCGACCGACCGCGCCTGCGCAGGCACGCGCCACGCCACCAGCAGCCAGGCAAGCGCCGCCGTCCCGGCGACGATGACGAAGGCGATGCGCCAGCCGAAAAGGCCGTCGAGCAGGTCGGCGCAGGCGAACGAAGCGGCGCCGGACACGCCGATCGATGCCGCATGGCCGGTCACCGCGCGCGACATCAGCCGGCGGTCGACCCGGTCGGCGAGCAGCTTCAGGCCGGTCATGTAGGTCCCGGCCCAGCCGATGCCGGTCAGCGCGCGCAGCAGCAGTGCCGACCAGAAGCCGTCGGCCAGCCAGCCGAACAGCAGGTGTCCGGCCACCGTGCAGCCGACGCCGAACAGGTAGACGCGCTTCGGATCGACCCGGTCGGTGAGGGTGACCAGCACCGGCACCGCCAGCATGTAGGCGCCGTAGAACGCCGCGGTGATCCAGCCGGCCTCGCTGTTGGACAGCGACCAGCGCTGCATCATGCCGGGCAGCAGGGCCGGCCAGAAGAAGGCGCCGATCTGCACCAGGACCTGCGCGAAGCACACCAGCGCCACCAGCCGCGCGAGCGAACGGGGGGAGGCGGCGACCGGCTCGTTCATCCCGGCGACCTGCCTGCGCGCACAGCAGGCGTCGCACCGGCCCGGACGACCGAAGTGGCGGAGAGAGAGGGATTCGAACCCTCGATACGGCTTTTGACCGTATACCCGCTTTCCAGGCGAGCGCCTTCAACCACTCGGCCATCTCTCCGCTGATGCTGCAACAAGCGCCTCCGGCGGCAGTGCCCCCGGGCGTGGAGCGCGGATGATACGCGATGTGCAGTCCGCGCAGAAGCGCGGCCGCCCGGGGCGGCCCGCGCACTGCGGGGGCCGGATCGCGCTACGATATTGAAAACGTGGGCGAAGACGGCGGAGGAGGGTGCGGTGAGTCTCTACCAGGTGCAGAAGCTGATGTTCGGCCTCAACAACGAGCCGGACCTGCGCGAACACTTCGCCCGCGAGCCGGCGGCGGTCCTCGATCGTTACGGACTTCAGGGCGAGGAGCGTGCCGCGCTGGAGACGGCAGATGTCGCGACCCTGTACCGCATGGGCGTGCATCCACTCCTGCTCGCGCCCTATGCAGGCCGCTGCGGGCTGGCCTGGCCGCAGTATCTCGCGACCCTTGCGGCAGTCGAAGCCGACTGATCCCCCGACCCTGCACGCCCGGAGCCCCCCAGATGCCGATCGTCTTCGCCGCCGCGGCCAACCATGCACCGGGGATCACCGGCCGCCGCGACAATGCTTTCCCGGAACAGCGCGAGGTGTTCTTCGCGGCCTATGCCGAACTGCGCGCGCGGCTCGAGCGCGCCCGGCTCGACGCGCTGATCGTCGTCACTGCCGAGCACTGGACCAACTTCTTCCTGTCGAACATGCCTGCGTTCTGCGTCGGCCTCGGTGAATCGCATGTCGGGCCGGTCGAGGACGAGCCGTTCCTGAAGATCCCGCAGGCTAGGGTGCCCGGCGCCCCGGTCCTTGCCCGTTCGGTCGTCGACGCGCTCGGCGAGGCGTTCGACGTGGCCTTCTCCGAGGAACTCAAGCTCGATCATGGCGCGATGGTGCCGCTGCACCTGCTGGTGCCGTCGATGGCCATGCCGGTGGTGCCGATCATCATCAACTGCCTGGCGCAGCCGATGCCACGCCTGGGTCGCTGCTGGCAGCTGGGCCAGGCACTGCGCGCGGCCTGCGCGACCCGGCCGGAGCGGATCGGGTTGGTCTGTGCCGGCGGCCTTTCGCACTGGCCGGCCACGCCACGGTCGGGCAAGCTGAACGTCGAATGGGACCGCGCGATCGTCGATGCGCTGCTCGCCCATGACCGGCAGCGGCTGTGCGCGATCAGCGACGAGGAGATCGTGCGCGATGCCGGCCCGGGCGGCCACGAGATCCGTGCCTGGGCGGTGCTCGCCGGCGCCACCGACGGCGAGGACGGCGAAGTGCTCTGCTTCGAGCCGATCCCGGCCTATGCGGTCACCGGTGCAGTGGTGGACATGCATGTCGGCGGCGCCGGTGCAGTGGCGGCGCCGGCCGACCGCCTCAGAGACGGATCCCTGCCGACCTGACGATCTGGCCCCAGCGCTGGGTCTCGGCCCGGATGAACGCCGCGAAATCCTCCGGCTTGCTGGCCACGGTCCGCGCGCCGGAAGCCGACAGCTTGGCCTGGAGGTCGGGATTGTCGAGCGCACGGCCGATCTCGGCCGACAGCCGCTGGACGATCGCCGGTGGCGTCCTTGCCGGCGCCACCATGCCGAACCAGGACGACACTTCGAACCCCGACATGCCGGCTTCATTGAATGTCGGTACGTCGGGAAGCTGCGGCAGCCGCTGGCGCGACGCGACCGCGAGTGCGCGCAGGTTGCCGGCGCGGATCTGGGCGAGCACGGTCGGCGGGTTGTCGACCACGCCGGTGAGCTGGCCACCGATCACGCCGTTCACCGCTTCAGCCGCGCTCTTGTACGGCACATGCGTGATGGTCAGCCCCGCCGCGTTGGCGAACAGTTCCATCCCGAGGTGACCGGTGGTGCCGCTGCCCGGCGAGCCGAAGCTCATCTTCGACGGGTCCCGCTTCGCCAGCGCGATGAACTCCTTCAGCCCCTGCGCCGGCACATGCTTGCCGATCACCAGCATCATCGGCATGTCGGCGACCAGCGAGATCGGTGCGAACGCGGTGGCCGCATCGAACGGCATCTTCTCGTACAGGAAGGGGTTGATGGTCAGGATGCCGGCCGAGGTCATCAGCAGCGTGTAGCCGTCGGGCTGCGCCTGGGCTGCGATCGATGCACCGATGTTGCCGCCGGCCCCCGGACGATTGTCGACGACGAACGGCTGGCCCATCGACGCCGCGAGGCGCTCGCCGGTCAGGCGCGCCAGCACGTCGACGAGGCCGCCGGGGGCGAATGGAGCGATAATCCGCACCGGCCGGTTCGGGTAGTTGTCGGCAGCCTGTGCTGCCGCAGGCGCGGGCAGGACCGCGAGGGGCAGGGCAGAGGCGATCGAAAGGGCGGCGGCAAGCGAAAGGGGCCGGGCTCCAGTCTGCGGTGCGGACATGAGGACTCCTCCTGGTTTGCTGGACCGGTGCGCTCGGACGGTTGGCGCACTTTCGGCTGGCCTCCAGTATAGGCTGGCCGATCCGGCAACAGAACAACAGGACAACAGGACGACAGGACGACAGGGCAGGCCAATGAAGCCACTAGCGATCGACGTGCACACCCATATCGTCCCGGAGAAGTTCCCGGCCTACATCGGACGCAACGTGGACGTGCCCTGGCCGTCGATGGCCCCGGCCCATGCCTGCCACTGCCACGTGATGATCCGCGGCAAGGTGTATCGCACGGTCCACCGCAGCACCTTCACGCTGGAAGACCGGCTCGCAGACATGGATCGCACCGGCATCGCGCTGCAGTGCCTGTCGCCGATGCCGGAACTGCTGTCCTACTGGCTGCTGGCCGAGGATGCGCAGGTGCTGTGCCGCTACCTTAACGACGAGATCGCGGCCATGGTGTCGCGCCACCCGGCGCGCTTCGCCGGGCTGGGCTGCGTGCCGCTGCAGGATGTCGACCTCGCGCTGGCCGAACTCGACTACCTGGTCGACGCGCTGAAGTTCCCCGGCGTGGAGATCGCCAGCCATGTGAACGGCGTGTCGATCGGCGACGCCCGCTTCGAACCGTTCTTCGCGGCGGTGGAGGCGAAGGGCGCCTGCGTGTTCGTGCATGCGCTGCGTCCGGCGGGCAAGGAGCGCAATGTCGGCAGCTTCTCCGAACAGGCGGTCTGCTTCCCGGCCGACGTGGCGCTGGCCGCAGCCTCGATGGTCACCGGCGGCATCGCGGAGCGCCACCCCGGGCTGCGGCTGTGCTTCAGCCATGGCGGTGGCGCCTTCGTCGGCATGGTGCCCCGGCTGTCCCGCGCCTGGCACCTGAACAAGCCGGCCCGCGATTCGCTGCCGCGCGATCCGCTCGAGTATGCGAAGCGCTTCTGGTACGACAGCATCATGTTCGATCCCGGCCTGATCGAACTGGTCGCCTCGCGCTTCGGCGCGACCCAGGTGGTCGCTGGTAGCGACTATCCGTTCACGCTCGGCGATCCCGACCCGGTGAAGACGCTGGGCAGCACGCAGGTCGATGCGGCGACGCTGCAGGGGTTCTTCCGGGACAACGCGCTGCGGTTCCTGGGCAGGGCCTGAGTCGGGGCGGCCCCCGCATCGGCGATGGTGACGTCCGAGAGTGCGGATTTTCGCACGGCGCGGTCAGCCTGGAGGCGCTAGCATCAATCTACCCCGTTTCCACGTGCGCACCGTCCGTCCCGGATACACGCACGCCGCCTCGATGGAGCTTCCCAGCATGAACCGCACCCTTGCCGCCGCCCTTGCCACCGCCAGCCTCGCCCTTGCCGGGCCCGCGGGCGCAGCCACCGTGTTCAGCGACAACTTCAACAGCGAGACGCTCGCCACGAACGGTTCGCTGTCGAACTGGAACATCTCGAACGGCACGATCGACGTGATCGGTGGGGTCTCGTTCTACAACTTCTACCCTGGCAACGGCAACTATCTCGACCTCGACGGCAGCACGCAGAACGCCGGCCGGATCGAGACCAAGCTGCCGCTGGCCTTCACCATCGGCCAGACCTACACGCTGAGCTTCAACTACGGGCGCAACGGCAGCAGCGCGGAGTCGATGACCTTCGGCGTCACCGGCGGCAACCTGTCGCAGCTGTTCGCGCTGCCGGCGGGCGGCACGGTGCCGTTCTCGTTCTTCTCGGTCGACTTCGTCGCGACCTCGGCCAGCGGCAACATCTTCTTCGACCATGCCGGCGGCGACCAGCAGGGCATCGTGCTCGACAACGTGCTTCTGGCTTCGGTCGACACCGCGGTGGTGCCGGTGCCGGCGGCCCTGCCGCTGCTGCTCACCGGCCTGCTCGGCCTGGGCGCGATCGCACGGCGCCGCAAGGCCTGAGCCTGAGCGTTCAGTCCCGCCCTGCGGCGCGCCTACGACCGCCGCAGGAGTGACCGCCTCGCAGGGCGTCCCGCTCAGCGCATCGCCCTGAGCTTCAGCGCGGCCTCGCTCTCGGCGCTCAGTGCCGCAGGGTCGGCCAGACCCCGCGCCTGCGCGGCATGCAGCACCGGCAGCAGCAGCTGCGCGGTGGCCTGCGCGTCGCCCAGTGCATGGTGGCGCTCGCAGTCGTCGATACCGAAGCTGTCGAGCCACTCGTCGAGCGACATCGGCGCCTTGCCGCCCGGCCCGGCGCGTCCCGCCAGCAGCAGCGGGGCGACCACCGCGAGGTCGATCCAGCCGCGCAGCGGCGACGGCTCGAGCCGGTGCTCGCGCAGCGTGCGCTCGATCATCCGCCGGTCGAACCCGGCGTGGAAGCCCACCGCCCAGCGGCCCTCGCACCATCGGCTGAACGCGGCCAGCACCGTTGCCGGATCCTCGCCGGCGGCCTGCTCGCCGGTGCCGACGCGATGGATCAGGATGTCCTGGCCGACGGTCGGTGCCGGCTGGCGCAGCACCGCATAGAACGCATCCGCGGTCTCGACCCGGCCGTCGCGCACGCCGACCGCGCCGATCGTGAGCAGCCGGTCGCGGGCGACGTCCAGGCCCGAGGTCTCGGTGTCGATCACCGCGTAGCGGGGCGGCGAGGCGGCGCCGGCGGACGCCGGCCTGCGGCGAAGGATGCGGTCGAGCCAGCGCATCATCGAGGCTGGTCAGTCATGCGGACAGCCCGCTTCGCCCGGGCTGCGCAGGGCGAGGACGATGACGGTGTCGGCGGGTTGAACCCGACGTGATGGCAGATGTAGTAAAGTGATGGCATCGAAATCAGTCTTGAGATTGTGCCATCATGCGCGCCGTCACCATCCGCAACCTTTCGGACGAAGTCCATCGGGCCATCAGGCTCAGGGCCGCGCGTCACAACCGCAGCACCGAGGCGGAGATGCGGGCGATCCTCGAGGCTGCCGTGCGCTCCGAGGATCGCCTTCGCCTGGGCTCCGCCATCGCCGAGATCAGCCGCCGCGCGGGCGTCACGGACGCGGACGTGGATGCGCTCGAGGCGGTGCGCGATGCGCGCGCGGCCGACCCGATGCCGATCGGATGATCCTGCTCGACACCAACGTCGTTTCGGAGATCCTCCGACCGGCACCGGCTCCATCCGTGCGCCAGTGGCTCGATGCACAGGTCGCCGAGACGCTGCATCTGTCGAGCGTCACGGTCGCTGAACTGCTGTTTGGTGTCGGTGTGCTGCCTGACGGCAAGCGGAAGGCGAGCCTGCAGGCGGCCATCGATTCGACGCTGCGGCTGTTCGAGGGCAGGATCCTTCCGTTCGAGGTCGAGGCCGCCCGCCGCTATGCCGGGCTTGCGGTCGCAGCGCGTGGCGCGGGCAAGGGATTCCCGACTCCCGACGGCTACATCGCGGCCATCGCCGCGGCGCACGGGTATGCGGTGGCCAGCCGGGACGTCGGCGCTTTTGCGGCGGCCGGACTGTCCGTGATCGATCCGTGGACGGCGGGCGGCACTCACAACTGATAATCTGCCGCCAGCCGCTGCTGCAGCCGGCGCGCCTGGACCAGCGCCTCCTTCAGCACGCGGCGGTCGAACGTGTTGAGCGCTTCCGGCAGCACCGCGTTCGGGTTGCCGGCCACGCCGGCCGGGTCGCCGAACTGCAGCCGCAGGCGCAGCTGCTGCAGGATGTGGAAGGCGTCTATCGCGGCGTCCGCCTCGTCGTGCGGCAGCACGCCGCGCTCGGCCAGCGCATGCAGGCGGGCGGCAGTGCCGGTGTCGGCGATGCCGTGGGCGAGCGCGAGGATGCGTGCCGCGTCGACGAAGATGCGTGCGCCATGCAGCTTGAGGTCGATCGCCTCCGGCCGCTCGCCGCGGCCGGAGCCGGTGAGGCCGCCGAACCAGCCCAGCGGCGGACGGGTCTCCAGCGCGTTGCGCGCCATCGCCTGCAGGAAGGCCTTGCGTGCGGGCGCGGCATCGGCGAGCCCGTCGCGCAGCGCGATGACCTGGGGCGGGGCGGCGCCGATCGGCCGCAGGTCGAAGAAGATGCTGGCCGAGAGCAGCGCCTGCGGCACCGGGTTGCGCAGCCAGTCGTCGAACAGCCCGTGCCATTCATCGACCGACAGGCACCAGCGCGGGTTGCCGGCCATGATCTCGCCGCGGCACAGCGGGAAGCCGCAGCGGTCGAGCGCCGCGTTCGCTGCCCGGGCGAACGAGACCAGCATCGCCCGCAGAGGCTCGATGTCGTCCGTGCCCGCGGGCGGCACGAAGGCGATGCCGTTGTCCTGGTCGGTGGCGATCGTCTGCTCGCGCCGGCCTTCGCTGCCGAGCGCGATCCAGGCGAACGCCACGCCGTCGACGGGATGCGAGGTCGAGACCAGTGCCAGCACCCGTTGCACGACGCGATCGTTCAGCTCCGACACGAAGCGGGTCAGCGGCTCGGCGGCCACGCCCTGCGCCAGCAGGTTGCGCGCGAGCACGCGGATGTCGCCGGCGGCGGCGGCCAGCGCATCGATGTCGCCCGCGCCGTCGATGCGCTGCGCGACGCGGAAGAACGACACCCGCTGCAGCGCGAACACGTCGCGCTGCGACACCACGCCGGCGAAGCGCCCGTCGCGCACCACGACCACGTGGCGGATCGAATGGCGCACCATGCACAGCACCGCATCGCCGACGGTCGCATCGTGCGCCAGCGCGTGCACGCCCGCCGTCATCAGCGCCGAGATCGGGGCCGCGCGATCGAGGCGATCCAGTGCCGCGCGGTCCACCACGTCGCGCTCGGTGAAGATGCCGAGCGGACGCGCGTCCGGGTCGACGACCACCATGCAGCCGATGCGCTCGCGGCGCATCGTGTCGAGGACGCTGGCGACCGACGTGTCGGGCGTGCAGCCGAGCGGCGCGCGGCCGATCAGTTCCGACAGCGCGGTGGTCATCGACTGCTCGCCGCTGGAGGCCTCGTTGTAGCGCGCCTGCAGCGCCGCGCGCGACTGCTCCAGCATCACGCGCAGCCGCTGCGAACAGAACGCCTGCAACGGCGGGCTCTCGGCCACCACGGCGCGGAAGGTGTCGCCATCGATCTCGTGGCAGAACACGTCGCCGATCGCGCGGTAGGTGTAGGCGACCGGCCGCCGGTCGAGTACCGCGGTCACCGGGAACAGCTCGCCCGCCTGCAGCGGCTCGTCCGCATCGCCCGGGTTGGCCCAGGCGGAGGGCACCTGCCGCTCGACCCGGCCGCGCTGCACGACCAGCACATGCGACGGCGGGCCGTCGGCGGGGGAGAGCAGGGTATCGCCGGGCGGGCAGTAGCGGATGCGGGCGGCGGCGGCGAGGCGGGCGACCTGGTCCGCCTCCATGCGGTCGAAGGGGGGATGGGTGCGCAGGAAGGTGGCGGTGGCGGAGACCGTCGCCGCCGGGGCGGACACGGGGCCGGTCGGGGATGCGGAGGACATGGGCAGACTCGAAGGGCGTTGCGTGACCATCGCACGAATCGGGCGTCGGAGGCCACCGGAAACCAGTGCCGTTCCCGGATCCTGGCCCGGTGACTACAAATCAGCCGGCCGTTGACTGCAAATCTGCCGAAGGTGATACTACCAATCAGCCGGTTCGCGGAGAGGATGCGGCATGTACGATCGTCTGATCGAGCCCCGGGTCGAGGAAGCTGTGGCTGACACTCCGGTCGTCCTGGTCACCGGACCGCGACGGGCCGGAAAAACCACGCTCGTGCGGAAACTGGCAGACGTCGGACGTTCCTACATCACCCTCGACGACCATACCGTCCTGGAAGCCGCCCGATCCGATCCGTCCGGTTTCGTCAGGGGGCTCGACCGGACGATCATTGACGAGATCCAGCGGGCGCCGGAACTCCTGCTGGCCATCAAGAAGTCGGTCGACGAGGACACTCGTCCGGGCCGCTTCCTGCTCACTGGCTCGGCCAACGTGATGACGCTGCCTCGCGTCGCCGACAGCCTTGCGGGCCGGATCGAGACCATCGGCATGCTTCCCCTGGCGCAGACGGAGATCGGGGGGCAGGCTCCCAGCTTCCTCGGAAGGCTGTTCGACGGGACGCTGCAGGGCCGGAAGGACGCCGTCGTCGGCGACGACCTGGTCGAACTCGTGCTGCGTGGCGGCTTTCCGGAAGCCCTCGCTCGGGATACGGAACGGCGCAGGCAGGACTGGGCGCGCGCCTATCTTGCCTCGATCCTGAGCCGCGACCTGCGGGACATCGCCGCGGTGGAGCGGCTGTCCGAACTGCCGAAGCTCGTGCGCCTGATGGCCGAGCATTCCGGGCAATTGGTGAACTACTCCCGGCTTGCAGGCAGCATCGGCGTGAACCAGCGCACCGGGCAGCGCTACGTCGGCCTGCTGGAACAGGTGTTCCTGGTCGCGACAGTCCAGCCCTGGTTCAGCAACGCGCTCAAGCGCATGGTCAGGACACCGAAGCTGCACTTCCTCGACTCGGGCCTGTTGGCGACGGCGCGCGGGCTCACCTTCGCCCGGGTCAGCGGCGATCGCGGCATGTTCGGCTCGCTCCTCGAGAGCTTCGTGTTCTCGGAGGTGCTGAAGCTGATGGCCGCCTCGGAGCAGCACCTCACGCCGCACCACTTCCGCGATCGCGACGCGCGCGAGGTGGACATCGTGCTCGAGCGGGACGACGGCACCATTGCCGGCATCGAGGTCAAGGCGAGTGCGACGGTGAGGGCCGCAGACTTCGCAGGGCTGCGCGCGCTGGTGGAGGCCTGCGGGGAACGGTTCGCGTTCGGCGTCATCCTCTATGACGGTGCGGATCGCGTGTCGTTCGGTGACCGGCTTGCGGCTGTGCCGATCTCGTGCCTGTGGGCGTGAGCGACAGGGGGGATGGGCGCGGATCAAGGTGGCGGTAGCGGCGTCGCCTCGCAGCCTGCGGAAAGGTCGGTGACTCGTCCGACCGGGCGAGAAACGGCTGCAGAAGTGTCCGGCCGCAGACTATAGACGGTCCCGTTTCATCCTTCAGGTGGATAAACATCATCCCGGCGGACGTTATGATTTCGAACGTGTAGCTCGCTCCACTGCTCGAGAACCGCGATGCCTGTCCCATCCGACGCTGAAGTAGACCGCTGCATCTCGACACTCTACGAAGCGGTCCTCGACCCGACGCTCTGGGAAAGCGGACTCGAACAGTTGGCCGCGCTGGGCGGTGCCGCGCACGCCAGCCTGACGGATGCGGATTTTCTCCACGGCATCCTCTGGCGCTCGGTCTTCCACAACATCGACGACGAGGCAAACGAACTCTACTTCAGTCGTTATGCCGCCGTCGATCCGAGATCGTCACTGATGCTCGCCCCGTCCACCCTGGCGAACACCTGGGTGTCCGACAACGAAGCGTTCGATGCTGCCTTCAGGAACGCGAGCGCCGTCTACAGGGAGTACTTCGTCCCTCGCGGAGTGACGGAGTCCGTGATGGCGAAGGTGGCGGTCGAGGGCAGCCGGATGGGCGCCCTCGGCCTGCTGCGCACGGTGGACGCTGGCGCCATGCCGCTGGAGACGCGGGCGACGATTGCGCGGGTGCTGCCGCATGCCGACCGCGCGATCCGCCTCGCCAGGCGCATGACGAGCTTCGCGGCTGCGGTCGACATCGGCCGCAGCGTGCTGGACGCCTACGACGAACCGGTCGCTAGCGTGGATGCCGACGGCCTCGTGCTGCTGACCAACGGGGCATTCGACAACCTGCTGGCGCAGGGCAGCGTGTTCCGGTTCTCCCGCAGCCGTGTTTCATTGCTCGATCCCTCGGCGCAGCGGAAGTTCGCGCTGGCCCTGCGCGAAGCGACGGACCTTGCGAACGGGGTCGTGTCGAGCCTGCCACGATCGGCGCCAACGATCAGCGTCCCGCGCGGCGTGCGTGCACCGCTGCAGGTGTCCGTCGCGCCACTGATGCGTGCCGCCAACGGCTCGAGCTGGTTCTCGCGGCGCGGCGCGCTGGTGAAGATCACCGATCCGGCGCGTGCCCCGAGCACCGAACTGCTGCAGAAGTCGTTCGGGCTGACGCGCGCGGAAGCGAGGGTGTGCGCCGCCGTCATGGAGGGCGGGCCGAACGCCGAGATCGCGCAGCGCCTCAATGTAGCGGTGACCACCCTGAAGTCCCAGCTTGCCAGCGTCTATGCGAAGACCCACACGAAGTCACGGGCTTCGCTGGTGCTGGCCATCCGGTCGCTGCCGAGGTAAGGCGTTGCCGATCGCTGTTGCAGCGCGCTGCGCCGGATCAGCCAGGCATGCGGACGAACAACGCCGCCGACCCCACCTCCTGGAAGCCGAGCGCCGAATAGATGCCGTGCGCCTCGGGCGAGGACTGCAGCACGCCCACGCCGTATCCCAGCCCGCGCGCCACGCGCAATGCTTCCGCGGTCACGTGCGCTGCAAGGCCGCGCTTGCGCGCAGCCGGTACCGTCGCCACGCTGTAGATGCCGGCAAGCCCGTTGGCCAGGTACAGCATCGCGATCGACGCCACGCTGCCGCTGCTGCGGATGCCGAAGAACTGCACCGGCGCATCGGCTGCGGCATCCACGGCCTGGGTCTCTGGCGACAGACGCCGCGCCAGCCCGCGCGGCATCGGAAAGCCTTCGGCCAGTGCGTCGCCCCATGCCGCAGCATCGTCTTCGGACGAGACCCGGAAGAACTCGCACCCGTCGGGAATCCGCGTGGCAGCCAGCGAGGACAGGTCGATGGCCATCGCAGGCAGGGGAGGGATTTGCAAGAGTCCCTTGGTAGTCAGCTGCTCGACTATTGCGTCGTCCGGATCTGCAAGCGAGATGACGAAGGCCGGCACGGGAAGCCCGAGCAACGGCGCGATCGCCTCGTCCACCACGTGCGGATCGCCGGCCTCGCGAAGGATCGCCAGGTTGCCGAGCGGATGCGGTTCACCTGTAACAAGCCGGAAGTACCGTTCGGTGGCGATCGCGCCTTCACCCGTCATCAGGCTCCGCCACAGCAGGTCCAGGTGCGCGGCCGCGTCCCGGCCGATGGTCGCGTCGATCGAGGCGATGGAAGGAATCATGGAGGGTGTTGGCATGTGCGCGGCCCTGTTTGCATCGGCGTCCCGAGGATGGCTGATCCGGACTTCCGATGGAAGCGATCTCGCCCATAGCCATCCCGGTCCCGAGAATTGTTCCTGCATCGAGGTCAGTCTGCATGCCACGTAACCCATCCGTGTTCCGCCGCATCCATCCCGATTCGTCGCAGCGCGCGCCGCTAGCCCGCCGCCGCACCATTGCCAGCCTGGTCCTGCTCGCGTTCGGTTCGAACGCGGCGATGGCGAGCGAACCCGCGCGCACCGAGGCAGCCACGCTGCCGCCGGTCGTGGTCACGGGCAGCCCCGGCAGCGACCTGCCTGCACCGATCGCCGACCCCGCGACGGCCTCGGCCACCGTCATCGACGCTGCCCGCGCGCGCGGCCTGCGGATCAATACGCTCGAAGACCTCAACGGGTTCGTGCCGTCGCTGCGCTTCAGCAGCACGATCGGCACCGGCACGCCCGGCTTCCTGGTGATCCGCGGCTTCGGCGCGGCGCAGGGCAGCTTCGACCCGGTGGCGAGCGTCTACATCGACGATGTCCCGTTCAACGATTACCTCGGCTATGCGCAGTCGCTGTTCGACGTGCAGCGCATAGAGGTGCTGCGCGGCAGCCAGGCCACCCGATTCGGCGGCATCGCCCATGCCGGCGTGGTGGACATCCGGTCGCAACTGCCCGGCACCGAGCGCACCGCCAGTCTGGCGCTAGACCTTTTCACGCCGCGCAGTGCCCGTAGCGTACTGTCGGCCTCGACGCCGCTGTCCGACCCGCGGGTGCGGATGGGCTTCTCGCTGCTGACCGAGCGCGGCGAATCGCAGTTCCGGAATGCCGTCGACGGTTCACGAGGTGCGCGCGAGATCGACGCCGCGCGCATGCAGGTGATGCTGCTGCCGACCGAGCGCAGCGAGCTGCTGTTCACGCTGACCGAGCAGCGGTTCAGCGAAGCGCCGGGCAGCGTGCTGGTGCCGGTGGACCGCGTCGCGTACAACCGGGCGATCGCCGCCAGTGGCGTGCAGATCGGGCGGCATGAGGTCGCGCAGGACACCCCGGGGTCGCGGATGGCGGATACGTCGTCGCAGTCGGCGCGGTTGCGGCTGTTCAGCGACACGGTCGAATGGGTGGCCGTCGCGTCGCGCCGGCGCTTCGACCAGCGCTACATCTTCGACCTCGACCAGACGCCGCTCGCGGCGCCGGCGCCGTTCGGCGTGCCGGTCGGGCTGGACAGCGGCTATGTGGCCGGCAACGACTACCTCGAGTTGCGCGCGCAGAGCCGCGAGGGCGGCAGCGACCGGATCACCTGGCGGGCCGGCGTGTCCCGGTATACGCAGACGGTGCGCATCATGTACTTCGTGCTTCTGCCTGAAGGCATCCCCGGCCTTGCACCGCCAGGCACCCGCGCGCGCGGCAGCGACGTCGACGGCAACGGCCGCAACGATGCGGTGTTCGGCGAGGCCACGGTGCGCCTGCTCGATCGGCGGCTCGGGCTGACGGCTGGCCTGCGCGACGAACAGTCGCACCGGGCCGCGGTCTTCTTCGCCGGCGCCCCCCCGTTCGGTTTCCCGGGATCGAGCCATCAGGTGGACGACCGCCAGATGCTCTACCGGGTCGGGGCAGACTGGCGCTTCGACTCCAGGCGCAGCATCTACGCGCACGTCGCGACCGGCTGGCAGCCGGGGGCGATCAACCTGTACAGGCTGCCGGCCGATCCGGCGACCTACCGGTCCACGCGCACGCGCACGATCGAGGCCGGCGGACGCCAGCTGCTTCCGGCCGGCGGCGAGCTTCGCGCCAGCGTCTACCGGACGCGGGCCGAGGACTTCCAGGAACTGTTGTTCACCGGTCCCAGCAACGGCTACCACCTGAACGTGCCGCTGGCCGCCTTCGACGGCTTCGAGGCGGAAGCCCGATGGAACGCCACGCGGAACCTCGCCCTCAGCGCCGGCGCCGGCTACGTTCGCGCGCGCTACCTCGACTATCCGCTGCCGACGGGCACCGGACGACTGGACGGACGTGTGGTTCCGAACGTGCCCGAGTGGAACGCGTTCGCCACCGCACGCTGGCGCGACGGCCCGCTACGGCTGGGCGCGGACCTGATCGCCTCGGACGGCTTCAACGCGGTCTATCAGAACCCCGCGGCGGCGCCGCTGCGGGTGTCCGGGCATGTGCTGCTCAACCTGTCCGCGGGTGTCGAGCAGGGACGGTGGTCGGTGACCGGGTATGTCAACAACGTGATGGATCGGCGGTACCTGCTCAACTCGCATCTGCTGGCGCCGGGGGCGGGGGTGCCGGCGGGGGCGCCGGGGGGGGCGAGGGTGGTGGGGGTGCAGGTGAGGGGGAGGATGTGAGGATTCATCCGGTGGGACGATGCTCTCGGACACGGGGGACGATACCTTCCAGCTAAAGATGTTCCGACCCTTACCTTCTCCAGAAGCTTCGTCATGACGATGCAAGGAGAAGGTGGACAAGTCGACAGCGCGGCCACTATTGGTGCAATGAACGAATCCTCTTGGGTGCTCTCGACCGTTTGGGACTGGATCGGATTGGGTTCTGTAGGAGCGTACATGCGAATCTGGAATCGCGGCAGTCGACTCGTCGTCCTTGGCCTGGTGGCGATTCTATTGGCTGGGTGCGGTAGCTTCAGAAGAGGTGTTGACTCAATCGCGGTCTGGGAGGCGGATCCGATCACGAGAAGGTTCGAATTCAAGGAAGAGGTCGAATCCAACAACCTGCTGATCCTGCTACGTGGAGAAATCCAGAATACTGCTGAAGATAAACGGCCGTTTGATGTCCGGCATGTCGAATACGCCTTGAACCAGGTTGAGGGCCTTGATGAAGATGAATACAAGCTACGGCGGAGAGCGGTGCTTGAGTCACTGCGCCGAACGTCAAATAGATCGTGTGACGAATTCAAGCTTGATCTTGCGCGCAGGCAAGCGCGAAGCAACTTCGTTCTCGGAGCGGCCTCTCTCGCCTTCGGAACAGCCGGAGCAGTATCGACGAGTTTAGGAGCCGCCCGTTCTCTGGCGGGCTCAGCGGCATTCACGACCGGCACAAGAAGCGAGATTAATCAGACGTACTTCATCAATAGAACAGCGGCTGTGTTGGTCAGAGCGATCGACAAGCGACGAGAGATCCTTTGGTCGGTGATCGCCGACAGCATGTCAAGAGGAAAGGCAGACTACTCGATGCGCGCTGCCTTGACTGATATAGAAACCTACCACGCGGCATGTAGTCTCTCTGGCGCTCTTTTTCAGACGGAGCAGGCCATTGAGCAGTACGACGTGAACGTGGCCGCGAAGCAAGCGCTGGAGCGAGCGAAGTTAACAAAGGCGCTCTCGAATCTACTACGTGATGGTGGGAAACTTTCCCCCAGGAAGGTCTGAACAAGTCATCCGAAATGTGATTTCATCGAAACATCAGCGGACGATGGGGCGGACCGATGAGTCAGATGAGTTTCAGCGATGCGGAGCAGGCAGGCAGACGCAAGAAGACGCGCCGCGAGCTGTTCCTTG
>JAJTHE010000103.1 GCA_021298815.1 Betaproteobacteria bacterium | reverse complement strand
GATGCCGTCCATGCGCGGCATCTCGACATCGAGCAGGATCACGTCCGGCCAGTCGCGGTCCATCCGCTGGCGCGCGAAGATCGGGTCGGCCGCCGCGCCGATCACCTCGATCTGCGGGTCCTGCGACAGCGCGCGCGTCATCACTTCGCGCACCACTGCGGAATCATCGACGATCAGGACACGTACCTTCCGGGTGGTGCCGTTCACAGGGTTTCCTTTTCGGCCGCGCCGGCCCATGCGAGGGATACGCCGGCCGAGGACCAGACGCTGGCCATGCCGCTGTCCAGGTCGAAGGACAGCCGCCGGTAGCGGTCTCCCGCGACCTGTTCGGCCGCGAAGCGCAGGCCATGCGACGCGACCCATTCGCGCGCGCATGCGAGGTTGCGGCCGCCGATGTCCATCACCGACGGGCCTTCGGTCGCGCCGAGCACGCCGCCGCCGCCGAACAGCTTGAACTGGAAGTCCTCGATGTCCAGCCCGGCATTGGCGATGGCATCGGCGAGCAGCGCCAGCGCCTCCTCGCCGTAGCGGCCGTCCGGGCGGCCGGCCGTCCCCGCCCGGCGGGGATACAGGTAGTGGCACAGGCCGCCGATGCAAGCCGTGGCGCTCCAGGCGGTCACCGACACGCATGCGCCGAGCAGGGTGGTGAGCCGTGCCGGCGCGCCGCCGAAGAACAGTTCCCCGGGCATCAGCGGAACTTCCCCGCCCGGCATGGCCACCTGGCGCAGGGTCTCGAGCGTCATTGCGCGCGGTTCGCTGCCGCCGATCTCGACCGGCCAGAGCCTGCAGGTCGGTTCCGGGATGCGGATCGTGTCGATAGGGTCGGTCGATCCGGCGGCCGCGGCGATACGCGCCTTCCTGCGGGACGGCATGGGGGTCAGGCCGCGGCGCCGAGCGCGTCGCCGAGGTGGGCGAGTTCGTCCACCGACAGCACCTGCGCCATGTTCAGGATCATCACGAACCGGCCACCCACCTTGCCCATGCCCTGCAGGAATTCGGCGCGGATGCGCGCGCCGAACGAGGGCGGCGGCTCGATGTCGGAGGCCGGGATATCCAGCACCGCCGACACCGCATCGACCATGATGCCGATGTCCTGCGGGCCGTCCTCGGACCGGACCTCGACGATCACGGTGCAGCTGCGGCGCGATACGGCGGAGGCCTCGCGGCCGAAGCGCGCGTTCATGTCGATCACCGGAACCACCGCGCCGCGCAGGTTGATCACGCCGCGGATGAACCTCGGCATCATCGGTACCTCGGTCGGCTGGCCGAACTCGATGATCTCCTTGATGTGGTCGATCGCCACCGCGAACATCTCGCCGTTGAGCGAGAAGGTGAGGTACTGCGTGGGCTCACCGCCGGCCTGCATCTCTTCGTCGTCTCCTGCATCCGACGGTGCAGCGGACTTCATGGACTGGACGGACACGTCTGTTCCTCCTTGCGTTGTGCCTGTGCGCCGCGGGCTGCCGAGGCGACGAGTGCGGGTACGTCGAGGATCAGCGCCACCTCGCCGCTGCCCAGGATGGTCGAGCCGCCGATGCCCCTGAGGTGGGCGAACAGCTTGCCGAGCGGCTTGATGACGGTCTGGAACTCCCCGAGAAGGCGGTCCACGACCAGCCCTGCCCGGTTTTCGCCGAAGCGCACGACCACGACGCTGCGCCGGCCGGAAGCCACCACCGGGCGCCCGAACCAGGCCGCGAGGTGCACCACCGGCAGCACTTCGCCGTGCAGGTCGATGCAGCCGAGCGGTGCATCGCCGAGTTGCGCGGCCGCTTCCGGGCGCAGGTCGACGCATTCGCGCACCATGTCGAGCGGCAGTACGTAGGAGCCACCGGCGACCTCCACCAGGAAGCCGTCTATGATCGCCAGCGTCAGCGGCAGGCGGATCGTGACCCGGGTGCCTTCGCCGACCCGGCTCGACAGCGACACCGAACCGCGCAGGGCCTCGATGTTGCGCCGGACGACATCCATGCCGACGCCGCGCCCGGACAGGTCGGTGACCCGCTCGGCGGTGGAGAAGCCGGCCTCGAACACGAGGTTTAGCACCTCGGAATCGCTCATCGAGGTACCGGCCTCGACCAGCCCGCGCTCGATCGCCTTGCGCAGGATGCGGTCGCGGTCCAGGCCGCGGCCGTCGTCGATCACCTCGATCACGATGCTGCCCGAGTCATGGAAGGCGTTGAGCGAAACCCGTGCCGTCTCTGGCTTGCCGGCCGCACGGCGCTCTCCCGGCATCTCGATGCCGTGGTCGAGCGCGTTGCGCACCAGGTGCATCAGCGGGTCGCCGATGCGCTCGACCACCGACTTGTCCAGCTCGGTGTCCGCGCCGGAGATGGTCAGTTCGATCTGCTTGCCGAGCGACTTCGACACGTCGTGCACGACGCGGCGGTAGCGGTTGAAGGTCTCGCCGATCTGTACCATGCGCAGCTGCAGCGCGCTGTTGCGGATGTCCTCGACCAGCCGCAGCACGGTCTGCGTCGCTTCGGTGAGCGGCCTGTCGCGCGCGCGCTGGGCGAGCAGGTTGGCCCCGGCGCCGGCGATCACCAGTTCGCCGACCAGGTTGATCAGTCCGTCGAGCTTGTCGGCACCGATGCGAAGCAGGCGCGACTCCTCCGCCCGGGTCTCGCGGGTCTTCACCTGCCTGGCCGCGGCGGCCTCCACCACCTGCGCGGGCACGCCGGTCTCGCTTGCGAGCAGCGCCCCGATCGGCACCTGCACGTCCTCGGTCTCCCGCGTGCGCGCCTGCGTAGCCAGCGCACGGTCGAGTTCGGCACGGGTGACCGCGCCGCAGGCGACCAGGATCTCGCCGAGGCGCGGGTCGGCCTCGGGCAGCTGTTCGATCAGCGCCAGGTAGGCCTCGACCCGGCTGCCCGGCGGCACCAGGCGCAGGTCGCAGTCCTCGCGCACGAAGGAGAAGGCCTCCTCGATCGCCTCGCGGCTGGCGCCCGTCGACAGGCGCATCTCGAAGCCCAGGTAGCAGGTCTCCGGATCGAAGTCCTCCGCGGCAGGGATGGCGTCGTCCAGGGTGACCACCGGTTCAAGGTCGCCCAGCGTGGACAGGTAGCGCAGGAATGCGAGTGGATCCATGCCGTTGCGGAACATCTCGCGGCCGAAGCGCACCGAGATGTGCCAGGTGCCCGTCGCCTGCGCGGTGGTGGACGCGCCCCCCGCCATGCCGCCCGCTGCCGTGGTGCCATCGCCGGGCCGGGTGCCGGTGGCGGCATGCAATGCCTCGAGCAGCGCACGCGATTCCGCGTCGCGCGCGGCACCGGTGCCATCTTCCGCCGCAGGCGATTCGACCGCGCCGATCAGCCGGCCGATCATGTCCGCGGAGCGCAGCAGCAGCGCGACCAGCGGGGCGGTGAGTTCTATCGTGCCGTCGCGGACCCGGTCGAGCAGGGTCTCGACCTCGTGCGTGAACGAGACCACGTGGTCGAAGCCGAACAGGCCGGCCGAGCCCTTGATCGTGTGCGCGGAGCGGAACAGCGCATCGAGCGTGTCGCGGTCGCCGGGCTCGGCATCGAGCCGCAGCAGGCAGTCTTCCATCTGCACGAGCATCTCGCGTGCCTCGGCGAAGAAGGTGCCCGCGGCCTGGTCCAGGATGCTGGTCATTGCAGGTCCTCCGGCGGATTGCCTGGCGGCACGTCGAACGACAGGCCGAGCAGGGACAGCGCGGCCTGCAGTTCGTTCGTGGCGTCGTGCAGCAGGAAGCGGCGGTCCCAGGCGCGCGCATGCCGGCGGCCGGCGAGCAGCAGCTGGATGCCGGCCGCATCGACCTCGGCAACCGCGGAAGCATCGAGTTCCAGGTCGCCGCCTTCGGCCAGGCGCGCCGAGAACAGGGCACCGGTGGCCGCGACGTTGTAGATCGTGAGTTCCGCCGGCAGCGCGATCGCCGGCGCCGCGCCGGCGGACCTGGCCGCCTCGGCCACCGCAGTCGAGGTGATGCTGTGGAGCAGGTCAGCCGCGGTCACGGCAGCACCAGCTTGGACACCGCGTCGAGGATCTGCGCCGGCTTGAACGGCTTGACCATCCACGCCTTCGCGCCAGCGGCGCGTCCTTCGTTCATCTTCGATTCCTGGCTCTCGGTGGTGAGCATGATCACCGGGGTGAACTTGTAGCTGGCATGCTTCTTCACTTCCTTCAGGAAGGTGATGCCGTCCATGTTCGGCATGTTCACGTCGCTGATGATGAGGTGAACCTTGCGCCCGTCCAGCTTGGCGAGCGCATCGCGGCCATCGCAGCCCTCGAGCACGTCGTAGCCGGCGGACTTCAGCGCGATGCCCACTACCTGCCGCATGCTGGACGAGTCGTCCACGATCATGATCGTCTTGCTCAAGATCCTGCCTCCGTCGTGTTCAGAAGAATGTGAGGCTGCTCGCGGCGCCGGCGTTCGACCGGGCTCCGCCGCCGCCGCTGGCCGCGTCGTGGTTGGCGTGCTGCTCGTTCATCGCATAGCCGGCGCGCATCGAGTCGATCCAGCGCCGGGGCTCGATCAGGTGCAGCGCATCGGGCTCGATCGCGCCGGCCAGTCCGTTCAGGTCCTCGGTGACCTTGGACAGCAACTGGCTGGTGCGGTCCTGGAACTGGAAGCCGACCAGCAGTTCCGAGATGCGCATGCCGATCTCGCCGCGGTCGGCGCGCAACTGCGCAGAGCTCTCGGTGAGGCTGCCCACCGCCTGCGACAGCCGGGCCAGCGCCGCCTCGATCGTCGCGCGCGTCTCCGCCACTGCCTGCCGGTCGGTGTCCGCGTTCTGCTGCGCCGAGTCGAGCAGCGCCAGCATCGTGCCGCTCACGGTGTCGAGCTTCGCGGTGATGCGCTTGCCGGTCTCGCCCGACTGGTTGGACAGCTTGCGCACCTGGTCGGCGACGACCGCGAAGCCGCGGCCGTGTTCGCCCGCGCGGGCGGCTTCGATCGCCGCGTTGAGCGCGAGCAGGTTGGTCTGGCTGGCGATGTCGGCGACGTCCGCGGCCAGCGACTTTAGCTCGGTGGAGAAGGCGGCGAGCTTGGCGACCTCGCCGACCAGCGCATCGCGCGAACCGACGAACGACTGCAGCGTGCCGACCACCGGGCGCAGCGTCTGCTCGGACTCGTTGATCGCGGAGGTCGCCTCGGCCTCGTCGTTGCCGCCGCGGCGGGCGTCCAGTCGCTCGACCAGCGCGGACAGGCTGCCGGTCAGCGACTCGGTCGCCTCCCGCGTTTGCACGCGCGCCGTCTCGACATGGCGCGCCAGGATCGGGGCCGCAGCCCGGGTGACCTCCAGCGCACGGGACTGGGCGTCCGACTGGCGGCTGGCGGCGTCGTCCGCGGCGGCCTGTGCCGCCTGCAGCCGCTGCGCTTCTTCTGGATCGGTGCGCTCCAGCCAGGATACGGCCAGCAGGACGCCGGCACCGCACCCGGCCGCCGCGCCCGCGGCGGCGGCGAGCGCCGGCCAGGTGCCCCAGGCGGCAGCCGCGGCGGCGGCGGTGGCGGAAGCGCCGCTGATCGTCACGGCCAGGCGGGCGGCAAGCGACGGCTTGGGCGAAGGCGTGGAGACGGCCATCGATTGGGTCCTCGGACAGGTTCTTCATGGGCAGCCGGCAGCGGCCGGCGATCACGGCAGCCGGCGAATGTGGCCGGCCACGGATATCGGGGTTACCTTCCCGCAACTATCCGGGTAACGGCACCGCGCGCCAGACCTTTAGGTCAATCGGCGCGGGGCGCGGTCAGTCGTCGGCGCGGTTCAGCCGTTCTTCGGCTGCGATGTACTCGTTGGCGACGTCGCGCAGCTTGCGGCGCTCGCTGCGTGCTTCGCCGCGCAGGTAATTGAATGCGGCGTTGCGCGACATGCGCTGGCGTTCCATCATGATGCCGACGGCGACGCTGATTTCCTGCTGGCCCTCGAGCGCCCCGCGCAGGCGCTCCTGTTCGTCCTCGATCTGCGCGACATCGCGCGCCCGCACCATGGCCGCCTCGATCGCCGGCACGATGTGGCGGATCAGCGCCGGCTTCACGAGGTAGCCGTACGCCCCCTGCGTGGCCGCCTCGCGCACCAGTTCGAGGTCGTCGTAGGCGGACAGGAACACGATCGCCACCGGCGCCCGGTCGAGCAGGGTCTCGGCCAGTTCGAGCCCGCTCATGCCGGGCATGCGCATGTCGACCAGTGCCGCGTCGGGCATGGTTTCGCGGGTCAGTTCGAGCGCCTCTTCGGCCGACCCCGCGGACCAGACGTCATAGCCGGCCCGCTGCAATCCGTCGCGCATCGTCGTCAGGATGAGCGGGTCGTCGTCGACGATCATCACCGTCCTGGGCGAGAGATCTTCCGAAGCTTCGTCGTCGATGGACGCGGTCATCGTGGTTGCGGGACGCGGCGGATGGAACTGGCGCGCATTCTAACCGTTTCGCGCCGTACCACGCATTCCTCAAGGGTGGAAAGAAGACGCGTCCGTCCGCTGGGGCGGGGCCGACAGGACCGGCGGCGCGAGGCGGAGCAGGACCTCGACCTGCGAGTCGCTCGAGCGGATCTCCAGCCCTGCGCCGCGCGCGGGCAGCATGGCGCGCACCAGTTGCAGGCCGGTGCGCGTGCCGCTGCCGGCCGCGAAGTCGAACCCGGCCGGCAGCGCCCCCGCGTTGCGGATGCTGAGCAGGCAGCCCTCGGCCAGCGCCTCACAGGCGACATGCACCGGCGCCGTGCCCGGCTGGGAGCTGCCGTGCTTGATCGCGTTCATCAGCAGTTCGTTCACTACCAGCGCGATCGACACGCAGTGCTGCTCGGAGATGCGGCAGCGGGCGAGGTCTTCCGGGAAGTGCGTCGAGATGCCGCTGGGCGAGATGCCGGACAGGCCGTCGGTGACCGCCTGCGCGATCTCGCCCAGGGAGAGGTCGGAGCGGCCGGAACGGGCCAACAGCCCGTACACCGTGCCGATCGAATGCAGCTGACCGCCGATCGCATCCAGCGCCTCGCCCAGGCCGGGGTAGTCGTTGCGGTAGCGCTCGATCAGGCCGGTCATGCCCTGCAGGTGGTTCTTGATCCGATGGTGGATCTCGCGCACCAGGGAGTCGCGGTCGAGGCCGGTCTCGGGCTGCTGCGGCGCATGGCTGGTGGGCAGCGGGCGCATGGCCGGCGCCGGCGCCGGTCCCTCGACCGCCTCGACCACGCCGACCACTTCGTTGCCCGGCGTTCGCGCACGGAAGGCCGTCAGCCGCAGCCGCATGTGCGGCCGCGCGGGGTCGGTGCCCTGCAGGTCGAGCTCGAACCGGTCGATGTCCCCGTCGAGGATGCGTTCCATCTGTTTCATCAGCCGCGGGTAGTCCTGCGGCGGCGCGTGCGCGAGCCAGGCGCCCAGCGGCACCGAGCACGCCGCGTTGCCGAACCCCATCAGCCGGGATGCGGTACGCGACAGCGACAGCCCCTGCTCGATGTTCTCGAGCGACCACCAGCCCAGGCCGGCGGCGTCGAGTTCGACCGCCACCGAATGCTCCGCCGGTTCGCCGGCGGCCGGCGCTGGTCCGGACGCCGAGGGCCAGCGCCGGAACACGATCCCGGCCCAGGCTTCGGCACCGCCGCTGTCGCGCTGGCGGCCGATCACCAGGTCGACATGGAGGTTGTGCCCGGCGGCCGCGGGTATGCCGATGCCATCGACGCGCAGGCTGCCGTCTTCATCCGACGCACGCAGCAGGCGCACCGCCTCGAGCACCGCATGGCGTGCGTCGATGCCGCACCGGCGCAGGATCGCATGCCAGCCGATCGCGTCCGGGCCGAACGGGCTGCGCCCGCCCAGTGTCGCCACCCGCCCGGTCGAGGGGTCGATCCGCCAGAGCCAGCAGTCGAGTGTGCGGAAGACGTCCGGGGTGGTCATTCGTCGCGATCGGTGGAGGGGGCCGGCAAGGCGGCAGGTGCGTGCGGCACGTGCGGCATGTGCCCGGATGTCGGCGAAAGCAGTCCCGCAGACGCAATCGATTCGCCAACCGCTACAATCTGACGGTATCGCAATCGGCGTGTCGCCGGGATTCCGGCAGCCGAGGCCCTGCAATGACATCGCCCCGACCCTGGCAGTTGCCCGGAGAAGAGACGGCGGCGTTGCAATCCGAAAGCATAACGTCTGGAGGAATGACAGGATGACACACACCGGAAGCGCGCGCCTTGCGCTGGCTTCGTTCGCCATCGCCGCATCGTTCGGCACGCAGGCATTCGCCCAGGGCAAGGGCGCCGATGCGGCCGCGGCCGAGTTCCCCAACCGCTCGGTGCGCTTCATCGTGGGCTTCCCGCCCGGGGGTGCGACCGACATCCTTGCGCGCGTCGTCGGGCAGCACCTGAGCGAGCGCTGGGGACAGACCTTCGTCATCGACAACCGGCCGGGGGCCGGCGGCAACATCGGCGCGGAACTCGCAGCCCGTGCGAATCCGGACGGCTACACGATGATGATGACCACCGCCGGCGTGTCGGGCATCAATCCCACGCTCTACAAGAAGCTCGCCTGGAGCCCGAAGAGCTTCGAGGCGGTCGTCGCGGTCGGCCAGACGCCGAACGTGTTCGTGGTCAACGCCAGTTCCCCGCACCGCACGCTCAAGGAATTCATCGCCGCCGCGAAGGCCAGCCCCGGCAAGCTGGTGTTCGGCGCGCCCGGCATCGGCACCACCGGCCACCTGTCCGGCGAACTGTTCAAGACCATGGCCGGCGTCGACCTCACCTTCGCGGCGTTCAAGGGCAGCGCGATGGTCCTGTCCGACCTGATGACCTCCACCGGCATCACGATCGCGATCGACAACCTGCCGCCGTACGTGCCGCAGATCAAGGCGGGCAAGCTGCGCGCGCTGGCGGTGGGCACGCCCAAGCGCAGCAGCATCCTCGCCGATGTGCCGACGGTGGAAGAGGCCGGGATTCCGGGCTACCTGTCCTATGCCTGGTTCGGGCTGCTCACCCCGCGCGGCACGCCGAAGGCGGTGGTCGACAAGGTCAACGCCGAGACGAACAAGATGCTGGCGCTGCCAGCCACGCAGGCGCGCCTGGCCGACCTCAGCATCGAGGCGATGGGCGGGTCGCCGGCCGACTTCAACCGGCTGATCGATTCCGAACTCAAGCGCTGGAGCGAAGTCGTGCGCAAGTCCGGCGCGAACGCGGACTGACCGCCGATGATCCAGGACGCGGAAACGCTGGAACTGCTGCTCGACTCGATCCGCCGCTTCGTGCGCGAGCGGCTGATCCCGGCCGAGGCCGAGGTCACCGAGGCCGACGCGATGCCCGAGGCCATCGTGCGCGAAATGCGCGAGATGGGCCTGTTCGGCTACGCGCTGCCGAGGGAGTACGGCGGGCTCGGGCTTACCACCGAAGAACAGATGTTCGTGTCGTTCGAGCTCTGTTACGCCTCGCCCGTGTTCCGCTCGTATGTCGGCACCAACAACGGCATCGGCGGCATGGGCATCGTGATCGACGGCACGCCCGAGCAGAAGGACCGCTACCTGCGGCGGCTGGCCGCGGGCGAGATCATCGGCAGCTTCGCGCTGACCGAGCCGGACAACGGGTCCGACGCCGGCGGCCTGAAGACTTTCGCGCGGCGCGACGGCGACCACTACGTGATCAACGGCACCAAGCGCTACATCACCAATGCGCCCGAGGCGACGGTCTTCACGCTGATGGCACGCACCGATGCTTCGCAGAAGGGCGCGGCGGGGGTGAGTGCGTTCCTGGTCGAGCGCGGCACGCCCGGGCTGGCCACCGCGGCACCCGACCGCAAGATGGGGCAGCGCGGCTCGCACACCTCCGACGTGATCCTGCAGGACGTGCGCGTGCCGGCCAGCGCGCTGATCGGCGGCGTCGAGGGGCAGGGCTTCAAGACCGCGATGAAGGTGCTCGACCGCGCGCGCCTGAACATCGCCGCGGTCTGCGTCGGCGTCGCGCAGCGCATGCTCGACGAGACGCTCGCCTACGCGATGGAGCGCCAGCAGTTCGGCCAGCCGATCGCCGAGTTCCAGCTGGTGCAGGCGATGCTCGCCGACTCGAAGACCGAGATCTACGCCGCGCGCTGCATGACGCTCGATGCCGCGCGCCAGGCCGACGCGGGCGCGAACATCGCCACCGAGGCTTCGTGCGCGAAGCTGTTCGCCTCCGAGATGTGCTCGCGCGTGGCCGACCGCTGCGTGCAGGTGCATGGCGGCGCCGGCTACATGCAGGAGTACCCGATCGAACGGCTGTACCGCGACGTGCGGCTGTTCCGCATCTTCGAAGGCACCAGCCAGATCCAGCAGCTGGTGATCGCGCGCAACATGATCCGCGCGGCACGCCGCTGAGGCTGCGCGCAGCCATCCGCAGGACCACGACCAGAACTCCACGACCACCAGCAAGACCACAACCGGGGAAACCGCTCGATGAACCTGAAGTCGTCCGCATGCCTGTCCCGCATGTCCCGCCGCGCCGCACTGGCCGCCCTGGCCGGCGCGCTGCCGATCGTCGCCGCCCTGCCGGCGATGGCCCAGCAGTACCCGTCGAAACCCATCCGCATCATCGTGCCGTTCGGCGCCGGCGGTTCCGCCGACACCATGGCCCGCCTGGTCGGCCAGCGCTTCACCGAGACCTGGGGCCAGGGCGTGGTGGTCGAGAACCGCACCGGCGCGGCCGGCATGATCGGCGCCGAGGCGGTGGCGCGCGCGCAGCCCGACGGCTACACGCTGATGGTCACCTCCGGTGCGTTCTCGTCGACCCCGGCGCTGAACACCAAGGTGTCGGTGGACGTGTTCAAGGACTTCACCCCGGTGGTGAACATCTCGAACACCGCGACCATCATCAACGTGCACCCGTCGCTGCCGGTGAAGAGCATCAAGGAGCTGGTGGCGTTCGCGAAGAAGCGGCCGAACCAGATCGGGTATGCCACCGCGGGCGTGGGCAGCACCGGTCACCTGGCCACCGAACTGTTCCTGGCGATCACCGAGACGCAGATGGTGCACGTGCCGTACAAGGCGAACCCGATCGCGGTGATCGACGTGATTTCCGGCAACGTGCCGGTGATGTTCGACCTCGCGCTGACCGGTGCGCCGCATGTGCGCTCGGGCAAGCTGCGCGGCCTGGCGGTCACCTCGGCCCAGCGCCTGCCGCTGCTGCCCGACGTACCGACCATCACCGAAGCCGGCCTGCCGGCGTTCGACGCCAACGTGTGGCTCGGCATGCTCGGGCCGGCGAACCTGCCGCGCGACATCGTCATGCGCCTGAACACCGAAGTGAACCGGATCGTGAAGCTGCCCGAGATCGTCAAGCGCTTCAACGAACTGGGCGTGGAGCCCGCGGGCGGCACGCCCGAGGCGTTCGCGACGCTGCACCGGAACGACTTCCTGAAGTGGCAGAAGGTGGTCAGGGATGCGAAGATCAAGCTGGACTGAGCACTGACGGAGCAGGCGATGGAGACAAGCAGCGGATTGCGACGTTGCCTTGCACGCTGGACGCAGGGCCCTGCCCGGGGCTGCCTGCCGCTGCTGGTCGCCACGGGCGCCGCGCTGGGCGTGGCGCTGCCCGCGCCGGCCCAGGCACAGAAGGCCTTCCCCGAGCGCCCGGTGCGGATGGTGGTGGCCTTCGGCGCCGGCGGTTCTTCCGATACCGTCGCGCGCACCCTTGCGCTCAAGCTCGGCGAGGCGTGGGGCCAGACGGTGGTGGTCGAGAACCGCTCCGGCGCCACCGGTACCATCGCCGCCGACATCGTGGCGCGCGCGCCGGGCGATGGCCACACGATGCTGTTCACCTCGGCGCTGTCCACCGCGGCGGCGCTCTACACGAAGCTGCCCTTCGACTGGCAGCGCGACATCGCGCCGATCGTGCAGACCACCGCCGTGTCGCAGGTGCTGTACGTGCATCCGTCGCTGCCGGTGAAGACGGTGAAGGACCTCGTCGCCTTCGCGTCGAAGCGGCCGGGCGAACTCGGCTATGCCAGCTCCGGCATCGGTTCGGTCGCACACCTGTCGGGCGCGAGCCTGGGCATCGCCAGCGGCCTGAAGCTGATCCACGTGCCGTACAAGTCCAACGGCCTGGGCTCGATCGACGTGATGGCCGGCCATGTGCCGATCATGTTCGACCAGATCTCGACCGCCGTGCCGCACATCAAGGCGGGCAAGGTCCGTGCGCTGGCCGTGACCTCGGCCAGCCGAGCGCCGAACCTGCCGGACGTGCCGACGATGGTGGAAGCGGGCTACAAGGATTTCGTGACCACCGTCTGGCACGGCCTGATGGGACCGGGCAGCCTCAACAAGGAGGCGCTGGCCCGGATCAATGCCGAGGCCAACCGGGTGCTGAAGCTCGCCGACGTGCGCGAGCGGCTCACCGGCCTCGGACTGGAGATCATCGGCGGTTCGCCCGAGGCGTTCGCCGCCGAGATGAAGCGGGACCATGCCTGGGCGTCGATGACCATCAAGGCGGCCGGCATCAAGGCGGAGTGATTCATCGATGAGAACGACCGCGGGTGCATGGATCGTTTCCGGCTTCTCCCTCGCTGCCGCCGCAGCCGGTGCGCTCGGCACCCTGGCGAGCCAGCCGGTGCAGGCGCAGAAGGGCTGGCCCGAGAAGCCGGTGCGCATCGTGGTGCCGTTCGGCGCCGGGGGTGCCGCCGACACGATGGCGCGGCTGCTCGTCCCGACGCTGCAGGAAGGACTCGGCCAGCCGATCCTCGTCGAGGTCCGTTCCGGTGCCACCGGTGCGATCGGTGCCGACCATGTCGCGCGCTCGGCCCCGGACGGCTACACGCTGCTGCTGACCTCGGGCGCGTTCGCTACCTCGCCGGCGCTGAACGCCAACCTGCCGTACGACATCTTCCGCGACTTCACGCCGATCGTCGGCACATCGAACGCGCCACAGGTGCTGGTGGTGCATCCGTCGCTGCCGGTGAAGTCGGTGAAGGACCTCGTCGCGTTCGCCAGGGCCCGCCCCGGGGAAGTGGGCTGGGCGACCGCCGGCGTCGCCTCCGCCGGGCACATCTTCGGCGCGTACTTCGCCTCGCTGGTCGGCATCTCGCTCAACCACGTGCCCTACAAGTCGAACCCGGCGGCTGCAGCCGACGTGATCGGCGGCCACGTGCCGATGATGTTCGACCCGCTGTCGACGGCTTCCTCGCACATCCGCGCCGGCAAGGTGCGCGCACTGGCCATCACCTCGCCCAAGCGCCACCCGCTGCTGCCCGAAGTACCGACGATGGCCGAGATGGGCTTCCCGGCGTTCACCACCAGCATCTGGCTGGGACTGCTCGGGCCGGCGAAGCTGCCGCGCGAGATCGTCGACCGGGTCAATGCCGAAGTGAACCGCTACCTCGCCACCCCGGCCGCGAAGGAGCGTTTCAACCAGCTCGGCGTCGAGACCTTCGGTGGCACGCCCGAGGCACTGACGGCACGGATGAAGGCAGACCTGGCGGTGGCGCAGAAGACCGTGCAGGTCGCGGGCATCAAGCTGCAGTGACGCAAGGCCCGGCGGCGCGCCTGGAGCGTTCGCCACCGGGATGAAGAGAGTCCATTCGCGGGCACCGAGATCCATCGAGGTGCCGTCATCAGATCGGAGCAGGAAACAGATGAGATCCATTGCAGCAGACACGAAGGCCCTTGCCATCCTTGCAGCGGTGGCAGGCACGGTCGGCACGCTTGCCGGCCAGCCGGTGCACGCCCAGAAGGCCTGGCCCGAGAAGCCGCTGCGCATCGTGGTGCCGTTCGGCGCCGGCGGTTCGGCCGACACCATGGCGCGGCTGATCATCCCGACGCTGCAGGAAGGCCTCGGCCAGCCGGTGATCGTCGAGATCCGCTCGGGCGCCACCGGCTCGATCGGTGCCGACTATGTCGCACGCTCGGCCCCGGACGGCTACACGCTGCTGCTGACCTCGGGCGCGTTCGCGATGTCCCCGGCGCTGGCCACCAAGCTGCCGTACGACATCTTCCGCGACTTCACGCCGATCGTCGGCGCATCGAATGCACCGCAGGTGCTGGTGGTGCATCCGTCGGTGCCGGTGAAGACGGTGAAGGACCTCGTCGCGTTCGCCAAGCAGCGCCCGGGCGAGCTGGGCTGGGCGACGGCAGGCATCGGCTCGACCGGCCACATGGCCGGCGCCTACTTCGCCGGCCTGATGGGCATCTCGCTCAACCACGTGCCGTACAAGTCGAACCCGGCCGCCGGTGCCGACGTGATCGGCGGCCATGTGCCGATCATGTTCGACCAGCTGTCGACCGCCTCGCCGCACATCCGCGCCGGCAAGTTCCGCGCGCTGGCGATCACCTCGCCCAAGCGCCATCCGCTGCTGCCGGAAGTGCCGACG
>JAJTHE010000013.1 GCA_021298815.1 Betaproteobacteria bacterium | reverse complement strand
CCTGAAGCCGGCCGAACAGCGCGTCGATCCCTACAGTCGACGCTCGGTCGACGAGTACAACGAACGGGTGACCCGCTTCAACGCCAGCAGCGAGGCCGTGAACGCGCAGATCGACCAGTTCAACAGGATATGTGCCCAGCGCCCGTACTACGAGGCCGACATGCGCGCAGTCGAGAACGCACTTCGAGCGATGAAGTGAGGTCGTGGGCCGGAACGCAGCAAAGAACAAAGGGACGAGCGGAGCCATCAATGCCGTTGGGAATTCGGAGACGGCAGGCAGGAAGGTTGGCGCCGAGTGCAGGCGTCAACACGCAGAAGCTATGGGGTCTAGAGCGGACCTTGATAGCCAGTCCGCCATCCAGTCCGCCGAACCAGCCTGACGGCGGAGAGTTAAAGTGCTTTCAGCCGAAACTTCCGGTAGCCAGGCGCTAGACGTCATCAGCGTCTACCTGTGCCGCTCGGTTTTGGAAGGCATCCGCGAAGGCTTTCCGGAAGGCATGTGCGAAAGCTTTCGGGAAGGCTTCCCGGAAAGGCTATGCGGAGGGCGGGCGCGAAGCGCTGCAGAAGTCTATTCGCGTGAGGCAATGAGAGTTGTTCGGGTTGTCGGCTAGAGACGGGGTTTGTCGGAAAAACTTAGTCGGGCTCGTGGCAAAGTAGTTACGCGCAGCGCCCGGCGGGCCCTCTTCCTCGGCCGACACCAACGTATCCGGTCGTCTCCCAGCTCGCATCGGCGAAGAGGGCAGGGTCGGGCGATGCAAAGCGGTCCATTCTGGCTCGGCTTCCCGGGTACGTTCAGCTCTAGAGAGACTTGGTTGCGGCAAGCCTAGTTGAGCGCCGGCTGAGGCGCGAAAAACATATGGTTTTTTCTGTTTGGCTGGTGAGTTTCCATTGTGGTCCGATGCGCAGTTCCTTCTCAGCGCCCCGAAGCAAGCAGTCGGCCTCGCCCCTGACCCGGAGACCGCCGACGGCGCGCGGAGTTACCATTTTTCTCAGGCGACTGGTGAGTTTCCCATGAGGGCCAGATGCGCAGTTTCTCCTCCACTCATGAAAGGAATCTGTCGGGGCGCAACTCGTGACCGTTCGGACCCGCAGCGAATTGCATGTCTGATCGTCGTTACTCGACAGAATCGGCCTGAGACTCTGGCCTGGGGCTTTGGGGTCGGAGGTAGCGGCCGCCGCCATGTCGGCGCGTTCCTCGAGCATGCCGCCGTACTACATTGTTTTCTGTTTGCCTGGTGACTTTCCAGCGCGATCAGATGCCGATTCCTACCCAATCTCACACAAGGAAACAGTCGGGCGGTAGCGCTTGACCGTTGGACGCGCTGTGCATTGAATCGCTCATCGTTGCGACTCAGCCCGCATGGCCTTGAAGCTCCGGACCGCCCGTTCGGGGTCACGGCTGGCTGCCGCCGCCATGTCAGCGCGCTCTTCGAGCGTGCAGCCGTACAGCTCGGCGACCTCAGAGAGCAATCGCGAAAGCTCTCCTGCGGGTGGCTGCGTGTTTTCTAAGGGTGCTTGGGGGGCACTGACAGAAGGGTTTTCACTGCCATATGGTGTCGACAGTCCTGCTTTCGGCGGTTTTGTCAGTGCGGTTGCGGGACCGTCGTATTGAACATCCACGGCTTTTGGCAGTCGAAGCCCTTCTGTCAGTGCCCTCTCTTCAACCTCGCGCGCCCGCTGGTTGCCGGCCCCGGCGGCCATCGCCATAAAACGCTCGAGGTACTTCATGCGCGAGTCTTCGGGTTGACGTGGTAGGCGACCGTAGGGCGACCGCCGGTATCGACGTCGACAGCGAGCAGGTAGTCCAAGTCGCACAACATTTCAACTGCGCGCTTCGCTCGATCCTTCGTGTCCAACCCCGTCCACTGGGCACGGTACACCTCGCGCAGCGTGAACGGTCCAGATGAGCCGAGTGCGCCGGCGGTAATCTTTGCAAGCAGGGCGCGCGCGCCTGCGCACTTCGCGACACTCTGCGAGCCGTAGGCTCGCCGCGCGTGCGCCTCGAGCAGATCGCACCACGCCAGCGCCCTCGCGAGCGTCCGCTCGGTCACGTCGCCGCCCACGCCCTCGACGACGTGAAAGATCAGCGCCAGCGCCGGAACCAGTTTCCGGTACTTCGAGAGGTGCGAAACGAACGCCTGCGATTCCTCCGCGGCCGGCCGACGCAGCCGAGCCTCCAACTCGCTGCGCCACTCCACGAACAGACCATGCGCCCGCTCGTCGAAACGCACGAAGGGAGGCGTGCCATCGTCGTCGGATGACGCGCCGATTGCAATCGGGTCTAGCGCCTTGATCCGATCAAAGACTGCATGCACGGCACTTCGCGCCTCCGAGTCGGGCCAACGATCCACGTCCCGCCACTGCGCCGGCAGGTCCGGCCAGACCAGCAGCGAGAACCGCGCGAGCAGTCCGTCCCCTCCGCCTCGCTCCACGGCGTCGCGGATGTGGCTCGCGATGACCGCGGGCTGGATGGTGCCGAGCATGCCAAGACAGCATGCCTCGATGTGAGTCTGCCCCCGCCCTATCCGGTTCGTGGTGTAGGACTCCTTCCCAGAGTAGGCGCTCAGGTAGAACTGTCGTGCGCCCTCGTTACCCTCGCGCTCCATGCTCGAGAGCAGCCCTGCCAACTCGTCGCGGTAGGCCAGGACACCTTGCGGGTTCGCCGACAGGATCACGCCGAGCGCCTCGGGCGTGGTGTCGTTCACAATGAAACGCCGCGCCCTCGGTTCCTCGATGTCCTCGCCGACCAGTTCGAACGGATCGAATGTGCGTCCTTTCGTTGCCGCATGCTTGGCACGCGCTCGCGCCGCCTCGCGCTGCACCTTCGCGGCCTCGATCTCGACTCGGTACTCTGCTAAGGCGGCCTCATGTCGCTCTCGCGCCTGCGTCTCCAATCGCTGGAGGGGCGCCAGCGCAGCGCCGATCGCGGGCGATTTGAGCAGCCCTGCCGCGCCCACGGCTAGCCCCCACAGGTTCGCGAACTCGTGCCAGTCGTCGCGTTGTTTCGGCCGGATGGCCACCTGTCTGCCAATCGTCGAGCCGACTGCGACTAGGCTTCCGATCGCCACGAACTCCGGTGGGCATTGCGATCGCTCGGCAATGTCGGCCACCCATTGCGCGAACGGCGCAGGAAGCATCGCGTGCGGGTCCAGCTGCGGAACGGGTAGGAGCTCATTGCGCAACGGGACCGGATCTGGCCATTCGTCGGGCACCGTCGTACGGCGATCGCTCCCGGCGCGGCCGCCAGCCAATGCTTCGCCGACAGGCTTCGCGGCCATAATGCAAGCCCGAACGGCATCTGCCCCCCGAAGCCGGTGCATGTCATTGAAGTCGGTCGCCCCCTTCGGCCGGTCGCGGCCGAAGTCGGGCTCGGCCAGTCGGCCGCCGACGGCTAGTGCTGCATCCGTCGCGGCGCGCATCCCGGGGTTTCCCTCGGTCCAGGCGTCATCATCCGCCCCGATGATTAGATCGTCGGCGGGTCGGCTCGCTCGTATCGCCTCGGCCACGGCCTGCAGGTTTCCGGCCGTGAACGCGACCGCAACAGCGTGCCCCGTAGCCTCGTGTAGGGTTGCGCCGTCCGCATAGCCCTCGCAGACAATCACCGTCCCGTCAGGCTTCCCAATCACGTGGTACAAGCCCTTGGTGCGGCCGCCCCTCGCGAATAGCTTGGTGCCTTTGCTGTCGATCGTCTGCAGCGAATGAAGCACGCCGTCGACGTCGCGCATCGGAACCAGAAGCAGGTCGCCGGACTGTCGGATTCCATGCGGGTGTACGCCCTTCCGCTCCAGGTAGGGATGCGCGGCGTCTGCTAGCTCTGCTCGCCGCCACCGCTCGCGCGCTGCCTCGGCGGCCGCAGTGTGTGCATTCTCAATGGCCGCATCGCGCTGGGCCTTGCGCTCCGCGATCTCGCGGCGAAACCGTTTCGCCTCGTCGCGGTCCATGCGGACGGCCCCGCCCTTTGCTCGCCAAAGGATGGGCGCGCCAGCCTTCCAACTCTGGAACCAGCCGGCCGCCCGCCCGTCGACGTGCAGCCGGTACGCTCCTGACCGCTTGCCGCGCTCGCCGTTTACCTTGAACCGGTGTATCGCGCCGTCCGCTTCGATCACGTCTGGCGGCTCAATACCATGCGCGCGCATCGCTGCGGTGAACGCATGCACGATGGATGTCATGCCAGTGGTCGACGTCATTCGCCTGCACCCCGCCGGGCCTGGGCTGCCTCCCGCTTAGCCCTCTTTCCCGCGGGGAGCTGCGGCGGCTCCGGAAGCGCGCCGTCGTAGGTCGGCATGGCATCGACCCAGGAACGGACATCTGCAACGCGCCACCGCGGCCTGGTAGGAAACAGCTTCAGCGGTTTCGGAAAGTCAGCCCGCTTGCGCAGGTCGTGAAATGTCCGTTCGCTGCAGCCGATCAATCGTGCGGCGCCGATTGCGTCTGTGATGAGTTGGTCCGGCATATGCACTCCTCGTAGGGACAATGGAGTGCGCAGCGTAGATGCCGGCTAGGTTGCCTCGCTAGACGAATAAATGCGCCGCCATCTAGGGGTTTTTTTTCATCCGAGGACTCTTCAACCGATCCGGGAAGAGCGGCAGGAGGCTTTTCTCAGCCGCATTGTTGCCGACGGAGTATTTAATCTTGGCGAAGTCAAGCGCCTTTCGAACGAACTGCAATTGCTTTTGGGCGCGCGAATGTCTTCGCTTGTACGGCTTTGTGCCGAGCGGATCCGGTGGCCACTTAGCGTATGCATCAAAGATGTCCGCAAGGTCACTGATTGTCATCCGAAGCGCATGGTTTGTCGGTCTGCCTCGAGCATCAATTCCGGCGTAGATGGCTCTCGTTCTCTCCGCTGACTCTCTGAGACGTGCAAGACACTTCTGGGCTTCCTCGACCATTGCGTCGTCAGCAAGCGAAAACTTGACAAATCCGGCGGTTCCTTGAAGCTCGTCAATCAGGCTCTTGCAGTGGGCTTCGATACGCTTCATTGCGCGTGAATAGTCCTTCGCCCGGTTCTTCGTCAGTTCGGCCAAAACGCTGTGGGTCCCGCTGTGGGTCCCGAGCACCAAAGCCACCCGAACGAGAGGATGAACGTCGGACTCCGAAAGCGAGTGGTCGAAGCCCAACAATTCCGTGAGTTCTTTCTGCTCTGACCGCGACATTTGATATGGAGTTATCTCCCGAGACAGGGTGGCCATCGGAAACTCCCCGAGCTTCAAGTCCATCCGGCGCTGCTCCCTTAGCTAGGCGTGTTCGATAATGCCCACTCAAGACTTGGAAGGGCTCCGACGGCTCATGAGGCGTGGGCTGGCCGTAATCTGGTCGGCGCGACTGCTCATCGTATCGCTAGGCGTACAACGCCGTCCAACCTCGGTCATTCCGCCGACGGAAACCTGCAAGTCGGTCCTGAGAGCGAAGGAGCAGACGGTTACAGTTCCTCCGGCTTTTGCTATGTTGGAGCTAGGACCGCGTACGCCTGCAAGCACAGCAAGCAACGGTCTGGCGCCCGCTTGCTGAAAGTCGACGCAGCGACGCGCTCGCTTTACTCGACAGGTCGCCTTTTCGATTCTATGGACTTCATGATGAGCTCAGCTATCAGAATGATGCACGGAGCTTCCGTGATGGCTAAGTCAAAGGCGCTCTGCGATCTCGGACTGCACGTGATCGCGATAGCCCATCACCCTGCCGAGCGAATCGACTTCTGCCTGATAGACGCGCCAACGTTCCCTATGTACGCGACAGCCTGGGGGGATGTTTGGCTCCCTGCCGAGTTCGATACATTTTTACGTGACTTCCGCACGCCCTACCATCCAGAAGGCCAGGTGCTGTTCAGAGCGTGTAAGTCATTGGTGTCCGACTTGTATGGCTGCGCTAGCACAGACGCAATAGATGGTGCGCTGAAACAAAAGGGATGGAAATGCTACGCGCAAAGCGGAGGCGGAGTCCGCGTCTGTATGGAGAGCCCCCTTGATCTGCACGCCGACATATACGGTCGGTTGGTCACCTCGGCTTCAGAACCCGCAATTTCGGAAAGCGCTTTTAATCGTCGCAGGTTCGCAGCGCGGCTGTCCGACCTGATCGCGGACGTAAACAGTATCCACAAAATGCATGAAGCGGGAGTGGCTGGCGACATACGCCAGTACGTCGCCCTCGAACGACAGGCCCTTGAAGACTGTTAACTAAGGTCAACCCTGGTTATCAGGTCGCCATAGCTGCTGTCCGTTAGGTTCGCTCGCGGCGGTCACAGACGGCCCCTGGCCGCCTGGTTCCGGGGCTGGTGGTCAGGCGGCTTTCCCCAAGGGAAGCACGTTCGACGATGCCGGTAGACTGTTGCAGTAGGCAGCCCAGTGCTCCAGCAACCTGCGCCGCTCCTGCGAAAACTGGGCGCGGTTGTACGCGGCTCTGATGCGGTCGCCTTCCTTGTGAGCGAGGCACGCCTCGATGACATCTGGCCGTGCGGCTGCTGTTTCGTTTGCCCAGGTGCTGAACGTCGACCGGAACCCGTGGACGGTGATGTCGCGGCGATCCATGCGCTTCAGCAGCGACAGCATGCCCATGTTCGATAGCGGCTTCGTCGGGTCAAACACCCCGGGGAAGACCCACGGAACGTGCTTCTGCGACAGAGTGCGAAGAATCGAGATGGCCGGCTCGGGGAGCGGAACGATGTGCGGCTCGTGCATCTTCATGCGCTTCGCCGGAATGGTCCACGTCCGGGTGTCGAGGTTGATCTCGTCCCAGGTCGCACCGATCGCTTCCCCGGTCCGTGCCGCCGTGAAGATGACGAACTCCATGCAGCGCGCGGCCATACCGGGGTGCGTGCGCAACTGTGACAGGAACGCGGGCAGTTCCGGATAGGGCAGGGACGGGTGCGACTCGCTGCGCTTTGCTATCCGCACGCGACGCAGCTTGTCGCGAAGCGCCGCGACTGGGTTGTCCTGCACCAGACCTCGCTCGATCGCGTCGTCGTAGACCTCGGACAGTCGCTGTCGCACGCGCGAAGCCGTGTCGAACATCCGATCCTGGATGTCGCGCAGGAAGTCGAGCAGGGCGGCGCGTTCGACGTGCTCGATTGGGGAGTGCCACAGTTCCCGCGGGACGTGGGTTTCCAGCGAGTTGATCCACTCCCGGGAAGCCTTGGCGTTGCGCTTGGGCTCGATGAACCGCTCGTGGTAAACGCGGGCGACCCGGGCGAGCGTCGCCTGTTCACGCTGCGCTTCCTGCTTTCGGGCTGCCTCGGCGATACGGGCCTCCTCGCGCGCCTGGTCCCGGGCGACGATCGGATCTACCGCCGGTATTGCGACCAGCATCGCCCGCGCTGCGGATGCCCCGTGGCGGGCTGCTGTCACGCTCGCGCCGACCGCTTGGGCGCTGTGGCGTTCGCAGGAGCCCAGCCCCATTTCTCGGCGCTTGCCGCTCGGCGCGGTGTAGCGGAACACCCATTTGGCGCGGCCTTCCTTGACCCTCAGGAGGAGGCCGCCGCCGTCGAACAGCTCTCCGTCCCCGGCGCATTGCACCTCCCTGTTCGAGAGCCGATTGATAGGCCCCGTCGATCGCTTCGTACCCATGTGCTTAATCCTTGAGCAGGTTTCGCGAAGGCGTCGTCAGCTCAGTCCGCCAGGACAGTTGCTGCCGGTCCGCCAGCTGGTCCGCCAGAAGCGTGTGCGTTCACGCGCACCCGGGCGGCTGCATCATGCACTCGCAAGACACCAGGGAAATCTACTTCCCTTTACGGATCAGAGGATTGCTGCACTCTGATGCGTTTCTCGTGCACTTGGGAGGGGATCGTACTGGCGCCCCGAAGACGAATCGAACGTCCGACCTGCCCCTTAGGAGGGGGCTGCTCTATCCACTGAGCTACCGGGGCGTGGACCGGCCGACAGCACCGATGCGCAGATTCTACCGCGCCCGCGCCGCCGGTACCCGGGATGACCGCTGGCCTGTCACTCCGCAGTGATCTTCAGCCGCTTGATCGTTTCCCCATACGTTCGCATGTCCGAACGCACCAGGTCGGCCATCTGCTTCGGCGTGCCACCCACGGCATTGATCCCCTGTGCGGAGAGCTGTGCGCGGATGTCGGCGGAGCGGACGACGTCGGTGGCATCGCGCGCGATCTTCTCCAGCACGCGCGAAGGCGTGCTTGCCGGTGCGAACAGGGCGAACCAGCTCACCACGCGGAAGCCCTTGTAGGTTTCGCCGACCGCGGGCGCGGCCGCGAACTGCGGATTGCGTTTCACCCCGCCGGTGGCGATCACGGTGACGCGGCCGTTGGTGGCGAAGCCCATCGCGGCCGCGGGCGACACGAACATCGCATCGACGTTGCCGGCTGCGACCTCGGCCGCGCCGGGCGGGCCGCCCTTGAAGGGGACATGCACCATCGAGATGCCGAGCAACTGGTTCAGCTGTTCGAAGCCGAGGTGGTGCACCGAGCCGACGCCGGCCGAGGCAAAGGTGCGCTGGCCGGGCTGCTTCAGCGCGAGCGCGCGCAGGTCGTCCAGCGACCGGATGCCGGACTTGGCCGATGCGATCAGCACGTAGTCGGTGTCGGCCAGGTTCACCACGGGTGCGAGCGCCTTCTGCGGGTCGACGGCGACACTGCGCTGGATGGCGGGCGCGATGATGATGGCGCCCTCCTGCGCGAGCATCAGCGTCTGTCCGTCGGGCTCGGCCTTGGCGACGATCTCGGCAGCCAGCAGGCCGCCGACGCCGCCGCGGTTGTCCACCACCACCGCCTCCTTCCATGCGTCCGTCAGCGCACGGGCGACGATGCGGGCGGCCAGGTCGGCGCCGCTGCCTGCGGTATTGCCGACGATGAAGCGCACCGGTCTCGTCGGGAAGCGGATGTCGTTCGCGTGGACTACGGTTGGCGCGAGCGCCGTTTAAGCAACGACCAGAAGCAGGGTCAGCAGGGCAGCAGGCATACGCTGCGAGACGGGCAGGGCGGTGCGCATGGAGCATCGTTCGTAGTCCGGGGGGCCGCAAGGGTAACGTGCGGCGCCGTCGACTTGAACGTCTATCTTCTTGCAACGATATGCGCAGAGCGACTAAGGCGACCGGGCGCGCTGCGCTCAGGGCGTGACCGGCACCTTCGGTGTCTCGATGTTGCCGATGCCCGAGGCAATTGCTCGCCCGTTGCGAAAACCGACATGTCCCTGTGCGCCGTAATGCGGTGCCCGTCGATGCAGGTCGATCAGGGCGGCGGTGTCCTCGACCGAGACGAGCACGCGCGGCGCGCCGTTGGCCGCGCGCGTGGCCCAGAGCGTCGCATCGGGCATGCGCGCGAGCGCGGCCGGCCGTGCCAGGCGAGGATCGCGCCGGACCAGCCGCTCGATGTCCTCGTGGCGTCCGATCACCAGCAGGGGTGCCGCCGCGTCCAGGTCCGCGATGCGCGCCGTCGGTGGGCGCTGCGCCTCCAGCATGCGCGTGGCGAGCTCGCCCGCGGCCAGGCGCCAGCTGTCGTCCCCGTCGCTCGCGACCAGCACGCGGATGTCCGGCGCCAGCATCGCATCGCGCAGCAGCGGCGGCGACTCGCCGGGACCGAGGCGGCGCCAGGCCGCGAAGTCGGGATCGACCTGCAGCGCGTCGGGCACGCGCCCGTCCTGCAGCGGCAGCACCGCGCTGCGTTCGCCCCGGCGCACCGGCAGCAGGGCGGGCTCGGCACGCTCGCCATGCCATGCGGCGACCGGCAGTGCGTAGCTGTAGGGCACCGGCTCGGCGAAGGTGACGACCAGCCCGCCGCGCGTGGCGTCGTGGCGGATCGACTGCGGCACGAGCATCGGTGCACCGGTGCCCGACAGCATCGGCGCGATCAGGCCGGCCAGCGGACGGCCGGCGCGCTTCTCGAAGGCTGCCTGCAGGTCGCGCCATCCGGCGGCCTGTCCGGCATGGCTGCGCCAAAGGTCGCGCAGGGCTTCGTTGAACGCGGCCTCGCCGATCTCGGCACGAACCATGTGGAACAGCATCGCCGACTTGCCGTAGCCGACCGCGGATGCCGCGCCATGCGTGCGCGCGGTGAATCGATCCAGCGGCGTGTCCGTGCCCGGGGCGACCGCGGCGAAATCGCGCAGCCAGCCCCAGCGCATCTGCCGGCCGGCCTCGGGCGACTGCGCCATGCGCAGCGCATGGTCTGCCATCAGCGTGGTGAGGCCTTCGCTCCAGTTGCCGCGCCGCCAGTCCACGCGCACGCCGTTGCCCCACCAGTTGTGCAGCACTTCATGGGCGAGCGACTGTCCGCGCATGAACGGCAGCCTGAGCACGGCCTCGCCGATGTAGGTCGCGCCGGGCAGCCCGAAGCCGGTGGGCAGCGGCGAGGACACGATGCTGAAGCCGTCGAACGCATAGTTGCCGATCTCGCGGTCATAGCGCTCGATGTAGCCGGCGGCCGCCGCGAGGTAGTCCTGGGCGAGCGGCTGCAGCGCCTCGGTGAACCAGGTGCGCAGGCGCACCTTGCGCCCGCCGGGCAGGGCCAGCATGCGCTCGTCGATGCGGTACGGGCCGGCCATCAGCGTGAGGCCTTCGGTCGGCAGCGGCGTGTCGAAGGCGGCACGGGTTTCCTTGCCCTCGGTGGATTCGGACAGCAGCCGGCCGGGTACCACCGCGTGCTGGCCCGCGGGCACCGTCACCTGTATCCGGAAGGTCGCGGGTACATCGGCTTCCGGATACCAGGCCGATCCGGCCGGCAGGTAGCTGCCGCGGATCGATGCCATCGGCGGCAGCGCGCCGATCACGCCGCGATGGTCGATGCCGCCGTCGAGCGGCGCCAGTTCGCCGCGCCAGCGGAACTGCCAGGACTGGCTGCGCGTGGGCGTCGCGGCGATGCTCACCCGGTGGCGTGCCGTGCCGGCAGCCGCCGTGCCGTCCGGTGGCAGCGGCCGCGGCCGGCCGTCGACGATGATCGATTCGAGCCTGAAGCGCCGGTCGAGCGTGAGTTCCAGCGCGACGCCCGGCGGCACCGTCCAGGTGCCTTCGCCCTGCAGCAGGCGGCTCGCGGGATCGATGCGCACCTCCATCGCGAACGTCGGCACGACCTGCGCGGTCGCTGTTGCCTGCGCTGCCTGCGCTGCCTGCGCTGCCTGCACTGCCGGCACCAGCGCCAGCACGGCCAGCATCAGCAGCCGAAGTGACCGCAGGGCGTTCACGGCGTGCGCGGCGGGAATCGCACCAGCACTTCGATCTCGCGCCCGTCGCGCTGCACGACGATCGGCAGCACCGTGCCTGGCGGCTGTTCGCGCACCGCGGTGGTCAGGTCCTGTGCGCTGCGCGCGCTGCTGCCGGCCACGCGCAGCACGCGGTCGCCGGCGCGCAGGCCGCTGCGTTCGGCCAGGCTGTCCGCGCCGACCTTGTCGATGCGCGGCTGGCCGTCGGCCATGCCGAGCGAGACGCCCAGCCGCGGCCCGGGCACGGCGGCGCGCGTGGCCGGCACGACGAACACGGCGTTGGCGAGTGCCGCCGGTGGCCGGGCGCAGGCTTCGCCCGCGGCGAGGTCGAACGGGACCATCGTGTAGGCCTCGGCGATGCCCAGTGCGCGCAGCTGTTCCGGTACGCCCTGTCCGAACTGCAGGTGGCCGCTGCCCATCACGCCCACCACCAGCGGCGCCGACGGCGCGCGTGCGCGGCGGGCGAGCGCCTCGGCCATCGCCCGGTCCCAGGTGAGCTGCGCCTCGAGGAAGCGGTTGAAGCGGGCTTCGGCATCGGCTGCGGGCGGGCTGCCCGGTGCGCGCGGCATGTGCTGCTCGAACGTCTCGCGCAGGCGCGCGGCATAGGCGGGCGCCGGCGGCGCCGGGCGCGTCACGCCTTCGCGCTGGGCCTCGGGCACGCTGTCCCAGCCGCCCGCGCCGACCTGGCGCACCAGCGTGCGCTCGACGTTGAGCGCGACCATCGGGATGCGGTTGAGCCGGGCGAAATGGAACAGTGGCAGGTAGAGTTGCGGGTCGAAGCCCCAGACGCGGTTCCAGTCCGATGCCTTCAGGAACTCCGCTTCCGACAGCTCGCCCGCCACCCAGCGGTCGAGCGCCGGCTGTACGCGGCGCGGGAACATCTCGAAGCCGATCACCATGTCCGGGCGCTGCGCATGCAGTGCGGCCAGCACCTGCAGCTGCCAGCGATGGTGGTCGACGTTGTCGTGGTACTCGCCCAGCAGCACCACCGGGCGGCGCGCCGCGGCGGCGATCAGTTCGGGCGCCGACCTTGGCATCAGGGCGGCGTCGGGCTCGCCGCCCATGCCGGCGGACGTGCCCAGCCACTGGCCGGGGCGTACGCAGGCATCGGCATTGCGCGCCGCTGCCGGCAGCACCTGTGCGTCGCTGCGGCCGGTCGACAGCGACAGCGCCACGGCGATCGCGACGGTCATCGGCAGCAGGAGCGCAATCAGGGTGGCAGGCGACGGCATGGAAGTGAGCGTATCGCAGCCCCCTGCCTCGCGTCGCGGCCGCTGGGCTGTCCGCAGGCCGAAGCGGCCGCTCTGTCGCTCAGTGCGACCGGGAGAACGATTCCGCGGTCGCCCGCAACGCCATCACCTGGTTGGACAGCCGCTCGCCGATCGACTCGTACACGTCCACGTCGAGGGACAGCAGCGAGCCGGTGCGATCGGACACGCCGTCGAGCATGATCGAATCGAGCGGGAACGGGGGATCGACGTCGGCATACACGGCACCCATCACGATCTCCGATCGGGCGAGTTCGTCGGCGACGGCCAGGATCGCCGAGAGGGAATCGGGCTCGATGCTGTCGAAGTCGCGCTCGGCGACCGCGCCGATGATGTCCTCGGGCAGGCTCCACTTCTTCAGCAGCGCGTTGGACACGGCGCGGCGCGCCTTGCCGAGCATGACCGCTTCCACCTGGCCGAGCTTCATGTCGCGCGCGATCGCGGTCTGCAGCAGCAGGTCGAGCGTGCCGGCCTGCAGGCATTCGATCACCAGCGTGCCGATGTCGTAGATCATGCCGGCGAGGTAGGCGTTGGCGCGTTCCTGCGGGGCCACCTTGGTCGCCAGCATGCTGGCGCCATGGGCGACGGCCATCGCGTGCAGCCAGAGGAACTCCCGCCACTGGCTCGACAGGCCCTTGTTCAGCGCCTGTCCGCAGAGCATGCCGAACGCGGTCTGCGCCGCGCGCTCCAGGCCGATGCGGTTGACCGCCTGGTCGAGCGCATTGAACTTCTTGCCCGGGATGCCGAAGGCCACCGAGTTGGCCAGGCCGATCAGGCGTGCGACGCAGATCGGCTCCTGCTCGATGATCGCGCAGAACGACTTGACCGAATCGAGTTCGGACGGATTGAGCGCGGCCAGCTTGGTCGCGACCGGGGATACCCGGGGCAGGGCGTTCAGGTCGAGGGCGTCGAGGCGCTCGGAGAGCTTTCCCAGCGCCGAGTTGGCAGGTGCGCCGGCCGACGGCGATGCCGGGGCAGCAGGTGCCGGCGCGGCAACGGCCGCCCGGGGGGGCGGTGCGGCTGCGGCCGGGGTGGTGAAATCGAGCGAATCATCCATGGGCCGGCGGGGGTCCTTCGGGGTGTCAGCGGATCTGGGTGAACATGGAGGCCATCGCGCGCAGGGCCTGCACCTGGCTCGCCACGCGCGCCTCGATCTTGACGGCCTCTGCGGGGGCCAGGGAGCATGCGGTATGGAAGGCGTCGGGAAGGACGTCCTCGGTGCAGATGGGCAGCGGCAGCGGTGGTTCCTCGTCGAGGTAGATGCCCTCCACCAGCTTGCGCGAACGCGCCATGTGGTCGGCGCACCAGAGCACGGCCGGCATCGAATCCTGGTCCATGCTGCTCAGCGCCCGGCAGCTCACCGCGTCGATGATCGGCACCGGCATCGACCAGCTTGCGAGCAGCGTGCGCGCCAGGCGGTCGCGTGCCTCGCCGGCCACTTCGTCCTCGACCTCGCGCATCCGGCGTCCTTCGGCTTCGGCACGCGCGGCGATTGCATCCAGCGTCCCCGACTGCACGCACTCGAGCGCCATCAGGCCGATGTCGTAGATCAGCCCGCCGAGGTAGGCATCGTTCGGATCGCAGCTCTCCAGCTCGCGCGCGATCTTGTTCGCGGACGCGGCGGTGCACAGCGCATGCACCCAGAGCGCGCTGCGCCAGCGCGGGGCGATGGTGTTGCCGATCGCCCGGTTGCACAGCAGCGCGAAGCAGATCTGCGCCGACTGGTGCAGCCCGATTCGCATCAGCGCCTGCTCGAGCGTGTTGAACCGCTTGCCGGGCATGCCGAAGGCGACCGAGTTGGCGAGGCCGATGAGGCGGGCGACCAGCACCGGTTCGTGCTCGATCAGGCGGCAGAACTCGCGCGCAGACCCGATCTCGCTCACGTTCATCCCGGACAGGCGGGCGGCCAGCGGCGACAGGCGCGGCAGGCGCGCGGGATCGAACGCATCGACCCGATGCTGCAGGTTCTCGAACAGCTGGCGTTCGATGGCGGGATCGCCGGAGCCATCCTGCGTTGCGGCGGATACGGAAACGACGGGGTGCGCTGCTGCTGCCATGGGAGCTCGTCCTGGAACCGAACAGTGACTCCCATTTAACGGCCGGACTGCCCGGACCTTTAGCGCTGCGCGGGCGCCGGCCGGGCGCCCGCCGGGCCGGCCTCAGCCTGCCGCGCCCTCGGTCGCCACCGGCGCCACCTTCCGCTGCGATTCCGGCTCGATGTAGAACGCCTCTTCCGGCTTGCGGCGGTCGCCGCGCAGGAAGCGGGTGGCGCGGTCCAGGCTCACGAAGAAGGTCGGCGTCACGTAGAGGGTCAGCAGCTGCGAGAAGAGCAGGCCGCCGACCACCGCGAGCCCGATCGGCGCCCTCGATTCGGCGCCGACCCCGTCCGCCATCGCGATCGGCAGCGTCGCGAACACCGCGGCGAAGCTGGTCATCATGATCGGCCGGTAGCGCACCACGCAGGCCTCGACGATCGCGTCGATCGGGGTGAGGCCCCGCTCGCGCTGCAGCTGCAGCGCGAAGTCGACCATCATGATGCCGTTCTTCTTGACCAGCCCGACCAGCAGGATGATGCCCACGAAGCTGAACACGTTCAGCTCGTAGCCGAACAGGATCAGCGTGAGCAGCGCGCCGAAGCCGGCCAGGGGCAGGGCGGTCAGGATGGTGATCGGATGCCCGAAGTGCTCGTAGAGGATCGCCAGCACGCCGTAGATCACCAGGATGGTGATCAGCAGGAGGATCGGCAGGGCCTTGGTCGAATCCTGGAAGAACTTGGCGCTGCCGGCGAGGTTCACCGAGATGTCGGCCGGGACCGTCTCGTAGGCAACTCGAAGCGCGTCGTCCACGGCCTCGCCGACCGACACCCCGGCCGAGGCATTGAACGACAGGGTGACCGAAGCGAGCTGTCCGAAATGCTGCACTGTCATCGGCCCGACGCCGCGGGTGATGGTCGCGACGCTCGACAGGGGCACCGTGATGCCGCCCGGGCTCTGCACGTGGATCATCGACAGGGCATTGATGTTCTGCTGGAACGCCTTGTCGACCTGCAGCAGCACGTCGTACTGGTCGGTGTCGCCGTACAGCGTGGTGATCTGGCGCCCGCCGAAGGCGTTGTACATCGCCGCCTCGATCTGCTGCGGCGTGATGCCGAGCGCTGCCGCACGGTCGCGCTGGATCTGCACCCGGATCTGCGGGTTGCGCAGCTCGAGCGAGGTGTTCACGTCGCGCAGCGACCGCAGTTCGCGCAACCGTGCCTCCAGCGCCTCGGCCGGCGCGTACAGGGCCTGCAGGTCGGAGCCGGCCAGCACGAGCTGGTAGTCGGCATTGGTGATGCCGCCGCCCAGGTTCACCGCCGGCGGGTTCGACAGGAAGATGCGCAGGCCCTGGCTCGCCGGGCCGCGGAAGCTTTCGCGCAGCTGCTCGATCACGCCGTCGGCGCGCACGTCGCGCTCCTCCATCGGCACCAGGCGCACCGTCATCGAGCCCACGTTGGGCTGCTGCACGCCGCCGAAGCCCTGTCCCGCGCTCGAGCGGATCGCCGCCACGTTCGGGTTCTTCAGCACCGTGTCCGCGACCAGGGCCTGCCGGCGCGACATCTCCTCGAAGGTCAGGCCTTCGGGGCCGCGCGTGGTGACGTTGATCACGCCGGTGTCCTGGCGCGGAATGAAGCCCTTGGGGATGGCCATCAGCAGCATGTACGTGCCGTACAGCACGAGCGCCGAGACCAGCAGCATCAGGCCGCGATGGCGCATCGACCAGCGCAGCGACCGCTCGTAGCCGCGCTTGGTCGCCTCGAACGCGGCCTCGAACCACCTGAAGAAGAACAGGTTGCTGTGCGACGTGGTGAGGTAGCGGCTGCACAGCATCGGTGTGAGCGACAGCGAGATGATGCCCGACAGCGCGACCGCGATGCCCACGGTGACCGCGAACTCGGTGAACAGGCGTCCGAGCAGCCCGCCCATGAACAGGATCGGCAGGAACACCGCGCACAGCGACACCGTCATCGACAGGATGGTGAAGCCGATCTCCTTCGCGCCGTCGAAGGCGGCCTGCATCCGCGTCTTGCCCATCTCCATGTGGCGGGCGATGTTCTCCAGCACCACGATCGCGTCGTCGACGACGAAGCCAACCGCCAGGATGATCGCGATCAGCGACAGGTTGTTGATCGAGTAGCCGAGCAGGTACATGATGCCGAAGGTACCCATCATCGCGGTAGGCAGCACGGTCGCGGTGATCACCGTCGCCCGCAGGTTGCGCAGGAAGAACAGGATCACCAGCACGACGAAGGCGGTAGCGATGAACAGCTTCTTGTAGACCTCGTTGATCGAGGCCTTGATGAACACCGAGCGGTCGAAGATCACGTCCATCTTCGCGCCGGCGGGCAGGGCGGTGGTCAGTTCGGGGAGGATCTCGTTGATCCGGCGCACCACTTCGACGGTGTTCGAACCCGGCTGGCGCTGCACGGCGAGCACGATGGCGCGGTCGCGGTTGAACCAGGTCCAGGAGCGTTCGTTCTGCACGCTCTCGACCACCCGGCCGATGTCGCCGAAACGCACCGGCGCTCCGTCGCGGTAGGCGACCACCACGTTGCGGAACTCGCGGGCGGTGTCGATCGAGCCGTCCACCCGGACCGAGTAGTTGCGCGCGCCGCCGTCGATCGACCCCGAGGGCAGGTTGCTGTTGCCCTGCTGCACCGCAGACACCACCTGCTCCAGGCCGAGGTTGCGCCGCGCGAGCTTCGACGGATCGACATACAGCCGCAGCGCGTACTTCTGCGCGCCGAAGATCTGCACCTGCGCCACGCCCTGGATCATCGACAGGCGCTGCGCGATGCGCGTGTCGGCGAACTCGTTGAGCCGGGACAGGGTCAGGTTCTCGCCGGTGAAGGCGAGGAACAGGATCGGGGAGTCGGCGGGGTTGAGCTTGCGCATGACCGGCGGCTCCATCCCGTCGGGCAGGCGCCGCTGCACCACGGCGATCGCCGACTGCACGTCCTGCGCCGCGGCGTCGATGTCGCGGTCGATGTTGAACTGCAGCGTGATCCGCGTGTTTCCGTCGCGGGACACCGAGTTCATGGAATCGAGGCCGGAGATGGTGCTGAACTGCCGCTCCAGCACCGTCGCCACGGTGGTCGCCATGATCTCGGGGTTGGCGCCGGGCAGGTCGGCGGTGACCAGGATGTTCGGAAAGTCGACGTTCGGCAGTTCGTTCACCGGCAGCTTCTGGAAGCCGATGAAGCCGAAGAACACCAGCGCGATCATCAGCGTGGCGGTCGCCACCGGACGCTCGATGAACAGCCTGGAGATTGAACTGTTGCTCATGGCCGACCTCTGTGTGTTCGCCCGCGCCGGATGCGTCGCGGCGCGATCGCCGCGGCGTCCTGCCCGGAATGCTACTTCTGCGGCTCGCCCTTGCGGGGCGCGGCGGCACTGTCCGCTGCCTTGCCGGCGCCGCCGCCCGGTGCCGGTGCGTCGCCCGGTGCGGCGGCCTTCGCCGCGTCACCCCTGGCTTCGCCACCTTTCGCGTCGCCCCCCTTGGCGTCGCCCCCCTTGGCGTCGCCCCCCTTGGCGTCGCCCCCTTTGGCGTCGCCCCCTTTGGCGTCGGCAGCCTTCGCTTCGCCACCCTTGCCCTCGCCACCCTTCTTGCCGGCACCCTTGCCTTCGCCCTTGGCGGGCAGGCGCACCGGCGCGCCTGGCGACAGCCCGGGCGGCACCTCAGTGATCACCAGTTCGCCGCCCTTGAGCCCGGAGGCGATCACCACCCGGTCGCCGAGCTGGCGGTCGATCTTGATCGGCTGTACCCGCGCGCGGCCGCCCGCGTCGTTCTCGCCCGCCTGGAACACGTACACGAACGGCCCCTGCTGGCCGGGCTGCACTGCCGCCTCGGGAATCACCACCGCCTCGGGCTCGGTGGTGAGCACCATGCGCACGGCGACGAACTGGCCGGGCCACATCGTCTCCTTGTCGTTGGTGAGCCGGGCCTTCATGATGATCGTGCCGGTCTGGGAATTCACCGTGTTGTCGATGAACACCAGCTTGCCCTCGGCGAGGACTTCCTGGCCCTGTTCGCGCAGCACCTGCACGTTCAGTTCGCCGCTTGACTGGAAGCGGCGCACCGTGGGCAGGAATTCCTGGGCCACGTTGAAGCTGACCAGCACGGGGTTGGTGCGGTTGATGGTGACCAGCGGCACGCTGGTCGACCCGGTCGAGGCCGAGACCAGGTTGCCGGCCCGGACCGACAGGGCGCCCAGCCGGCCGTCGATGGTGGCGCGGATGAACGTGTAGTCGAGCTGCACCTGCACCTGCTCGAGCTGCGCCCTGTTCGCGGCGACCTGCGCCTCGAGGGCCGCGACGTTGGCCACCACCGTCTCGTACTCGGCACGGGTGATGAAGTCGCGATCGAGCAGTGGCTTGAGCCGGCGTTCGTTGGCGCGGGCGAGCTCGAGGTTCGCCTGGTCGCGGGCGACCGCTGCCTTGGCCTGGTTGACCGAGGCATCGAACGTGCGGGAGTCGATCCGGAACAGCACCTGCCCGGCGCGCACCCGGTCGCCCTCCTTGACCATCACCTGGGTCAGCAGCCCGGACACCTGCGGCCGCACCGCGACCACGTGTTCGGACTCGATCGTGCCGACGACGTCGAGCACCACCGGCATCGGCGTGACCTCGACCCGCGCGGTGCGCACCACCGTGGCCGGACGGCTGCCCTTGCCGGCCTTGCCGTCCTTCGAGGCGACCTTCTTGCCGTCCTTGTCGACGGAGGCCGTTTCGCCGAACGGGTTCCAGCGCCCGGTCTGCCAGGCCCCGAGGCCGAGCGCTGCGCCGATGATCAGCAGGCCCACGAGAAAGATGACGAATCGCTTCATGTCTATTTCTGCACCGGAAGTGACGGGGAGTAGGGCGCGCCCGGTGCCGAAGTGACCGGCGCATTGCCTTGCGACACGGTGGCGGCACCGGGCGCGAGGGGCAGCGAGCCGAGGGCGAAGTTGAGCTGGGAGAAGGCGGTGTACCAGTTGACCTGGGCGGTGATCTGCTGCACCCGGGCATTGACGTCGTCGGCCTGCGCGGTGATCACCTCGAGCAGGCTGCCGACCCCGCCCTTGTAGCGGGCCTCGGCGACCTCGAGCGACTGCGCCGCGGTGCGCACCAGCGACTGCGCGGTGATCAGGGCGGTGTTGGCCGTCTGCACGTTGAAGTAGCCCTGCCAGACGTCCAGCTCGACCTGGTTGGAGAGCTGGTCGCGAACCGCGATCTGGCGCTCGGTGTTGGCTTCCGCCAGCCGGCGTGCGTAGGTATCGCGGTAGCCGGTGAACAGCGGGATGTTCACCGCGACGCCGACCGACCAGTTCGTCCCGTCGGGACGGCTGACAAAGTAGTTGTCGGCGAAGGTGGCGGTGGTGGTGATGCTGGGCAGCCCGGCAGCGGCGGCGGCGCGCGCCGTGGCCGACAGCGAGCGGGCCGTGGCCTCGGCCGCGACCAGGTCGGGACGCCCGGCCTTCGCCCGCTCGACCAGTTCGGTGACCGATTCCGCGAGCCGGGTGGCCTCGAGCTTCGCGGGCACCGGCGCCAGCGTGTAGCGGGTGGTGACCGGAAGCCCGGCACTGAAGGCTAGCCGGCCGCGTGCCTGCGCCACCTGGCCCTCGGCCTGCTGTACCGCGAGGCGGGCCTGCGCGACGGCGGTCTCGGCACGGAACACGTCACCGATGGTCGCCAGGCCGCTCTGGCGGCGGCGCTCGGTGGCTTCGAACGTGGTCTGCGCGTTGCGCAGCGAGACCTGCCCCGAGCGCACCAGTTGCTCGGAACCGAGCAGCGCGTAGTAGGCCTGCTCGACGGCGAAGGCCACCGCCTGCAGCGTCCTGTTCTGGGACAGGTTGGCGGCGAGCAGGTTGAAGCGGGCGGCCTCCACCTGGCTCGCCCGCGCGCCGAAATCGAACAGCGCATACGACAGCGTCACGCTCGGCGTGTAGCGCTCGATGATCGGCTGGCGCACGCCGGTCTGGCTGATCTGCCGCGCGCGCAGGTAGCTGAGCGCCCCGGAGGCCTGCACGGAATAGTCGGCGAGCTCGATGCCGACCTGGGAGGCTGCGGCGCGGGCCGCGGCCCAGGCCGCGCGGGTCTGGGGATTGTTGCGCAGGGCGAGGTCGGTCAACTCGGCCAGCGTGAGCGGACGCTCCGCGTTCGGGATCTCGATCGCCGGTTTCGCACCCGCTGGCAGCCGGTCGCCGACCCAGGGCGTGTTCGGATGCTGGGTGATCAGGCTCTCGAGGTTGCGCGGGTCGCGCCACCAGCCCTCGGCTGCAAGGGCACTGCCGGACATGGCTGTCGCGCCCGACAACCCCAGGCAGAGGGTGATCAACATCGAGGTGCCGGATGCCGAGCGCACGGTGGATCCCTGGCGCCCAGGCGCCCGCTGCTGCATGTTCTTGGAGTGCATCGACTGCCGACTCGCCTGTGCTGTATGTTGTCGCCGATCCTCGATGAAGCAATAAACGGGCTAGCTCGAGGCTTCCCGGTCGGCCCCCGGATCGAGGCCGCTCCAGCGAAAACTATAACCGAATGATTCGCCGCATGCCGGACGAATTTCTCACGTGCGCCCGATCCCCGTGTCGGCCGGCGCGCGGCACAAGATGTTGTGTGGGAAATCGTCCAGCCCACTATTGATGGCGTCGGTTCCCGTGTGTATGCTGACTTCAACGGCAGGACTGCACCCGAGGCATCCCGACCAGTGAACGCTTCACGACCGCACGCTCCACGTCCGCAGGCTCCACGACTGCAGGCTCCACGACCGCACGCCCGACCCCTGCGAGCCGGCGTCCCGGGGGTGCGGCAGCGTCGGTGCCCCCAGTCGTGCCGGCGACGCACCGCCGCCGTGCACCGCCAGCCGCCGGCACCGATGGCTCGCCGGAATGGATCTTTCTCGGCGTTGGCTGCGTTCGCATGGGTAAACCCCGGTGCCCCGCATGCCGTTAATGGAATGCGTGGGAGAGGGTCGATCGGTGGACAGCGCCGATCGTCGGATCGATGGACCGGCTGCAACGTATCGTTGGAATGAGGAAGTCGGCAGGCCTGTTTCTTGTGAATCCCGATTCGACGGAGGTGCAGCATGACGGACTTGTTCAGCCAGTATCGTGATCGCTACGCGGCAGATCAGGAAGACGAGATGTCGCTGCACGACTACCTCGATCTGTGCCGGAAGGATCCCCTGACGTACGCCAGCCCCGCCGAGCGCATGCTCGCGGCGATCGGCGAACCCGAGGTGGTCGACACGCGCAACGACCTCCGGCTGTCCCGCCTGTTCTCGAACCGGGTGATCCGCCGCTACCCGGCGTTCGACGAGTTCTACGGGATGGAAGAGGTGATCGAACAGATCGTCTCGTTCTTCCGGCATGCCGCGCAGGGGCTCGAGGAGCGCAAGCAGGTCCTCTACCTGCTGGGCCCGGTCGGCGGCGGCAAGTCCTCGATCGCCGAACGCCTGAAGCTGCTGATGGAGGCGCGGCCGATCTACGCGCTGCAGGGTTCGCCGGTGAACGAATCGCCGCTCGGACTGTTCAACATCGACCGCGACGGTCCGATCCTCGAGAAGGAGTACGGCATCTCGAAGCGCTACCTGTCCGGCATCATGAGCCCGTGGGCGGTCAAGCGCCTGCAGGAGTACGAAGGCGACATCACCCGCTTCCGCGTGGTGCGCCTGCAGCCCTCGGTGCTCAGGCAGGTGGCGATCTCGAAGACCGAGCCCGGCGACGAGAACAACCAGGACATCTCGACGCTGGTGGGCAAGGTCGACATCCGGATGCTCGACCGGTTCTCGCAGAACGATCCCGACGCCTACAGCTATTCCGGCGGCCTGTGCCTGGCCAACCAGGGGCTGCTCGAGTTCGTCGAGATGTTCAAGGCGCCGATCAAGATGCTGCATCCGCTGCTCACCGCCACCCAGGAGGGCAACTACAAGGGCACCGAGGGCTTCTCGGCGATCCCGTTCAACGGCGTGATCCTCGCCCACTCGAACGAGGCCGAGTGGCAGACCTTCCGCAACAACAAGCACAACGAGGCCTTCCTCGACCGGGTGTACATCGTGAAGGTGCCGTACTGCCTGCGCGTGTCCGAGGAAGTGAAGATCTACCAGAAGCTGCTCGCCCACAGTTCGCTGTCGGCCGCGCCCTGCGCGCCCGGCACGCTCGAGATGATGGCCCAGTTCGCGGTGCTGTCGCGCCTGAAGGAGCCGGAGAACTCGAGCATCTTCTCGAAGATGCGCGTGTACGACGGCGAGAGCCTGAAGGACGTCGATCCGAAGGCGAAGTCCTACCAGGAGTACCGCGACTACGCCGGGCTCGACGAGGGCATGAACGGCACCTCGACCCGGTTCTCGTACAAGATCCTGTCCGCGGTGTTCAACTACGACCAGGTCGAGGTCGCCGCCAACCCGGTGCACCTGATGTACGTGCTCGAGCAGAAGCTCTCGCGCGAGGACCTTCCCGAGGACACCAAGCGCCGCTACCTCGACTTCATCAAGGGCTACCTGTCGCCGCGCTACGCGGAATTCATCGGCAAGGAGATCCAGACCGCCTACCTCGAGTCCTATTCCGAGTACGGCCAGAACATCTTCGACCGCTACGTGACATACGCGGACTGCTGGATCCAGGACGAGGAGTTCCGCGATCCCGAGACCGGCGAGATCTTCGACCGCGGTTCGCTCAACGGCGAGCTCGAGAAGATCGAGAAGCCGGCCGGCATCGCGAATCCGAAGGACTTCCGCAACGAGATCGTGAACTTCGTGCTGCGGGCGCGCGCCGGCAACGCCGGACGCAACCCGTCGTGGAACAGCTTCGAGAAGATGCGCGAGGTGATCGAGAAGAAGATGTTCTCGAACACCGAAGACCTGCTGCCGGTGATCTCGTTCAACGCCAAGGCGTCGGCCGACGAGCGGCAGAAGCACCAGAGCTTCGTCGAGCGGATGGTCGCGAAGGGCTACACCGAGAAGCAGGTCAGGCTCCTCTGCGAGTGGTACCTCCGGGTCCGCAAGTCACAGTAGGCGCATCCCATGGCCGGCAGCGTCCACCTGATCGATCGCCGCCTGAACGGCGGGAACAAGAGCGCCACCAACCGGCAGCGCTTCATCCGCCGCTACAAGGAGCAGTTGAAGCGCGCGGTCGGCGACATGGTCGACAAGCGGTCGATCACCGACATCGACGGCGGCGGCGAGGTGAACCTGCCGGCGCGCGACATCTCCGAGCCGAGCTTCCGCCATGGGGCGGGCGGCAACCGCGAGACCGTGCACCCGGGCAACCGCGAGTTCTCGCCCGGCGACACCATCCAGCGGCCGCAGGGCGGGGGCGGCGGGGGCGGGGGAAGCGAGGCGGGCGAGGGCGAATCGACCGATTCCTTCGTGTTCACGCTGTCGCGCGAGGAGTTCCTGAACATCTTCTTCGACGACCTCGAGCTCCCGCACCTGGTGCGCAACTACCTGGGTGCGGTGCAGCAGAAGAAGATGGTCCGCGCCGGCTATGTCGTAGAGGGGTCGCCGACCAACCTGTCGGTGCCGCGCACCATGAAGAGTTCGCTCGGGCGGCGCGTCGCGCTGTCCGCGCCGATCCGGCGCGAGCTCGAGGTGGCGCTGGCGGCGCTCGCCGAGGCGCGCGCCCGGCCCGTCCCCGCCGATGCGGACGAGGTCGCGCGCCTGGAGGCTCGCGTGGCTGAGATCGAGGCAAGGCTCAAGCGCGTGCCGTTCCTGGACGACCTCGACCTGCGCTACCGCCACCGGGTATCGGTGCCGCAGCCGGTCGCACGCGCGGTGATGTTCTGCCTGATGGACGTGTCGGCCTCGATGGACGAGCGCAAGAAGGACGTCGCCAAGCGCTTCTTCACGCTGCTCTACCTGTTCCTGTCGCGCAAGTACGAGAAGGTCGAGATCGTGTTCGTGCGCCATACCGACAATGCGGAAGAGGTGGACGAGAACACCTTCTTCCACGACCCCAAGTCCGGCGGCACCGTCGTGCTGTCGGCGCTCGAGCTGATGCACGAGATCCAGGCCGAGCGCTTCCCGGTGGGGCAGTGGAACATCTACGCGGCCCAGGCCTCCGACGGCGATGCGTTCGGCAGCGACGCGGGCAAGAGCGCCCGCTTCCTGGGCGAGAAGATCGTGCCGGTGTGCCGCTACTTCGCCTATGTCGAGATCCCGGACGGGCAGGATGCCCGCCAGAGCAGCCTCTGGGTCGAGTACGACACGCTCACCGCCACCGCGCGCAACTTCGCGATGCGCCGGGTGTGCGAGCGCGACGAGATCTACCCGGTGTTCCACGAGCTGTTCAAGAAAGAGACGGCCTGAGATGAACGGCGGGGTGCAGGTGCGCGAGAAGCGGTTGCCGCAGGGGCCCGACTGGACGTTCGAGCTGATCGACGAGTACGAGCGCGAGATCCGCAAGACCGCAGCCGAGTTCGGGCTCGACACCTACCCGAACCAGATCGAGGTGATCACCTCCGAGCAGATGCTCGATGCCTATGCCAGCGTCGGGCTGCCGATCGGCTACCCGCACTGGTCGTTCGGCAAGGAGTTCATCCGCAACGAGCAGGCCTATCGCAAGGGCGCGCAGGGCCTCGCCTACGAGATCGTGATCAACTCCAACCCGTGCATCGCCTACCTCATGGAAGAGAATTCCATGATGATGCAGGCGCTGGTGGTGGCGCATGCGAGCTACGGCCACAACTCGTTCTTCAAGGGCAACTACCTGTTCAAGCAGTGGACCGCCGCCGACGCCATCCTCGACTACCTGGTGTTCGCGCGGCGCTACGTGATGGAGTGCGAGGAACGCCATGGCATCGGCGCGGTCGAGGAGATCCTCGACTCCTGCCATGCGCTGATGAGCTACGGCGTCGACCGCTACCGCCGCCCGCAGCCCCTGTCCGCGCGCGAAGAGGAAGCGCGCATGGCCGAGCGCAACGACTACATCCAGCGCCAGTTCAACGACCTCTGGCGCACGGTGCCGACCGCGGGGGCGAGCAAGGCCGGCGGCAGCAAGCGCAGCGTGTTCCCGGCCGAGCCGGAAGAGAACATCCTGTACTTCATCGAGAAGCATTCGCCGAAGCTCGCGCCCTGGCAGCGCGAGCTGGTGCGCATCGTGCGCAAGGTGTCGCAGTACTTCTATCCGCAGGGCCTGACCAAGGTCATGAACGAGGGCTGGGCGACCTTCTGGCACTACACGCTGCTCAACCGGATGTACGACAAGGGCCAGCTCGAAGACGGCTTCATGATCGAGTTCCTGCAGGTGCACACCAACGTCGTGACCCAGCGCGGCTTCGACGAGCGCGGCTACGGCGGCATCAACCCGTATGCGCTGGGCTTCGCGATGATGCGCGACATCCGCCGCATCTGCGAGGCGCCCACCGACGAGGACCGGCACTGGTTCCCGGACATCGCCGGCGGCGACTGGCTCAAGGTGCTCGACTTCGCGATGCGCAACTTCAAGGACGAGTCGTTCATCGCGCAGTACCTGTCGCCGAAGCTGATCCGCGAGTTCCGCCTGTTCACCGTGGCCGACCACGAGTCGAAGTCCTACCTCGAGATCGACAGCATCCACAACGAGGAAGGCTACCGGCGGGTGCGCCGCCTGCTCGCGCAGCACTACAACCGGGACGTGTCGCTGCCGGACATCCAGGTGGTGCGCTACGAGCGCGACACCGACCGCTCGCTGGTGCTGCGCCACCTGATCCATCGCAACCGGCCGCTGGTGTCCTCCGAGGCGACCGAGGTGCTGAAGCACCTGGCCCGGCTGTGGGGCTTCACCGTGCGGCTGGAGGCGATCGACGCCGACGGCAGGCTCGACCACTACCGCGAGTGCACCCCGTGACGCCGCGCGGGTGGGTGCGCTGATGGCGCCGGCCTCGGGTCCGGTGGTGCGCAATGTCGAGGCGGCCGAGCGGCTGCGGCGGCTGGTCGAGCGCAATGCCGGCGCGGGCAGCCTGGCCGAAGGCGCGCTGCTGATCGCGCAGGAACACTACCCCGACCTCGACATCGACCACTACCTGGCCCGGCTCGACACGCTCGCGGCCATGCTCGGTGCCCGGCTCGCCGACGATGCGGGCGATGTCGAGCGCATCCTGGCGCTGAACCGCTTCCTGTTCGAAGAGCAGGGCTTCGGCCCGAACCAGGAGGATTTCGCCGACCCGCGCAACAGCTTCCTGAACGAGGTGCTCGAGCGGCGGGTGGGCATCCCGATCTCGCTGTCGATCGTCTACATAGAGGTGGGGCGCCGGATCGGACTAGCGCTCGACGGGCTGTCGTTCCCGCAGCACTTCCTGGTGAAGTGCGCGCTGACCGATGGCGCGGCGGTGCTCGATCCCTTCCTGTCGGGCGCATCGCTGTCGATCGAGGAACTGCAGCGGCGGCTGGGTGCGCTGCGCCTGGGCCATCGGCCGTCGCGCGCGGAGGTCTCGGCGCTGCTCACCGCGGCATCGCGGCGCGAGATCCTCGCCCGCATGCTGCGCAACCTGAAGGCGGTCTACCTCGGGGCCGGGCAGTTCGGCGATGCGCTGGTGGCCGCCGATCGTATCCTGATGCTGACTCCGACCGTCGCGTCCGAACTGCGCGACCGCGGCTGGCTGTACCACCGCCTCGACTGCTTCGCCGCCGCGCTGGCCGACTACCGGCGCTACCTGGAGCTCGCGCCGGAGGCGGCCGACGCCGACGAGGCGCGCGCGCGGGTGGTGGAACTCGAACGCCTCGTCGCACGGGTCAACTGACGCTCGCACGATGCCGCGCGCAGCAGCGCAGCAGGCCGGGACGGCGGCCGCAGCCTTTCCAGTCACCCGGCCGCCCGGCCGCCCGGGGTATGATCCGGGCACCATGAGCAACTACATCTACTGGATCCTCGCCGGCTTCCTGCTCCTGATCGTCGAGATGACGAGCGGGACGTTCTACCTGCTGGTGCTCGGGCTGGCCGCCTTTGCCGCGGCGCTGGCCGCCTGGGCAGGCGCCTCGTTCGGCGTGCAGGCGGCCATCGGCGGCTCGGTCGCGATCGCCGGCGTGCTCGTGGTGTGGAAGATGCGCGCCGGAGACGTGACGACGGTGTCCAGCAACACGCTCGACGTCGGCGGCATGGTGACCCTCGAGAGCTGGATCGACCCGGCCGCCGGCTCGGCCCGGGTGCGCTACCGTGACGCCATCTGGGAGGCAAGGGTCGCGCCGCCGCCCGCCGGCCAGGCCGCGCCCGAACCCGGTGCGGCGCTGTACATCCGCAACGTGGCCGGCAGCGTGCTCGAGGTATCGCCCGGGCGATGAAGCGCGACCCGCGCCGCTTCGACCCGAAGGATTTCGACCTTTCGAAGCTCGACCTTTCGAAGCTCGACCTCCCCCGGTTGAAGCTTGAACGGTTCGGCTTTCCCCGCACCGAAGTTGCCGTCCCTGTCCAGAATCCGCTCGCCCGCCGAGGAGGCCCTGCCTTGCTGCCCAAGCTGATAGCCGTGACCGTCATCGCGATGGTGATGTCGACCATCCAGGAACTTAAGGTATTCGCACCCTGGTTCTTCTTCGTCGCCTTCGCGATCGTGGTGGTGATCGAGTCGGTGCGCGTGATCCCGCAGCAGCAGGCCTGGGTGGTCGAGCGGCTGGGCAAGTTCCACGGCGTGCTCGAGCCCGGGCTGCGCATCATCGTGCCGTTCGTCGACCGCATCCAGTACCGCCATTCGCTGAAGGAGGTACCGCTCGACGTGCCGGAGCAGACCTGCATCACGCGCGACAACACCCAGCTGTCGGTGGACGGCATCATCTACTATCAGGTGACCGATCCGAAGCTGGCATCATACGGCTCGTCCGACTACATCACCGCGATCACCCAGCTGGCGCAGACGACGTTGCGTTCCGAGATCGGCAAGATGGAGCTCGACCGCACCTTCGAGTCGCGCGACGAGATCAACCGCCAGATCGTGTCCGTGCTGGACGAGGCCGGGCGCACCTGGGGGGTGAAGGTGCTGCGCTACGAGATCAAGAACCTGACGCCGCCGGACACCATCCTGCGCGCGATGCAGGCGCAGATCACCGCCGAGCGGGAGAAGCGGGCCCTGATCGCTAAGTCCGAGGGACAGAAGCAGGAAGAGATCAACCTCGCCGAGGGCGCGAAGCAGGCGGCGATCCTGCGCTCGGAGGGCGAGAAGGCGGCGGCGATCAACAATGCGCAGGGCGAGGCGCAGGCACTGATCGCGGTGGCGGATGCGACCGCCCAGGCCACCCGCGCGGTGGCCGAGGCGATCGGCACGCCGAACGGACTGAACGCGGCCAACCTCAAGGTCGCGGAACTGTACGTCGGGGCGTTCGGCAACCTCGCCAAGACGGGCAACACCCTGATCGTGCCGGCCAACCTGGCCGACATTGCCTCGCTGATCGGCTCGGCGACCACGGTGCTGGACAACGTGAAGGGCATCCAGGTTGCAAAATCGGGGCCGCAGGCTTGAACTTGCGCGCCGCAACCGCATCTAACGATGCGTAACGCGGTGCACCCTTTCGTTCTTCCCTTCCCTGACTGTGCGCCGGCGTCCTTCCACGGAGTGAATCGATGAAACGTATCCTGCTGTTCCTGATCACCAATGTCGGTGTGCTGCTGGTGCTGAGCATCACCGCGCGGCTGCTCGGGCTCGACCGGATGCTCGGCGGCGGCATGGGCGGCCTGTTGCTGTTCTGCGCGTTCATGGGTTTCGGCGGTGCGTTCATTTCGCTGGCGATCTCCAAGTGGTCGGCCAAGCGGATGACCGGCGCGGTGGTGATCGAATCGCCCAGCAGCTCGCGCGAGTTCTGGCTGGTCGAGACCGTCCGCAAGCAGGCCGAGAGGGCCGGGATCGGCATGCCTGAAGTGGCGATCTACGATTCGCCAGACGTCAACGCGTTTGCCACCGGCATGACCCGCAACAGTGCGCTGGTGGCGGTCAGCACCGGGCTGCTGAACAACATGCGCGATGACGAGATCGAGGCGGTACTGGCACACGAAGTCAGCCACATTGCAAATGGTGACATGGTGACGCTGACGCTGATCCAGGGCGTGGTGAACACGTTCGTGTTCTTCCTGGCCCGCGTGATCGGCCAGCTGATCGACCGGGTCGTGTTCAAGAGCGAGTCGGGGCAGGGCGTGGGCTACTACGCCACCGTGTTCGTCGCCGAGATGGTGCTGGGCATCCTGGCCAGCATCGTGGTGATGTGGTTCAGCCGGCAGCGCGAGTTCCGCGCCGATGCGGGGGCAGCCAGCCTGTCTTCGCGCACCAAGATGATCGCGGCGCTGGAAGCGATCCAGCGCGCCCACCAGCCGACCGACCTGCCCAGTCAGGTCGCGGCGATGGGCATCAGCGGTGGCGTGGCGGGTGGCCTGAAGCGGCTGTTCATGACGCATCCGCCGCTGGAAGAGCGCATCGAGGTGCTGCGCGCCGGCTTCTGACCCCAGCGGCAGTCCGGAAAGACGAAGGCCAGGCACATGCCTGGCCTTTCATCGTCCGCGGGTTGCGCACCGCCGCTCAGTCGGTCGCCACGCGCGTGACCAGGATCGCGGCCATCGGTTCGCCGCCAGTGGCGACAGGCATCGATGCGGGCATCGATGCCGGCAGCGACGCCTCGACCGCTGACGGGCCGGCGGCCGCGTCTTCCGGGGTCGCGCCCGCGCGCGCCTCGGGGGACGGTACCGGCAGGTCCTGGCGCTGCCAGACCGGCGGCAGTTCGACCACGCTCGGCCGTGCACGCGTGGATTCCTTCTCGCGCGGCGGGTTGCCGTCCCAGAGCTGGTTGCGGCGGCGCTGGAAGTAGGCATCGCGCAGGAAGGCGTAGCGGTCGGTGGCTGCCTGGTCGAACACCCGTCCCGCACCGAGCAGGTTGGCGCGGTTGTTGATCAGGCGCAGGCCCCACAGGCCCCACATCGTCGGCTCGTCGTCGATCCAGCGGGTCTGCGGGTCGAGCGCGATCTGGATGATCGTCCCGGTGCCGTCGCGCAGGCTGCTCGGGCCGATCAGCGGCAGCACGAGGTAGGGACCGTGGCCGATGCCCCACCAGCCCAGGGTCTGGCCGAGGTCTTCGTCGCTCTTCTCCAGCCCGACGCGCGAGGCGACGTCGACGAAGCCGAGCAGGCCGACCGTGGTGTTCAGGGCCATGCGGCCGACGTCGGAGAACGCGGTGCCGACCTTGCCCTGGAGCAGGTTGTTGATCGCGTTCCAGCCATCGTAGAGGTTGCCGAAGAAGTTCGACACCCCGGTGCGGGCGGGGGTGGGCAGCACTGCGACATAGACCTCGGCCACCGGCTGGATGACCGCGCGGTCGAGCGCATCGTTGATCTGGTAGATGCCCCGGTTCAGCGGTTCGAGCGGATCGCGCGGGTCGCCGGTACCCGGCGTCGCACAGCCGGTGATCGCCAGCGCGGCGAGGGCGGCCGCCACGGCAGGCGGCACGGGGCGGGATTCGGGGCGTTTGAAGCGCATGACTACCTCTGACCGGGGAAAGCGTCGGATTATAGCTATCGGCACCGTCGAGGGTCGGGTTTAGCACAATCTGCACGGCCGGCGGGCCGGGCGCGCAGGCCGGGCGCGGGGACTTTCGGCAAGGCGGGCTCGGGTATCATCGTCGGCTGACTTTCGACCCACCCGACGGAAGGGAACATCCATGGATCTCGGAATAGCCGGCCGCAAGGCCATCGTCTGTGCCGCCAGCAAGGGGCTGGGCCGCGCCTGCGCCATGTCGCTCGCGCGCGAAGGCGTCGATGTGGTGATCACCGCCCGCACCCCCGGGCCGCTCGAGGCCACCGCCGACGAGATCCGCTCGGCCACCGGCGTGCGGGTGATCACCGTCGCCTCCGACATCACCACCGAAGCCGGCCGTGCCGCGGTGCTCGCGGCCTGCCCCGAACCGGACATCCTGGTCAACAACGCTGGCGGCCCGCCGCCGGGCGATTTCCGCGAATGGACCCGCGAGCACTGGATCAAGGCGGTCGAGGCGAACATGCTGACGCCGATCGAGATGATCAAGGCGACGGTCGACCCGATGATGAAGCGCGGCTTCGGCCGCGTGATCAACATCACCTCCAGTTCGGTGAAGGCGCCGATCGAGGTGCTGGGCCTGTCCAACGGCGCGCGTTCCGGCCTGCACGGGTTCATCGCCGGCCTCGCGCGCAAGACGGTCGCGTTCAACGTGACGATCAACAACCTGCTGCCCGGGCCGTTCGAGACCGAGCGCATGCGCAACAACCTGTTCCACATCGCCAACGTCAAGGGCATCACCACCGACCAGGCCCGGGAACTGCGGCGCAAGGAGAATCCGTCGGGACGGCTGGGCGACCCGGCCGAGTTCGGGGACGCCTGTGCGTTCCTCTGTTCGGCGCAGATGGGCTACGTGACCGGCCAGAACTTCCTCATGGACGGCGGCGCCTACCCGGGCACCTACTGAGCCGTCCCCCAACACGACGCGACACGAAGGAGAGCGACATGCTCAAGCTGAAAGACCCCGGCCTGTTCCGCCAGCAGTGTTTTCTCAACGGCGAATGGGTGGATGCACGTTCGAAGGAAACCATCACGGTGCGCAACCCGGCGGACGGCTCGTTGCTGGGCACCGTGCCGAAGATGGGTGCCGACGAGACGCGCGCGGCGATCGAGGCGGCCGACGCCGCATGGCCGGCATGGCGCTCGAAGCTCGCCAAGGAGCGCTCGGCGATCCTGCGCAAGTGGTTCGACCTGATCGTGGCCAACCAGGAAGACCTGGCGGTGCTGATGACCTCCGAGCAGGGCAAGCCGATCGCCGAGTCGCGCACCGAGGTGATGTACGGCGCCTCGTTCATCGAGTGGTTCGCCGAGGAAGCCAAGCGCGCCTATGGCGACGTGATCCCGCAGCACCAGGCCGACAAGCGCATCGTCGTCACCAAGCAGCCGATCGGGGTCTGCGCGGCGATCACGCCGTGGAACTTCCCGAACGCGATGATCACCCGCAAGGCCGGCCCGGCCTTCGCCGCCGGCTGCCCGATGGTGCTCAAGCCCGCGAGCCAGACGCCGTTCTCGGCGCTCGCGCTGGCGGTGCTGGCCGAACGCGCCGGCATCCCGAAGGGCATCTTCAGCGTGATCACCGGCTCCGCGGCGGCGATCGGCGGCGAGATGTGCGCCAACCCGATCGTGCGCAAGGTCACCTTCACCGGCTCCACCGAGATCGGCCGGGTGCTGATGGAGCAGTGCGCGCCGACCATCAAGAAGCTGTCGCTGGAACTGGGCGGCAACGCACCCTTCCTGGTGTTCGACGATGCCGACCTCGATGCCGCCGCCGAAGGCGCGCTGGCGTCGAAGTACCGCAACACCGGCCAGACCTGCGTCTGCGCCAACCGCATCCTGGTGCAGGAGGGCGTGTACGACGCGTTCGCGCAGAAGCTGAAGGCGAAGGTCGAGACGCTGAAGGTCGGCAACGGCCTGGGCGGCGACATCACCCAGGGGCCGCTGATCGACAAGGCCGGCCTCGACAAGGTCGAGGAGCATGTCGCCGACGCGGTGGCGAAGGGTGCGAAGGTGCTCACCGGCGGCAAGCGCCATGCCCTCGGCGGTACCTTCTACGAGCCGACCATCCTCGTCGACGTGACCACCGACATGAAGGTCACCATCGAGGAGACCTTCGGGCCGGTGGCGCCGCTGTTCAAGTTCAAGACCGAGGAAGAGGCGATCCGCCTGGCCAATGCCACCGAGTTCGGCCTGGCCGCCTACTTCTACAGCCGCGACGTCGGCCGCTGCTTCCGCGTCGGCGAGGCGATCGAGTCGGGCATGGTCGGCATCAACGCCGGCATCATCTCGAACGAGATCGCGCCGTTCGGCGGGGTCAAGCAGTCGGGCCTGGGCCGCGAGGGCTCGAAGTACGGCCTGGACGAGTTCATGGAAGTGAAGTACATGCTGTTCGGCGGAATCTGATCACGCGCGTCCAGCAGGGCAAGCGGGCCCGCCAGCGATGGCGGGCTCCATGGAAAAAGGCCCGGCATGACCGGGCCTTTCTTCATCCGGAGCGGGTCACGGCCTCACTGCGCCTGCACGCCGAATTCCTTCACCAGCTTCGCATAGCGCGCGTACTCCGACTTCATCATCGCGAGGAAGCTCTGCTGCGTCGACTCGAACGTCGGGTCTGCGCCCTGACGCGCGAAACGCTCCTTCGCCTCGGGCGAACGCAGCACGCGGTTGATGTCGTTGTAGATGCGCGCGGCCAGCGGACGGGGCAGGGCGGCCGGCGCGATCACGCCGAACCAGGCATCGTTGGTGGCCGCGGGCAGCCCGGCTTCGCCCAGCGTCGGCAGGTCGGGGAAGGCTGGATTACGCTTCGCGGTGGTGACCGCGAGCGGCCGTCCGCGGCCTTCGCCGATCAGCGCCTGGCTGGAAGGCGCGGTGAAGATCAGGAAGTGGATGCGTCCGGCCTGCAGCTCGGCGTTGACGTCGGCGATCGACTTGAACGGCACGTGCACGACCTTGATGCCGGCCGCGCTGCGGAAGATCTCGCCGGCGGTGTGGGCAAACGAGCCGACGCCGAGCGACGCATAGTTGAGCTCGCCCGGGCGTGCCCTCGCATAGGCGATCAGTTCCTGCACCGACTTCACCGGCAGGTTGGGGGCCACGGTCAGCAGGTTCGGGATGGTCGCGACCTGGGTGATCATCGTCACGTCCTCGATCGGACGATAGGCCGGCTTCGGCTGCATCAGCACGCCGACGAAGTGCGGCGCCCCGACCAGTCCGAGCGTGTGTCCGTCGGGCCCGCCGTTGACGATCAGCTGGCTGCCGATCAGGCCGCCGGCGCCCGGGCGGTTGTCGACCACCACCTGCTGCTTGTAGCCTTCCGCGAGCAGCGCGCCGAGCTGGCGACCGAGGAAGTCGCTGGCGCTGCCGGGCGGGAACGGCACCACGAGGCGCACCGGCCGTGTCGGGAAGGTGGCGCCGTCGGCCTGGGCGAGGGCGGTGGCCGGCAGCTGCGCGCCGGCCAGCAGGGCGCAGCCGAGCGCTGCGCGAAGCAAGGTCTGGTTCGGGTGGTCCAAGCTATCCTCCGTGGATCCGGATCGACTCGCAGCGTGGCCGGGCTGGCCAGTGCGCCTGCGGCGCCGGAAGTTCGTCGGGCGCAAGTGTAGTGGGTTTGGCGCGCCATTTGCATCGTCCGCGCTCCGCGACTAGAGTGCGCGCCATGGCGCACGAGCGTCTCAGGAGGAGGATGACGATGGCGATCACGTTCAATGAATCCAGCGTGGCCGGCGAGCCGTTCGGCGCCGGGGTGCAGCGGCAGCGGCTGCTGACCGAGGAGCGGGTGGCGGGCACGCGCATCCTGCTCGATCGGCTGTCGCTCGGCGCGAATTCCGTCGCGGCGGTGGAGATCGGGCCGCGCAGCCTGGGCTGGTTCCAGATGCTCGAGGGCGAGGCGGCGCTCACCGACGCGGCCGGCGCCGCGGTGGCTCTGGGCGACTCCCATGTGGTGTTCCTGCCGCCGGGCTTCCGCGGCACGCTCGCCAGCACCGGGGGCGCCCGGGTGCTGTTCGCCGAGGTGCCCTCCGCGGCCGACCTCGATCCGTCGCTGGCCAGCGCGCCACCGCCGCTGCGCGTGATCGACTGGAAGCGCGAGCCGGTGCTCGACTCCGAGTACGACGCGCGCAAGCGCATCTACCTGGTCACGCCGAAGCTGTTCGGCACCAGCGCCATCAAGGGCGAGATGATCATCTATCCGCCGGGCACCAGCGCCGCCAACCACCACCATGAGGGTGCCGAGCACTTCATGTACATGCTGAAGGGGCACGGCGTCGCGCATGCCAACGAGGAACCGTTCCCGGTGCGTGCCGGCGACCTCGTCTGGTTCGCCGACCGCGAGCGCCATTTCTTCATCAGCGACGGCGACCAGGACATGGTGTTCGTCGAGTTCTTCGCACCCGGCGGGTACAAGACGGTGTGGGCACCCGGCGCCAGCGTCTGCACCTGGATCGCCACCGGGCGCGACATCGGCGGACGCGCGCCGGTGCGCGAGATCCGTTCGCACAGTTCCGCCGACCAGGAGAGCCAGGTCGATGTCTGAGGCGGTCCGTGGCAGGGGCGCGGGCGGACGGCTGCAATCCGATGGGGTGAACCAATGAAGGCGATGGTGCTGCACGCGATCGGGCGACCGCTCGTGCTCGAGGGCGTACCGGAACCCGCGGTCGGTCCGAACGACGTGAAGATCCGGGTCAGGGCCGTGGGTGTCGGCCTGACGGTGGTGCACATGATCGCCAATCCCGGGCAGGTCACGGCCTGGCCGCGCATCCCCGGGCACGAGGTGGCCGGCGAGGTGGTCGCGGTCGGCGCCGAAGTGTCCGGCTTCTCCATCGGCCAGCGGGTCACCAACCACTTCTACCTGACCTGCGGGCAGTGCCGCTACTGCCGCGGCGGGCGCGAGACGCTGTGCACCGCGTTCCGGGGCTATGTCGGCATGGCCTGCGATGGCGGGTATGCCGAGTACATGGTGCTGCCGGCGCGCAACTTCGTCGCTATCCCGGACGGGGTGAGCGACGTCGATGCGGCGGTCGCCGCCGATGCGATCGCCACGCCGTTCCATGCCTGCACGAAGGAAGCGCAGGTACAGCCGGGCGACAACGTGCTGGTGTTCGGGGCCGGTGGCGGCGTGGGCATCCACGTGGTGCAGGTGGCCCGGGCGTCCGGTGCGCGGGTGATCGCGGTGGACATCGGCGAGAACAAGCTCGCCGGCGCGCAGGCGGCCGGTGCGGACGACCTGATCGATGGTACCCGCGGCGACGTCGCGAAGCAGGTGGCGGCCCTGACCGGCGGGCGCGGCGTCGATTCGGTGATCGATGTCGTCGGCGCGAAGGAGACGCTAGAGGCGTCGGTCACGGCGCTCGCACCCGGAGGCCGGCTGGTCATCGTCGGCGTGCGGCCCCCGGCGGTGTTCGGCGACTCCAGCAAGTTCACGCTCGACGCGACCGTCGTCGTGCGCAAGGGCATCGAGGTGCGCGGCTCGCGCTATGTCACCGCCACCGAGATCGCGCAGACGCTCGAACTGCTGCGCCAGAAGAAGGTGCGGGCGATCGTCGACCGCACCTTCCGCCTCGACCAGGCCGAGGAAGTGCACCAGCTGATCCGCGACAACCGGCTGGTCGGGCGGGTGGCGCTGGTGGTCGACTGACCGGCTCGCCCGCGGCGGCCGCCGTGCCAGGCGCGGTGCGGCGGCGCTTCGGTTACGATCGGCGCCTCTTCCTGTCCATGGAGCAGACCCCCTTGAAGCGATCGAGCCTGCGGATCTCCCGCGCAGCACTCCTGGCGGCCGTCGTCGCCCTGACCACACCCTGGATGATGATTCCGATGAGCGAAGCACAGAGCACCCCGGCCGCTGGCCTGAAGATCACCGACCGCAAGGTCGGCACCGGCGCCGAGGCGGTGCCTGGCAGGCAGGTCACCGTGCACTACACCGGCTGGCTGTTCGACCCGGCGGCGAAGGACAACAAGGGCAAGAAGTTCGACAGCTCGCTCGACCGCAAGGATCCGTTCACCTTCGGCCTCGGCGCCGGCCAGGTGATCCGCGGCTGGGACCAGGGCGTCGCCGGCATGAAGATCGGCGGCCAGCGCACGCTGGTGATCCCGCCCGAGCTGGGCTACGGCGCGCGCGGCGCCGGCGGCGTGATCCCGCCGAACGCGACCCTCGTGTTCGACGTGGAACTGCTCGGCGTCAAGTAATCCCGCCCGGGTCGGCGCATGCAGCGGTGGCCTCGCCGGCGACCGCGGCAGGCGCCACCGGTCGGCCACCCGCAACCGGCTGCCGCTCAGGCCATCAGCTGGCCGCCGTTCACATGGACGGTCTGCCCGGTGATGAAGCTCGCGCCCGGGCCGCACAGGAAGCGCACCGTGGCCGCGATCTCCTCCGGCTGGCCACCGCGTCCCAGCGGGATCAGTCCCTTCGGTTCGGCGCGCGGCGAGCGATGCGCGGCGCGTTCGGTGAGCACCTGTCCGGGCACCACGCAGTTCGCGCGCACGCCCTGTTCCGCGAACTCGCGCGCGATGCCGCGCGTGAAGGCGACCAGCCCGCCCTTGGCCACCGAGCCGTGGATGCGGCGCTTCGCACCCGACAGCGCGTTGAGTCCGCCGAGCGTGACCAGTGCACCGGCGCCGCCGGCGATCATCGACGGCAGGCAGGCCTGGGTGCAGTGGAACGCGCCGTCGAGCGTGGTGGCCATCACGCGCCGCCAGTCGTCGTAGGGTAGTTCGAGGAACGCGCATTCGTTGCGCACCGATGCATTGAGCACCAGGATGTCGATGCGTCCGAAGCGATCGAGCACCCCGTCGACCATCGCGCGCACCGCGTCGCGCTCGCCGATGTCGGCCAGCCATGCGCCGGCCTTGCCGCCGCCGGCCGCGATGCGTGCGACCAGGGCATCGGCCTGCGCGCGCGAGGCGCGGGTGTTGATCGCCACGCTGGCGCCGCCCGCGGCCAGCGCGAGCGAGATGCAAGCACCGATGTTGCGTGCGCCGCCGGTGACCAGTGCCACCTTGCCCGCAAGCTCGGAACCCGGTGTTTCGCTGGCGGGGAGGGTGTCGGGAACGGGCGGGGTCTGGCTCATCGGTTCGGCTCCATGGGCGTCGGGCAGTCGGGGCGGCCCGGGTATCGGGCCGGGTCCGTGATCGGTTAGCATGATGCCAGCGTCGGGGCGGTTACAACGGCGCAGCGGAGAGATCGGAGGAGGACCATGGCGAGAGGGGATCGTGCGGCAGGCCGCGGGGCGGCGGGCGCATGGCTGCTGGCGGGCCTGCCCGCGCTGGCGCTGGCGCTGGCGCAGGGCGTGACGCCGTCGCAGGCCGTCGCGGCCTGGCCGGAGCGGCCGATCCGGGTGATCGTGCCGGTGCCGGCCGGCGGCACGCCGGATGTGGTGGCGCGCCTGGTGGTGGCACCGATGGCAGCGAGGCTCGGCCAGCCGATGATCATCGACAACCGCGGTGGTGCGGGCGGCCTGATCGGGGCCGAGGTCGCGGCCAAGGCGATCGCCGACGGTTACACGCTGTTCCTGAGCAGCCCCGGGCCGCTCGCGATCCTGCCGCACCTGCAGAAGAAGGCGGCCTACGATCCGCTGGTCGACTTCGCCCCGGTCGGGCTGATCTCCAGCGGGCCGTTCCTGCTGATCGCCCATCCTTCGCTGCCGGCGAAGGGCATCGGCGAACTGCTGGCCCTGGCCCGCGCACAGCCGGGCAAGCTCGACTATGCATCGGCCGGCAATGGCGCCGCCAACCACCTGGCGATGGAACTGTTCAAGTCGATGGCCGGCGTGAACCTCTCGCATGTGCCGTACAAGGGCGCGCCGCAGGCGGTGGCCGACGTGCTCGCCGGGCAGGTGCCGATGATGTTCAATTCGATCGCACCGGTCGCGCCGTTCATCAAGGCCGGCCGGGTGCGCGTTCTGGGCATCTCCAGCGCGGCGCGCTCGCCGCAGCTGCCCGAGGTGCCGACGATCGCCGAGTCCGGCGTGCCCGGCTACGCCTCGATCACCTGGTTCGGCCTGCTGGCGCCGGCGCAGACGCCGCGCCCGGTGGTCCGGCGCCTGAACGAGGTGCTCGCCGCTGTCGTACAGTCGCCGGAGCTGCGCGCGCAGCTCGAGGCGCAGGGGCACGATCCGGCCGGCGGGACGCCCGAGGCGTTCGGGCGCTACCTGCGCGAGGAGTTCGCGAAGTACGGCAAGGTGGTGCGGCAGTCCGGCGCCCGTATCGATTGAACCCGAACGCGCGACGTGCGGGCGACTGACCGGAGGCAGGCGATGGGCCAGGAACACCAGGGCGAGATCCGCGACGGCATGCGCATCGACTGGGACGTGCCGGTGCGCATGGACGACGGCGACGTGCTGCGTGCCGACGTGTTCCAGCCGGTGGCCGAAGGCCGCTGGCCGGCGCTCGCCAGCTATGGTCCGTACGGCAAGGGCCTCGCCTTCCAGGATGGATACCGGACGGCCTGGGAGATCATGGCCCGCGACCATCCCGATGCGGTGTCCGGCACCAGCAACCGCTACCAGAACTGGGAAGTGGTCGACCCGGAGAAATGGGTGCCCGACGGCTATGCGGTGGTGCGCTTCGATTCGCGCGGCGCCGGACGCTCGCCCGGCTACCTCGCGCACAACAATGCGCGCGAGCAGAAGGACTTCCACGACTGCATCGAATGGGTCGCGCGCCAGCCCTGGTGCAGCGGCAAGGTCGGGCTGAACGGCATCTCCTACTATGCGGCCAACCAGTGGCGGGTGGCTGCGATGCAGCCGCCGCACCTGGCGGCGATCTGCGTCTGGGAAGGCTGGGCGGACAACTACCGCGACGGCGCGCGCCATGGCGGCATCGCCTGTACCTTCCGCAAGAACTGGCAGGACATGCAGGTGAAGACGGTGCAGCATGGCGTGGGCGAACGCGGCGCCCGGTCGCGCGCCACCGGCGAACTGGTCTGCGGTCCGGCGACCCTGCCGGAGGACGAACTCGTGCGCAACCGCGAGGACATGTGGGGCGAGTACCTGCGGCGGCCGCTGTGCGACGACTGGTACAAGGAGCGCTCGGCCGACCTGTCCCGGGTGCTGGTGCCGCTGCTGTCCTGCGCCAACTGGGGCGGGCAGGGGCTCCACCCGAGGGGAAACTTCGAGGGCTTCATGCGGGCGGCCTCGAGCGACAAGTGGCTCGAGGTGCACGGCGGCTCGCACTGGGCGCCGTTCTACACCGATCGCGCACTCGCCCTGCAGAAGCGCTTCTTCGACCGCTGCCTGAAGGGCGAGGACAACGGCTGGCACCGGCAGCCCAGGGTCGAGCTCAACGTGCGCCATCCGGGCGAGCGGTTCGTGCTGCGCCACGAGCACGAATGGCCGCTCGCGCGCACCCGCTGGACGCCGCTGCACCTGGGGCTGTCGACGCGGCGCCTGGATACCGAGCCGGCGGCCGCGACCGAGTCGGTGGAGTATGCGGCGATGGGCGACGGACTGACCTTCATCACCCCGCCGCTGGAGGCCGATACCGAGCTCACCGGTCCGGTCGCGCTGAAGCTGTTCGTCTCCTCGTCCACCACCGATGCCGACATCTTCGCGGTGCTGCGGGTGTTCGCCCCGGGGGGCAAGGAAGTGGTCTTCCAGGGGACGCTCGACCCGCATACGCCGGTCGGCCAGGGCTGGCTGCGGGCGTCGCACCGCAAGCTCGATCCTGCCCTGAGCATGCCGTGGCGGCCGTACCATGCCCATGACGAGCTGCAGCCGCTGGTGCCGGGCGAAGTGGTGGAACTTGACATCGAGATCATCCCGACGTCGATCGTGGTGCCCGCCGGATACCGCATCGCGCTGTCGGTGCGCGGCCGCGACTACGAGTACGACGGCGAGGCCGCGACGCTGTCCAACATGAAGCACCCGATGCGCGGCTGCGGGCCCTTCCTGCACGACGATCCGGTCGACCGTCCGCCGGAGGTGTTCGGCGGACGGGTGACGCTCCACGCCGGCCCCGGCCGTTCCCCCTACCTGCTGCTGCCGGTGATTCCGGCCAACGAAGAGGTGCATGCACGATGAAGATAACCGGACACCAGTCGACGATCGCGATGCTGCCCTCCGACGAGCCGCTGGCCGGCGGACCGACGGTCGCCGGCACGCGCAACTTCGTCACCCTGACCCTGCATACCGACCAGCCCGGCCTCACCGGTATCGGCCTGACCCATTTCGGCGGGCCGCTCACGCCGGCGCTCAGGCAGTGCGTGGACATCCTCGCCGGCATGATCGTGGGCGACGATCCGCTGCGCATCGAGTCGATCGGCGACCGGCTGCGCGCCGCGGCGGGCGCCTCCGCCGGCCCCGGCGGCCTGTTCACGCTGGCGCTGGCGGCGATCGACATCGCGCTCTGGGACATCAAGGGCAAGGCGCTCGGCGTACCGGTCTCGACGCTGGCCGGCGGCCATCGTACCTCGGTGCCCACCTATGCCAGTGGCGCGCTGATGCGCCACTTCACGCTCGAGCAGTGCGTGAAGGGCTCGCGTACGCTGGTCGAACAGGGCTGGCGGCAGATGAAGACGCAGCTCGCGCTGCCCGGTGCCACCACGCCGGCGAAGGAGGAGGAGCGCATCCGCCTGGTGCGCGAGGCGATCGGCCCGGACATCGACCTGATGTGCGACATCAACCAGCGCTGGGACGTGCGCCAGGCGATCTCGATCGGGCAGCGCGTCGAGCAGTACGGCCTCTACTGGCTCGAGGACGTGGTGGCCCACGACGACCCGTCGGGGATGGCCGAGGTCGCACGCGCGCTCGACACGCCGCTGGCGGCGGGAGAGTACGTGTACGGCTCGGTGCCGTTCAGGCACATGCTCGAGGCGCGCGCGGTCGACATCGTGATGATCGACGTGCTGCGTGCCGGCGGCATCACGACCTGGCTGAAGATCGCCGGCATGGCGCAGGCCTTCAACCTGCCGGTGGTGAGCCACCTGCTGCCCGAGGTGCATGTGCACCTGGTGGCGGCGATCCCCAACGGGCTGACCGTCGAGTACATGCCCTGGTCCTGCCCGCTGTTCCGGGAAGTGCCGAAGATGCAGGACGGGATGCTGGCAGTGCCGCAGAAGGTCGGGCTGGGGCTGGAGTTCGACGACGACTTGCTCGCGCGCTGCGCCGGCTGATCCCATCGCCGCCGTCCCTGCAGGGGTGGCGGCGCCGAAGGACCCGCGGCAGCCCCGGCCACCGAAGCCGGGCAGGGCCGCATCGGAGGAGTATCGCGATGACACAGGCGATGATGCGCATGCGCGCGGCGGGGCTACTGTCGCTGGCCGTCCTGTCCACCGGCGCGGGGCTTGCGTCGCCGGCGTTCGCGCAGCAGGCAGAGGCCTGGCCCGCGAAGCCGATCCGCCTGGTGGTACCGTTCGCCGCCGGCGGCGGCACCGACATGGTCGGCCGGGTGATGGCACCCCGGCTCGCCGAGCGGCTCGGGCGCCCGGTGCTGGTCGAGAACCGCGGCGGTGCCGGCGCGGTGATCGGCACCACGCTGGTCGCGCGGGCGATTCCCGACGGCTACACGCTGCTGGTGGTCGATACCGCCCATACCATTCAGCCGGTGCTGCAGAAGCTCGACTACGACCCGGTGAAGTCGTTCTCGCTGATCGCGTCGATGGTGAAGGGCGACACGGTGCTCACCGTCCCGGCGAGCCTGCCGGTGAACACGCTGCAGGAGTTCATCGCGCTCGCGCGGCAGAAGCCCGGCACGCTGGTGGCGGGCACGGCAGGGCTGGGCAGCAGCGGCCACATGGGCGTGGAACTGCTGCGCGTGATGGCGAAGATCGACATGGTCATCGCGCACTACAAGGGCGGCGGCGCGGCGACCTCTGACCTCCTGGGCGGACAGATCCACATGTCCAGCATCACCATACAGGCGGTGATCCCGCATGCGAGGGCCGGGCGCTTGCGGGGCCTGGGCGTAGGCGGTGCGACGCGCAGCCCGCTGATGCCGGAGGTGCCGACGGTCCAGGAGTCGGGGTTGCCCGGGTACCTGACCACCGGCTGGCGCGGGCTGGTCGGCCCCGCCGGCATTCCGGCCCCGATCGTGAAGCGGCTTACCGACGAAGTGCGCACGATCCTGGCCTCCGAGGAGGTCCGCACGCACTTCGTCAACAACGGCATGGAGACCGACTATCGCGCGCCGCGCGAGTTCGCGGCCTACATCGCCGACGAACTGCGGCGCTGGGAGGCGGTGGTGCAGAAGGCGAACATCCGGCTCGAGTAGGCCGTCCCCCGGCGGCCGGCCTCAGCCGGGGTAGAGCTCCGACAGCCTCAGCCGCTGCACCTTGCCCGACGGTCCCTTCGGCAGGTCGTCGACCAGCACCACCCGCTTCGGCGTCTTGTACGGGCCCAGTTCGCCGCGGCAGAACGCCAGCAGTTCCTCGGCTGTGACCGCCATGCCCGGCTTGGCCACCACGCAGGCGAGGATCTCCTGCCCGTAGTTCGCGTCGGGTATGCCGACCGCGGCGGCCTCCAGCACGCACGGATGCCTGAGCAGCGCCTCGTCGATCTCGCGCGGCGCGATGTTCTCGCCGCCCTTGATGATCAGCTCCTTGATGCGCCCGGTGACGAACACGAAGCCATCGGCGTCCAGGTAGCCGACGTCACCGGTGTGCAGCCAGCCCTGCGCATCGAAGGCCTCGGCGGTCTGCTGCGGCGACTTGTAGTATCCCTTCATCACGTTGTCGCCGCGGATCATGATCTCGCCGGGTTCTCCCGCGCCCAGCGTGCGGCCTGCGGCATCGATGATCTTCGCTTCGTTGCCGAACGCCTGCCCCGGGCTGCCGACCTTGCGCAGGGCCGGGTCGAGCGGATTGGTGAAGGCGGGAGCGTTCGTCTCGGTCAGGCCCATCGTCTCGATCACGCCGATGCCGAACTTCGCCTCGAACGCCCGGTGCTGTTCCGGCGCCAGCGGCGCCGAGGCGGAGCGGCAGAAGCGGATGCGCGAGGCGTCCAGCCCGAGCGCGGCCGGCCCCGGGCCGTTGAGCAGGTAGGCGATGATCGTCGGCACGACGTTGATCCAGGTGCATTCATGCGCGGCCGCGAGCTGCCAGAAGTTCGACGCCGAGAACCGGTGCGGCATCACGACCGACCCGCCGTGCACCAGCGGCGCGACGGTGGTCACGATCTGTCCGTTGATGTGGTAGAGCGGCAGCGCGCACAGCACGCGGTCGGTCGGCCCGAGCGCATGCGCCTGCGACGTGAACAGGCCGCCGGACACGACCGCACGGTGCGTCTGCACCACGCCCTTGGGCACGCCGGTGGTGCCGGAGGTGTACATCAGCAGCGCCTCGTCGGCCTCGGCCACCGGCGGCAGCGGCACGTGCGCGATGTACGGATCGTCGAAGATGTCGATCTGGTCGGGGTTGAGCGGGAACACCGCGATGTCGCGCTCGCCGGAGGCAGTGATCTCCTCCAGCGGCGCGCGCAGCCGGTCGACGAACTCGTGCGCGCAGAACACCAGCCGGGTGTCCGAATGCTCGAGCACGTACTTGAGCTGCGAGGGCTGGGAAAGCAGGTTGACCGGCTGCACCCGCAGGCCCGCGTACATGATGCCCACCAGCAGCCGTGCGGTCTGGTAGCCGTTGTGCATCATCAGCGACACGGTGTCGCCCGGGGACAGCCCGTTCATCAGCAGCACGCGCGCGAGCTCGCGGCAGTGTTCCTGCAGCTTCGCGTAGGTCATCACCGCGCCCGTCTCGGGCGCGATCAGCCATGGGGCCTGCGGCGTCTCGTCGGCCCAGCGGTCGACGTAGTGCCGGATGGTGCGCGCGCCGGCGGTCATTCCGGCCGGATGCCTGTCTGCTTGATGAACTGTGCCCAAAGCTTCAACTCCTCGCGGATCTGTTCCCCGAACTGCTCGGGGGTGTTGCCGACCGGGTCGGCGCCCTGCGCGACCAGCTGTTCGCGCAGCTCGGGTATCGCGAGGACCCGGACCATCGCCTGGTGCAGCCGGTCGATGATCGGCCGCGGCGTGCCGGCCGGGGCCAGCAGCCCGAACCATGACGGCATCTCGAACCCGGCCAGCCCTTCGGCGATGGCCGGGATGTCCGGGCCGCCGGCCGAGCGCTTCAGGCTGGTGACCCCGAGCGCGCGCATCTTCCCGGCGCGCACGTGCGACATCGAGGAGGACATGGTCGCGAACATCAGCTGCACGTTGCCGGAGATCACGTCGGGGATCGCCGGCCCTGCGCCCTTGTACGGCACGTGCAGCATGTTGATGCCGGCACGCTGCTTGAACAGCTCGCCGGCGAGGTGCCCGGGCGAGCCCACGCCGGGCGATGCATAGGACAGCTTGCCGGGGTTGGCCTTCGCATAGGCGATCAGCTCCTTGATGTCCTTCACCGGCAGCGTCATGCTGGACACGACGATCTGCGGCGCGTTGGCGCCGAGGGTGATCGCGACGAAGTCGCGTTCGGTGTCGAACGAGAGCTTCCCATAGAGCGAGGGATTGATCGTGTGCGACGACAGCGTCCAGAGCAGGTTGTAGCCGTCGGGCGCCGCGCGCGCGGCGATCTCCGCGCCGACCGCGCCTGCGGCACCGCCACGGTTGTCGATGATCACCTGCTGGCCCAGTTCCTTGCTCAGCCAGGGCTGGATCAGCCGTGCGGTGACGTCGGTGCCGCCGCCGGGCGGGAAGTTCACGATCATGCGGATCGGCTTCACCGGATAGGCGCCCTGGGCATGGGCCGGCGCGTGCACTGCCGCGGCGCCCGCGGCGAGGGTGGCGGCTGCGGCGAAGGCGAACACGGTCGACGAACGGCCGGTGCGGGCTGGCTGGCGGATCTGGTGGGTCATTGCATCCTCCTCGGTTGGATTGCATGACCGGTCCTCGGGAAGGACCGGCCAGGAAGCCTTCGTCCGGCTCTCTGGCCCGCTCGAAGTTGCTGTCGGTGGAACTGCGGTGATGCCTGTCGTGATGTCTGTCGTGATGGAAAGCGGAGTCTTCTTCGGGTGCAACGGCCTCCCTGCGGTTCAGGGACCGGCGCTGCTGCGATAGGTGTCGCCGAGGGCTGCCGCGGCGGCCTGCAGTTCGGGCAGCCGGGCCAGGGCCGTGTCGATCGGCATGCGGGCCGCCGGGCCGTGCACGGCGACCGTCGCCCATACGCGCTGCTGCTCGTCGGTGACCGGCACCGCGACGCACACCAGGCCCTCGAGGTACTCCTCGTCGTCGACGCTGTACCCGCAGTCGCGGATGCGCGCGAGTTCGGCCGCGAGGGCGGCCCGGTCGGTGAGGGTGCGCGCGGTGAAGCGGGTCAGCGGCAACTGTCCGATGAGGCGTGCGTACTGTGCCGGCGCCATGTGCGCGAGCAGCAGCTTGCCGCTGGCGGAGCAGTGCGCAGGCACCCGCGAGCCGGGCTGCAGGTTCACCCGCAGCGGGGAGGCGGTCTCGACGCGGTCGAGGTAGATGATCTCCCCGCCATCGAGCATCGTGAAGTTGCAGGTCTCGCCGAGGGCGTCCACCAGCCGCTGCAGGATGGCCCGGCGCGCCGGACGCCCGGCGTCGTTGGTGATCAGGTCGCGCCCGAGGCGGGACAGGCGCGCGCCGACGCCGTAGCCCGCGCCCGGCAGGCGGCGCAGCAGTCCGCCCTCGACCAGCTGGGTGAGGATCCGGTGCACGGTTGCCTTGGGCAGTCCCACCGCCGCCACCACGTCCATCAGCAGCATCGGTCGGCCCGATCGGCCGATCGCCTCGACCACGCCGAACGCCCGCAGCGTCGGGGAATCGAGGTCGCCCGGGGCCTGTCCGGACCCGATGGTGGCCGGGGCGGCGGGTGCGACGGGCAGGTCGGTGACGTTCATGCGAGTCAGCTTAGGTCTCGAAAAACGGGACGTCAAGTCCTGTTTTTCGATTGACTCGCCGCGGTCGGCGCACTATCGTTCCGGCACCGCGCGAGTGCCCGTCGTGTGCCGGCCGGCACCGCAGCGCTCCCGCCACCCCGATCCGTCGGAACCGTCGCAGCCCCAGGAGGAGCCATGAACAAGCCCGTAGAGCCGTCCGTATCGGCGCAGCAAGTCGCCACCGGCATCAAGCAGAAGATGACCCCGAGCGAAGCCTTCGTCGAGACGATGGCCGTGAACGGCGTGACCAACGTGTTCGGCATCGTCGGTTCCGCCTTCATGGATGCGCTCGACCTGTTCCCGAGCGCCGGCATCCGCTTCATCCCGACCGTGCACGAGCAGGGCGCGGCGCACATGGCCGACGGCTATGCGCGCGTGTCGGGCCAGCATGGCGTGTGCATCGCGCAGAACGGCCCCGGCATCACCAACTTCGTGACCGCGGTGGCCGCTGCCTACTGGGCGCATTCGCCGGTAGTCGTGGTGACCCCGGAGACTGGTTCGATGGGGCAGGGCCTGGGCGGCTTCCAGGAGACCGACCAGCTGCCGATCTTCTCCAAGATCACCAAGTTCCAGTCGCACGTGAACAACCCCAAGCGCATGGCCGAACATACGGCACGCGCCTTCGACCGCGCGATGCTCGAGATGGGCCCGACCCAGCTCAACATCCCGCGCGATTACTTCTATGGCGACATCGAGTGCGAGATCAACCCGCCGATCGTGGTCGAGCGGGGTCCCGGCGGCCGCAAGAGCCTGGATGAAGCCGCGGACCTGCTGGCGAGCGCGAAGTTCCCGGTCATCCTGTCCGGCGGCGGCGTGATCATGGGCAACGGGGTGGACGCCTGCAAGGCACTGGCGGAGCGCCTCGGCGCGCCGGTGGCCTGCAGCTACCTGCACAACGACAGCTTCCCGGCCAGCCACCCGCTGTGGGTCGGCCCGCTCGGCTACCAGGGCGCGAAGGCCGCGATGAAGCTGATCAGCAAGGCCGACGTGGTGCTGGCGCTGGGCACCCGCCTCGGGCCGTTCGGCACGCTGCCGCAGCACGGCATGGACTACTGGCCGAAGGACGCGAAGATCATCCAGATCGATGCCGACGCGAAGATGATCGGCCTGGTCAAGCGCATCGGCGTGGGCATCTGCGGCGATGCGGGCGAAGCCGCGGTCGCGCTGCTCGAGCGCATCGCCTCGCGCACGCTCGCCTGCGACGGCAACAAGGCCGACCGCGCGAAGGTAGTCGCCGCCGAGAAGGCGGCCTGGGAGAAGGAGCTCACCGACTGGCACCACGAGAAGGACGAGTGGAGCCTCGAGGTGATGAAGGGTTCCGACCGGATGCACCCGCGGCAGATGCTGCGCGAGCTCGAGCGCGCGATGCCGAAGGACGCGATGGTGTCCACCGACATCGGCAACATCTGCTCGGTGTCGAACTCCTACCTGCGTTTCGAGCGCCCGCGCAGCATGTTCGCCGCGATGAGCTTCGGCAACTGCGGCTATGCGTTCCCGACGATGATCGGCTGCAAGGTTGCGGCACCGGACCGGCCGGGCGTCGCCTATGTCGGCGACGGCGCCTGGGCGATGAGCTTCGGCGAGATCCTGACCGCGGTGCGCGAGGAGATCCCGGTCACCGCCGTGGTGTTCAACAACGAGCAGTGGGGCGCCGAGAAGAAGAACCAGGTCGACTACTACGACTTCCGGTTCGTCGGCTCGAACCTGAAGAACCCGAGCTTCGCGGCGATCGCGAAGTCGATGGGCGCCGAAGGGCACCGCATCGAGAAGCTCGACCAGGTCGGCGCTGCGCTCGAGGCGGCCTGCAAGGCGCAGCGCGAGGGCAAGACCACCATCCTCGAGATGATGGTCACGCGTGAACTCGGCGACCCGTTCCGCCGCGACGCGCTCCAGCATCCGGTGCGCCACCTGGCGAAGTACAAGGCGACCGCCGCCAAGCGCTGAGCCGGCTTTCCCTGCAGCAGGCGCTCCGCGGACGCGAGTCCGCGGAGCGTTTTCACTTTCGAGGAGGACCGGCGATGGGTTCGACGATGGATGACAGGCAGGCGCGCGAGGCCGCGGCTGCCGGGACGGTGGCCGACCTGGTGCGCCGCGCCCGCGCCGCGCAGGCGGTGGCCGAACGCTACGGCCAGGCGCAACTCGATGCGATGGTGTTCGCCTGCGGCTGGGCGATCATGGAGCCGACGCGCAACCGCACCCTGGCCGAGCTGTCGGTGCGCGACACCGGCCTGGGCAACGTCGAGGACAAGGTCACCAAGAACCACCGCAAGACGCTCGGGCTGCTGCGCGACCTGAAGGGCGCGGTGTCCACCGGCGTGCTGGCCGAGCTGCCGGAACTCGGGCTGACCGAGATCGCGCGTCCGGTCGGCGTGGTCTGTGCGGTGGTGCCCTCGACCAACCCGGGTGCGACCCCGGCGAACAACATCATCAACGCGCTCAAGTGCGGCAATGCGATCATCCTGTCGCCCTCGCCCAAGGGCATGTCGACCGCACGCCTGCTGCTCGAGTACATCCATGCGGCGCTCGATTCGGTCGGCGCGCCGCGCGACCTGGTGCAGATGCTGCCGCAGCCGGTGACCAAGGAACTGTCGCGCGAACTGATGCGTCAGTGCGACCTGGTGGTGGTGACCGGCTCGCAGGCCAACGTGCGCGCCGGCTATTCGAGCGGCACGCCGGCGCTGGGCGTCGGTGCCGGCAACGTGGCGGTGATCGTCGACGCCTCGGCCGACCTGGCCGACGCGGCGGCGAAGATCATGCGCTCGAAGACCTTCGACAACGCGACCAGCTGCTCGTCGGAGAACAGCGTGATCGTCGTCGATGCGGTCTACGATGCGATGGTCGCGGCACTCGTGGCCGAGGGCGCGGTGATGCTGTCGGCCGACGAGAAGGCCGTGCTCGGGCGCACGATGTTCCCGGACGGCCAGCACCTGTCCTCGGCGGTGACCGCGCAGGCGGTGCCGCGGGTGTGCGAGGTGGCGGGGCTGTCGCGCCCGGCGCTGTCGAAGGCGCGCTGCCTGATGGTCGAGGAGTCCGGCACCGGCCCGTCGCATCCGTTCTCCGGCGAGAAGCTGTCGCCGGTGCTCACGGTCTACCGCGCAGCGGACTTCGATCATGCGTTCTCGATCCTGCGCGACATCTACGCCTACATGGGCAACGGCCACTCGTGCGGCATCCATTCGAAGGACGATGCGCACATCGACCGGCTCGGCCGCGAGATGACGGTCTGCCGGGTGATCGTCAACCAGGCGCATGCGATCGCCAATGGCGGCAGCTTCGACAACGGACTGCCGTTCTCGCTGACCATGGGGTGCGGCACCTGGGGGCGCAACAGCTTCTCCGAGAACCTCAACTACCGGCACTTCATGAACACCACGCGCGTGGTGCGCACGATCGCCCCGCGCGAGCCATCGCTGGAAGAGATCTTCGGCGAGCACTGGGCGCGGCACGGCCGCGGCTGACCAGGGGTGCCCGGGCCGGCGCGGCAGCGCGGGCATCCATGGCATCATCCGGCTTCATCACGGGAGACCACGTCTTGAACGCACCTGCCCAACCCCTTGCGCCCGACTGGGCCGCGCTGCGCCGCGAGTTCCCGACCCTGGAGCGCTGGACCTACCTCGACGCGGCGCGCAAGACGCCGCTCGCCCGCTGCGCCGAACGCGCGATGCAGGAGTTCACCCGCGACATCTACGAGGACGCCGGTGCCGAGGCCTGGAACAGCGCCAACGTCGGGCGCACCCGTGCGCTGCTCGCGCAGCTGCTCGGCTGCACGCCGACCTCGCTCGCCTTCACCAAGAATACCGCCGAGGGACTGGCGATCGCCGCCCATGCGTTCGAGCTGCGCCCGGGCGACAACATCCTGCTGACCGACATGGAGCACGTGGTCAACCTCTGGGTGTGGAAGCACTACGAGGCCAAGGGCGTCGAGATCCGCAAGGTCGAGAGCCGCGACGGCCGCATGCCGATCGAGGCCTACCTCGAGAAGATCGATGCGCGCACCCGCCTGATCTCCACCGCCTACGTCACCTATGCCAACGGCTGGCGGATCGACATCGATGCGCTCGCCGAGGAATGCCGCAAGCGCGACATCCGGCTGGTGCTCGACGGGGTACAGGGCGCCGGCATGCTCGCGCGCCGGGTCGATTCGCTCGGCGCCGACTTCGTGGCGATCGGCGCGCACAAGAGCCTGCAGGGGCTGACTGGCACCGGCGTCGTCTGGTGCCGGGACGACCTGGTGAACGAGATCCGCACCGAGTTCGTCCGTTCGCCGCAGATCACGAAGGGTGCCGACATCGGCCAGTTCGACTATGTCGTCGAGCAGCACCGCTTCGAGGCGGGCAACCCGAACTTCCTCGGGCTGTGGGTGCTGCGCCGGTCTGCCGAATGGCTGCTGTCGATCGGCCTGCCGGCGATCGAGGGACGCGTGCACGACCTGACCGAGTCGCTGCTCGACCGGATCGAACGCGCCGGCATCCGTACCCAGACCTCGCGAGACTGGAAGAACCGCTGCCACATCGTGAACCTGGTGGTGCCCGATGCGCTCGCGCTGCAGAAGCAGCTGCGCGACCGGCACATCGTGGTCAACGTGAAGGACGACAAACTGCGCGCCTCGGTGTCCTTCTACAACGAGGAAGCCGACCTCGACGTCCTGATGAACGCCCTTTCCGAACTCGGCGCCTGCGCGCGCTGAGCCGATCGCGGACCCACCCGCACCCCCACCACGGAGCAAGACATGGCCAAGGCCTACTGGATCGCCTTCTACCGACAGATCACCAACCCCGACGCGTTCGCGGCCTATGCCAAGCTGGCCCCGCCGGCGATCATGGCGGCCGGCGGCCGCTTCGTGGTGCGCGGCAACCCGGCCAAGGTGTTCGAACTGGGGATGGACCAGCGGGTGGTGATGATCGAGTTCGACAGCGTCGAGCAGGCGATCGCCGCCCATGACGGCCCGGGCTACCAGGCGGCGCTGAAGGAACTCAAGGGCGGCGTCGACCGCGAGATCCGCATCGTCGAAGCACTGGCCTGACCGCCACGGCGTGGCCGGCGCGGATGCGCTGGCCGACGCCCCTGTCATGTTTCCCGCGCATCCGGTTACACTCGGACCGCGATGTTTCACCCGGGGCTCGCCCAGCACAGTCCGGCATCAGACCGGCCAGGCGTGGATGCCGGAACAGGAGGAGCATGACATGGATCGACGGCTTGTCTGGATCGGTTGCGCGCTGCTGCCCGCCACGCTACCGGGGGCGGCGATCGCCCAGGCCTACCCGGTGAAGCCGGTGCGCATCATGGTTGGCTACACGCCCGGCGGCGGTGTCGACACGACGGCACGCATCGCCGCCCAGTCGATGACCGAGGCCTGGGGCACCCAGGTGCTCGTCGAGAACCGGCCCGGCGCGGCGGGCAACATCGCCACCGAGTTCACGGCGCGCGCGGCGCCCGACGGCTATACGCTGGTCCTGTGCAATATCGGTTCGCATGGCGTCACGCCGGCGCGCTTCGCGGCCAAGCTCACCTACGACCCGATCGCCGACTTCTCCTTCCCGGCCCGGTTCGGCGGCGTGCCGAACGTGCTGATGGTGCATCCGTCGGTGCCGATGAAGAACCTGCGCGACTTCATCGCCTATGCCAGGAAGCATCCGGGCAAGCTCAGCTTCGGCTCCTCCGGCGTCGGCGCGTCGCCGCACATGTCGATCGAGCTGATGAAGTCGATCGCCGGCATCGATATCCTGCATGTCCCCTACAAGGGCGCATCGGCCGCCCTGGCCGACGTGCTGTCCGGGAACCTGGAAGCGTCGGTGGGCAACTTCGCCGGCGCGCCGCTGTCGGCGATCCGCACCGGGCGCCTGCGCGCGCTCGGCGTCACCTCGGGCACGCGCAGCGCGCAGATGCCCGAGATCCCGACCTTCGCCGAGCAGGGCATCGAAGGCTTCGACGTCACCGGCTGGTATGGCCTGTGCACCCAGGCCAAGGTGCCGGTCGAGATCATCACCCGCATCAACACCGACGTGAACCGCATGCTGGGTACCGGCCAGGCGCTGCGCCAGCGCCTGGTCGACCAGGGCATCGACATCGCGCCGGCGACGCCGGCGGAGTTCGCGGCGATGGTCAGGCAGGAAATCGCGAAGTGGACGAAGGTGGTGCGCGAGACGAAGCTCGGCGGCGACTGACCGCCGGCCCGGTTCCCGCCACTCGGTTCGCGCCGCTCAGTTCGCGCGGTGCACCAGCGCCGAGGCCTTGCGCCAGCGCTCGATCTCGGCGCGCAGCAGCGCCGCGAATTCCGCGGGTGTCGTCGGCGCCGGCTCCAGGCCCTGCAGGGCGAGCGCCTCGCGCGTGTCGGGCAGCGCCAGCACCTTGTGCGTGCCGGTGTTCAGCCGTTCGACCACCGCCTTCGACGTGCCGGCCGGCGCGAACAGGCCGAACCACAGGTTCAGCGAATAACCGGGGAAGCCGGCTTCGGCGACCGTGGGCAGTTCCGGGATGAACGAGGCGCGCTTCGCCGAGGTGGCCGCCAGCGCGCGCAGCTTGCCTGCGCGCAGGTGGGGCAGCACCGGCGCGGGCGTGCCGAACAGCAGGTCGATGCGCCCGGCGACGAGGTCGAGCACCGACAGCGCGGAACTCTTGTAGGGCACGTGGTTCATCTTCACGCCGGCCATCGAGGCGAACAGTTCGGTGCCCAGGTGCGCCAGGCTGGCGTTGCCGGCCGATGCATAGTTCACCTGGCCGGGCCGTGCCTTCGCATGCGCGACCAGTTCCTTCATCGTGGCGACCGGCACCGACGGGTGCACCAGCACGATGTAGGGCGAGCTGCCGAAAAGGGTCACCGGCGCGAAGTCCTTCACCGGATCGTAGGTGAGCTTCTCGTTGAGGCTGACCGCGACCGCATGCGTGCTGGTCGTGCCGACCAGCGTGGTGTAGCCGTCGGGGGCCGCGCGTGCGACGATGTCCGCGCCGATGTTGCCGCTGGCGCCCGAGCGGTTGTCGATCACCATCTGCTGCCCGAACTGCTCCGACAGGCGTACGGTGATCACGCGCGTGGCTGCGTCGGCGGCGCTTCCGGGCGGGAAGGGCACCACCACGCGCAGCGGCTTGACCGGCCAGGCGGTTGCGGGTTGCGACAGTGCCGCCAGCGGCAGTGCGAGGGCGAACAGTCCGGCGACTGTCCGGGTCGCCGTGCGCGCATCGATGGCTGGCAGCCGCGGGCCGCGGGTGCAGGGTGCGTTGCAGGTCATTTCGAAACCACCTTTCCAAGTCCGGCGAGCAGGTCCATGAAGTCGCCCAGGGCGTTGAAGCGGGGCTGTGCCGCGGTATGCGGCGTCACCAGCACGTTGCGCATGCCCAGCAGTTCCTCGTCGTCGCGCCCCGGCTCCTCGTAGGGCGTGTCCAGCCCGAGGCCGCCGAGGTGGCCCGAACGCAGCGCGGCGAGCAGCGCGTCCCGGTCGACTAGCTCCGAGCGGGAGGTGTTGATCAGGATGGCGCCCTTCTTCATCGCCGCGATGCGCGCCGCGTCCATGAAGCCGCGGGTGCTGTCGCCGTGCGGCAGCTGGATGCTCAGCCAGTCGCTCTGCGCGAGCAGCTGGTCGAGCGGGGCAGCCTCGATCGACAGCGCGGCTTCCTCCGCCGCATCGAGCCGGGTGCGCTGGTGGTAGAGCACCCGCATGCCGAAGGCCGCGGCGCGCGGCGCGAGTTCGCGCCCGATCTCGCCCATGCCCAGGATGCCAAGGGTGTCGCCATGCAGGATGCGCAGCCCGCCGATGCCGGCCCAGTTCGAGTTCGCGGTATGCCGGCGGTCGTAGGTGCGCGGCTCGAAGCCCGCCTCGCGCAGCTGGCGCAGGCTGATCCGGCCCATCACCTCGGGCAGGCGCTTCGCGAGCGCCAGCATCAGGGTCATCGTGTGCTCGGCGCAGGCGATGTTCGCGCGCCGGCGCACGATCAACACCGGCACGCCGCGCGCGGCGCAGGCGGCGGTGTCGATGTTGCGCAGGACCCGGCCGTACTTCTGCACGGCCTGCAGCTTCGGCGCGTGCGCGAGCGCCGCCGCACCGACCGCGAACGATTCGGTGACCAGCACGGTGGCTTCGGGCAGTGCCGCATGCAGCGCGGCCTCCGAGTCGACCAGCCGCACGCGCGCAGGGTAGAGCGGACCGGCGGCCGCCCGCGCGCGCGCGAGCCAGCCGTCGAAGTCCGCCAGGTCGAGCGACAGGAAGTGCCGGAACGCCTCGACACGCGCGGGATCGCAGGCCGGGTCCAGTATCACCTGGAGTAGCCGGGGGAACGGATCGTCCTCCACCACCACGACATGCGTGCCCATCGTCTCAGTTCCCTTCCGCGCTGGCCGGCGCATTGTCCGGGTACCACTGGCCGCGGCGCATGCGGGTGATCTTCACGCTGCTGAACAGGCCCGCCTTGCGGAACGGCTCGTTCGCCGAGAACGCCTCGGCGTCGGCCAGCGAGGGCACGTTCAGGATCAGCACGCTGCCCAGCCGGGTCGCGCCGTCCTCGGCCAGCGTGGCCCCGCCGAGCACCAGCTTGTCCTTGTGCTGCTCGAGGTAGGCGAAATGCTGTTCCTTCACGCGGGCGCGGATCGCGAGGCTGTCCGGGCCGTCTTCCTGGTAGATGATGTAGAGCATGGTGGATGCGTCCGTGGGAGTGGTGCGGTGTGTCGGTGCTGTGGGCAAGGTACGGGGTGCGGCACCGGGCCGGGTGGTTCAGGCGCTCGGGCTGCCTTCGACGTCGATGCGCAACGCCCGCGCGACCCGGGTATGCATGTTGTAGGCGCTGATCAGCACGGTGAGTTCCACCAGTTGCCGGTCGTCGAAGTGGCGGCGCATCGCCTCGCAGGCGGCCTCGGAGGGTTCGATGTCCCGGGTGATGCCGTCTGCCCAGGCGAGGACGGCGCGCTGCGCGTCCGAGAACAGGCCGTCGTCCGCGCCGCCGCTGGTCCAGCCGGCGATCGCCGCCACCTGCGCCTCGGTGAGCCCGGCCTTCAGCGCATGGGTCGGCCCGTGCACCCTGAACTGGTAGTCGGCGCCGTTGAGCACCGACACGCGCAGGATCGCCAGCTCGTTGAATGCGGCCGGAACCGAGGTGCGATAGCGCACCGCGGTGTTGAAGTCGAGCCAGGCGCCCGCCACCGGCGGGCTGTTGAGCAGCACCTTGTAGAGGTTGATCAGCCGTCCGCCGCGTTCCGCCTTGAGGTGGGAGATCAGCGGTGCAAGCGCGGCGTCGTCTTCCGGGATCAGCGGTACGCGGGCCATTCGATTCCTCGCGGTGGGGGTGCGGCGGCTTGCATGTGGCGGGTCAGTCGGTGCGGAGGGTCAGTCGGCGCGGATGCGTGCGCTGCGCACGACTTCCGCCCAGCGGGCGATCTCGGCCTTGAGGAAGGCGGCGAACTGCTCGGGCGTGTTGCCGACCGGTTCGGCGCCGAGCGCGGTCAGGCGGTCGCGCATCTCCGCACTGCGCACATGCCGGCCCACTTCGCTGCCGATGCGCGCCACGATCTCGGCCGGCGTGCCGGCCGGGGCCAGCAGGCCGAACCAGACGTTGACCGCATACTTCGGCAGTCCCGCTTCTGCCATCGTCGGCACCTCGGGCAGCAGCGGCGAGCGGGCGGGTCCGGTGACCGCGAGCGCCCGCAGCTTGCCTGCCTTGACCAGCGGCAAGGTGATCAGCGTGTCGGTGAAGCCGAGCATCACCTCGCCGCCGAGGAGCGCGCTCACGCCGGGCGCGCTGCCCTTGTAGGGCACGTGCAGCATCTTCACGCCGGCGAGGCTGGCGAACAGTTCGCCGGCCAGGTGCTGGGCACCGCCGCTGCCCCCGGATGCATAGGTGAGCTGGCCCGGGCGCGCGCGTGCCAGCCCGACCAGGTCCTTGACGGACTTCACCGGCAGCGAGGGATGCACCACCAGCATGTTGTTGACCGTGGCCACCAGCGATATGGGCGCGAAGTCGCGCAGCGGGTCGTAGCCGACCTTCGGGTCGAGGCTGGGGGCGACCGCGAACGAGATCGCCACCATGTTGAGGGTATAGCCATCGGGCGCGGCGCGGGCCGCGGCGACGGTGCCGATGTTGCCGGCGGCGCCCGGCCGGTTGTCGATCACCACCGGTTGCCCGAACGCCTCGCCGATCGCCTGCGCGACCGAGCGGCCGAGGATGTCGGTCGGACCGCCCGGCACGTAGGGCACGATCATCCGGATGGGCTTCGCCGGATAGCCGCCGGGCAGCGGTGCCCGCGTCTGGGCGGCGGCCATCGGCACGACCAGGCTGCAGGCCAGGGCCAGCAGGCGTGCCGGCGTCCCGGCCCGCAGGCGGGCGGGGCGGGTGGTCGACGGGCTTCGAGCGGCGTTCATCGGGCATTCTCCGGGCGGTCGGCATGCAGCCTGTCGGTCGACTGTCCTGCCGGGACATCCCGCGGTCGGGGCCGGCGGGGCGCGCAAGTATAGCGGCGCCGATCAGCCGCCGGGCTTGCCGTAGCCACCCCCGCCCGGCGTCTCGATGACGAAGACGTCCCCCGGCTGCATCGGCGTCGAGTCGCAGCCTTCCAGTGCATCGATGCGGCCGTCCACCCGCTTCACGCTGTTGCGCCCGAGCGCGCCCGGCTCGCCGCCCGCCATGCCGTACGGTGGCACGCGCCGCCGGCCCGACAGGATGGCGGCGGTCATCGGCTCGAGGAAGCGCACCTCGCGCAGCGCACCGTCGCCGCCGTTCCAGCGGCCGCGGCCACCGCTGCCGCGGCGGATCTCGAAGCGTTCCAGGCGCACCGGGAAGCGCCACTCCAGCACCTCGGGGTCGGTCAGCCGGGAATTGGTCATGTGCGTCTGCACCACCGCGGTCCCGTCGAAGCCGCGCTCGATGCCGTCGCTGCCGGTGCCCGCGCTGCCGGCGCCGGAGCCGCCGGAGACCGTCTCGTAGTACTGGTAGCGCTCGTTGCCGAAGGTGAAGTTGTTCATCGTGCCCTGCGAGGCGCCGATCACCCCGAGCGCGCCGTACAGCGTGTCGGTCAGGCACTGCGAGGTCTCGACGTTGCCCGCGACCACCGCCGCCGGATAGCGCGGCCGCAGCATCGAGCCCTCGGGTATCACCAGGTCGATCGGCTTCAGGCAGCCGGCGTTGAGCGGGATGTCGTCATCGACCAGCGTGCGGAACACGTAGAGCACCGCGGCGATGCACACCGCGGACGGCGCGTTGAAGTTGTTGGCGAGCTGGGCCGAGGTGCCGGTGAAGTCGATCTTCGCGCGCCGTGCCGCACGGTCGATCGTGATCGCGACGCGGATCACCGCGCCATGGTCCATCTCGCAGGCGAAGCTGCCATCGGACAGCCGGTCGATCACCCGCCGCACCGCTTCCTCGGCATTGTCCTGCACGTGGCCCATGTAGGCATGCACGACGTCGAGGCCGAACTGGCGCACCATGCGGTCGAGTTCCAGCACGCCCTTCTGGTTGGCGGCGATCATCGCGCGCAGGTCGCCCAGGTTCTGCTCGACGTTGCGCGAGGGATACTCGCCCGACAGCAGCAGCGCGCGCGTCTCCGCCTCGCGCAGGCGGCCCTGGTCGACCAGCAGGAAGTTGTCGATCAGCACGCCTTCCTCCTCGACACGCGTGCTGTCGGGCGGCATCGACCCGGGCGTGATGCCGCCGACGTCGGCATGGTGTCCGCGCGAACCCACGTAGAACAGGATGCGCGGCTCGGCCGCGGCGGAGGTGTCGAACACCGGCGTGATCACCGTGATGTCGGGCAGGTGGGTGCCGCCGTGGTACGGATCGTTCAGCATGAACACGTCGCCGGGGCGCATGCGGCCGGCGTTGCGCTCGATCACCGCCTTCACGCTCTCGCCCATCGAGCCCAGGTGCACCGGCATGTGCGGAGCATTGGCGATCAGCTGTCCGTGCTGGTCGAACAGCGCGCAGGAAAAGTCGAGCCGCTCCTTGATGTTCACCGAACAGGCGGTGTTGGCGAGCGTCAGCCCCATCTGCTCGGCGATCGCCATGAACAGGTTGTTGAATATCTCCAGCATCACCGGGTCGGCGCTGGTGCCGATCGCGGTGCGCGCCGGCCGCGCGACCGTGCGCTCGACCAGCAGGTCGCCGGAGGCACGGATCTGCGCGCACCAGCCGGGTTCGACCACGGTGGTGCCGTTGGCCTCGGCGATGATCGCCGGGCCGTCGACGCGCACGCCGGCGGCCAGCGTGTCGCGCGCGAACACCGGGGTCTCGTGGTGCCGGCCGTCGCTGTACATCCGGACCGTCGCCACCGGCCGGCCCGGGTCCGCCGCCGGGGGTTGCGGTGCCGGCGTGGATGTCGACACGCCTGGCGCCGGGGCGGCCGCCGGAACCGGCGCGCCGGTGGCGCCGATGGCCTCGACCGTGATCGATTCGACGACCAGGTCGCGCCCGGGCATCAGGAAACTGTAGCGGCTGCGATAGGCCTCGTCGAAGCGCAGGCGCAGTTCGGCCTGGCTGCCGGCTTCCACCGGCAGCGATGTGTCGGTGCCGGCATAACGCAGGTGCACGCGGCGGCGATCGACGATGCCGACATCGTCGACCCCCTGCCGGGAGACCTCGGCGCGGGCCATCCCGGCCAGTTGCGCGAAGCGGCGTTCCAGTTCGTCCATCAGGTCGTCGCAAAGCACCGCCTCGACCGTCGCCTCGCGCATCGCGGTGATGTCGGCGAGGCCCATCCCGTAGGCCGAGAGCACGCCGGCGTAGGGATGGATCAGGATGCGCCGCATGCCCAGTGCATCGGCCACCAGGCAGGCATGCTGGCCGCCAGCGCCGCCGAAGCAGGCGAGGGTGTAGCCGGTCACGTCGTGGCCGCGCTGCACCGAGATCTTCTTGATCGCATTGGCCATGTTCTCGACGGCGATGCGCACATACCCCTCGGCCACCGCTTCCGGCGAGCGCTCGATTCCGCTCGCGCGCGAGATCTCGGCCGCGAGCGCGGCGAACGCCGCGTGCACCGCGGCCGCGTCCAGCGGCTGGTCGCCGCCGGCGCCGAACACCGCCGGGAAGAAGGCCGGCTGGACCTTGCCCAGCATCAGGTTGCAGTCGGTGATCGTGGCCGGCCCGCCGCGCCGGTAGCAGGCCGGGCCGGGATTGGCGCCGGCCGAGTCCGGGCCGACGCGCAGCCGCGTGCCGTCGAAGTGCAGGATGGATCCGCCGCCGGCCGCCACCGTGTGGATGCTCATCATCGGCGCGCGCATGCGCACCCCGGCCACCAGCGTGTCGAACGCTCGTTCGAACTCGCCGGCGTAGTGCGACACGTCGGTCGAGGTGCCGCCCATGTCGAAGCCGATGATCCGGTCGAAGCCGGCCGCGGCGGCGGTGCGCACCGCGCCGACGATGCCGCCCGCCGGACCGGACAGGATGCTGTCCTTGCCCTGGAACAGGGCCGCGTCGGTGAGCCCGCCGCTCGACTGCATGAACATCAGGCGGGTAGCATGCGGTGCCGTGCCGCCTGCGGTGCTGCCCAGTTCGCCCGCGACACGGTCGACATAGCGGCGCAGGATCGGCGACAGGTAGGCATCGACGACCGTGGTGTCGCCTCGTCCGACCAGCTTCATCAGCGGGCTGACCTCGTGCGACACCGACACCTGGGTGAAGCCGGCCTCGCGCGCGAGGCGCGCCACCTCGCGTTCATGCACCGGTTCGCGGTAGGCATGCATCAGCACGATCGCGCAGGCGCGGAAGCCCTGGCCGAAGGCCTCGCGCAGCGCGGCACGCGTGCCCTCGACGTCGAGCGGCCGGACCACCTCGCCGTGCGCGCCGAGGCGTTCGTCGATCTCCCATGCCGCGGAATGGAGCAGCTCGGGCAGCACGATGTGCCGGTCGAACAGGCGCGGCCGGTTCTGGTAGCCGATGCGCAGTGCGTCGCGGAAGCCGCGCGTGATGAACAGGCAGGTCGGCTCGCCCTTGCGTTCCAGCAGCGCGTTGGTGGCCACGGTGGTGCCCATCTTCACCGCCTCGATCCGCTCCCCGGGCAGGGGCTCGCCTGCGGGCACGCCGAGCAGCGCACGGATGCCGGCGATCGCCGCATCGGCGTAACGCCCGGGATCTTCCGACAGCAGCTTTTGCGTGACCAGGCTGCCGTCGGGGCGCCGCGCCACGATGTCGGTGAAGGTGCCGCCGCGGTCGATCCAGAACTGCCAGCGTGCCTGCGCGCTCATCGCGGCACCGAGCCCGCCAGCGTGTCCGACAGCACACGCCCCCAGCGCGCATCGGGCGCCACCTGCACGCGGTCGACCGCCGAGCGCAGCGCGCAGGCCGTGGTCGACAGGATGTTGAGCAGCACCGGGCGCCCGTACTTCGCCTCCAGCACCGGCACCGCATGGATCGCGAACCACAGCCCGCCCGGCATCAGCAGCGCCTGCGCCTGCGGTGCCGCCTCGAGCACCTCGCTGCCCAGCGTGAGGGCCAGGTCGTGGTCGGCGAGCGGATGGGCGGCCTTGTTCTGCGCCAGGTCGCGGCTGCGCGAGCGGCAGGCGAGGACTTCGATGCCGGCCTCGGCGAGGTAGGCGGTCAGTGCCTGGTTGACCGCGTCGGGCCAGCGGCTGGCCAGCGCGATGCGTTCCGCGCCCAGGTGCTGCAGCGTCGCGATGTGCGCCTCGAGGTCGGTGTCGCAGGCGAGTCCGCTGCGGTCGCTCGCCTCGGCCAGCAGGGCGCGCATGCGCCGGCGGCCGAGCACCGAGGCCACCGGCACGCCGCTCAGCGCGATCCGGTCGACCGGCTTCTTCGCCAGCAGGTCGACGCAGGCATGGAACGCGGGAAGCTGGGACTCGACCGCCGCCAGCGAGTACTCGGCGAGGTCCATGCCGGTAGTCACCAGCATCATGCCTTCCGGGGCGACCCGGTAGAACTGGTAGGCGTCCAGGTCGGTCTGGCGATGCGGGATGATGTAGCCGAGCTGGTACCACGGTGCGATCACCGGGGCCGGGGCACCGGTCGGGGCGGGCGATGTCGGGTCGGGCATGGTCACTCTCAGTCTTCGATCATCGGCTGCGCCGCTGCGCAGCCGCGCTCGCTGCACAGGTACAGGCGCGTGTCGCTGAACAGCCAGTGCTGCATGGTGCGCAGCGAGACCCGTTCGCCCTGGGTGAACTCGGTGTCCGCGGTCACGCCGTACATCTGTCCGTCGAGCAGCACGTGCTGGAAGGCTGCGGTGAAGGCCTTGGCCTCGAGTACCTCCACCCGCTGCACCACCGCCTGGCGGTCGGAAACCGTACGGCTGAAGTCGTCGTCGCCACCGACCACCGTCATGCCGATCAGTCCCAGCACGCAGATCAGGAACATCAGCCAGCAGAAGTTCATCCAGCGTGGCTTCGGGTACCAGACGGCCGCGAACGGGAACGCGAAGAAACCGAAGCCGAACAGGAGCGTGAGCAGCTTCATCGGGGCGGGGCGCGGTCGGCCCCGGACTCACCGCTGCGGCGGGGCATGGCGGTCGTGCCAGTGGCGCGCGATGTCGGCGCGGCGGCAGACCCAGACGCGGTCGTGGGCATCGATGTAGTCCAGGAAGCGTTGCAGGGCGCGGAAGCGGCCGGGCCTGCCAACCAGCCGGCAGTGCAGGCCGATCGAGAGCATGCGCGGACGATCCTCGCCCTCGGCATAGAGGACGTCGAAGGAATCGCGCAGGTAGTTGAAGAACTGGTCCCCGGCGTTGAAGCCCTGCGCCGAGGCGAAGCGCATGTCGTTCGCGTCCAGGGTGTAGGGCACGACCAGGTGCGGGCGGCCGGCGACCGGCACCCAGTAGGGCAGCTCGTCTGCGTAGGAGTCGGCGTCGTACAGGAAGCCGCCGTGCTCGACCACCAGCCGCCGGGTGTTCGGGCTGTCGCGGCCGGTGTACCAGCCGACGGGCTGGTTGCCGGTCATCCGCCGGATGACGTCGACCGCATGCTTCATGTGCGCGCGTTCGGTCGCCTCGTCGACGTGCTGGTAGCTGATCCAGCGCCAGCCGTGGCAGGCGATCTCGTGGCCGGCCTCGACCATCGCGGCCACCAGCTCGGGATGGCGCTCGAGCGCCATCGACACGCCGAACACCGTCAGCGGCAGCCCGCGCCGCTCGAACTCGCGCAGCAGCCGCCAGGCGCCGACACGCGAGCCGTATTCGAACATGGACTCCATGCTCATGTGGCGCATCTCGAAGGCCTGCGCGTTGACGATCTCTGACAGGAAGGTCTCGGAGGAGCGGTCGCCGTGCAGCACGCAGTTCTCGGACCCTTCCTCGTAGTTGAGGACGAACTGCACCGCGATGCGAGCGCCACCGGGCCAGTCGGCATGGGGCGGCACCCGGCCGTAGCCGACCAGGTCGCGGGGATAGGTGTTCGGGTCGAGGGGCTGCATCGGGTATCCGGTGTCGGTAGGTGGCGCGCTCAGGCGCGCGGTTCGAAGCGTTCGATGAAGGCCTGCAGGACGCGTGCACCGGTGGCGGCGTCCTCGGCGGTGATCGCTTCGGCGGGATGGTGGCTGATGCCGTCGCGGCAGCGCAGGAACAGCATGGCGACGTCGGTCAGGGCGACCATCGCCATCGCGTCATGGCCGGCGCCGCTGGGCAGCGCCAGCACCCGATGGCCATCGGCGGCGATCGCCGCCGCCACCTGGTCCTGAAGCCAGGCCGCACAGGCGCAGCTGGACAGCTCGTGCGTCTGCGCGATGTCGATCGCGACACGGCGCCGGGTGGCGATCGCCCGGCATTCGTCGACGATCGCCGCTGCGACGCGCATGCGGTCTGCATCGCGCGGCGAACGCACGTCGAGCGAGAACACCGCGCGGCCCGGGATCACGTTGGTGGCACCCGGCGAGGGCGCCAGCTGTCCCACGGTGGCCACCGCGTCGGGTAAGCCGGCGGCGATGCGCTCGGCGGCGAGCACGCATTCGGCGGCGGCGGCCAGCGCGTCCTGGCGCAGGCGCATCGGCACGGTGCCGGAGTGGCCTGCCATGCCGTCGACCTGGATGCGGAAGCGCTGCTGGCCGTTGATCGCGGTGACCACCCCGACCGGCAGGCCCTCGGCTTCCAGCACCGGGCCCTGTTCGATGTGGTACTCGACATAGGCGAGCACGTCCTCGCGCCGGCGCGCGGCACTGCCGACCGCAGACGGATCCAGGCCGAACGCGGCCATGGCTTCGCGCATCGTCGTGCCGCCGGCGTCGCGCAGGTCGAGCAGTGCCGGATCGAAGGTGCCGGCCACGGCCCGGCTGCCCAGCATCGTGGCCTGGAAGCGCACGCCTTCCTCGTCGCCGAAGCCGACCACCTCGATCGCGAACGGCAGCGGCCGGGGACCGAGCGCGGCGACGCATTCGATTGCAGTCAGCACGCCGAGCATGCCGTCGTAGCGCCCGGCATTGCGCACGCTGTCCAGGTGCGAGCCGAGCATCAGGCAGGGAAGGCCGGGCCTTTCGCCCTCGCGCCGGCCAACCAGGTTGCCGGCGGCGTCGACATGCACGGCCAGGCCGGCCTCGCGCATCCAGCCGCCGACCAGCGCATTGGCCTGGGCGTGCTGCGGGCTGAGGTAGATGCGGGTCAGCCCGTCCGGTTGTTCGCTCACCCGGGCCAGGGCTTCGATCCGGTCGAGGATGCGCGTGGCGGCGGCGGGGGGGGGCTGGAGGGAAGGCGCGGACACGGACGCAGACACGGGTTAAGGCGCGGGTTGAGACACGGGCGGGTGCGGGAACAACTTCCGGGTTTATGTACCATGAAGCCGGGAGGCGCGCCACGCGGTAGCATCGGTCGATCTTCCGTCCTGCGCCGTGCCTGCGATGTCCGACGACTCCCTGCTGAAACTGCCCGGCTTCCCGGATCCTTTCGACCGTGCGGCCTTCGTCGCGCGCTTCGGACCGGTGTTCGAGCATTCGCCCTGGGTGGCCGAGGCTGCCTGGGCGCTTCGCCCGTTCGACGACCTGCAGGCGGTGCATCGGGCGATGGTGCAGGCGGTGCATTCCAGCCCGCGGGCGCAGCGGCTGGCGCTGCTTCGCGCGCATCCGGAGTTGTGGGGGCGGGAGGCGCGCGAACGCCGGATGACCGCCGACTCTGCCGCCGAGCAGTCGAAGGCCGGCCTGTTCTCGCTGACGGCGGAGCAGGCTGCCAGGATCACGCGGATGAACGCCGAACACCAGCAGAAGTTCGGCTTTCCGTTCATCATCGCTGCCATGAACCATTCGCGCGAACAGATCCTGTCCGAGTTCGAACGCCGCCTCGCCATGGATCCCGAGGCGGCATTCGAGGCGGGCCTCGCGCAGGTCGCCGTGATCACCGGCCTGCGTATCGGGCGGCTTGCCGCGTCAGCGGTGCCGGGTTCGCAGGAGGTGTCGGGATGATCGGGCGACTGTCCACCCATGTACTTGACACCGCGCGCGGCCGTCCGGCCGCGGACGTGCGCATCGACCTCGCGCGCATCGACGGCTCGCAGCGCGTCGAACTGAAGACCGTCTACACCAACGCCGACGGCCGCACCGACCAGCCGTTGCTGGATTCCCATGAAATGGACGTCGGCCGCTACGAACTGACCTTCCATGTCGGCGACTACTTCCGCGCCGCCGGGGTCGAGCTCCCGTCGCCGGCTTTCCTCGACACCGTGCCGCTGCGCTTCGCGGTGGCCGATCCGCAGGCCGGATACCACGTGCCGCTGCTGGTGTCGCCGTGGAGCTACTCCACCTATCGCGGGAGCTGAAGCCGATGCCCGGAATGTCCATCCATGTCGTCGACGTGAGCCGCGGGGTCGTCGCCCGCGGGATGCGCATCGAGGTGCTGCGGATCGCGCCGGAGCCGGCCGTGCTGGCCGACGGCCCGGCGGATGCGACCGGCCTGCTGTCGGCGCCGGCACTGATGGGGCCCGGGGTCACCGCGGGCCGCTACGAGGTGCGCTTCCATGTCGCCGACTACTACCGGTCGCAGTCGGTGCCGCTGCCGGCCGAGCCCTTCCTGGACGTGGTCTGCTACGCGTTCGGCATCGACGATGCCGCCCAGCACTACCACCTGCCGATGAAGACCACGCCCTGGGGCTATTCCTGTTTCCGGGGGGGCGCATGAGCGCCCCGCGTGCGCCCGGCGTGTCGCCGGTGGACGAGCCGGGCACCGGCCGCGCGGCGCTCGACCTGCATGTGGTCGACCACCCGCTGGCGCAGCACAAGCTCACCTGCCTGCGCGACCGGCACACCCCGGTGGCGCTGTTCCGCTCGACCGTGCGCGAGCTGGGCCGGCTGCTGGCCTTTGCCGCCAGCACCGACCTGCCGCTGTCGACGCGCGCGATCGACACGCCGCTGGCGCCGATGCAGGCGCCCTGGGTCGACGAGTCGCGGCTGATGGTGGTGCCGGTGCTGCGCGCCGGGCTGCCGCTGGCCGAGGCCTTCTGCGAACTGATGCCCTCGGCCGCGGTCGGCCATGTCGGCGTCTATCGCGATGCCTCGGCGCGGCCCGTCGAATACCTGGTGAAACTGCCGCCGCCGGTGCCGGTCGCGCCCACGCGCTGCTTCGTCGTCGATCCGATGCTGGCCACCGGCAACTCCGCGGCGCATGTGATCGACGTGATGGTCGCGCACGGTCATCCGCTGTCCGAGATCCGGATGGTGGCGATCCTGGCGGCGCCCGAGGGGCTCGACCTGCTGGGGCGGCGCTTTCCCGGCCTCACGGTGCACGTGGTGGCGATCGACGATAGGCTCGACGCGAATGCCTACATCGTGCCCGGCCTGGGCGATGCCGGCGACCGCATGTTCGGCACCGGGCACTGAGGGCGCACCGATGGAACTGCTGCATGCCTTCGCACTCGCGCTGCTGCTGGGCATGCAGCACGGGCTCGATCCGGACCATCTCGCGGCGATCGACGGGTTGACCCGATTCAATGCCCGGGTGAACCCGGCGCGCGCCCGATGGTGCGGGCTCTGGTTCTCGCTCGGCCACGGCACCCTGGTCACCCTGGCCACGCTGCTGGTGGCCACGCTGGCCGCCGGCTGGCAGTTGCCCGAATGGGTCGACACCGCCAGCGGCTGGGTGACGGTCGGGTTGCTGGTGACCATCGGGCTGATCAACGTGTGGAGCGTGTACACCGGACAGGCGGAGACCCAGGGGCCGAGCGGCGTTCGCGGCCGCTACCTGCGCGGCCTGCTGGCCGCCCAGCATCCGGTTACGATCTTCGGCATCGGCGCGCTGTTCGCGCTGTCGTTCGAGACGCTCACCCAGGCGTCGGTGTTCGCGCTCGGCGCCGGCACGGCGGGCGCGTCCGGCAACGTCTGGGTCCCGCTGGCGATGGGCGCGGTGTTCACCGGCGGCATGATGGTCACCGACGCGGTGAACGGGCTTTGGCTGTACCGCCTTGCCCGCAACACGCAGCGCCATTCGGCACTGGCGATGCGCCGGCTCGCGCTGGCCATCGCGACCCTCAGTTTCGCGATGGCGGCGTGGGCTGCCGCGCGCATGCTGTCCCCCGAGGTCGATACCTGGTTCGATGGCAGCGAACTGGTGCTCGGCCTCGCCGTGCTGGCCGGCGTGGCCGGCTGCTATCTGCTGGCGATGCGCGGTGGCAGCCGCTCGGCGGCCGCGCCGCTGAAGTGAGCCATGCCGCCGCCCCGGATGCATCGACGATGAAGGAGTCCCGATGAAGGTGTCTCGATGAACGCAAGGCCAGCCGATGCAAGCACCCTCGCCGCCAACGCGGCGGCCTCGGGCGTCACCATCGATCCTGCGCGGCTGCCGATGATCGAAGGCGGGGTCGCGGCGGTCTCGGCGGCGCTGATGCAGTCGCCGATCGCGGTGGCCTTCGAGACCGAGCCTGCGGCGTTCATCGCGATGCTGGAGCGCCATGCACGGCAGCCGGACGGTCGTCCGTGAGCGCGGCCGGGATGCCGGGGACGCTGGTCGAGGCCGCGGCGGCGCTGGCCGCCGGCCATGTCAGCGCGGTCGAACTGACCACCGCCGCGATCGCGCACGCCCGGGCGGCGCAGCCCCGTCTGAACGCGTTCATCTCGCTCGAAGCCGACGCCGCGCTGGCCGCGGCGCAGGCGAGCGACGACGCCCGGGCGCGCGCGCAGCGTGGCGGGGCGGCGCCCGGGCTGCTGCATGGCGTGCCGCTCGCGCACAAGGACATGTACTACCGGGCCGGTAAGGTCGTGACCTGCGGCTCGCGCATCCGGCGCGACTGGGTGGCCTCCACCACGTCGACGGCGCTCGTCCGCCTGGAGGCGGCGGGTGCCCTCAACCTGGGGACCCTCAACCTGGCCGAGTTCGCGTTCAGCCCGACCGGCCACAATGTGCATTTCGGCGACTGCTGCAATCCGTGGAATCCGGCGTACATCACCGGCGGTTCTTCCAGTGGCAGCGCGGCATCGGTGGCGGCCGGCATCGTCTACGGCGCGCTCGGCTCGGACACCGGCGGCTCGATCCGGGTACCGGCGGCGCTGTGCGGCATCAGCGGCATCAAGCCTACCTGGGGCCGGGTCAGCCGGGCCGGCGCGATGCCGCTGTCGCAGTCGCTCGACCATGTCGGCCCGCTCGCGCGTTCGATCGCCGATTGCGCCTGGCTGCTGCAGGTGATCGCCGGTGCCGATGCGGCAGATCCGACCGCGTCCGCGCGCGCGGTACCCGACCTGGTCGGCGCGCTCGGCGGGCCGGTCGACGGCCTGCGCATCGGGTTGCCGGACGGCTACTTCGACCGTGACCTGTCGGCGCCGGTCGCCGCGGCCCTCGACGCCGCTGCCGCGGCGTTCGTCGCGCTTGGCGCGCGGCTGGTGCGCGTGCCGATGCCTGCGCTCGATCCGGTGAACGCCGCCGGCACCGTGCTGATGTGGGCGGAAGCGGCCAGTGCGCACCAGCAGTGGCTGGCCGAACGGCCGCAGGACTACGGCGCGCAGGTGCGTTCGCGCCTGGAGCACGGCGCTGCGCTGACCGCGCTGCAGTACCAGCAGGCCCTGAAGCAGCGCGGACCGGCGCTCGACGATTTCTGCCGGCGCGTGTTCGACCGCTGCGACCTGCTGCTCGCGCCCACCCATGCGCAGCCGGTACCCACGCGTGCCGAGACCGACCTCGTTGACCGGCCGGAAGCCGCGGCCGTGCTCGGTGCGCTGACCCGCCTGACCCGGCCGTTCAACTACCTCGGCCTGCCGACCGCTTCGCTGCCCGCGGGCTTCGACGGCAACGGCCTGCCGATCGGGCTGCAACTGGTCGGGGCGCCCTGGAGCGAAGCGCTGCTTTGCACCGCGGGCGATGCGTTCCAGCGCGAGACCGACTGGCACCTGCGCCGACCCGGCCTGCAATGACCGGCACGGCTCTTGCTGATGAATGACCTCGGCTGAACAGGGAGTCCCAGATGCCGATCACCGGTTTGCTTCATGTTGCGATCAAGACCGAAGACCTGGACGCGACAGTCGCCTTCTACACGAAGGTGATCGGGCTGCGCCTGGCGCCGCGACCCGACTTCGGCTTCGCCGGCGCCTGGCTGGCGGTACCCACGCCGGTGGGCGAGGCGGTGATCCACATCTATGCCGGTGGCCCGGCACTCGGGCGTGAAGGCCGCGTGCGCCCGGAGACCGGTGCGATCGACCATGTGTCGGTCACCGCGGTCGGCTGGAACGCGTTTCGCGAGCGCTTCGCACGGGCCGGCCTGCCGTGGCGCGAGTTCCTGATCCCGAACACCTCCTACTGGCAGCTGTTCGTCTACGATCCCAGCGGCGTGCAGCTCGAACTGACCTTCGATGCGCATGGCGAAGGCATCCCGGTGCCCGAGGTGGCCGATGCCATGCGCTATCGCGCCGGCGAGTCGTTCTTCGATGCCGCGTGCTACGCCGGCCTGGCCGCACGGCTGGCCACCGCGTTCCCCTGACCGGCGCTGCACCTTGGCCGCGCCGATGGTGGACCGGAATGGGCCCCGGCACGTGCCCGGGGCCGTGACCCGGGTGGTGGTGTGCGGCGCCGGGGTCGCCGGCAGCGTGCTGGCCGGTGCGCTCGCCGGCCGCAGCGATGTCGAACTGAGTGTCATCGAGCGCGCCGCCGATGCCGGGCAACTGGATGCCGGCACCGCGCTGAACGTCGGCCCGAACGGGATGCAGGCCCTGGCCACGCTGTCGCCAGCCCTGGCCGCCTCGGTGCGCGCGGCGGCCTTCGACTGGACGCGCTGGCAGGTGTCGCTCAGCGACGGTACGCCGCTGCTCGACTTCCCGCTGTCCGACATCGCCGGCTGCGCGGGCATCCGCATCCGCTGGGCGAGCCTGTACCAGGTGCTGCGCGAGCCGATCGAGCCGTTCATCCGCTACGGCACGACGATCACCGGCGTGCAGGGCATCGCCGAGGCCACAGGCGATGGCATCGCCGGCCCCCTGTCGATCGATATCGAAGGCCCGCAAGGCGCCCGCCGCATCGACGGCGTGGACCTGCTGGTGGCCGCCGAAGGCCGCTATTCGCCGCTGCGCGAACAGCTGTGCGGACCGTTGCCAGTCGAGCATTTCGGCATCGCGATCTCGCGCCTGCTGGTGCGCGACACCAGCGGCGGGCTGATCGATGATTATGCGCAGTGGTTCAACGGCCCGCACCGGCTGCTCGCCTACCGGGTGCCGCCCGACCATGTCTACATCGTGTCCACGTTCCCGCTCGCGCCGGGCGAGCCGATCGAGCCCGCGATGAAGATGGCCGAGGCGATCGCCGCACGCCATCGCCCGGCCGGGCGGCCGATGGCGCCGGCCTGTACCTGGCTGGTCGATGCGATGGCGGCGCATGTCGACGCCATCCACTGGGCACGCATGCAGCAGGGGCCGGTGTGCTACCGCGGTGCCGGCGGCCGGCTGCTGGTGATCGGCGATGCCGCAGATCCGCTGGTGCCCACGCTGGGGCAGGGCGCGACCCAGGCGCTGGAAGATGGCGTGGCCGCGGCGGAATTCGTGCGCGCGATGCTGGACGGCGCGGCGGGCGAGGGAGGCGGCCCGAAGCAGTGCACGCCCCTGGACGTGCCGGCGCTCACCGCCCGGATCGAGGCCGCGCGCAGCGCGCGCGCGACCTTCGCGCAACGGCTGTCCTGGGAGGCCAGCGACACGCTGCTCGCCGGCAGCGATCCGGTGCGCGATACCCTGCGCAAGGGCGAGCCTGCGTTCCGGCGCAGCCTGCAGGCACTGTTCAGCGGGTCCCATCTTCCTTCGGCGGAGGGGACGCGACCCGCATGCCGCTGAAGCGGGTGCGCGGATGCCGCGCGCTGGCGGGCCGCGAGCAGATGCTGCTGCCCGGGCCGGTGGACATCGTGATCGACGGCGCGACCATCGCCGCCGTGCCGCCTGCGGCCGGCTGGTGGTGCCTGGCACGATCAACGGCCACCAGCATTCGCACGAACACTTCCAGAAGGGGCGGCTCGAGAACCTGCTGCGCGACCACCTCGACGCGGTCTTCCAGGCCTGCGAGGACATCGGCATCCGCGCGCTGGTCGGGCTGGCGATGTTCGACAAGCCGGTCGACAGCCACTTCCCGTGGGTCGAGGATGCCTGTACGCCGGATGCGCTCGAGATGCTGCGCGCGATCCCGGTGCCCGACCGCGCCGCACTGCTCGCGCTGAGCGACGAACTCGCGCGGTCGAAGCATCCGCATCGCCATCGCGTCGGCAGCGTGCTCTGGGCCTCGGCGCCGCACCGCTGCACCGACGGCTTCCTGCGCGAGATCCGCGCGCTCGCCGACCGCCACGCGAGGCCGGCGACAGTCCATGTGCAGGAGACCCGGCTGCAGGTGGTGCGCGGCGGCCTGTTCTACGGCCGCACGATGATCGAGCACCTCGACCTGCTCGCGCGCAGCGGCGCCACTGCCCGGCACGATCCCAGGATCAACCTGCTGCTCGGTGCCGGCGTGCAGCTGCTGCGCGCGCTGCTCGATGCCGGCGTCAACGTGAGCCTCGGCTCCGACGGCACCGCATCGAGCATGACCACCAACATGCACATCGTGATGGGCAGCGCGGCCGCGCTATACAAGGTGCGCGAGGCCGACCTCGGGCAATGGGTCGACGCGCGCGAGGTGTTCGCCGCCGCCACCGTCGGTGGCGCGCGTGCGCTCGGCTACGGCGACCGGCTCGGCACGCTCGCCCCGGGGTCGCTCGCCGACCTCGCGGGATACCGCCTCGATGCCCCTTCGCTGCTGCCGCTGAACGATGCCGTGCGCCAGTTGGTCTATGCCGAGCGCGGGCAGGGCCTCGACCTGATGGTGGTCGACGGCGAGCTCGCGATGCAGGACGGGCGCCTCGGCCTGCCGCGCCCCTGACGTTGCGGGCCCCCGCAGGGCGCACGCGAGGCACTAGAATCCCGGCCTGCGGGACGTCGCCGTCCTGCCCGACCCGCCCAACCAGAACGGAACCTGCCAGGATGATCGAACGCGACTTCAAGGGGTACGGCACGACGCCGCCGGATATCCGCTGGCCCAACGGCGGGCGCTTCGCAGTCTCGTTCGTGCTCAACATCGAGGAGGGCGCCGAGCTCAACATCGGCGACGGCGACGACCGCAACGAGGCACGGCACGAGGTGCGGCAGGAAGTGGTCGGCGTGCCAGACCTGTGCACCGCATCGCACTACGAGTACTCGACGCGGGTCGCCTACTGGCGCGTGATGCAGGAATTCGAGCGCGCCGGCATCCCGGTCACGTTCAACGTGTGCACCCGGGCGCTCGAACGTTCGCCATGGATCGCCGAGGACGGCGTGCGCCGCGGCGTCGAGTTCATGTGCCACAGCTACCGCTGGGAGTCCCACTACGCGATGACGCCCGACCAGGAACTGGCTGCGATCCGCAAGGGAACCGAGGGCATCCGCAGGCTCACCGGGCAGCGTCCGCTCGGCTGGCATACCCGCTCCTCGCCGTCGGTGAACACGCGCCGCCTGATCGCCCAGGAAGGCTTCCTGTACGACAACGATGCCTACAACGACGACCTGCCGTACTACGTCCCGGTGAACGGCAAGCCGCACCTGGTGGTGCCGTACTGCTTCGACACCAACGACATGCGCTTCCACGACAGCTATGCCTTCGTGCGCGGCAGCGACTTCGCCGACTACACGATCGATGCCTTCGACTGGCTCAACGCGGAGTCGGTGCATGCGCCCAAGATGCTTTCGATCGGCCTGCACATCCGGATCATCGGCCGGGCAGGGCGCATGGCCGGGCTGCGTGCGCTGCTCGACCATGTGAAGGCCGCCCCCGGCGTGTGGTTCGCGCATCGCCGGGACATCGCACGCCACTGGCTCGACACGGTGCCCGCCCGATGAAGCTCCTCGTGATCAACGGCAACATGACGCAGGCGATCACCGACGTCTGCGCGAACGCGGCGCGCGAAGTCGCCTCGCCCGGCACCGAGGTGGTCAGCGCCACCGGCACCTTCGGTCCGCAGGTGATCGGCAGCCGCGGCGAGAACGCGCTGGCCCAGCACGGCATGCTGGAACTCGCCGCGAAGCATGCGCCCGGCTGCGATGCGGTGGTGATCGCCGTGTCGATGGATACCGGCCTGCCGGCCCTGCGCGAACTGCTGCCGATCCCGGTGGTCGGCATGACCGAGGCCGGCGCGCTGATGGCCTGCACGGTCGGGGCGAAGTTCGCGGTGGTGACCTTCGGCCGCCGGCACATCGCCACCTATGGCGAACTGATCGACAGCTACGGCCTGGGCTCGCGCTGCGTCGGGGTCGAGGCGATCGATGCCGGGCCGACCGCGGCGCTGGCCGATCCGCAGGGCGCGGTGCGCTCGCTGGCGGCGCTCGCGGAAAAGGCGATCGAGGAACGCGGTGCCGAGGTGATCCTGATGGCCGGTGCGGTCGCCGCCGGCTGGCAGCGCGACCTGCAGGCGCTGCTGCCGGTGCCCGTCGTGGAAGGCATCCGTTGCGCGACACTCCTGGCCGAGTCGCTGGTCCGGATGAAGATGCCGAAGCCGACGGTCGGCAGTTACGCGTTGCCGGGCGTGCGTGCGGTCGCGGGCGTGGACCCGGCGCTCGCGGTCCTGTTCGGGCAGGCTGCGCGCGACTGATCCGGATCGCCGTCGTGCACCGCAATGGGGCCCGCGCCCCGCGGTGGTGCGGCGCCCTGTCCGCCTGCTCCGGTTTGCGGCAGGACGCCGCTGCCGGAAGCACCGGCCAGTCATCGTTTGGACAGGAATCGTGGATTCGGGAACGCTCCTTGCTCGAGGGTGCATCCGTCGCGGCGACGCGATCGCCGTCCGCCACCGCTACCTGTCCAAGGAGATTCATTCGATGCGTTTCGCAATCCGGTCGTTGCTGGTCGCCCTTTCATGCACGCTGGCCGCGCCGGTGTTCGCGCAGGCCAAGTGGCCGGAGCGCCCGATCCGCGTGATCAACCCGTTCACGCCCGGCGGTACCTCCGATCTTCTGATGCGGCTGTCCACCGAGCGGGTCGAGAAGGCGCTCGGCACGCAACTGGTCATCGAGAGCCGGCCGGGGGCGGGCGGGTCCATCGGCAGCGCCGTGGTGGCGCAGGCCCCGGCGGACGGCTACACGCTGCTGGTGACCACTACCGGCCCCGCCGCGATCGCCCAGGTGCTGTTCGAGAAGCCCCCGTACGACGTCGTGAAGGACTTCACCTACCTGTACATGTTCGGCGGCGCGCCGATCCTTGTCGCGGTGAGCGCCAAGTCGCCGATCAAGACGATCCAGGACTTCGTCGCCGCCGCCAAGAAGTCTCCGCAGACCTTCGCCAACAGCGGCACCGGCAGCGTCGGCCATCTAACGGGTGCACTATTTGCCGGCGAGGCGGGCGTGCGCCTGACGCACGTGCCGTTCAAGGGCGCGCCCGAGGCGCAGGCGAGCATCGTCTCCGGCGAAGTCGCGTCGCTCTGGAACACGCTGGGCGCGCACGTGGGCGGGCTGAAGGGTGGCGAGATCCGCGGCATCGCGGTCACCTCGCAGGATCGCGCACCGCAGTTCCCCGAGATCCCGACCCTGCGCGAACTCGGCTTCCCGGACGTGGTGGTGACCAACTGGTTCCTGATCGCCGGGCCCGCGAACCTGCCGCAGGACATCGTGCTGCGCGTCAACGAGGCGTTCACCGCGGCCGGCAAGGATCCCAAGGCGGCGGCTGGCATCGCCGCACTGGGCGTGCAGCCCATCCCCGGGCTGAACCTCAAGAACTACACCGACTTCATCCGCAAGGAGGTGGCTGTCTGGGGCAAGGTCATGAAGGAGCACGGCATCAAGCGGCAGTAACCGATGCAGGTCTCCCGCACGCGCGCCGGGCAGGGGCTCGGCGCTGGCCTGATGTTCATCTGCTTCGGCGCCCTCGGCCTGTGGTTCGGCCGGGGGCTCGCCACGGGCAGCGCACAGGAGATGGGGCCGGGATTCGCGCCGGCGCTGGTCTGCTCGGGCATGGTGCTGGTCGGTGCCATCGTGCTGGTGCGCTCGTTGTTGCGCGGCACCGACGCGATCGAGGCGGTGTCCGCACGGGCCGTGTTCGGCATCGTCGCCACGCTGGGCGTGTTCGCGGCCACCATCGGCAGCCTGGGGCTGGTCGTGTCGTCGCTGGTCACCGTCGCCGGCGCCTGCCTGATCGAACCCAGGCTTCGCTGGAAGGAAGTCGTGCTGCTGTCGACCGGCCTGTCGGTCGCGGCGGTGGTGCTGTTCGTGTTCGTGCTGCGCATCCCGTTCCGCACCTGGCCGGTCTGAATGGACCTGATCGACAACCTCTGGCTGGGCTTCACGGTCGCGGTCACCTGGGTCAACCTGCTGTTCTGCCTGATCGGGGTGCTGGTGGGCACGCTGATCGGGGTGCTGCCCGGGCTGGGTCCGGTCACCACCATCGCGATGCTGCTGCCGATCACCTACTACCTCGAGCCGGTGACTGCGCTGATCATGCTGGCCGGCATCTTCTACGGGTCCCAGTACGGCGGATCGACCACCTCGATCCTGCTCAACATGCCGGGGGAGGCGTCCTCGGTGGTGACCTGCCTCGACGGCCACCAGATGGCGAAAAACGGCCGCGCCGGCGCGGCCCTGGCGGTCGCGGCCATCGGCTCGTTCATCGGCGGCACGGTGGCCACGCTGATCGTCGCCGGCGCGGCGATCTACATCGCCGATTTCGTGAAGACCTTCACCTCGGTCGAGTACTTCTCGCTGATGGTGTTCGGCCTGGTGGCGGCGGTGGTGCTGGCCAGTGGTTCCGTGCTGAACGCGATCGGCATGGTGCTGATCGGCCTGTTCCTGGGCATGGTCGGCACCGACCTGAGCACCGGCGCGCAGCGCTACGTGTTCGGCGTGCCGATGCTGGCCGACGGCATCGACTTCGTGATCCTGGCCACCGGCATGTTCGGCGTGGCCGAGGTGCTGGCGAACCTCGAGCGGCGCATCCGCTCGGGCCAGCCCTCCGCGATCAGGAACGTCGGGCGCGCAGGCCTGACCCGCGCCGAATGGAAGCAGTCCGCGCCGGCCATCTGGCGCGGCACGCTGATCGGCTCCGCGCTGGGCGTGCTGCCGGGCAGCGGCGGCATGCTCAGTTCGTTCGCGTCCTACACGCTGGAGAAGAAGCTGGCGAAGGATCCGTCGCGCTTCGGCAAGGGGGCGATCGAAGGCGTCGCGGGGCCGGAGAGCGCGAACAACGCTGGCTCGCAGACCTCGTTCATCCCGCTGCTGACCATGGGCCTGCCGTCGAATGCCACGATGGCGATGATGGCGGGGGCCATGATGATCCATGGCATCGTGCCGAGCTCCAAGGTGGTCACCGACCAGCCGGAGCTGTTCTGGGGCCTGATCGCGAGCATGTGGATCGGCAACGTGCTGCTGCTGATCATGAACCTGCCGCTGGTCGGGATCTGGATCCGCATCCTCGAAGTCCCCTACCGGCTTCTCTATCCGACGGTGCTGCTGCTGTGCTGCATCGGCGTCTATTCGTTGACCAATTCGCCGCAGTCCATCCTGTTCATGCTGGGCTTCGGCCTGCTGGGATGGATGTTCATGAAGTTCGGCTGCGAGCCGGCGCCACTGGTGCTCGGCTTCGTGCTGGGCAGCCGGATGGAAGAGAACCTGCGGCGGGCGATGCTGGTGTCGGGCGGCGATGCCTGGGTGTTCCTGCAGCGGCCGATCAGCCTGGTCTTCCTGGTCTGCGCGGCACTGCTGCTGATCCTGGTGGTGCTGCCATCGTTCAACCGCAGTCGGGAGGCGCTGAAGGAGGGCTGATGCCGGCCCGCGGCGGCGAGGGCTGCGGGGGCACCGCGTGCAGGCCGGCGTGGCTGGGGCCGGGACGCAGGCGCAGACACGGACACGGACACGGACACGTTATGCTCGTGCCTTTCTGCCATCCGCGAGTCCCCACGCATGATGCGTCCCACCTTCCCGCGCTGCCCGGGCGCGCTGGCGGCCCTGCTGGCTGCATCCCTGGGCGGTGCCGCCTTCGCGCAGGCGCCAGCGTCGTCGGATCCTCGGGCCGACGGCTCGCGACTCCAGGTGACCTTTCACCTGCACTGCTTCTCTGGCGTTCCGGCATCGGAGCGCACGCGCCTCGACTACTGGAACAAGGGTGTCGCCCGCGGCAACCCCGATCCGGACTGCGTCGCCCGGAAACCCCTGCTGCCGCCGGTACCGCTGCGCTCGGTCAGCCTGCAACATGATCCCGAGAGCACGGTGGAACTGCTGCGGCTGGATGTCGACCCCTCCGCGCATGCGGCGATCCAGGCGGCGATGCTCGCGCACCAGCGACAGGTGGTGGCGGTCGTCGTGCAGGGGCGGATCGTCTCCGTCGTGTTCCTGGCGGGATCCACGACCGACCACCGGATACCGGTATACATCGCCGACAAGGCTGCGGCAGCCGAACTCGAGAGCGATCTGAGAATACTGCTCGGCAACCCACGCTGAGCAGCCAGCGGGAACGGAGGCTGCGCCAGCCTCTGCAACGGCCTTGGCCACGACACGAAAGGAAAACGATGCTGCCCGAAACCATGAATGCCCCGGTCACTGCGTCCGTCGAGCCGGACCCGTCGCTCGTCACGCTGACCCACGTGGTCTACGGGTTGCACGCGCTGTCGCTGGTGATCGGCGCATTCGGCGCGGCCACCATCATCGGCGCCTTCCTGTTCGGCTGGCCGTCGATCATCGCGGTGGTGATCAGCTACGTGAAGCGCGGCGAGGCTGCGGGTACCTGGCTCGAGTCGCATTTCCGCTGGCAGATTCGCACCTTCTGGTATGCCGTGCTCTGGGCGACGCTGGTGGTGTTGGTCTCGGTGCCGCTCACGCTGGTGCTGGTCGGGTTCGTCACCTGGGCCCTCGGCCTGTTCGCGCTCGGCATCTGGGCCACCTACCGGATCGTGCGCGGCTGGCTGGCGCTGAACGACCGCAAGGCGCTGCAGTCCTGAACGGCCCCCTGGGACCTGCGCGGCGCTGACCGGGACCGGCGCGCGGCCTGCCTTCAGTTCGTGCAACAGGGTTGCCTTGCGCGAGGGGCTTCCCTATACTCGCCACCCGGTTGCATCAGAGGCGCTCCGCAGAATGCGCGGGGGGACGGGGAACGGGGGACGGAATGGGGCGGGGATCGATCGGCGCGCTGGCCGCGTTGTTGATGGCGGCGGCGATGGGGCAGGCCAGTGCCCACGGGGTGTGGATGGCGCAGCGGTCGGGCGAGATGGCGGTGGTGTACGGCCATGGCGCCGAAGACCTGGACATGATCCGGCGCTTCGAGCGCATCCGCGAAGTGAGTGCCTTCGATGCCACCGGGAACCCGGTGAAGACCGGGCTGCGCAAGACCGACCACCTGGTGCTGCTCGACCTGTCGGCGAAGCCCTCGGTGGTCGCGGTGGTCCTCGACAACGGCTTCTGGAGCAAGCAGGGCGACGGCAAGTGGGTGGCCAAGGGTCGCGACGAAGTCCCGGACGCGAAGGAGAGCGGCCGCTACATCAAGTACGCGGTGCGCCTGACCGGGCCGCTGAAGGCGCCGCTCGGGCCGCTGCCGGGCCAGGTGCTGCAGGTGGTACCGGTCAAGCCGGTGCTGCCCCAGCACATGAACGAGCAGATGACCGTGCGCGTGCTGTTCAACGGCAAGCCGGTGGCCGGTGCCCGCGTGATCCGCGACTACGTGACGGACCCGGACGCGAAGCCTGCGATCACCGGCAAGGACGGGCTGTTCACCTTCCGCGTGCGCAACCAGGGCCTGAACGTGATCGCCGCGAGCTACGACGCGCCGCCTGAAGACCCGGCCAGGGCCAGCAAGAACGGCCTGCACGCCACGCTGACCTTCTCGCTCGAGCACGGTCCGGAGTAGCCGCCGCCGCGGCGATCCATCGCGCCTGCGCGATCGCGCACGCCACCTGTTGCACCGCTGTAGTCCGTACCCCGTCCGCGGCAAGGGCGGGGCTCCCACTCGTCCCCGTTTCCTGGAGGCATTTCCCGTGGCCGTCCCCACCCGTCATCCGCTTCGTCCGACCCTGCTCGCGCTCGCGCTGTCCGGCGCCTGGACCCTCCCGGTAGCGGCGCAGTCCGCCGCGCAACCGCCGGCCGTGAAAACCCCGTCTGCGCCGGCTGCCACGGCAGCGCCTGCGGCGAGCGTCGTGGCCGTAGCCCCGTCGACCGCCAGCAGGGAACTGCCCGCGATCGAGGTCGTCGGCCGCCGCCAGTCGGGGGCGTACCACGCCGAGGAGGCGAGCGGGGCACGCACCGACCTGCCCCTGCGCGAACTTCCCCAGGCGGTGCGCGTGATGTCGCGCCAGACGCTGGATGACCTCGGTGCCACCCGCATCGACGACACGCTGGATTTCGTCGGCGGCGTGTCCCGGCAGAACAGCTTCGGCGGGCTGTGGGACAACATCGCGATCCGCGGCCTGGCCGGGGACGTCAACAACGGCATGCCGCTGCTGCTCAACGGGTTCTCCAGCAACCGCGGCTTCAACGCACCGCGCGACACCGCCAACGTCGAGCGCATCGAGTTCCTGAAGGGGCCGACGGCGTCGCTGTACGGCACCAGCGAGCCAGGCGGCACGCTGAACATCGTGACCAAGCGGCCGCTCTGGAAGCCGGCGCATTCGATCGAAGCCTATGTCGGCAGCTACGACTTCTACCGCACGGCCCTCGACTCGACCGGGCCGCTGGGAGAGAACGTAGCCTACCGGTTGAACGTGGCGCTCGAGGACCGGGACAGCTTCCGCGATTTCGTCCAGACGCAGCGCTGGCTGGTCGCCCCGGCGCTGACCTGGCGCGTGTCCGGCACGACCCGCCTCGACTACACCGGCGAATTCCTGCGCCATCGGACGCCCCTGGACCGCGGGGTGGTGGCGGTCAACAACCGGCTGGGCGCGGTGCCGCGCTCGCGCTTCCTCGGCGAGCCGATCGACGGGGACGTGCGGGTCGAGAACGACACGCACCAGGTCGTGCTCGAACACGACCTCAACGCCGAATGGACGACCCGGTTCGCGTTCGCCTACAAGCGCGGCTCGCTGCGCGGCTTCTCGACCGAGGCCCAGCCGGCGCTGCAGCCAGACCTGCAGACGCTGCGCCGGCAGCGGCGGTTCCGCGACTACACATCGGAGGACGTGTCCCTGCAGGGCGAGGTGATCGGGCGCTTCCTGGCCGGGGGCGTGCAGCACGAGCTGCTGGCGGGGGTCGCGACCTATCGCTTCGACATCGACCAGCTGATGCTGCGGGTGAATCCGAACAACGCGTCGCCGTATTCGATCAACATCTTCAACCCGGTCTACGGCCAGGCCCAGCCGGCGCTGCTGCCGAACACGAACACGCGCGAGGAGCAGACCAGCGTCGCCTTCTACGTGCAGGACACGGTGTCCATCGGGCAGCACTGGCGCGTGCTGGCCGGCCTGCGCGTCGACAACTACGAGCAGTCGCTGCAGAACCGGCGCACCAACGTGCGCACCGACCAGAGCCCGGGCGCCACCTCGCCGCGGATCGGCGTGAGCTACCTGCCGAACGCACAGTGGACGATGTTCGCCAATGCCGGCAAGTCGTTCCGGCCGAACACCGGCGCCAGCGCGGCGGGCGCCGCTTTCGACCCCGAGTCGGGCACCGCCTTCGAGGCCGGCACCAAGTGGGAGAACGCCAGCCGCTCGCTCGGCGCGACGCTGGCGTTCTACGATATCCGCAAGAAGAACGTGCTCACCGGCGACCCGGTGAACGCAGGATTCTCCGTGGCGGCGGGCGAAGTGCGCAGCCGCGGCATGGACCTCGACATGACCGGCATGCTCAACCGGTCCTGGCGCATCAACGCGAGCTTCTCCTACATCGATGCCGAGGTCTCGCGCGACAACACGCTGCAGGTTGGCTCGCGGCTGCTCAACATACCGAAGGTGAACGGCAGCGTGCTGCTGGTCTACGAAGGGCTGCTGGCCGACGGCGGTCGCTACGGCCTGGGCGGGGGCGTGACCTACTCGGGCAGGCGCCTCGGGCAGGCGCGCACGGCCGCCGACGCCGCTGCGGGCACGCCGGAGTTCGACCTGCCGGCCTATGCGCTTGCGAAGATCGTCGCCTACTGGCGGGTGACGCCGACGGTGCGGCTGTCCCTGGACATCGACAACGTGTTCGATCGGACGTACTACACGAACTCGTTCCAGAGCACCTGGGTGTCGCCGGGCATGCCGCGCACCTTCACGCTGGGGATGCAGGCGAAGTTCTGATGAAGAAGCGCATTCATCGCGAGCCTCATCTGCCGAGCGTTCAGTTGCCGATGGGCGCACGCATCCGGTATCGGCCATGCCGCCAAGGTCGAGACGCGCCTGCTGCGCGCTCTTTGGCGTTTGCAAGCATCTGGTGGGTGTGCGGAATTCGCAACACTCCTGTCCGTTCGTAGACTTTCAAGTAAACGATAATGAAAGTGCTGTTATAACAATGTGCTAGAGTGAGATTGTGGTAATTCACATGAACTTCAAGAAACACTTCCACAATCTAGACAAAGAGGTCACCATGAAGAAAACCATCCTCGCGTCCGTGCTCGCACTCCTCGCCACGAGCGCACACGCCCAACTGTATGGAGAAGTCGGCTACACATGGCTGACTGCCAAGCAGAATGTGAATGGCAACGAGTTCAAGGGCAAGCCAAATGCGATCAGAGCGATTGTCGGCTTCGATCTGCAACGGAATCTTGCCGTTGAAGGAATGGTTGCGCTTGGCGTGAGGGACGGCGATCTGAAGGTTAACGGGCAGACTATTTCGGGCGTGAAGCTCAAGGTAGACAACGCGGTCGGCGTCTATCTGAAGCCGAAAGCAAGGCTCAATGACAGCTTTGAAGTGTTCGGGCGGGTCGGGGTTGCGCGCGTCGAAGGCACGGGTAGCGCGCCGGGCTTCGGTTCCATTCGCGACAGCGAGTCGAGCCTTTCCTGGGGCGCGGGCTTGAGCTATGCCGTCACGCAGGCGGTTGGCCTCAATGTCGACTACATGCAGTACGCGAACAAGGATGGATTCAAGGCCAATGGTTTCACCGTTGGCGTAGGAATGAGGTTCTGACCTGTCCTCTCGCCAGGACCGCGAAGCCGCCTTCGGGCGGCTTTTGTCCTTTGCTGCTGCCAGGATGGCCAAGGCAGCGGAACGGCAGTAGCGGCAGCGGCGGAGCTGGCCGTGGGGCTGGACGTGCTACGTGCAGCAAGATAGACCCAATGCGAACGGCAACGCAGGTTCGTTCGGTACCTTTGTGGTGCAGGCGACTTGATGAAGATCGCGCTTCCTGCACCTGATGTATTCCGCGAGGGAGTCTGGTGGGCGGTACTGGGATCGAACCAGTGGCCCCTGCCGTGTGAAGGCAGTGCTCTACCGCTGAGCTAACCGCCCGAATTCATCGGGACGCGGATTTAATCACGCCATGCATCCGCCGGTCAATCGGCCGCTGCCTGCGCATCGTCTAGAATCTGGCTCCCCGCCGCACCGCATCATCCTGGAGCCCTGCAGATGCCCGTTCGCACTTCCCCGGCCGCCCTGGCCGCAGCCACGCTGTCCCTGCTGTCTGCGTTCGCCGTGCCGGCCGTTGCCTGGGCACAGGATCGCTATCCTTCCAAGCCGGTACGAATCGTGGTGCCGTTCCCGGCGGCAGGCGTGACCGACCTTGCGGCCCGGCAGGTGGGGCAGCGCCTGTCCGAGACATGGGGGCAGCCCGTGGTGATCGACAACCGTCCCGGGGCGGGCGGAACCATCGGCACTGAACTGGGGGCGCGCGCGCTGCCCGACGGGTACACGCTGACCATCGGTTCGGTCAGCACGCATGCGATCGCGCCCAGCCTGTACGCGAAGCCGGGATACGATCCGGTCAAGGATTTCGCCGCGATCACCGAGATCGCCAACACGCCCAACGTGCTGGTGATCAACGCTGCGCTGCCGGTGAAGACGCTGAAGGAACTGGTCGCGCTGGCGAAGAAGCGCCCGGGCGAACTGACCTTCGGATCGAACGGCAACGGCACCAACAACCACCTGGCGGGCGAGATGCTGCAGGCGGTGACCGGGATCCGCATGCAGCATGTGCCGTACAAGGGTTCTGCCTTCGCCACCAACGACCTGCTGGGCGGGCACATCTCGATGATGTTCGACGTGGTGCTGACCGCGCTGCCGATGGTGAAGGCGGGCAAGCTGCGCGCGCTGGCCGTCGCGGCGCCGGTGCGCTCGCCAGTGTTGCCGGACGTGCCCACGGCAGCCGAACTCGGCCTCGGTGCGTTCGAGGCGGTGGTGTGGCTGGGCTTGTGGGCACCGGCCGCCGTGCCGCAGGATATCCTCGGCCGGCTGCACACGGACACGGTGGCGGTGCTGAAGCAGCCCAGGGTGCGCGACTTCTTCCTGAGCCAGGGTGCACAGGTGGTCGGATCAACGCAGGCCCAGTTCGCCGAACGGATCCGCAGCGAGACCGCGCGCTGGAAGAAGGTGATCGACGGCGCGAAAGTGCGCGTCGAATGAACCCCGGCCACCTGCGCCACTAGAACGCGACAGACTGCAGACGATGACCACGATCCGTACCCGATTCGCCCCCAGCCCGACGGGCTACCTCCACATCGGCGGTGCGCGCACCGCGCTGTTCTCGTGGGCCTATGCGCGCAAGCACGGCGGCAAGTTCGTGCTGCGCATCGAGGACACCGACCTCGAGCGATCCACGCAGGCGTCGGTGCAGGCGATCCTCGACGGGTTGTCCTGGCTCGGCATCGACTGGGACGAAGGCCCGGAGTTCCAGATGCAGCGCCTGTCGCGCTACCAGGAGATCGCCGAGCGGATGATCCGCGAAGGCCATGCGTACTACTGCTACGCGACGAAGCAGGAACTGGACGAGATGCGCGAGGCGCAGCGCGCGCGCGGCGAGAAGCCGCGCTACGACGGGCGCTGGCGCGACTCGAAGCGCACGCCGCCGCCGGACGTGCCGCCGGTGGTGCGCCTGAAGAACCCGATCGGCGGCGACGTCATCTTCAACGACCTGGTCAAGGGGCCGATCTCGTTCGCCAATGCCGAACTCGACGATTTCGTGATCCTGCGTGCCGATGGCGTGCCCACCTACAACTTCGGCGTTGTGGTCGACGACCTCGACATGAACATCACGCACGTGATCCGCGGCGACGACCATGTGAACAACACGCCCCGGCAGATCAACGTCTACCGGGCGCTCGGTGCCAGCCTGCCGCAGTTCGCGCACGTGCCGATGATCCTCGGCGCCGACGGCGAGCGGCTGTCCAAGCGCCACGGCGCGGTCAGCGTGACGCAGTACCACGAGGAGGGCTACCTGCCCGAGGCACTGGTCAACTACCTTGCGCGGCTTGGCTGGTCGCATGGCGACGAGGAGGTGTTCAGCGTCGACCAGCTCGTGGAGTGGTTCGACCTGCGCCACATCAGCCGCTCGCCGGCGCAGTTCAACCCCGAGAAGCTGGGCTGGATGAACCACGAGTACATCAAGGTTGCCGACGATGCGCGCCTCGGCCGCGAGGTCGCGCAGCGACTCGAGGCCTCGGGGGTGTCGCTGGTGGACGGGCCGCTGCCGATGGAGGCGGTGAAGCTGTTCAAGGACCGTGCACGCACGCTGGTGGAACTGGCCGACGGGGCACGGCTGCTCTACGCGCCGGCCGAGCCGACGCCCGAACTGCTGGCGCAGCACCTGACCGACGCGGTGCGCGGGCCGCTGCGCGAACTCGCCAGCGACCTGGCGATGCTCACCTGGTCGCGCGAGGAGATCGGCGGGCTGGTCAAGCGCAGCGCGGCAAAGCATTCGCTGAAGCTGCCGCAGCTGATGATGCCGCTGCGCGCGATCGTGGCTGGCACTGCGCAGACGCCTTCGCTAGATGCGGTGATCGCGCTGTCCTCGCGCGAGCGGGTGCTGTCGCGGCTGGAGCGCTACCTGGGCTGAGGCAAGCAGCTCCAAGGCGGCTACTGCATCATCATCCAGGCGAGCAGCCGCGTGCCGAGTTCGAAGTCGGCATAGTCCATCGCTTCCTTCGCGTTGTGGCTGCCGTTGGCATTGCGCACGAAGATCATCGCCGCCGGCAGCCCGGCATGCACGAAGTCCTGCGCGTCGTGGCCGGCGCCGCTCGGGATGTCCATCACCGGGATGCCGAGTTCGACTGCGCCGCGGTTGAGCGCCGCGCGGAAGCCCGGATCCATCGTCGCCGGATCCTGCGGCGAGAAGCTGCCCAGGTCGAACGCCACGCGGCGCTCGCCGGCGATCCGTGCGGCCTCGGTGCGGGCGCGGTCGATCATGTGGTCGAGCACCGCGCGCTCCTGGCTGCGGTACTCGAGGCAGAAGTCGACCTGGCCAGGCACCTTGGTGATCGAGTGCAGGCCGGCATCGGTGAACAGCTTGCCCACGGTGTAGGTGAGGTCGCCGCCGGCGGCCCGCAGCCGGGCGGCCTCCTGCTCGAGGCTGTGCACCAGTTCCACCGTGGCCAGCACCGCGTCGCTGCGGTACTCGTGCGGCACCGCGCCCGAGTGGGTGTAGGCACCGAGGCAGCGGCTGCTGCGCGCGCGTGCCGAGCCGCGGATGGCGGTTACCACGCCTACCGGCAGTCCCAGCCGCTCCAGCACCGGGCCCTGCTCGATGTGCAGTTCCAGCCAGCCGCGATGGCGGGCGAGGTCGAGCGTGCCCTTGCCGAGTTCCACGCGGTCGGGCGAGAAGCCAGCCTCTGCCATGTGTTCGCGTAGCGTGCGTCCGCTGCGCGTGTTGATCGCCGAATCGAGTTCCGCCGGCGGCAGGATTCCCAGCGCCGACCGGCTGCCGATATGGCCACCATGGGCGCCCGCATACCAGGCACTGGCTTCCTCCGCACGCACGCCCATTACCGTGATGTCGGTGGCGGGGACGATGCCGGCTGCCTGCAATGCGGCGATGGCGGTCAAGCCTGCAACCACGCCTGCCAGGCCGTCGAAGTTGCCGCCGCTGGGGACCGAATCGATATGCGAGCCGGTGATCCAGCCAGGGGCATCGCGGTCGCGGCCTGGGAGGGTCATGTAGAGGTTGCCGAACACGTCCTTGTCCACGTGCAGTGCGAGTTCCCTCGCCTTTGCCTCCAGCAGGTCGGAGGCCTTCTGCTCGTTCGCGCTGTAGGGCTCGCGCGCCATGCCCACGCCATCGTTGGTGGCCTCGGCGATGGCCTCGAACAACCCGGTGGCGACCGGCATCGCCTGGCGGGTGGCGTCGGCGAGAACGGCTGCGGCGCCGGGGAGGGCGCTGGTGGAGGGTGTGGGCATCGGGTAGTACCTCCGTCCGGGAGCAGGGGGAAAGGCAGGCCAAGCCGGACAATCTAACATTCAACGGCATGCGTGTTTACATGCGAGCGCTGGCCTGCGTATAATTCGCGCCTCTCGTGTGGGGGTATAGCTCAGCTGGGAGAGCGCTTGCATGGCATGCAAGAGGTCAGCGGTTCGATCCCGCTTACCTCCACCAATAATGCGTAGATTCGATCAGTAGGCTTTCCGCAGTCGTCGTTGCTTCAATCCGTAGAGTTCGCACCACGCCTCGTCCCCATCGTCTAGAGGCCTAGGACATCGCCCTTTCACGGCGGTAACGGGGGTTCGAATCCCCCTGGGGACGCCAGCAGCCCGGCGTCGTTTGCAGGATCTCCGGTCGTACCCGCGGCTAGCGGTCTGCATCGTTTCAGGCCGGCATTCCGGCGCATGCAGTCGGTCTGTCTCGATGGCGCTGCTGCCGATATCATCCGACAGTGCCGAACCGGCACGACCGCGCCTTCCGGTACATGGCCGCAACCACCCTCGCACTGCTCCTGCTGATCCTCGGCCTGTTCCAGGCGCCCGCGCCCGCATGGGCCGCTGCGCCCGTCGAGCCCGCCACCGTCGTGCGCGAGGCACCGGTGGCCGTGTTCAATCGCACGGTCGCCACCTATCGTGCGCCGTTCCTGGGGGCGCCACCCGACGACCGGGCGCGTCGCGCCCGGCAGACGCTCGCCGAACTGTTCGCGCTCGGCGGCCCCGGCGAGATCTCGACCCGCAGCGAGCCCCAGGGAACCGTCATCCTGGTCGATGGACGTTTCGCGATGATCCTCCTGCCCGAGGACGCAGACCGCCTGCGCGGCGAAACGCTGGAGGTCGCGACTGCGCGCACGGTCGAGGCCCTGCGCCAGGTGGCGGCCGAGACGCGGGAGGGACGGGATCGTTCGCTGCTGCTGCGCGGCCTCGCGCAGGCGCTGGCCGCGACGGTGGGGCTGGCGCTGCTCGCCTGGGGGGTGTTGCGCATGCGGCGGGCGCTTCGCGCGCGCGCGCGGGCACTCATCATCGCCAAGGCCGATGCCCTGCGCATCGGCGATGCACACCTGCTGCAGCCGGGCAAGCTGGTCGAGGCGGCCAGCGTCTCGATCACGATCGCGGCCTGGATGCTGCTGGCGCTGTTCGCCTACGAGTGGCTGAGCTTCGTGCTCGGCCGCTTCCCCTACACCCGACCGTGGGGCGAGCAGCTGACCGCCTACTTCATCGGCGTGGTGTCCGACATCGCCACCGGCGTGCTCGGGGCGCTGCCCGACCTGCTCGTGGCGGTGGTCATCTTCATGCTGGCGCGCGCCGCGATCGGCATGGCGTCTCCGCTGTTCGACCGGGCGGGCACGCCGGGCGGTGCGCTGGGCTGGCTGGACACCGACACCGTGCGACCGACGCGGGTGCTTTTCACGATCGGCGTCTGGCTGTTCGCGATCGTGATGGCCTATCCCTACCTGCCGGGTGCGGAGAGCGAGGCGTTCAAGGGGATGTCGGTGCTGATCGGCCTGATGCTCACGGTCGGTGGCGCGAGCCTGGTGGGGCAGGGGGCGAGCGGGCTGATCCTGATGTACTCGCGCACGCTGCGGGTGGGCGAGTACGTGCGCGTGGCCGACCACGAAGGCACGGTCACCGAACTGGGCACGTTCACGACGCGCATCCGGACCGGCATGGGGGAAGAGGTGACCATGCCGAACGCGATGCTGCTCAACACGGTCACCAGGAACTACTCGCGCACGGTGCAGGGGCGCGGCTACGTGGTCGACACCACGCTCACCATCGGTTACGACACGCCGTGGCGCGATGTCGAAGCCATGATGATCGAGGCCGCCCGTCGCACGCCGGGCGTGCTGGCCGCGCCGGCGCCGCGCGTCTTCCAGACCGCCCTGTCGGACTTCTATGTCGAGTACCGGCTGGTCTGCCAGGCTGTTCCGAGCGAGCCGCGTCCGCGCGCCGAGGTGCTGTCCACGCTGCACCAGCACCTGCTCGACGTGTTCAACGAGCGTGGCGTGCAGATCATGTCTCCGCACTACTTCGAGGATCCGGCCACGCCCAAGCTGGTGCCGATGCCGGCCGAGGGCGCGCGCCAGGGCGGGCCATGATGGCCGGCGCTGCGTACGGCACGCCGGCATCGGCGTCGACTGCCGCGGCGGCCGCCGCGCTGGCACGGTTCGCCGATCCCGCCGCAGATGCGGCCGGTGCGCTGGCCGCGATGTTCGACTTCGTGCGTCCGCGCAATGCGTCCGACCGGGAGGGACCGGCGCTGCGCTACACGGCCGTGATCGAACTGCTCGAGACCGATCCGGCGCGGGCCGCGGAAGTGCGCCGGCACGTGCTGCACCTGCTCGCGACACGCCGACTGGTCGGCTTCTTCGCCGACAGCGGCATCCTGCCGAGCACGGGGTTCTTCACCGAACTGGGCCGCATCGTCGCCGATCGGCTGCTGGCCGACGTGCCCGATCCGGACGACCTGCGCGGGGCGCTGCGCCAGGTGTTCCATCGCCGGCGCGACTGGGTCTGGTTCTCGGCCCTCCCGACCGACCTGTCGCGCCGCTTCTGGCACCTGATCGCGCGCGAGACGCCCGGGGACGACGCGATGGCCCGGGCGATCGTCGTGCAGATACTCGAGGCGCTGCTGATCCTGTCCTACCGGATCGGCGGGACCGACGTCGAAGGAGAGTTCGGTCGGCTCGGGCCGGAGTTCAAGGATCTCGCCGCCTGCTTCCGCGGCCTCACCGGCGCCAGCCAGCGCTACGTGGATGCCCTGCGTGCCCACCTGTCCGACCCAGCCATGGGCGCACTGGACAGCGCCGAGGTTCAGGTGCTGGTCGGCCAGTGCCAGGCGGTGATCGCACGTGCGCGGCGGCTCGCGGTGGCGCAGGGCACCAGCGTGCGGCTGTCCTACGTGCTCCGGCGCAGCGAGCAGACGCTGCAGCGGATAAGCGACCTCGGCTACCTGCTCGATGCGGGCGTGGTCAACGAGGACGCCGACCTGCGCCGGCTGGAAGTGGTCGACCGCTGGAGCGCGCTGGTGCGCTCGGCGCTCGCCGCCGAGAGCCAGCGCTGCAGCCTGCGCAGCCATGTCGGTGCCGGCGTCTCGATGCTCGCGATGCGCGTCACCGAGAATGCCGCGAAGACCGGCGAGCACTACATCGCGGAGACCCGCGCCGCCTACCACGCGATGTGGCGTGCCGCGATGGGCGCGGGCGCGCTGATCGGCGCGATGGCGCTGCTGAAGATATTCACCGGCAAGCTCGACCTCGCGCCGATCGGCTATGCGCTGGGCTACAGCCTGATCTACGGGCTCGGCTTCGTCGTGATCTACATGCTGCACCTGACGGTCGCCACCAAGCAGCCGGCGATGACCGCGCAGACCCTCGCCGGCTTCCTCGGTGGGCTGCATGCCGATGGCGCGCGCCGGGCTGCAGACCTCGACCGCGTGGTGGACCTCTTTGCGGCGGTCGGCCGCACCCAGACCGCGGCCATCCTCGGCAACGTGGCTGTCGCGTTCCCGATGGCGCTGCTGCTGTCGCTGCTGTTCGTCATGCTCTCCGGTGCGCCCCCGGTCGACGCCGAAAAGGCTGCGCACCTGCTGCACGACCTCGACATTGCCGGCTGGGCGCTGCCGCATGCCGCGCTGGCCGGCGTGTTCCTGTTCCTGTCCGGGGTGCTGACCGGCTACTTCGACAACCATGCGAGCTACGCCCGGCTCGCGTGCCGCGTCGAGCGCCTGCCGTGGCTGGCGCGGCTGGCCGGACCCGCGCGCGCCGCGCGCATCGGTGCCTACCTCGAGGCGAACCTCGGTGGCCTGCTCGGCAACTTCCTTTTCGGCTGCATGCTGGGCACCGCGGGCACGATCGGCATGATCCTCGGGCTGCCGATCGACATCCGCCATATCGCGTTCTCGTCTGCCAACCTCGGCTTTGCACTGGCGGGCTCCGGTTTCTCCCTGCCCTGGCAGGTGTTCGCATGGGGGCTGCTGGGCGTGATGCTCATCGGCATCGTCAACCTGGTGGTGAGCTTCTCGCTGGCGATGTGGATGGCGATGCGCGCCCGGGGCATCGCGCTCGCCGACGTGCGGGGCCTGCGGCAGGCGCTCGGCCGCCGTCTGCTATCCACGCCGGCGACGTTCTTCACCGCCCGTGGCCTGCCTCGGAACGCACGCACCGATCCCCCTGCGTACCCGGGCTCCTGATTTCCCGGTTCTGCCCGGCGAGTGACGCACGATATCGACGATGCGCTTCTTCGGCAGGCTGCGATCCGCGCGAACCCCATCCGAAGGGCGACCGCGTCAGGTGGTCCTGAGCGGCAAGTTCCTGCCCTGCAAGACGTGCTGAGCCTCGCGCGTGGCCGCGTTGGCCGCGCGTTGGCAAGGGCGTACCCGTTCCATCGGACGGTGCGACCACGATGCCGACAGCATGCCGGCGAGCACCAGCAGCACGGCGGCCGCCGCGGCCGGGGGGCGGTGCCCGCGCCCACCGGGGAACGGCCCATGCCGAACAGGTCCAGGTGGCCTGCCAGGTTCTCGTCGGGAAACAGCGCCAGCAGCGACGCGAGCAGCCCCACGCCGATGCTGGTGTCGTGCTGCAGGTAGAGCCGGTCGAGCGATGCGATCGCTTCCGCAGGATCGCGGGTCGGCGGATGGACCAGGTCTGCATGCTCGGCGAAGGAGACGATCCCGATGCGTACGCCGGCCGGCTGGCTGGAAATGAAGGCGGCGGCTGCGGCCTTGGCGGCCTCGAACCGGCTGCGCCCCACGTCCGTGGCGGACATGCTGGTCGACACATCCAGCGCGAGGATGATGGTGCGTTCGTTGTCCGGCGTGTCCAGCGCGGTCACCGGTCGCGCGATCGCGAACACGCCCGCGGCGAGGCAGAGCAGGAGCAGCCCGGCAGGGACATGCCGCCGCCGGCCGGTCGCCGGCGAAAGCGCCGCCATGACGAGCTGCAGGCTTGCGTAGTGCACCGCCTTGCGTTTGCGTCCGGGCAGCAGCACATACCCGAAGAGAAGGCCGGGCAGCAGGACCAGGAGCCAGAATGCGGCGGGTGCGAGGAAGGTCATCGGCATCCGTCGGCGTGGGGAGGTTGTCCTCTCCGTCGCAACATCCTGTCCAGAGTTGTTGAGGTGCAAAGGAAGCGCCCTGCATGCCCGCTTCCGCTGCGTTTTCAACTGGTCGGCCCGGGACAGGGCCGATCTTCGGGGGCGCGATCATTGCGGCGCACCATGAAGACGCACTCGAGGGCAGCTATCGGCGTCCGATGGTGCGCGTGCCGGCACGGGCACGCGCCGTGCAGCGAGCGTCGGCGTGTCCGGGCGACGATCCGTTCAGCCGCGCGCGAGGGCCAGCGGGAAGGCCGGCAGCAGGAGGGCGACTTGCAGGATGGCGGCCGCGAGGCTCGTGCGGCGAAGGCGCTGCAACCGATGCGCCGCGCCGGCGTCTGCCATCGCGGCATCGCGCGCCGCGTCGATGGCTGGCAGCAGGGCCTGTCGCACGAGCAGGAAGGCCAGCGCCGCTGCGAGGGAGAGGGCTGCGGCGGCCGGGGCGGCACCGGCGCACAGGAACGCGCCGGCCGTGCTGCCGGCGACGCCGAACGCATGGTAGCCGCGAGTCATCGCACGCAGGTATCTCGCGGCGACGTCGGCCTCCAGGCGCATCGTCGCCATCGGCGCCGCGCAGGTCCAGAAGAACAGCATCGCGCCGAGCGTGGCGGCGATCGCCAGCGCACCCAGTTCCACCGCCTCGGGCAGCGCGGCCGGCATCGCCTGCTCAGCCGGCCGCGTCGCCGCGCGCCTTGCGCTCGAGGTCTTCCCAGCGCTGCATCGCGTTCGCCAGGTCGTCCTCGTGCTTCGCCAGGCGCGCCTGGAGCGCCTTCAGTTCCGCCGGATCGCGGGCATACGTGGCGGGGTCGGCCAGCGTCAGTCCGACCGCAGCGATCTCGGATTCGATGCCCTCGATGGTCGCCGGTATCGCTTCCAGCTCGCGCGTCTCCTTGAAGCTGAGGCGCGGCTTCTGCTTCGGCGTCGGCGCCGTGGGGGATGTCGCTGGCGCCGACAGCGGCTGGGCCGGGGCAGGCGCAGCGGGCGCTGCCTTCCCGCCGGGCGCGGCGCCCGTGCTCGTGACCGTCGCGGATGCGAGCCCTTCCCGGTACCGCTGCCAGTCGCTGTAGCCGCCCGCGATCTCCACCAGCTGGCCGTCGCCGGCGAACGCGATGACCTGGGTCGTCACGTTGTCCAGGAACTCGCGGTCATGGCTGACCACGAGCACCGTGCCCTTGTACTCGGCGAGCAGCGACTCGAGCAGGTCGAGCGTCTCGATGTCGAGGTCGTTGGTCGGTTCGTCGAGCACCAGCAGGTTGGCCGGCCGGGCGAACAGCCGCGCCAGCAGCAGGCGGTTGCGTTCGCCGCCCGACAGGGCGGACACGGGGGAACGCGCCCGCTGCGGCGGGAACAGGAATTCGGACAGGTAGCCGATCACATGCTGGCGCGTGCCGCCGATCTCGACGAACTCCGATCCGGGGCTGACCACGTCGGTGAGGCGCGCATCGGGATCGAGCTGCGCCCGGAACTGGTCGAAGTAGGCGATCTCGAGCCGGGTGCCCAGGCGCGCCTTTCCCTCGTCCACCTGCAGCTCGCCCAGCAGGATCCGCAGCAGCGTGGTCTTGCCCGCGCCATTGGGTCCCACCAGCCCGATGCGGTCGCCGCGCACGATGCGCGTGGAGAAGTCGCGGATCAGCGTGCGGCCGCCCAGCGCCACCGAGACATGGTCGAGTTCGGCCACCAGTTCGCCCGACGAATCGCCGGCGGCCAGCTTGAAGCCGACCTGGCCGATCCGTTCGCGGCGCGCGGCGCGGTCGCGCCGGAGCTGCTCCAGTCGCCGCACGCGGCCCTCGTTGCGCGTGCGCCGGGCTTCGATGCCCTTGCGGATCCAGACTTCCTCTTCGGCGAGCCGCTTGTCGAAGCGTGCCGCGGCGACCGCCTCGTCGGCCAGCTGCTGCGCCTTGCGGGCCTTGTAGTCGCGGAACGACCCGGGATAGCTGGCGAGCTGCCCGCGATCGAGTTCGATGATGCGGGTGATCACCCGGTCGAGGAAGCGCCGGTCGTGGCTGACCACGATCACCGCGCCGCGGAAGCCGAGCAGCGTGTCCTCGAGCCACTCGATCGCTTCCATGTCGAGATGGTTGGTCGGCTCGTCGAGCAGCAGCAGGTCGGGGTCGCCGGCTAGAGCACGCACCAGCGCGACCCGCTTGCGCCCGCCGCCGGACAGCGTGTCGAACAGCGTCGCGCCGTCGAAGCCATGGGTCAGCAGCAGCGCGGACACGCGCGAGGGCAGGTCCCATCCGCGTTCATGGTCGAGCCGGTCGTGCAGCCACTGCATGCGCTGCGCGTTGGCGGGCGTGTCCTCTGCATGCGCCAGCGCCTGGTGCTCGGCGAACACCTGCGCGATCTCGCCGAAGCCGCCGGCGATCACCTGTTCCACGGTAAGTCCGGGGTCGAACACCGGCTCCTGGTCGAGCAGCACGCTGCGCAGGCCGGGCGCGCGCACCAGTTCGCCGCTGTCCGCGGCGATGCGTCCGTCGACCAGCTTCATCAGCGTCGACTTGCCGGTGCCGTTGCGGCCGATCAGGCCGACCCGCTCGCCTTCCTGGAGCACGAACTCGGCCTCGTCGAGCAGCAGCCCTGCGCCGTAGCCGAGCGATACCCGGTTCAGCGCGATCAACATCGAACGGCGTCGGTCATTGCACCTGCAGGCCGATGGACTTGATCAGCTTTCCGTAGAACGCGTAGTCGCGGCGCATGCGCTGCGCGAACTGGTCGGACGAAAGCTGCGGCGTGTCGAATCCCTGCTGCGCCCAGAGGGCGCGCAGGTCCTTGCGGTCGAGCGCACGGTTGATCGATGCGTTCATGCGCTCGACCACGTCGCGCGGCACGCCTGCCGGGCCCAGCACGCCGTGCCAGCCGACCAGGTCGTATCCGGGGACGCTGTCGTTGATCGGCGGCACGTCGGGCAGCGCACCGATGCGGGTGGTGCCAGTGACGCCGATCGCGCGCAGCTTGCCGGCCTCGACCTGCGTGCGGACCGCGGCATAACTTTCCCACATCATGTCCACCCGACCGCTGATCAGGTCGGGCATCGTCGCGCTGCCGCCGCCGCGGTAGGGCACATGCACCATCTTCACCCCTCCGAGCGAGGCGAGCAGCTCGCCGGCCAGGTGGAAGCCGCTGCCGACCCCGGTCGAGCCGTAGGTGAGGATCCCCGGCTTCGCCTTCGCGATCGCCACCAGGTCGCGCGCGGTCTTGGCCGGTACCGACGGATGGGCGACCAGCACGAACGAAAACGCCGTGATCATCGCGATCGGGGTGAGGTCCTTCAGCGAGTCGTAGGGAGCCTTCTGCAGGTGCGGCGCCGACGTGAGCGACGTGCCGGGCGCGGCGAGCAGCGTGTAGGCATCCGGTGCCGACTTCGACACGAACTCGTTGGCCAGCTGCCCGGTGGCACCCGGTCGCGGCTCGACCGAGAAGCCCTGTCCGAACTCCGAGGCGAGCTGGGCCGCCAGCGGCCGGATCGACACGTCGATCGCGCTCCCCGGTGCGAAGCCGTGGATCAGCCGTACCGGCTTGGCAGGCCAGGCCTGTGCATGCGCCGGGCCGGCGACGGTCGAGGCCAGCAGGCAGGCGAGGGTGGCATGCCTGAGCGGCAGCCGGACGGTGGGGTGGATGCGAAGCGCGAAGGTCATCGAAGCTCGGTAACATTGGCCGAAAGTTTCGATTCTATCGGGTTTGTCCGTCGATACACCGTCCGTCCGCTCCTGGAGTCTCCATGCCGCACCTCAAGCCTGCCGACCCGGCACGCCTCGGCCTCGAACCGCGCTTGCGCGCGATCCTCGACCAGCCTTTTCCCCGCTTCTCCGATGCAGAGATGACCCGCCGGCGGCAGGCGCTGGCCGCGGTGATGCGCCACCACGACGTCGACCAGCTGCTGGTGTGCGGCGAGCAGCGCGCCGGCACCGGCATCTCCTGGCTGACCGGCTGGGTCACCACCAGCGAGCAGATCATCGTGTTCGATCCGTGCGAGTGCCCGAAGATGTTCGTCGAATGGGTGAACCATGCGCCGCTGGCGAAGCAACTGGCGTGGCAGTGCGACGTCGAATGGAGCGAACACCGCAGCCTGGAAAAGGTGGTGGCGGAGCTCAAGCGCCGCGGCGCGCGCCGCATCGGCATCATGGGCGTGTTCAACTTCGGCAAGTACCGGAAGCTCGCCGCGGCCTTCCCGGACCTCGTCGACCTGAACCCGGTGTACAGCCGGATGCGCCTGACCAAGTCCGAGGAAGAGATCGACTGGCTGCGCATCGGCGCGGCGTTCTCCGATGCGTCGATCGCGGCGTTGTCCGAGGGCCTGTGCGAAGGCCTGAACGAGCGCGACCTCGGCGATATCGCGGCGCGCGCCTACGTGCCGTTCGGCGGCGTGACCCAGCTGCACTACTTCGGGGTCACGTCGATGGCGGCGCCGGACTGCTACATCCCGCGCCAGCATCCGATGAACCGCATCGTGCGCAACGGCGACTGCGTGTTCACCGAGATCACCGGCTCGTTCTGGGACTACGGCGGGCAGGTGCTGCGTACCTTCGCCGTCGGGGCCGAGCCGCCGGCGCTCTACCGCGACCTGCACGATGCCGCCGAGGCGGCCTACGATGCGGTCACGTCGGTGATGCGCCCCGGCTGCACGATGGACGAGATCGTCGACGCCGCGTCGGTCATCGAGGCGCGCGGCTTCACCATCTGCGACGATCTCGTCCACGGCTTCGGGGGTGGCTACTTCCAGCCGATCCTCGGCAGCCGCAGCCGGCCAGCCGGGCCGTTGCCCGATATCGTGCTGGCCGAGAACATGACGATGGTCGTGCAGCCGAACGTGATCGACCTGGCGCGCACGGCCGGGGTCCAGGTGGGCGAACTGGTGCGGATCACCGCCACCGGGTTCGAGAGCCTGCACCGCGCGCCGCGCGGGTTCATCCGTGCCGGCTGAATCCCGCGCATGCCGCTGACTGCCTGCCCGAGGTGACCGCACCTCGCGGCAAGGCGTGGATCGCCGCGCTGCTGCTGGCCGCGGCGGTGCTGCTGTGGGCGGGCAACTGGGTGATCGGCCGGATGATCCGGCTGGATGCGCCGCCCGGCGGGATCACCTTCGCCCGCTGGGCGATCGCCGCCTGCGTCCTGCTGGCGTTCAACGCGGCATCCGTGCGCCGGCACTGGCCGCTGATCGTCCGGTCATGGCCGATCCTGCTGCTGCTCGCGCTGACTGCGAGCGTGTTCCAGCACCTGCCGGTCTACATCGGCCTGCGCACGACCACGGCCACCACGGCCTCCCTGTTGAACGCGACCACGCCGATCTTCATCCTCCTGATGGGGGGGGTGCTGCTGGGCGAGCGGCTGGCATCGACGGTGGTCGTCGGCGTAGTGGTGGCGTTGGCCGGGGCCGTCTGGATCACCACGCGTGGCCAGCCCGGATCCGTGGTCCACTGGGCGATGGAGGCGGGAGACCTCTGGATCCTGCTCGCCACGCTTAGCTGGGCGACCTACACGGTCCTGCTGCGCTGGCGGCCCGCCGGACTGCCGCCGCTGACCTTCCTCAGCGCGGTGGCCGCGCTCGGCGCGCTCGTGTCCCTGCCGGTGGCCGGCGTCGAGTACGCATTGGGCGAGCGCTTCATCTGGTCGCTGCCGCTGGCCGGCAGCCTGCTCTACATAGGCCTCGGCGCCACCGTGCTCGGTTACATCTGCTGGAACCGCGGCGTCGAGGTGCTCGGCGCCAGCCGGGCGGGGCCCTTCATGTACCTGATGCCTGTCTACACACCGCTGATGGGGTGGATGTTCCTCGACGAACGCGTCGAGGTTTTCCACCTGGTCGGGATCGGCCTCATCTTTGCCGGCATCCTGCTCACGCGCCGGGAGGCCCGCCCGCTGCCCTGAGGGTCGGCTAGCCGTTCAGGCCTTCGAAGCAGGTGCGCACGAGGTATTCGACCGTCTGTGCGTCGTCGTAGCGGCCGCTGGTGCGCAGGTACTCCAGCGTGGGATCGCAGGACCGGGCGTAGATCGTGTAGACGATCACCTCGTGCGGCAGCGTCCGGTCCAGGGCCCCGTCGTTCTGGGCTGCGATCACCAGCTGCTTCAGCTCGGCGTTGAGCTTCATGATCAGGCGTACATAGCCAAGGTTCAGCATCAGGCTGCGCTGCAGCGCGACGCTGGTCGACGGCAGGTGGGGCACCGCGCCCTTCAGGCGCCGCTCCAGGGCCCAGCGCAGGGTCGCCTTCAGCTTCTCGATCGCCGACAGTTCCGCCGGCATCGCCGCCAGCACGTCGATGGTGTCCCGGGTCATCCGGCACAGGGCGGCCGCGGCCAGGCTTTCCTTGGACGCGAAGTGCTTGTACAGGCTTCCCTTGGCGATGCCGACCTCTGCCGCGACGTCGTCCATGGTCATCAGATCGAAGCCTTTCTTCGCCAGCAACACGTTGACGGCGTCGAGGATGGCGTCCTCTCGCACTGCAAACTGTTGTTTCTGAAAAGAAAGTCTCATTCGAATCGCTTTCGTGGAAGGCCGGGGCGAGAAATTCGGCCGGACAGGGAACTTTATTGTACAAAAAATGACTAATCAGTCACGATTCGACCGTTGCGTCTGTGCCTAGGACAAATTAACATCGACGCAGCCACTTTTACCCCTTAACCGTCCCTGAAGAAATGGAGCACAAGATGAAATCACTTCGTTCACTGGCTGCCGCAATGACCACTGCAATGACCCTAGGTTTCGCTTCCGCCGGCGCCTTCGCCGCGGACGCCGCGAAGATGGATATCGTGGACACTGCCGTCAGCGCCGGGTCGTTTAAGACGCTCGTCAGCCTGATCAAGCAGGCCGGACTGGTCGAGACCCTGAAGGGCAAGGGACCGTTCACCGTCTTCGCGCCGACCGATGAGGCCTTCGCGAAGGTGCCGAAGGAGACGCTCGAGGCGCTGGGCAAGGACAAGGCCAAACTGGCCGCCGTCCTGACCTACCACGTCGTCCCGGGCCGGGTTCTCGCGAAGGATGTCAAGGCGGGCAACGCGAAGACCGTCAATGGGCAGGAACTGAAGCTCGACACCGCCGGCGGCGTGACCGTCAACGGTGCCAAGGTCATCAAGGCCGACATCCTCACCACCAACGGCGTCATTCATGTGATCGACACCGTCGTCATCCCCAAGTAATCGAAACCGCCATTCGTCTCCCCTCGCGCCGATGATCCCCAATCGTTCGCCGATGCAGTCCACTTCCGTGGCTGTCGAAGGCACGGCTCGGATCGATGGATGCCCCCGGTCGGCGCGTTCGCCGCTGCGGACCCCCGCAGCGGTCTTTTCCTTGTCGTTCCAACTCCGAGGCTGATCATGCTAGACACGTGGAAAGGTCTGGAAGTGATGTCGAGCGGCGCAGAGCCGCGTCGCGTGCGTGCCAATCAGCGGTCCGTCGATGAAATCCGGTCGATCGAACCGGCTGAACTGATCGCGCTGCGCAAGCGCTCCGGCGACCGGATCGTCGTGGTCGACGTGCGCAACAGTCCGAAGGAGATGCTGCGCAGCACGCTTCCCGATGCGCAGGTCCTTTCGGTGGAAGAAATCGAGGTGCGCTGGCGCCAATTGCCCCAGGGCGCGACGATCGTCGTCTACTGCTGGGACGAGTGGAGCACGCTGTCCGCGCGCGCGGTGCACCTGCTCACCCTGCGGGGCCTGACGGCGGTTGAACTGGCTGGCGGGATCAAGCGCTGGCGGACGCTAGGCCTCGAGGAAACGCCGATCGCTTCGGCAGTGGAGCGTTCCCGGTACCACTGACCGCGCGTCCCCAGCAGCCTTGATGCATGCCCGGTCCCTGCACCGTCCGTTGCCGGCCGAGGCATGCTTTATCTGCCTGTCGCGAAGGTGAATAGAAGCACGGAAAGCTGCTGGAAACCGAGCAGCAGCAGGCATATCAGCCACAGGGCGACGATGAAGCGCGCCCAACCGGGCAGGTAGCGGGACGCCGGACGCTGCGGCGATCGCGGATGCGCTGCGGGGTCCCCTGGACCGGCGGGCGCAACGCCTGCAGCGGTTGCACCCTGTGCAGCGATCGCGCGCGCCGCTGCGTCATCCGCAGCCGAGCCATCCGCTGCGGAACCATCGATTGCCATCGGAGTCCCCAGGCGTTAGGGTGCTGCACATTAGCGCAGATCGCGCAGGCGTGGGCGTCCGATGTCAGGCATCCAGTCCGGACAGATCCTCTTCACGCTGCTGAGCGGCGTGGTCGTGTCGCTGGCGGTGACCGCCGTCTTCCTGCTGCTCTACCGGCGCGCGGTCGCCCGCACGATGCGGACCGAATCGCTGGCGGGCGGCATCGACCACCGGTCGCCCCGCGCGCCGGGGTGGACGCCCGGCGACCAGCCTGTGCCCTTCCAGGCGTCGTCGCAGCCGTCTCCGCCGGCGCAGGGCGCCACCCCGCTCGCGCAGCGCGCGCGTGCGGTGCGCCGCCGCATCGCGATCGCATATACCGTCGCGTTCGGATTGTCGGCCGCGATCCTGCATGCGCCGCCGATGCACGAGGCATGGGCAAAATCGACCGATGGCCTCGGCATGCTGCGCGCCTTCGTCTGGTGGTTCCCGGTGTGGAGCGCCACGCTGTTCATCGTCGCGGCCCTCCTGCACCTGGGCCGGCGGCAGACCTGGTTCGCGGTAGCCATCGCGATGGCCACGGGCGCCGGACTGTCGATCCTCGTGCCGACCGCCATCCGGCTGGTCACCGGCACCGCGCTGAGCCCCGAACTGCTCGCCAATGCCTTCTATTTCGCCATCGCGTTTGCCATGAACGCCGCGCTGCCGGCCGTGCTCGTCTGGGCGACCGGGCGGCCGCGGCTGCGCAACGTGATGCCGCTCGTCCTGCTCGTGGTGATGAGCCTGTCGCTGGTGGTCGCGGCCGTCTACCATGTTTTCGTTCAGCTGTTCGCCGGCAGCGGGCCGGTGCAGGAGACTGCGCTGCTGGCGGCGGCGATGGCGGTGGGTCCGTCCGGCCTCGTGCTGCTGCTGGCGCTGCCGGCCGGCTGGCTGGCCTGGCGCGGCACCGCCGCGCTGACTGCGCGCTACCGGGCCCGGCGCTTCAGCGACATGCAGCTGCTTGCCGATGCGTGGTGGGGCGTGATCGCAGCGTTCGGCGTGGCCGCGCTGTGGCAGTACGGGGGCTGGCTGGCCCTGGGCTGCGCGACCGGGGCCTGGGCCTGCTACTTCGTCTCGGTTCGACTGCTGCTGCGCATCCAGCGCACCGGCAGTGCCGCCGGCGGACCGTCCCTGCTTCTGCTGCGCGTGTTCGGGCACCAGGCCCGCACCGAACGACTGTTCGATGCGGTGGCGGCGCACTGGCGCTTCACCGGGCCGGTGGCGATGATCGCCGGTGCCGACCTTGCCGTGCGCTCGATCGACGTCGATGAAGCGCTGGCGTTCGCGCACGGCGAGATCGAAGCCAGCTACGTGGCCGACGAGGCCGGACTGGAGCGGCGTCTCGCAGGCCTGCGCGCGCAGGCCGACCCAGACGGTCGCTACCGCGTCGAGGAGTTCTTCTGCTTCGACGACACCTGGCGCGCGACGCTGCAGTGGCTGCTGCTGCACACCCGGGTCGTGCTGATGGACCTGCGCGGGTTCGACAGCCGCAACGCCGGCTGCGTGTTCGAGCTGGAACAGCTCGGCCGGCTGGGAAGCCTCCACCGCTGCGTGTTCGTCGCGGACGCGCAGACCGATCGTGCGCTGGCCGAACGGACCCTCTCCGGCGGTGCCAGGTCGGGCGGCGCCGTGTCGACCCGGTGGATCGACATGCCGCGCGACGACGAGGCCGGCATGGCACGGTTGCGCGACGCGCTGTTCGAGGCTGCTGCCTCTACCCTGCCGGAGCGGCCGGTCGGCTAGAGGGTCCGCACGTCGATCCAGTGCACCCGGCCGGTCCGCCGCTTCACTTCCTCGTACATGTGTGCCGTGCCGCCGGGTCCGTCGCCGCCACCGCCGTTCCACAGGGTGAAGAAGCGCACCCGGTCGATGCCCCAGGCCAGGGCGGTGTTCAGCAGCCAGGAATTGCACCGCTCGTACGCGTTCGCCGCTTCAGGCAAGGATCCGAGCTCCACCGGCATCTCCCGTGGCGGCAGGGCCAGTTTCGCCTTCACCGCGAAGTACCGTTCGCGCCAGGCCTCGCCATCCTTGACCGGAAGCACGGAACGTTCGATGAACTCCGGCTCCGGGAACGGCAACATCAGCTGGCAGGGCACGCCGCGCGCCTGGCAGGCTTCCAGGAACAGCAGGTCCCCGCCGGCCGCTGCCTGGCAGAGGGCCAGGTCGTCCGGGCCGGCGCCGCCCTGGTCGAGCGCGGCGGCGAGCCGGGCCGCCGCGGCATCCACCTTGTCCGACGGAAACCGGGGTGAGGGCCGGGTGGCCGCATCCGTCATGTGGCCGCTGAACAGCAGCACCTGGCGCGGACGGAACGGGGAAGCGGTCCGCGCGATCTCGCGGTCGACGATCGACAGCGCGGTGGCGGTTTCCTGCGGCCGGAACGCGAGGTCGCGCAGCACGGCGAGGGTGCGCCGGGATGAATCGAGTGCGAACCAGTCCCGGTCGGCTGCGGCCACGGCCGCGCTCCATGCGCTGCGGGCCTGCGCGGCGTCGAAGCAGAGCAGGCAGAGTTCCGCATAACTCGCACGTGCCGCATAGTCGCGCGCATCGCGCTCGCGTGCGCTCAGGCAGGACCAGTGCACGCCCCCCGTCACCTGTTCGAGCAGGGAAGAATCGGTCCGACCGGTCAGGTGCGCATGGACCATCGCCAGCATAAGCCAGTGGATGCCTGCATAGTAGTTGGAGGGCTGGAGCGTGAACGCGGTGCGGAACGGCTCGATCGCGTAGGCCAACCCCGCTTCCTCGTCGGCGGCTGCCTGCCGCAGCGGGATGCCTGCCGTGGTCCCTGGCAGCGTGGCGCCGTCTGCGGCCGCGGCCGCAGCCTCGCCGTCCTCGACCGGATCGCCGCGCCAGCGCTGGATCCAGTTCTGCATCTCGATGCGGCCGGCCAGCGTGCAGATGTCGGGGTCCCGGGGGAAGGATTCCTCCAGTTGCTGCACGGCTTCACGCGCCTCCTCGAAGCGCCGGAGCCGCGCAAGGCACAGCGCGCGCCGGATACGCGAGGCACGGTCGCAGTCGTCGATGGCCAGTGCCGCGTCGATCTGTTCGAGCGCGAAGTCGAACTGGCGCAGCTTCATAAGGCTTTCGGCCGCGGCACGGCGTGCCTCCAGCGCGAGTGCCCGCGTCGGCGTCTCGGCCGCGAGCACCAGGATGTCGCCCGGCCTGTTCTTCTGGCGCGCGACCTCGAGCCGGCTGCACCAGGCGTCGTAGGCACGGCTGAACTCGTTGTCGCCCTTCAGCAGCAGTTCGCGCCACTGTGGTTCGCGCAGGTGGTCGAGCAGCACGTAGACCGGGCTCACCTTGCGCACGCTGTTGGCGGCGAGCGTGTCGCGCGCCATCGCCGCGAGCCGGTCGCGATCGACGTCGAGCCGGGACGGGTCCGGCGCGCCGTCCTTGATGGCGTAGCGCAGCTTGCGGTCGGTGTAGATGTCGAACGGCTGGGTCGCGCGCGGCCCCTGGATGAGCACGACGCCGCGCGCACGCAGCGCATGGCGTACGCCGAGTTCGTACCAGACGTTCGGGTTGTCCAGCGTCAGGTCGGCCAGCACGAGGTCGGCCACCAGCAGTTCCTGGAACATGTCGGTGCGGATGTCGCCGGCGCGGGTTTCCTCGTCGGCCCTGAACACCGTGCAGCCGGCCTGTTCCAGCGCCGGCCGTATCAGGCGCTCGAACACGAGGTTGAAGTCGATCGGCGTGCCGTCGTGGCCGGGCTTGATGCCGAAGGGCATCGCGATGAATGCATGCGGCTTCATGTTCAGCGCCTCACCAGCACCGTCGGGGCGACCCGGGTCTTCCCGGGTTCGCGGTCCGGCACGCCGAGCCCGCCGACCAGCGTCCGGCCGTCCTCCGACAGCCGGAAGGTACCCGTCTGCGGCGGCAAGCGCTCGAACACCCAGTCGAGCGACACGCGTATCGTCGAACCCTTGATCCGGCCGGTGCCGCGTTTCCATACCTCGCGCGACAGGTAGTGGGTTTCCTCGATGATCAGGTTGGGTCCTTCCTGGCTCACGGTCCAGAAGCTGCCGGTGGGCAGGTCCCAGCGTCCGGCCAGATCGGGCGGGCGGCGGCTGCCCACGAAGAGCGCGCCACCGACGACCACTGCGGCACCCGGTCCCGCCGCGGCGAACCGCCGCGCCCGGCGCGGCACGGCCGGCGCCGCCGCCGAGGCCGGCGCCGGCGCCCGCGCCGGGGCGATGCCGCCGCAGCGGCGGATCGCGTCGACCAGACGGTCGACATCGTGAGCCCATCGGCTGTCGGACAGTTCGAGCGCCTGCTGGCGCGCGAGGCGCTGCAGGTCCGTTGGCAGGTCGGCCGCCGCGGGCATCCTGGCGCCTTCCACCAGCAGTGGCAGGACCGCCTTGCCACTGGCCAGCGCACTGGCCGCTTCCAGCCGGACGAAGTCGTCCTGACGGTCGAGCAGTCGGTGGCCGGCGGCATCGCGTGCGTCCAGCCAGTCGTCGCCGATCAGCACCAGCACCACCGACGCCGAGGCGATCGCCGCTTCGATGGCGGCCGCGAAGTCGGTACCGGGCAGGATCGTCTCGACGTCATGGAACACGCTGCCTTCGCCGAAGCGTGCTTCCAGTGCATCGGCGAGGCGGCCGGCATAGCCGCCGGTGTCCGCGCGCCGGTAGCTCAGGAACAGCGCGCGCTCCGGGCCGGCCATCAGGCGTCGCCCCGGCGCCGCGCGGGCATCCCGGGGCCATCGGTCGCTGCATCCCGGGGGCGGTGGCACTCGAATGGCATTTCCGGCTCCTGCATTTGGTTCGCGTTGCATGCCCCGTGGCGGGAACGACCCGTGTCCCGTCGGGCGCATCCGGTCGTCGTGTGGTCAATCCATGTACATCCGCCAGCAGTGGCATGGGGCCGTTAGACTTTAACCCGGTCCACGACAGGAGTGTCGGCATGACGGCTCAGGGCAGGGCAGGGTGGCTGGCGGCAGGTCTGTTCGGCGCGGGGCTGGCGGCGTTCGCGGGACTGGCGGTCGCCCAGGGCCAGGCCCAGGCACCGGCACAAGTGCCGGTCCAGGCGCCTGCGGCCGGTCCTGCCGGCTTGTCGTGGGCCTGTCCGTCGCTGCTCGACCATGCCTTCCCGGACTTGATCAGCGGCAAGCCGATCTCCCTGTGCCAGTTCCGCGGCAAGGTGCTGATGGTGGTCAACACGGCGAGCGAGTGCGGATTCACCCCGCAGTACGAGCAGCTGGAGGCGCTGCACCGGAAACTCTCGCCGCGCGGGCTCGTGGTCGTCGGCTTTCCTTCGAACGATTTCCAGCAGGAGCGGGGCAGCAACCGGGAAATCGCCGAATTCTGCAAGCTCAACTACGGCGTGTCTTTCCCGATGATGGAACCGACCGCGGTGTCCGGGCGCAAGGCCAATCCGTTCCACGCCGAACTCACCCGGCGCAGCGGCACCGCGCCCGGATGGAACTTCCACAAGTACCTGGTCGACCGCAGCGGAAACCGGGTGCAGAGCTTCCCGACCGCGATGCGTCCGGATGACCCGAAGCTCGTGCGCGAGATCGAAAGGCTGCTCGCGCAGGCGCCGGCACCGGGGCGGTGAAACGCACTGGTTGAACCGGGCGGCCTGCCGGGGCTACCCTTGGGGGTTCCGCCTTTGCGTTTTCCCACCGAGGAGCTTCAATGGATACCGTGTCGACGCCTGCCTATCCCCGGCTGTCCCTGTTCATCGACGGCAAGTTCATCGGTGCCGAGGGGCGGGTAGAACAGGACGTGACCAACCCGGCCACCGGCGAGGTCATCGGCCGGCTGCCCCATGCGACGCGCGAGGACCTCGACCATGCGCTGGCCGCGGCCGATCGGGCGTTCCAGTCGTGGAAGAAGAGCTCCCCGGTCGAGCGCTCGAAGATCCTGCGCCGCGCCGCCGAGCTGTTCCGCGAGCGCGCACCGGAGATGGCACGCGGCATCACGCTCGACATGGGCAAGCCCTACGCCGAGGCGATGGCCGAGGTGATGGGCGGTGCCGAACACTGCGAGTGGCACGCCGAGGAATGCCGCCGCATCTACGGCCGGGTGATCCCGCCGCGCGTGGACGGGGTGCGCCAGCTCGTGCTGCGTGAACCGATCGGCGTGTGCGCCGCGTTCACGCCGTGGAACTTCCCGTTCAACCAGGCGATCCGCAAGGTGGTGGCGGCGATCGGCGCCGGCTGCACGCTGGTCCTCAAGGGGCCGGAGGACGCGCCCAGCGCGGTCGTGATCATCGCGCAGGTGTTCGCCGACGCCGGGTTGCCTGCGGGCTGCCTGAACATCGTCTGGGGCGTGCCGGCCGAGGTGTCCGACTACCTCATCCGGTCGCCGATCGTGCGCAAGATCTCCTTCACCGGGTCGGTCCCGGTGGGCAAGCAGCTGGCAGCGCTGGCCGGGTCGCTGATGAAGCGCTGCACGATGGAGCTCGGCGGCCATTCGCCGGCGATCGTGTTCGACGATGCCGATGTCGACCGCGCGGCCGAACTGCTGGCCAACATGAAGTACCGCAATGCCGGGCAGGTGTGCGTATCGCCTTCGCGCATGTTCGTCCACGAACTCGCCTACGACCGGTTCGTCGAGAAGTTCGCCGCGGTCGCCTCGTCGCTGAAGGTGGGCAGCGGGCTGGAAAAGGACACGCGCATGGGTCCGTTGGCGCACCAGCGCCGCGTTCCGACGATGGAGAGCTTCGTCGACGACGCCGACCGGCGTGGCGGCAAGGTCATCGTCGGCGGCTCGAAGATGGACGGTGCCGGGAATTTCTTCTCGCCGACGGTCATCACCGACGTGCCGGACGACTCGAAGCTGATGACGCAGGAGCCCTTCGGGCCGATCGCCCCGATCGTGCGCTTCAGCGATTTCGACGAAGTGGTACGGCGGGCGAACAGCCTGCCGTACGGCCTTGCCTCTTATGCGTTTACCCGCTCGTCGCGCAACGCCACCGCGATCTCGAACGCGATCGAGGCGGGCATGGTCAACATCAACCACTTCGGCATCGCGCTGTCCGAGACGCCGTTCGGTGGCGTCAAGGACAGCGGCTACGGCAGCGAAGGGGGGGCCGAGACGTTTGACGGCTACCTGGTCACCAAGTTCGTGACCCAGCTCAACTGAGCGTCCTTCCCCGAGAACGGAGTCCCGCGTTGAACATCGCCATCCTCGACGACTTCCTCGGCGTGGTGCCGACGCTCGCTGCCTACGGCAAGCTTGCCGGGCACCGCGTGACGGTGTTCCGCGACCCGCTGACCGATGTCGACGAACTCGGGCGGCGCCTGGGCGGGTTCGACGCGCTCGTCCTGTCGCGCGAGCGCACGAAGATCACTGCCAGCCTGCTCGACCGCCTGCCAAACCTTCGCATCATCAGTCAGACCGGCGTCATTCCGCACATCGACGTGCCGGCCTGCACCCGGCGCGGCGTGCTGGTCTGCACCAGCCGCACCGGTCCCTCGTACACCACGGCCGAGCTGACCTGGGGCCTGATCCTCGCGTCGATGCGCTACATCCCCCAGGAGGCGCATGCGCTGCGCGAGGGACGCTGGCAGACCCGCTTCGGGCGCGGGCTGCGCGGCCTGCGGCTGGGCGTGTTCGGCTACGGCTGGATCGGCGCGCTGGTGGCGTCCTATGGGCGCGCGTTCGACATGGACGTGCTGGTCTGGGGGCGCGAGGGAAGCCTGCAGCGAGCGCGCGAGGCCGGGTACGCGACGGCCAGCGACCAGCGTTCCTTCTTCGCCACCTCGGACATCGTCACGCTGCACCTGCGCATGCTGCCGGAGACCGACGGCATCGTCACCGCGGCCGACCTCGCCGCGATGAAGCCGGATGCCCTGTTCGTGAACACCAGCCGCGCCGCGCTTGTCGAGCCGGGGGCGCTGCTCGCGGCGCTGCGCGCCGGCCGTCCCGGGCATGCCGCGCTCGACGTCTACGACGAGGAGCCGGTGACCGGTGCCGCCGATCCGCTGGTGTCGATGGACAACGTGGTGTGTTCGCCGCACGTGGGCTACGTCACCCGCGACCGCTTCGAGACCATGTTCGAGTCGGCGTTCGAGCAGGTGCTGGCCTGGAAGCGCGGCGCGCCGATCAACGTGGTCAACCGCGAACTGCTCGGCGGCTGAGGCCGTCGCACGGCGGGCATCCACTCATGCAGCACACGGGACGACGATGAAACTGCTGGTTGCAAATCCGAATACCTCCGACGTGGTGCTGGACGTGATCCTCGCCTCGGCGCGCCGCCGTGCCCTGCCGGGTACGGTGATCGCCGGGCTTTCCTCGCCCAACGGCACGCGCAGCATCGATTGCGCGTATGGCGACTACATGAGCGCGCCGCACATGATCGAGGCCGTACGCCGCCGGGTGGCCGAGGACCCTCCGGACGCGGTCGTGCTGGCGGGCTTCGGCAACGTGGGCATCCATGCGCTGAAGGAACTGCTCGACATCCCGGTCGTGTCGATCTCGGAGGCGAGCATGGCGATGGCCTGCCTGCTCGGGCACCGCTTCAGCACGCTCACCATGCTGGAACAGTTCATCCCCTATCAGCAGGACCTCGTCCGGCTGTACGGGTTCGAGGCGAAGTGCGCGTCGGTGCGCGCGATCAACATCAACGTCGAGGAAGCCGCCACCCATCGCGAGCGGGCCCTGCGCGACCTGTCCGTGCAGGTGAAGGAGCTGGTCAGTCGCGACCAGGCCGAGGTGGTCATCCTGGCCTGTGCCGGCCTGTGCGGCTATGACGAGGCCCTGTCCGAACTGTCGGGCGTGCCGGTGATAGATCCGGTGGTCGCGGGCGTAAAGATGGCCGAGGCGTTCGTCGCGATGGGCATCAGCCACTCGAAGGTGCGCAAGTTCCATGCGCCGCCGCAGCCGATCCCCGACTACGGCAGCGAAGTTCTCGCGCCCGGGCTGGCCGCGGTCATTCCGCCACGCGGCTGATCCGCGCGAGCAGGGCAGGGCCCAGGCCGCGCGCCGCCTTGGCCGGAGGGCGTGCGAAGCTGCCGGCGGACGGCACGGACGGTGCAAGCCCGACCAGGGCCTCCGCCAGGCGTACCGCACAGCTCACGCCGTCGATCACCGGGACGGGTAGCCGGTGGGCGATCTCGCGCGCGAGGCCGGCCAGCGGCCCGCCACCGACGATCAGTACCTCGGCGGCGTCATCCTCGACGGCGCGCCGGCACTGTTCGAGCAGCGCATCGCGTGCGGCGTCCTTCGCCTCGGTGATGTCGGCATCGAGCCGGGGCAGCGAGCGCACGCTTGCAAGCCGGCCATCCAGGCCGACGTCGCGCGCGCACTCCAGGTACCAGGTGCGCAGCCGCGGGGTGAGGCAGACCACCGAGTAGCGCCTCCCGAGCATCCAGGCCATGTGGAAGGCTGCCTCCGAGATGCCGACCACCGGCATGTCGAACAGCTCGCGCACCGCCTCGACGCCCGGGTCTCCGAACGCAGCGACGATGACGGCGTCGCAGCCTGCGCCATGGGTCGCCACCGCGTCGAGCACCGCATGCGCGGCGATCGCCGCCTCCGCGCGGTTCTCGACGTACTGCGTCCCGAACGGCGCCGATACGGCGGTCACCCGGGTGCCCGGCGATACGGATCGACGCGCCTCCTCGAGCATGACCTCGGTGATGCGGTCGGTGACGTTTGGGTTTACCAGCAGGATGTTCATGGCGGCACCAGCGGTTGCGACGACGGGCACTGTGATCGGGGATGCACTGCTATCATGCAGGAAAGGTTTCTACCATGTATGGAGCCGCGCGCCGCCTGCCTCTCGCAGCCCGTCAGTCCGCGGTTCGCACGATTCGCACGATTCGCACAAAATGCAAACGGAGGGATGGATGGGGATGCTGCAGGAGTTCAAGGATTTCGCGGTAAAGGGCAACGTGATGGACCTCGCCGTCGGCGTGATCATCGGCGCCGCGTTCGGGAAGATCGTCGATTCCGTGGTGGGCGACCTCATCATGCCGGTGGTCGGCCGCGTCGTCGGCGGCCTCGACTTCTCCAGCTTCTTCATCGCCCTGAGCGCCGTCCCGCCGGATGTCGCGATGAACCTGGATGCGCTAAAGAAGGCGGGCATCCCGGTGTTCGCCTACGGCAGCTTCATCACCATCCTGATCAATTTCGTCATCCTCGCGTTCATCATCTTCATGCTGGTGAAGTGGATCAACAAGCTCAAGGCCGAAGCGCCGCCGCCGCCCGTGCCCGCCGACCCCGAAGAGGTCGTGCTGCTGCGGCAGATCCGCGACTCGCTGCAGAAGTAGGGCCTGCCTCAGGAGAACAGCCTGTGCTCCGGTGGCGCAGGCCGTTCCAGCTGCAGTGCCTGCGGCACGTCGCAACGCAGGTAGCGGCCCGAACCCGGGGCGGCATGCAACCTGCCGTTGTCGACGATGACCTCGCCGCGCCGCACGACCGTCACCGGCCAGCCGCGCAGCTCGCGGCCTGCGTAAGGGGTATAGCCGACGTTGTCGTGCAGCATCGACCAGTCGACCGTGGTGCGCCGGTCCGGGTCCCAGAGCACGATGTCCGCGTCCGAGCCGACCGCCAGCGTGCCCTTGCGCGGGTGCAGGCCGTACATGCGCGCATGGTTGGTCGCGGTCAGCGCGACGAACTCGTTGACGGTGATGCGTCCGGCAATCACCCCTTCCGAGAACAGCAGGGGCAGCCGCAGCTCGATGCCGGGCACGCCGTTGGCCATCTCCTTGAACGACGTGTCCGCGCCCAGTGGGAGCTTGCCGCTGGCGTCGAAGCGGTAAGGGGCGTGGTCCGACGAGAACAGCTTCAGCGTCCCGTTCTGCAGTGCCCGCCAGACGGCTTCCTGGGCGGCTGCGTCGCGCGGCGGCGGGCTGCAGCACCACATCGCGCCTTCCAGGCCGGGGCGGTCCGTGTCCTCGGCGGTGAGGAACAGGTACTGGGGACAGGTTTCGCCATGCACCTGCACGCCCAGGGTCTGTGCTGCCCGGATGTGCCCGATCGCGGTCGGGTCCGACACATGCACGACCAGCAATGGCTGCTCGAGCAGCGTCGACAGTGCGATCACCCGGTGCGTCGCCTCGGCTTCAGCCATCGGCGCATGCGCCACGGTGTGGAAGCGCGGGGCGCGGTGTCCGCGATCGAGCAGCCGGCGCGCGATCCACTGGATCACCTCGTGGTTCTCGGCATGGACCATCACCATCGCGCGTTCGCGCCGGGCGACGGCCATCACGTCGAGCAGCTGGCCATCGTCGAGCTTCAGCTTTTCGTAGGTCATGTAGACCTTGAACGAACGGATGCCGCCCGATATCAGGCCGGGCAGTTCGCCGTCCAGCACCTCGGGACGCGGGTCGGAGATGATCAGGTGGAACGCGTAGTCCACCACCGCCTTGTCCACGGCGCGCGCATGGTAGTCGGCCACCACGTCGCGCAGGCTGTCGCCGCGATGCTGGGCTGCGAACGACATGATCGTCGTCGTGCCGCCGAAGGCCGCCGAGATCGTGCCGCTGCGGAAGTCGTCCGCGCACATCACGCCGCTGCTCGAGCGCTGCTCGATGTGGGTGTGACTGTCGACGCCACCGGGCAGGACCCAGCGGCCCTCGGCATCGATGTCGGCCTTGCCGGGCGGCAGCTGGTGCGCCAGCGCGGCGATCCGGCCGCCGGACACGCCGATGTCGGCGCGGAAGGTCTCGCTCGCGGTCGACAGCGTGCCGTTGCGGATGGTCAGGTCGAAGGGCGCGGTCACTTGCAGACCAGTACCGGTACCTTCGTATGGGCAAGCACCTTCTTCGTCTCGCTGCCCAGCAGCAGGCTGGCGAGCCCGCTGCGGCCGCCGGAGGACATAACCACCAGGTCGCAGCCCTGCTCCTCGGCTACCTTGATGATCGTGTCTGCCGTGTGGTAACTCGTCACGTGCACGGCACCGGAGGGCACGCCGGCGGCCTCGGCCGCCTCGGTCACCTGGGACAGGAAGCGGCCGGCGCGGTTCACCGCCTCGCGTTCGAATCGGGCCTCGATCTCGGGGTCGAACGGCCCGGAATCCTCGTACACCGGCGGGTAGTACTCGGGTACCACGTGCAACGCGGTGATCTTCGCGCCGACCGCTTTGGCCAGTCCGATCGCGTGTGACAGCGCCTTCTGGGCGCGTTCGGATCCATCGGTCGGAAACAGGATGTGCTTGTACATGGTTCACCTCCTTCGGCGGTTGGGCCTGTCTTGCCGGGGACTTTCCGACGGCGGGCCGGGGCGTCGCCGCACCGGTGCTGTCGATGACCGGCGGAGCGTGCTACGGTCCGGGGAATTTCGCAAGCATGCCCCGGTCCGTCGGTCCGGCGGCGTGCGTGCCGCGGCGCGGCAGGCAGAGGCCCGCCGGCCATCCCACAGCGCGTCCATGGTTTCGACATGTCGCAATACTTCGTGATCCATCCGGACAACCCCCAGGTACGCCTGCTGCGCCAGGCGGCGGCCATCGTGCAGGGGGGCGGGCTGATCGCCTACCCGACGGATTCCTGCTACGCGCTCGGCTGCCAGCTCGGCAACAAGGACGCGGCGGAGCGTATCCGGCGCATCCGGCAGCTCGAGCTGCACCACCACTTCACGCTGGTGTGCAAGGACCTCGGCGAGCTGGGACGTTATGCCCGCGTCGACAACCGGCAGTTCCGGCTGCTGAAGGCGGCAACGCCGGGAAGCTACACGTTCATCCTCGAGGCGTCGCGTGAGGTTCCGCGCCGGATGATGCATCCGAAGCGATCGACGATCGGACTGCGCGTGCCCGAGCACCGCATCGTCGCCGCGCTGCTGGCGGAACTGGGCGAGCCGCTGCTCAGTTCGACGCTGCTGCTGCCCGGCGACGACCTTCCGGTGAACGACGGCATCGAGATCCGCGAGCGGCTCGAGCGCGACCTCGACCTGGTGCTGGACGGCGGCTCCTGCGGTATCGACATGACCACGGTGATCGACCTCACCCGCGATCCGCCCGAGATCACCCGGCAGGGACGGGGCAGCGCGGCGGTGCTCGGCAACGATCGCTGAGCCGGGCGCTCGCGGGCCGGGATACGGTGTCCACGGCCCGGGTTGCTTATACTCGCAACCTTGCGAACGCACTTCCGGCGGTCGCTACAGACGGAGTCGAACACGATGTATGCCGATCGCGTGCTGTCGGGGATGCGGCCGACTGGCGCACTTCACCTGGGCCACTACCACGGGGTGCTGAAGAACTGGGTGCGGCTCCAGCACGAGCACGAATGCCTGTTCTTCGTCGCCGACTGGCATGCGCTGACCACCCACTACGACACGCCGCAGGTGATCGAGCAGAACGCCTGGGAGATGGTCATCGACTGGCTCGCCGGCGGCATCGATCCTGCGCATGCGACGATCTTCCTGCAGTCCAAGGTGCCCGAGCATGCCGAGCTGCACCTGCTGCTGTCGATGATCACGCCGCTTGGCTGGCTGGAGCGGGTGCCGACCTACAAGGACCAGCAGGAGAAGCTCGCCGAGAAGGACCTGTCGACCTACGGCTTCCTCGGCTACCCGCTGCTGCAGGCGGCGGACATCCTCATCTACCGCGCCAACCAGGTACCGGTGGGCGAGGACCAGGTGCCGCACATCGAGTTCACACGCGAGATCGCGCGGCGCTTCAACCACATCTTCGGCCGCGAGCCCGGCTTCGAGGACAAGGCCGAGGCGGCGATCAAGCGGCTGGGCAGCAAGCGCGCGAAGCTCTACCGCGACCTGCGCGCCCGCTACCTCGAGCAGGGCGACGACCAGGCGCTCGAGTCGGCGCGCGCACTGCTCGAGGAAGTGCAGAACCTGAACCTGTCGGACCGCGAGCGGCTGTTCGGCTACCTCGAGGGCGGCGGAAAGGTGATCCTGGCCGAGCCCGAGGCGCTGCTCACCGAGGCCTCGCGGATGCCCGGCCTGGACGGGCACAAGATGTCGAAGTCGTACAACAACACCATCTCGCTGCGCGAAGACCAGGACAGCGTGGTGAAGAAGATCCGCACGATGCCGACCGATCCGGCGCGGGTGCGGCGCACCGATCCGGGCGAGCCCGGACGTTGCCCGGTGTGGACGTTCCACCAGGTGTATTCGCCCGAGCCGGTGCGGCAATGGGTGCAGGAGGGGTGCAGGACGGCCGGCATCGGTTGCCTCGAATGCAAGCAGCCGGTGATCGACCGGGTGCTCGAGGAACAGGCGCCGATGCGCGAACGTGCGCGGCCCTACCAGGAAGACCCGTCCCTGCTGCGCAGCATCGTCGCCGACGGCTGCGAGAAGGCGAGGGCGCTCGCCGGAGAGACGATGCGCGACGTGCGCGAGGCGATGGGGCTCGATTACGACTAGCCATGCCTGCGTCCGTGGCCGGCCCTGACGGTCAGGCTGCGGTAAACTGCGCCGCGCCATGACAACGACTCCCCTGCCCGCGGACGCCGCGACCGAGACCATCGATCCCGCCGTGCCCGCGCCGGCCGGGCTGGCCGTCGGCGAGGCGGACGCGCCACCGGTGGTGGCGGTCGTCGCGGGCGTCGCGCGCATCCACGGCGAGCCGATGCTGGCGGTGCCGCAGGATCTCTACATCCCGCCGGATGCGCTGCAGATCATCCTGGAGAGCTTCGAGGGGCCGCTCGACCTGCTGCTCTACCTGATCCGCAAGCAGAACCTCAACGTGCTCGACATCCCGATGGCGCAGCTGACGCGCCAGTACCTCGAGTACATCGACGTGATGCACGAGAACCGGCTGGAGCTGGCGGCGGAGTACCTGCTGATGGCCGCGCTGCTGATCGAGATCAAGTCGCGCATGCTGCTGCCGCGGCCCCCGACGGCCACCGCCGAGGAGGAAGATCCTCGCGCGGAACTCGCGCGCCGCCTGCTGGAGTACGAGCAGATCAAGCTTGCGGCACAGCAACTCGCGTCGATGCCGCAGGTGGGCCGCGACTTCGAGGTGGCCCACGTGCTGTTCGAGCGCCTCGACCTGCAGTTGCCGCCGCGGGTCGATCCCGAGGACCTGAAGGCCGTGTGGCTGCGGCTGCTCGCGCGGGCGAAGCTCAACCGGCACCACCGCGTGACGCGCGAGGAACTGTCGGTGCGCGAGCACATGTCGCGCATCCTGAGGCGCCTGAAGGATCACAAGTACGTCGAGTTCTTCAGTCTGTTCGAACCGAACGCCGCGGTGCCGGTGATCGTGGTGAACCTGCTTGCGCTGCTCGAGCTGTGCCGCGAATCGATGATCCACATCACCCAGCAGGCCCCGTTCGCGCCGATCCATGTCCGCCTCGCCGGCGTCGACCCCGAAGACGAAGAACCGGTTGCAGCCATCGGCTCGCCGGAAACCTGAACGAAACGAAATGACCGACACCGAACCCAGTCCGACCGACGGCGGCAGCGGGGCCGATGCGCAGGACGCAACGACTGCTTCGAACGCCGAGACGTCCATCTCCGCAATGGCGGCCACCCCCGCGGGAGAGCCGTCGGAGACCCTGGTGCAGGATGGCGATCGAGTCGTCGATCCCGGCCCGCCGGCCGCGCGCGATTCCGTGGAAACCGGGTTCGACCTGGAACTGGTCAAGCGGGTGCTAGAGACGGCACTGCTGGTGGCCGACGGTCCCCTGTCGGTGCTCGAACTGCGCCGCCTGTTCAACGATGAACTGGGCGCGGACGCCCTGCGCCGCGTGCTCGAGACGCTGCGCGCCGACTGGGAGGGGCGGGGCATCGAACTCACCCATGTCGCGAGTGGCTGGCGTTTCCGCGCGCATCCCGACCTGCAGCAGTACCTCGATCGGCTGCGGCCGGACAAGCCGCCGCGTTATTCCCGCGCCGTGATGGAGACGCTGGCGATCATTGCCTACCGCCAGCCGGTCACGCGCGGCGAGATCGAGGCGGTGCGCGGCGTCACGGTGTCGGGCGCGCTGGTGAAGACCCTCGAGCAGCGCGGATGGGTGGAGGCGGTCGGGCACAAGGAGGTCCCCGGCCGGCCGGCGCTGTATGCGACCACCAGCCAGTTCCTCGACGACCTCAACCTCAAGTCGCTCGGAGACCTGCCGCCGCTGGAGGACCTCGGTTCGCTGGTGGAGGCGATGCCGCAACTGCCGCTGGACGAGCCCGCGTCCGGGCAGGACGGCGAGGTGCCGATGCTGCAGGCGCCGGCAGACGGCGCGGATGCCGCAGCGGAGGCGGGCGGGGAAGCGTCCGGCGAGCAGGGCCAGGCGCAGGACCAGCCCGGGGAAGCGGCTGCGCCGGACGGCGCGGCGCATGTGGGGGACCTGGCGCCTGTCCAGGCTAGTGCCGATGTTCCCGCTGCATCGGCCGATGTCGCACGTCCATCCGGCGATGCAGGTTGATTTCGATCGCGTTTCCGGGTACTATGTTTTCTCTGGCGCGGGGTGGAGCAGTCTGGCAGCTCGTCGGGCTCATAACCCGAAGGTCGTAGGTTCAAATCCTGCCCCCGCAACCAGCCGAAACAGCGCATTGGCCAACCTCACGGTTGGCCTTTTTGCTTTCTGCGGTGCGCGCCCTGCGGCAGGCTTCGCACGAGTCAGGCCCCGAACCCGGCGCTGCCCGTACCGCGGGACCGTCCGTCGTTGGCGCGGTCCTTGCGCCTGATCGGTCCCTCTCCTTCCACCTCAACCAGGATCATTCCCGATGCGTCTGATATATGCTCTTTCCGTCGCCACCGCAGCAGTAGCCACGGTGCTCGCGCCCCTTTCCGCGGCCCGGGCCCAGGCGGATTACCCGTCCCGCTCGGTGCGGATGATCGTGCCGTTCGCCCCGGGCGGTATCTCCGACGTGCTCGGACGGCTGATCGCCCAGCGCCTGTCCGGCTCCCTCGGCCAGCAGGTGGTTGTGGACAACCGGCCCGGTGCCGGGACGCTGATCGGCTCGGGGATCGTCACCAAGGCCAACCCGGACGGCCACACGATCATGATCCAGGACATGACCACCCATGCGATCAACGCCACGCTCTATGCACGGCTGCCGTACGACTCGATCAAGGACTTCACCGGCATCACGCTCGTTGCGCAGACGCCGCTGCTGCTGGTGGTGAACTCGTCGCTGCCGGTGAAGTCGGTGAGCGAGCTCACCGCGCTGATCCGCTCCAGGGGCGGCAAGTTCAACTACGGGTCTTCGGGCAACGGCACCATCCTCCACCTCGCCAGCGAGAACTACCGCATGGCGGCGAAGCTCGAGATGGCCCACATCCCCTACAACGGCAGTGGGCCGGCAGTGGCTTCGCTGCTCGCCGACCAGGTCGGCCTCGTGTTCTCGACGATGCCGGCGGCGCTCCCGAACGTGAAGGCGGGGAAGCTGCGCGGACTGGCCGTGACGACCGTCAAGCGCAACGGCTCGGTGCCCGAGATCCCGACCATGATCGAGGCCGGCGTGCCGAACTTCGACCTGGTGCTCTACAGCGGCATCATGGGGCCCGCAGGCATGCAGAAGCCCGTGGTGAACCGGCTCTACAACGAGCTGGTGAAGGTCATGGGCCTGCCCGAGATGCGCGAGACGCTCGCGCAGCAGGGCGCAGAGGCGATCACGCTGCCGCCGGAGCAGTTCCCCAAGTTCATCCGCTCGGAAATCGCGAAGCTGGGCGCGGTGGTGAAGGCTTCGGGCGCACGGATCGATTAATCTTGCGCGGCCATCTGCGGCCGGCGCCGCGGATGCCGCCCGGTTTCGATCAACCGAACCACAACCCGTGCCCCGCCTGGAGGATCCCGCGCGATGATTCCGTCCCAACGCCTTCCCTACGATCCGATCGTCGGCCGCAAGCCGCTCAGGCTCGACAATGCCCGCCTGATCGTGTGGCCCATCGTCAACGTCGAAGTCTGGCGCATCGAGCGTGCCATGCCGCGCCAGGTGCTGCCGCCACCCACCCATGTCACCACCGTCCCTGACGTCCCGCACTGGGGCTGGCACGAGTACGGCATGCGTGTCGGCTTCTGGCGCATCAAGCAGGTGCTGGACCGCCTGAAGGTGCCGGCGACGCTGGCGATCAATGGCGCGGTGTGCACTGAGTACCCGCAGGTCGCCAAGGCTGCGCTGGAGTCGAACTGGGAATTCATGGGCCATGGCTACGACCAGCGCCCGACGCACCAGGAACTCGACGAGCGCGCGACCATCGCGCGTACCGTCGAATCGATCAAGGCGTTCACCGGCAAGGCGCCGGTCGGCTGGCTCGCGCCTGGCCTCACCGAGACGTTGCAGACGCCGGATTTCCTTGCGGAGGCGGGTATCCGCTACACCGCAGACTGGGTGATCGACGACGAGCCTTGCACGATCCAGACCCGCCATGGTCCGCTGGTGACCATGCCCTACACGGTCGAGCTCAACGACATCTCGATGATGATGGTCTCGCGCCATGCGGCATCCGAGTTCGAGCAGCGCTGCATGGACTACTTCGACTGCGTGTATGCGGAGTCCGCGGAACGCCCGAAGGTGATGGCGATCGCGGTGCACCCGTACATCTCGGGCGTGCCGCACCGCATCGGCTACTTCGAGCGCGTGTTCACGCGCCTCGCGCAGCAGCCTGGCGTCGTGTTCTGGACCGGCGAGAAGATCATGCAGTGGTACCAGGAGCAGGCCGGCTGAGGATGCCGCGGTGCAGGAGCGCGCCACCAGTGGCAGCGCGGCGGCGCGTTCCTGCCGCGCACGCGATGTCCGCAAGGCATTGATTGTGCGTCTCAAAAAACTCCGACGCAAAAAAGCATGAAATAACTGCCCGGAAGGTGTTGCATCCCTCGGGTAGTGCAGCTAATATTCGCCTCCCCGTTCATCGCCTCTCTGCCGATTCGCTACGAACCTGGAGCGAGTCAAGTGCAACAAGCAGGGGGCCGATCGACGAAGCCGGGAGCGCGGAGATTCGCGCCGACGGAAGCGCACGCTCTTTAACAAACTACAGCCGATAGGTGTGGGTGCTTGATGCAGTCGGGCGGAAGGATGCTTGAACGTTGGAAGACGTGAGAGGATCTGGAAGCTTGAAGAGATCGAGTACTTGCACGAAACATGAAGATGGACGTTG
>JAJTHE010000032.1 GCA_021298815.1 Betaproteobacteria bacterium | reverse complement strand
GGTGTTCTCGCTGATCCGGCTCGCGCCTTCCGGGGGCGGCATGATCAACGGCATCATGACGCTGTCCGGTGCCTGGTACAAGCTGCGCACAGATCCGATCCTGAAGTTCCTCGTGACCTCGCTGTCGTTCTACGGCATGTCGACCTTCGAGGGCCCGATGATGTCGATCAAGACGGTCAATGCGCTGTCGCACTACACCGACTGGACCATCGGCCATGTGCATTCCGGCGCGCTGGGCTGGGTCGGCATGATCTCGATCGGCAGCATGTACTACCTGATCCCGCGCCTGTTCGGGCGCACCGAGATGTACAGCGTGCGTGCGATCACGCTGCACTTCTGGGTGGCCACCATCGGCATCGTGCTCTACATCACCGCGATGTGGATCGCCGGCGTGATGCAGGGCCTGATGTGGCGCGCGGTGAACGCCGACGGCACGCTGACCTACACCTTCGTCGAGAGCGTCAAGGCGAGCTGGCCCTACTACGTGGTTCGCCTCGCCGGCGGCGTGCTCTACCTGGGCGGCATGCTGATCATGTGCTGGAACGTGTGGAAGACCGTGGTCGGCAGTCGGCCGGTCGACGCGCCGATCCCCGCACCGGCGATGGCACACGCATGACCGCGCGCGCTTGACAGGGCAGCGGCGCCGTTCGGACCAAAAACGCAGCAACGAAAGGTAACGAAATCATGGGCATGGATAGCGGGCATCAGGCGATCGAGAAGAACGTCGGCTGGATGGTGCTGTTGGTGATCCTGGTGGTGAGCGTGGGCGGGCTGGTGCAGATCGTCCCGCTGTTCTTCCAGCGCTCGACCACCGAGCCGGTGACCGGGCTCAAGCCCTACACGGCGCTGCAGCAGGCAGGGCGAGACGTCTACGTGCGCGAGGGCTGCTACAACTGCCATTCGCAGATGGTGCGGCCGCTGCGCGCCGAGACCGAACGCTACGGCCACTACTCGGTCGCCGGAGAGTTCGTGTACGACCACCCGTTCCAGTGGGGCAGCAAGCGCACCGGGCCCGACCTGGCGCGGGTCGGCGGCCGCTACTCCGACGAGTGGCACCGCATCCACTTCAACAACCCGCGCGACGTGGTGCCGGAATCGAACATGCCCTCCTATCCATGGCTCGCCCGTGCGCCGGTCGACGGCGCCTCGCTCGGGGGGCGCCTGCGCGCGCTGGCCCGGGTCGGCGTGCCGTACACGGAGGAAGAGATCGCCGGTGCCGCGAAGGCGGTCGAGGGCCGCACGGAACTCGATGCGCTGATCGCCTACATGCAGGTTCTGGGCACCAGCCTGAAGGCCGGCGGCACGCCGGCCGCGGCCAACTGAGGGGCGCGCGATGACCACGGGTGACCTGCAATCCATCCTCACGCTGATCGCTTTCCTGTCCTTCATCGGCATCGTCTGGTGGGCGTACTCGAAGCGGCAGAAGGCGGCCTTCAGCGAGGCCGAGCGCATTCCCCTCGACGACGACGCGCCCTGGCGGCCTTCCGCCGCGGCGCCGGCGTCGATCGATACCGGTTCAAGGGAGGTCAGGTAATGTCGGATTTCATCTACAGCTGGGTCGGCATCGCCATCGCGGTGGTGACCATCGTCTCCATCCTCGCCTGCGCCTGGTTCCTCAAGGCGAACACGGTGCGCAGGCCCGCGTCTGCTGCCAACGCCGGCACCAGCCCGGGCACCACCGGGCACGTGTGGGACGGCGACCTCGCGGAATGGAACAATCCGCTGCCGCGGTGGTGGATGTACCTGTTCTACATCACCATCGTGTTCGGCCTGCTGTACCTGGCCCTGTACCCGGGCCTGGCGGTGTACGGCGGTGCGCTCGGCTGGAGTTCCACCGGGCAGCACGCGGCGGAATCGAAGCGCTGGGACAGCCGCTATGCCGCGATGTTCGACGTCTACCTGAAGCAGGAGATCCCGGTGGTGGCGCGCGATCCCGCCGCGCGCGAGATGGGGCAGCGGCTGTTCGTCACCTACTGCGCCCAGTGCCACGGGTCGGACGCCGGCGGTGCCCGGGGCTTCCCGAACCTGCGCGACAACGAATGGATCTGGGGTGGCGAGCCGGCCCAGGTGCATGAATCGATCGCCAGGGGACGGCAGGCGATGATGCCGCCGCAGGTCGAGTCGATCGGCGCCGAGAACGTCAAGGCCGTGGCCAACCATGTGCGGTCGCTGTCGGGCCTGCCGCATGACGCCGCGCTCGCGGCACAAGGCAAGGTGAAGTTCGAACAGGTGTGCGTCGCCTGCCACGGCATGGACGCGAAGGGCAATCCTGCACTGGGTGCGCCGAACCTGGCCGACCGCATCTGGCTGTACGGTTCCTCGGAAGAGTCGATCATCGAGACCATCACCCGCGGCCGCAACGGCGTGATGCCTGCACAGGCCGAGTTCCTCGGTGCCGGCAAGGTGCACCTGCTCGCCGCCTACGTGTGGGGGCTGTCGCGTGACGCCGGCAAGTGACCCCGGTGGCGGCCTGACCCCGGTCGCGGCACCGCCGCCTCCGGAGGGCCGGCCGGCGCAGGCCGGGCAGCAGGGACAGCCGGGTCAGGACGGCGCACGGGCCGCCTCCCGTCCGGTGCCGGTGCGGGTGGTGTCCGCCGCGCCGGCCTCCTCGGCCGGCGCCGACGAGTCGCTGTTCGAGATCCGCCGCAAGATCTACCCGCGCGCGGTGACCGGGTTCCTCGCCTCGCAGCGGGTGCTGCTGGTGGTGCTCACCCAGCTCGCGTTCTACGGCACCGCATGGCTGGAGTGGAACGGCCGGCAGGCGATGCTGTTCGACCTCGCCGCGCGCAAGTTCTACATCTTCGGCTTCGTCTTCTGGCCGCAGGACTTCATCTTCCTGACCGGCCTGCTGGTGATCGCCGCACTGTCGCTGTTCCTGTTCACCGCGATCGCGGGCCGTCTCTGGTGCGGCTACGCCTGTCCGCAGACGGTGTACACCGAGCTGTTCATGTGGATCGAGCGAAAGGTCGAGGGCGACCGGATGGCGCGCATCCGCCTCGATGGACAGCCGATGTCCGGCCGCAAGCTGCGCCTCAAGGCGACCAAGCACGCGCTGTGGGTGCTGCTCGCGTTCTGGACCGGCTTCACCTTCGTCGGCTACTTCACCCCGATCCGCGAGCTGGGCGCATCCCTGGTCGCGTTCTCGCTCGGTCCCTGGGAAACCTTCTGGATGCTGTTCTACGGCTTCGCCACCTGGGGCAACGCCGGCTTCATGCGCGAGCAGGTGTGCAAGTACATGTGCCCGTATGCCCGCTTCCAGAGCGTGATGTTCGACCCGGACACGCTGATCGTCACCTACGACACGAAGCGCGGCGAGCCGAGGGGCTCGCGCGGGAAGTCGGCCGACCCGCGCGCGAGCGGGCTGGGCGACTGCGTCGACTGCGGCATCTGCGTCCAGGTCTGCCCGACCGGCATCGACATCCGCAACGGCCTGCAGTACGAATGCATCGGTTGCGGCGCCTGCGTCGACGGCTGCAACCAGGTGATGGCCAAGATGGGCTATCCGAAGGGCCTGATCCGCTACTCCACCGAGAATGCGGTCGCCGGCCGCTACGACGACCGTGACATCCTGCGCCACCTGCTGCGCCCGCGCACGCTGCTCTACAGCGGCCTGCTGCTGGCGGTCACCGTGGCCGTGGTCGCGGGCATCGTGCTGCGCACGCCGGTGAAGATGAACATCATCCGCGACCGCGGCAACATCGTGCGCGAGCTCGAGGACGGGCGCCTCGAGAACGTCTACCGGGTGCAGATCATGAACACACGCGAGGATGCGCGCAGCTTCGTCCTGTCGGTGCGCGGCATCGACGGCGTGGAGCTGGTGGTGCGCGAGACGCAGCCGATACGGGTCGGTTCGGCGGGGGCACGGATCGTGCCGCTCGAGCTGCGGGTGCCTGCCGGCTCGGTGAAGGCGGGTTCCACGCCGGTCTGGCTGAAGGTCGAGGCGACCGACGACGCCGGCGTGGCGCGCGAAGAGAAGACCGTGTTCATCTCGCGCTGAACCTTCCCGCGCCGCATGCCGATCCGACCCGCCAGCATTCCCCTGAACGAACGTCCCCTGCCTCTGGAGCCTGCCATGTCCGCATCGAATCCCGCAGCACCCGCGCCCGCGAAAGCAGAGACCAGGCGGGCAGTGCCCTGGTACCGCGAGCCCTGGCCCTGGCTGCTGTTCTTCCCGCCCGCGGTGGCGGTGGTCGCCGGCACCATCACCATGGGCATCGCGATCGATTCGTTCGACGGCGTGGTGTCGGACGACTACTACCGGCAGGGCCTGGCCATCAACCGCTCGCTCGACCGCGACGCGCGGGCGCGCGAGCGCGGGCTGTCCGCCCAGCTCCAGTTCAACCCGTCCGGTGACCAGGTGCGCGTGACAGTGGCCGGGGATGCGTCCGCACAGGGCCCGCTGCACCTGCACCTGGTGCGCGCCGCGCGCAGCGGCGACGACCAGGACGTCGAACTGGTCCCGGTGGCGCCGGGCCTGTACGAAGGCCGGCTCACGCAGCCGCTGCAGGGACGCTGGCACCTGCGCCTGCAGGACGGCGAAGGACAGTGGCGCATCTCGGCCACCGCCCAGTTGCCGGCAGAACGCGCGATCGGCCTTGCACCGACGCCACTCAACCCTGCCGCACCGGAGGAGCCGAAATGGAGCGTTCCCAGAAGCTGATCTACATCCTGTGGCCTTCGTTCCTGGTCGCCGGCGTGGCCGAGGCGATGTTCTTCACGCTGGTCGATCCAGCCGACCTGCACCTGTTCGGGGACCCGGTGGCGGTGAGCGAGCTGTCGGCATACACGGTCGGCTTCTTCCTGTTCTGGGTGTTCGCCGCCGCGTCGAGCGCGCTCACGTGCTACCTGCAGCGCAGCTCGGCCGAGATCAACGGCATGTGCCCGATCCCGGATGCAGCCGACCGTCCGCCGGGCTGCCCGCGTAGCGGCGAAGCGGGGAGCTGCCGGTGACGGAAGCGGTCGCGATGCTCTGGCCTGCGCTGGCGTCCGCCGCCCTGGTCGGACTCGCCGGCGGCGTGCATTGCGTGGGCATGTGCGGCGGCATCGTCGGCGCGCTGGCCGGTGCGACCGGCCAGGCACGGCCGCCGATGCGCCTGCACCTCGCCTACAGCGTCGGCCGGATCGCCAGCTATGCGCTGGCCGGTGCGCTGGCCGGCGGCGCCGGCGGCGTGCTCGGCTGGGCCGGCAGCGCTGCGCTCGGCGTGCGTGGCAGCGCGCTCGGGCAGTCGGCGTTCATGCTGGTGGCGAGCCTGATGCTGGTCGTGCTCGGCCTGTACCTCTCGGGACTGGCTCCGGCGGTGCGCCATGTCGAGACACTCGGTGCCGGCCTGTGGCGCCACCTCCAGCCGATCGCAAGGCCGCTGCTCCCGGCCGGGACGGTGCCTCGCGCGGCTGCCCTCGGTGCCATCTGGGGCTTCCTTCCGTGCGGACTGGTGTATGCGATGCTGGGCACCGCGATGGCGACCGGCAGCCCGGCACGGGGTGCCGCGGTGCTGTTCGCGTTCGGTCTGGGCACCCTGCCCAACCTGCTGGCAGTGGGCTTCTGGCTGTCTCGCTTCCGCACGATCGTGCGTTCGCCGCGTGCACGCATGGCGGCGGGACTCGCGGTGTGCCTGTTCGGCCTCTACGGACTCGTGCTGTTCGGCCTGGCCCTGGTGGCCGGGGCCGATCCGCATGCGCACCACCACCACGCCGCGGCCGGCGTGCACGGCGTCCACGATCATCGCATTTGACGTGGATCAAGACGTGGCCCGCGGCGTCGACTGAAACTCGCTCCATCGTTGCATTCCGTACCGGCGGCAGCGATCCGACCGGTGGCGGAGCGGGTGGTGGCCGGTGCGAGTACCAGCGGAGCGTCTGCCATGCCTGATCTCGGTTTCGATCCCACCCTCGTCCAGCGCCTCGACCGTCCCGGGCCGCGCTACACGTCGTATCCCACGGCTGACCGCTTCAACAGCAGCTTCACCGCCAAGCAGTACGCGGTGCATGCGCGGCGCCGCCACCTGGGTGGCCAGCATCGTGGACTGTCGCTGTACATACACATCCCGTTCTGCCGCACGGTCTGCTTCTACTGCGCCTGCAACAAGGTGGTGACCGGCGACCGCACCCGCGCCATTCCCTACCTCGAACACCTCGACCGCGAGCTAGAGATGCAGAGCGAACTCTACGAGGGGGGCGGACGGCGGGTCGACCAGTTGCACTGGGGCGGCGGCAGCCCGACCTTCCTGACCCTGGCGCAGATGCGCCGGCTGATGAAGAGCGTACGCAAGAACTTCACCCTGGCCGAGGATCGCCTGGGCGACTTCGCGATCGAGGTCGACCCGCGCTTCATCGACGAGACGACCGTGGCCGGCCTGTGCGGGATCGGCTTCAACCGGCTGTCGCTCGGCGTCCAGGATTTCGATCCGGTGGTGCAGAAGAAGGTGAACCGGGTGCAGTCGCTGGAAGAGACGGCGGCGGTGGTGAAGACCGGCCGCGAGGAAGGCTTCAAGTCGATCAACATCGACCTCATCTACGGCCTGCCGGCGCAGACGGTGCAGACGTTCGACGAGACCCTGTCCAAGGTGATCGACCTTGGTCCGGACCGCATCGCCCTCTACAACTACGCGCACCTGCCGCACCTGTTCAAGCCGCAGCGGCGCATCGCCGAGGCCGATCTGCCGAGCGCGCCCGACCGCCTGGACATCCTGCAGCATGCGGTGCGCCGATTCGGCGACGCCGGATACCGCTACATCGGCATGGACCACTTCGCCCGCCCGGACGACGAACTGTCGATCGCGCAGGAGCAGGGCCGCCTGCGGCGCAACTTCATGGGCTACACGCCGCATGCGGACACCGACATCATCGGCATCGGGGTGTCGGCGATCAGCAGCGTGGGCGCGTCGTACAGCCAGAACGTCCACCAGGTGGACGCATACTACGAGGCGCTCGAGAAGGGCAACCTGCCGGTGGTGCGCGGGATCGAGCTGGACGCCGACGACCTGCTGCGGCGCACGATCATACAGGGGCTGATGTGCCACTTCCTGCTCTACGTGCCGTCGATCGAGCAGGCCTATCTGATCGACTTCGACAGCTACTTCGCGCGCGAGCTCGAGGAGTTGCGGGCGTTCGAGTCGGCCGGGTTGCTGACCATCGATCCGCGCGAGCGGCCGGAATGGATCACGGTCACGCCCAGGGGCCGGTTCCTCGTGCGCAACCTGTGCATGGTCTTCGACCGCCACCTGCGCGACAGGCCGGTCGAAGGCCGCTATTCGAAGACGGTATGATCGCGGCGCTGGCGCGCCGCCACGGATGAAGGGAGACAGACATGTTCAGCAGGATACTGCTTCCGGTCGACGGGTCGGAGCTTTCGGCGAAGGCGATCCGCCAGGCCGTCGAGTTCGCACGCGAGGCGGGCGCCTCGCTGGTCGCGTTCCATGCGGCGCCGGTGCACCACCCGATGGTCTACGAGGGATTCGTCCCGCCGGACTACATGGCGCCGGCGCGCGTGAAGGAGGCCACCGAGCGGCATGCCCGGCGCGTGCTGGCGCCGGCGGAGAAGGCGTGCGAAAAGGCCGGCGTACCCTGCGAGGCGCGCTTCGTCGTGCATGACAGCCCCTACGAGGCGATCATCGCCGCGGCGAAGAAGCACCGCTGCGACCTGATCGTGATGGCCTCGCACGGCCGGCGCGGACTGTCCGGCCTGCTGCTGGGCAGCGAGACCATGAAGGTGCTGACCCACGGCCGCACGCCGGTGCTCGTGCTGCGCTGACCCGGTCAGTGGTCGTCGCGTACGTGAGGTTCGTAGCCGTGCGTCGGCTCGCCGGTGTCCGGGTCGATGAAGTCCTCGATGCCGATCTCGGCCTCGGCTTCGTGCACCGCATCGACATCGGCAAGCGCCGCGAGGTCGTCCGGGTCGTCCTCGGCCGGGCCGGGCGAGTCGCGGTCGGCGACCGCAGCCGCGTGCGTCGGGAACGGCCCGACCAGCGCGTCGGTTTCGGAGTCGCGCCAGAAGTATCCGTCTTCGCCTTCCACGATGGACGGCTGGTGCACTGCCTTGCCCGCGACGGCAGTGGCCGCGGTCTTGCTGTTGCTGCCCGGCGCGTGTCGATTGGCGCCGCGGCCTGCGATGGACTTGGCCATGGGTGCTCTCCTGAGTCGGCGTTCAGGTTAGCGCGTGCGTCGTCCGCTGGCAATTCACTCGCGCACTTCGATGATCGCCCTCAGTGCCGTGAAGTCGAGGATCTCGAGCTCCCGGCGGTCGATGCGGATGAGCCCCTCTTCGCTGAAGCGCGAGAACAGCCGGCTCACGGTCTCGAGCGTGAGGCCGAGGTAGCTGCCGATCTCCTCGCGCGTCATGCGCAGGCGGAAACGCACGGCGGAGTAGCCGAGGTTGGCGAAGCGCTGCGACAAGCCTATCACGAAGGCGCTCAGCCGGGCATCGGCCTTCATCCCCGCCAGCAGCAGCATCAGGCCCTGGTCGCGCATGATGTCGCGGCTCATGATCTTGTGGAAATGGTGCTGCAGGGCCGGGATCTCGCGCAGCAGTTCCTCGAGGCGATCGAACGGCACCACGCACACCTCGCTGTCCTCGAGCGCGACCGCGCCGAAGTTCTGGCGGTCGGTGCTGATCGCGTCCAGGCCGAGGATCTCGCCGGACAGGTAGAAGCCGGTGATCTTCTCCGAGCCGTCCTCGGACAGGTCGATGGTCTTGAACGCGCCGGTACGCACCGCGTACAGGTTCCGGAACGGGTCGCCGATGCGGTAGAGCGACGACCCGCGGCGGGTGGCCTGGCGCATCGAGATGATGCTGTCGAGCTTGTCGATCTCGGTCGGCGACAACCCCACCGGCAGGCAGAGTTCCTGCAGGCTGCAGGAACTGCACGCGGCCTTGATGTGTGCGTGCGACGAAACGATCGGGATGCTGGCGGGAATCGGTCGGGAAGCGCTCAAGGATCGGTACCTGTACCAGTGTGTGACAATGACGACGGGGTGGCGATCGGTCCGCGATGCGTGACACGGCGGGGTCCTGGAATGTCTCCAGGCGCGCGCCGGCCCGACATCTTGGCTGGCCCCGGCGCACGAAACGCTGTCCACAAGCGCGCAACGCCGCCCGCAGGGTGATTGGATGCTACATTTCCGGGAAGTAATGCCGATAAAGAGCCGAGATCCCCGGGCTATCTTTCGGCCGATATGAAACCACACTGCGCCCACATTGGCGCGGCGGCGCCACGCAGGTACCTTACGACGTGATGGATACAGTCCCGATTCCTTTTCGCTTCGACGCCGACGCCTGGTCGGTCGACGAGAGAGATTTTCCAGCGGCAAGCTCGAATACCGAGCGGCTGCAGTTCTGCTTGAATTATGCCGTGCTGGCGCCGTCCTGCTACAACACGCAGCCTTGGTTCTTCCGGCTGACCGGCGCCGCGCTGGAGCTTTTCGCCGACCGTTCGCGTCGCCTGCCGGTCGCGGATCCGGACGGACGCGCGCTGGTGATCGCCTGCGGCGCAGCGCTGTTCAACCTGCGTTGCGCGCTGCGATTCTTCGGCCTCCAGCCGAAGGTCACCCTGCTGCCCTGGCTGAAGGAGGGCGACCCGCTGTCGAACAGCGAAGTGCCGCTGGCGCGCGTTGAACTCGACGGCACGGTCGCCTGCCCGGCCTCCGAGCGGGTGCTGTTTCAGGCGATCCGCCGCCGGCGCACCTACCTGGGCGCATTCGATCCGGCGCCGATCTCGCAGAACCTGATCGATGCGATGCAGGAGCAGGCACGTTGCGAGGGCGCCTGGCTGGGCATCCTCGAGGACGGGGACGGCAAGGCCGAGGTATCCGGCATCGTCGCGGAAGCCGACCGCCTGCAGCTCACCCAGCGCAAGTACCGGGTGGAACTGGCGAAATGGACACGGCGGGGCGCCCGGCTGGTGCCCCAGATGGCGCCCGGTGCGCTGCAGCTCGGGCCGCATGGCGAATTCGCGCTGCCGTTCGGTGCCTTCCTCGATCCGGCACTGTCCGGACACGGCGAGGTCGACCTGATCCAGTCGACGCCGCTGATCGGCGTGCTCGGCGCGGATGGCGACACGCCGCTCGACTGGCTGCGCTCCGGCCAGGCCCTGCAGAAGACCGTACTCTGGGCCCGCGCCGCCGGGGTCTGGGCGACCTTCCTGAACCAGCCGATCGCGCGCCCGGAATCCCGGATGGCGGTCGCCCAGTTGCTCGACCGAAACTATCCGATGCTACTGATCCGCTTCGGGCGCGTGCCCTCGCCGGCCCCGTCGCGGGCCTTGCGCGCGGCGCGCTACATCATCGGGCGCTGACGCCGGTTCGCGGCCCCCGGTCCGCCGCACGTGCGCGCACACGCGCCGGACACCGCCGGCGGCACCCGTTACACTCGTGCTTCCGTTCCGATTTCGAAGCACCGAGTGGCAGACCTCCGTCCCGAACAACTCGAAGAGGCGTTCGCGCTGTTCAGCCAGGCTTCGGCCGAGCTGACCACCGCCTACCAGGCCCTGCAGGGGCGTGTCGAGCAGCTGACTGGCGAGCTCGCGGCCACCAACAGCGAACTGCGGATCCAGCTGGCGGCCAAGGATGCGCTGTCGCGGCGCCTCGCCGCCCTGCTCGCGGCACTGCCCGGCGGCGTGGTGGTGCTCGACGCCGGGCACAGGATCACCGACACGAATCCCGCGGCTGCCCGGCTGCTCGGCCCGGCCCGTGCCGGGCAGGGCTGGGACGACCTGATCGCCGGCGTGCTGCGGCCGACCGCGACGCCGGACGAGTTCGAGGCGACGCCGGCGGCGGCGGTCGGCCAGGCGACGGGTGCGGCGCCGTCCGAGACACTGCGGGTGCGGCTTTCCGTGAGCGAACTGCCGGACGGCGGATCGATCGCGCTGGTCAACGACATCACGGCGGCGTACGCACTGACCGGGCAGCTCGAGCGGGCGCGGCGCCTGTCGGCGATGGGCGAGATGGCGGCGCGGCTGGCGCACAACCTGCGCACGCCGCTCGCCACCGCGTTGCTGTATGCCGGCAACCTCGGGCGCTCCAGCCTTCCCGAAGCGGAGCGCGGCCGGTTCGCCGAACGCACCGTCGACAGCCTGCGCCGGGTCGAGCGAATGATTCAGGATATGCTCCGTTTCGTTCGCGGCTACGAGGACGAGTTCGAGCCTTTCGTGGTCGGGGAACTGTTGCGCGAACTGGCACAGGTGATCGAGCCGCAGATGTCCAGACGGGGAGTCAGCTTCGAGATCGACGATCGCAGCCAGGGCCGCGCGCTCCAGGGCAACCGCAAGGCCGTGGCCGGGGCGCTGCTCAACCTGCTCGAGAATGCGCTCCAGGCGTCGGACAGCGGCGGGCGTATCGTCCTCGGCGCGTGCACGACCGCGCAGGCGATGGAGCTCTCGGTCGAAGACGATGGCTGCGGCATCGATCCGGCGGTGATGGATCGCCTGTTCGAGCCGTTCTTCACGACCCGCACCGACGGCACCGGGCTCGGCCTGGCCATCGTCCGCGGCGTGGCCACCGCCCATGGCGGCGAGGCCCTGGTCAAGAGCCGGCCCGGCGCGGGTACGCGCTTCACGCTGCGCCTGCCGGCCAGTGCCGCCGCGGTGGCCCGATGAAGCTGCTGCCGGTACTGATTGCCGAGGACGATGCCGACCTTCGGGAAGCGCTGTCCACCACCCTGCAGCTGAACGGCTACACCGTGCTCGAGGCGATCGACGGCGAGAGCGCGCTGCTCGCGCTGGCGCGCGAACCGGTCGGGCTGCTGATCAGCGACGTGCAGATGAAGCCGATGGACGGCCACACGCTGCTGGCGCGTGCGCGCAGCGAGCATCCGGACGTGCCGGTGATCCTGATGACCGCCTACGGCATGATCGACAAGGCGGTGTCCGCGATCCGCGCCGGTGCCGTGAACTACCTGACCAAGCCGTTCGAGCCGCAGCGCCTGCTGGAGGAGGTCGCCTGCCACATGCGGCCGGCGCCGTCCGGGCCGGGCCGTCCGCGCCGTGCGGGCAACGACGGGGTGGTCGCGGGCGATCCTGCCACGCGCGCGGTGCTGGAACTCGCCCGCCGGGTCAGTGCCACCGATGCGACGGTGCTGATCACCGGCGAGTCGGGCACCGGCAAGGAAGTGTTCGCGCGGTTCATCCACCGCCACTCCAGCCGCGCCTCGGCACCGTTCGTGGCGATCAACTGCGCGGCCATCCCCGAGAACCTGCTCGAGGCGACGCTGTTCGGCTACGAGAAGGGCGCCTTCACCGGCGCCAGCCAGGCCACGGCCGGCAAGTTCGAGCAGGCCCAGGGTGGTACGCTGCTGCTCGACGAGATCTCCGAGATGCCGCTGACGCTGCAGGCCAAGCTGCTGCGCGTGCTGCAGGAGCGCGAGGTGGAACGGGTCGGCGGCCGGCGCCCGGTGCCGCTCGACATACGGCTGCTGGCCACCTCGAATCGGGACATGGCGGCCGAGGCGCAGGCCGGACGCTTCCGCGAGGATCTCTACTACCGGCTGAACGTGTTTCCGATCGAACTGCCGCCGCTGCGCGCCCGCCCGCTCGACATCCTGCCGCTGGCACGCGAGGTGGTTGCGCGGTTCGCGCAGGGGCGCGAGGTCGCGCTGTCGCCGGAGGCGGAACGTTCGTTGACCACCCACAGGTGGGCCGGTAACATCCGCGAACTTGAGAACGTGCTTCAGCGCGCGCTGATTCTCGCGCAGGGGAGGGTGATCGAGGCCGGCGATCTGCACCTGCCGGCAGCGCAGGCGGTGGCAGGTGTTGCCGCCGGGCGGCAGATCTTGCCGCCCCTGGTGCCGTCCGGTGGGGGCGAAACGCCCGGACCGGTGGGTAGCGGGGCGGCGGCTTCGGCCGGGGGGGCGTTCGCGCCGGCCGCGGCGGAGGCGCTGGACATCAAGTCGCTGGAACGCAGGCACATCCTGGAAGCCCTTGCGGCGGCCGGGGGATCGCGGCGCAAGGCCGCGGCCCGCCTGCAGATGAGTGAGCGGACGTTGCGGTACAAGCTCGCGCAGTACCGGGCGGCAGGCTGGCTCGACGGCGCGACCCACGACGAAGAAGAAGGACCGGGCGGCTGAACCCGGGCTGCAGGCGGTTGTGTGGCACGGGCATTGCTGTATCTTCCGGTGCTGGACCCTTCCTGAGACAACCGAGCCGGTGATCCCGGCAGCGAGCTTTCCCTGATGAGCACTTCCGGTATCGACCAGATGTTGCGCGAACTGCGCTCGGCGGCGGCACAGGCCGGTGCCGGGGCACGCGATGGCGCCGATGCGGCCCCCGCAGGCGGTGCGCCGGATTTCGCGTCCATGCTCCGCTCGTCGATCGACAGCGTGAACGCGGCACAGCAGGATGCGCAGAAGGTACAGCGGGCCTTCGATGCAGACGCCCCCGAAGCGAACCTCCAGGAGGTCGTGGTGGCGATGCAGAAGGCGAGCCTGTCCTTCCAGACGATGGTTCAGGTCCGAAACCGGCTGGTGACGGCCTATCAGGACATCATGAGTACGCAGGTATAGTGGGTTCCGACCGAAGCTAGGCGATGGCGCAGGCTCCCACCTCCCCCCAAGCACCGCCGCCCGCCTCGACACCCCTGCTGCAGGGGTTCTTCCGACTCACCAACGTCCAGAAGGTCGTGCTGCTGGTCGGTGTCGCGGCTGCGGTCGCGATCACGGTCGCATTCGTGTCCTGGGCGCGCACGCCCGACTACAAGGTGCTGTTCAGCAACGTGACCGACCGCGACGGCGGCGCGATCATCTCCGCCTTGCAGCAGATCAACGTGCCGTACCGCATGTCCGAGGGTGGGGGTGCGATCCTCGTTCCCTCCGACCGGGTGTACGAGTCCCGGCTGCGGCTCGCGCAGCAGGGCCTGCCGCGCGGCGGTTCGATCGGCTTCGAACTGCTCGAGAACCAGCGCATCGGCACCAGCCAGTTCGTCGAGCAGGTGAATTTCCAGCGCGCGCTGGAAGGCGAGCTCGCCCGCACGGTGCAGGCGCTCGGTTCGGTTCAGGGAGCGCGGGTCCACCTGGCGATCCCGCGGCCGAGCGTGTTCGTGCGCGACCAGCAGAAGCCGAGCGCGTCGGTGATGGTCAGCCTGTTCCCCGGGCGCACGCTCGATCCGGCGCAGCTCGCCGGCATCACCCACCTGGTGGCCAGCAGCGTGCCCGAGCTGGCCCCGTCCGCGGTCACCATCGTCGACCAGGCCGGGAACCTGCTGACCTCCAATCCCGCCGGGCGCGATGGCAATGCCGGCCTGGACGCCGGGCAGCTGAAGTATCTGCAGGCAGTGGAGCAGAATTTCGTGCGCCGGATCGAGGCCATCCTGACCCCGATCGTCGGCCCGGGCAACGTGCGCGCGCAGGTCACGGCAGAGCTCGACTTCTCGACCGTCGAGCAGACCGCCGAGTCGTACAAGCCGAACCCGGTGCCGGAGCAGGCGATCCGCAGCCAGCAGACGGTGGAGACCCTGGGCGACAATCCGCGCGATGCGAGCGGCGTCCCCGGCGCGTTGTCCAACCAGCCGCCCGGGGCGGCCACCGCGCCGCTGAACGCGCCGGCCAAGGGCGCCCCGAAGGGCGCGCAGGAGCCGCCGCCGCCGGGGAATTCGCATCGCGAGGCCACCACCAATTACGAGCTCGACAAGACCATCACCCACACCCGTTCCGAGGTGGGCGCGATCCGGCGGCTGTCCGCCGCGGTGGTCGTCAACCACCGCCGTGAGGTGAAGGAGGGCAAGTCCGAGAACACCCCGCTGCCCGAGGCGGAGATCGCCCAGCTGACCAACCTGGTGCGCCAGGCGATGGGCTTCAACGAGAAGCGCGGCGACACGGTGAACCTGGTCAACGCGGCGTTCAACGAGGCCGAGCGGCTGGAGATCGAGGGGCCGACGCTGGTGGCCGAGGTGACGCAGCGCCTGCTCGGCAACATGAACACGGTGCTGTGGACCCTCGCCGCGATCGTCGCGGCGCTGTTCGTCTACCTGATGGTCCTGCGCCCGGTGCTGCGCGACCTCGCCCTGGCCGGGGAACGCGACCTCGCGGCACAGGAGGCTTACGCGCAGGCCATGGCGGCCGCGGCCGCCGGTGGGCAGGGCGGCGGGGGGGGCGCCGGCGGTGGCACGGGCGGCGGCGCCAGCCCGCCGATCATGACCGGCGGTCGCGGGTTCGACGCCGACCTGCAGGCGGTGAAGGACCTCGCCAAGCAGGAGCCGCAGATCGTCGCCAACGTGGTCAAGGACTGGGTCGGGCGGGAGTGACCGGCCGCGCCCGGCCGTTCGTGCGTCCGTCCGCGCAGGGGGCAGCGCTGAACGTGCCGGGACAAGTATCATCGCGGGATGAGTGAAGACGGCATCCGGAAAAGCGCCATCCTGCTGATGTCCATCGGCGAGGACGAGGCGGTCGAGGTATTCAAGTACCTGTCCCCGCGCGAGGTGCAGAAGCTCGGCGCGGCCATGGCCGAGCTGCAGAACGTCGAACGCGAGCAGGTCGAGGAAGTGCTGCGCGATTTCCGCGAACAGGCGGGGGTCAAGACCACCATCGGCCTGAATTCGGACAACTACATCCGGTCGGTGCTGAACAAGGCGCTCGGCTCCGAGCGCGCGTCGGGGGTGATCGACCGCATCCTGCGCGGCAACGATACCGGCGGCATCGAGGCACTGAAGTGGATGGATGGCGCATCCATCGCCGAGATGATCAAGAACGAGCATCCGCAGATCATCGCGACCATCCTGGTGCACCTCGAGCGCGACCAGGCCGCGGACGTGCTGACCCGTTTCGTCGAGCGCCTGCGCAACGACGTGATGCTGCGCATCGCCGCGCTCGAGGGCGTGCAGCCGTCGGCGCTGAACGAGCTGAACGAGGTGCTGACCCAGCTGATGCAGGGCGCGAGCAAGGTGTCGAAGAGCGCGCTGGGTGGCACCACGGTCGCCGCCGAGATCCTGAACAACCTGGGCACGTCGCTGGAGGCCTCGGTGATGGCCTCCCTGCGCGAGCACGACGCCGAGCTCGCGCAGCAGATCGAGGACCAGATGTTCGTGTTCGAGAACCTGAACGACCTGGACGACCGCGGCATCCAGCTGCTGCTGCGCGAGGTGCAGTCCGAGTCGCTGATCATCGCGCTCAAGGGCACTTCGAACGAACTGCGCGAGAAGATCTTCAAGAACATGTCCTCGCGCGCCGCCGAGATGCTGCGCGACGACTTCGAGTCGAAGGGGCCGGTCAAGCTGTCCGAGGTCGAGGCCGAGCAGCGCGAGATCCTGAAGATCGTGCGCCGGCTCGCCGACGAAGGGCAGATCGCGCTCGGCGGCAAGGGCGAAGAGGGGCTGGTCGGCTGACGCCGGCCCGGTGCCATGGCACGCGCGACCATCCGGAAATCCGGCGCCTCGTTCCCCGGTGCGCCGACCCTCGAGGGCGCGCCGGTCGTGCCCTGGCACATGGACCCGCTGGCCCCGCCGCGCGGCGAGCAGCAGGCGCCGCCGTTGCCCGTACGTCCGCCCGAGGAAGAGCTCGCGCGCATCCGGGAACAGGCGCGCGCCGAGGGCCATGCCGCCGGGCTGGCCAGCGGGCTCGCCGCCGGCGCGCGCGATGTCGCCGATCTGGCGCAGCTCCTGGGCCGGTTGCGCGAGGTGCTGGAAGACCACGAGCAGGCGCTGGCCGGCGACGTGATGGGGCTGGCGGTCGAGCTGTCGCGCCAGATCCTGCGCCACGCGCTGTATGTCCACCCGGAAGTGGTGCTGCCGGTGGTGCGCGAAGCGATCGCCAGCCTGCCCCAGGGCAGCCAGCATCCGCGCCTGCTGCTGCATCCCCAGGATGCCGCCCTGGTGCGCTCGGTGCTCGATGCCAACCAGCTCACGCCTTCGCCGTGGCGCATCGTCGAGGATGCCAGGCTGGAACGCGGTGGCTGCCGCATCGAAACGGCCACGAGCGAGCTCGATGCCAGCCTGGGCTCGCGCTGGCGCGCGGTGATTGCGGCGCTCGGACGCGAGGAGCGCTGGGTCGACCTGGACGTACCGCAGCGCGCCACCGCGATGCCGCCCGCCGAGGGCAATGCGCCGTCCGGGACGGTGCAGGTGCCGGCGCCCGGCAGCGGCGGCTGGCCGCGCGAACCCCGGTGACCGCGGCGCACAAGCCGGATGGCGAGGGCTGGCTGCCGGGCCACGCGTTCGAGCGCTGGACGCGCCTGTTCGAGCACAGCCGGCAGGCGGTGCGCCAGGCGCAGCCCTGGGTGCTGTCGGGCCGCCTGACCCGGGTCGCCGGCCTTGTGATGGAAACGGTCGGACTGAAGGTGCCGGTGGGCAGCAGCTGCTATGTCTATTCGCAGACCGGCATGCGGGTCGAGGCGGAAGTGGTCGGCTTCTCCGGCGACCGGCTGTTCCTGATGCCGTCGACCGACGTCTTCGGGCTGGAGCCAGGCGCGATCGTGATGCCGATCGACGGTGCGACGCGCAGGGTGCCGCGGCTCGGCGCCGACTTCTATCCGCGGCGCCGAGCGGCCGACCGTGCGCGCCAGGTCGCGGTGGGCGAGAAGCTGCTCGGCCGGGTGGTGGATGGCAGCGGCCGTCCGCTGGACGATCTCGGACCAGTGCCGCAGGACCGGCAGGCACCGCTGTACAGCCGCCCGGTCAATCCGCTCGACCGCGCGCCGATCCGTACCGTGCTCGACACCGGCGTACGCGCGATCAACGCCCTGCTCACGGTGGGGCGCGGCCAGCGGCTGGGGCTGTTCGCCGGCAGCGGCGTCGGCAAGAGCGTGCTGCTCGGCATGATGGCGCGCTACACCAACGCAGATGTGGTGGTGGTGGGGCTGATCGGAGAGCGCGGGCGCGAGGTGAAGGAATTCATAGAGAACATCCTCGGCCCGGAGGGACGTGCCCGTTCGGTCGTGGTGGCGGCACCGGCGGACACGCCGCCGCTGCTGCGGCTGCACGGTGCTGCCTATGCCACGGCGATCGCCGAGCATTTCCGCGACCAGGGCCTGCAGGTGCTGCTGATCATGGATTCGCTCACCCGCTACGCGATGGCACAGCGCGAGATCGCGCTGGCGATCGGCGAGCCGCCGGCCACCCGCGGCTATCCGCCGTCCGTGTTCGCCAAGCTTCCACAGCTGGTGGAGCGTGCCGGCAACGGACGTTCGGGCGGCGGCTCGATCACCGCCTTCTACACCGTGCTCGCCGAGGGCGACGACCAGCAGGATCCGATCGCGGACTCGGCACGCGCGATCCTCGACGGGCACATCGTGCTGTCGCGCTCGCTTGCCGACCAGGGGCACTACCCGGCGATCGACATCGAGGCCTCGATCAGCCGGGCGATGAACGAACTGGTGACGGTGGAAGAGTTCGCGCTGGTGCGCCGCTTCAAGTACTACTACTCGCGCTACCAGCGAAGCCGCGACCTGATCAGCGTCGGGGCCTACGTCCGTGGCGGCGACCGGGAACTGGACGAGGCGGTCGCGCGCTATCCGCAGCTCGAACGCTTCCTGCAGCAGCAGCAGCACGAGCGCGCCGACCATGTCCAGTCGCGCGCCGATCTCGCGGCGCTGTTCGCGACATGAGCCTGCCCTCGCGCAGGCTGTCTGCAGCAGCCGGCCCCGAGGGCGTCCGGTGAGCCGCCGCTTCCCGCTCCAGCCGCTGGTCGATCTTTCGGCCGACCGGGTCGAGGCCGCGGAACGCCGGTTGCAGGCGCTCGATGCCGAGCGGCGCCAGGCCAGGGAGAAGCTGGCCCAGGTGGAGGCCTACCGGGTGGAGTATCGGGATCGCCTGCAGCGCTCGCTCGCGCAGGGCATGGGAGTGATGCAGGTGCGCGACTTCCAGGCCTTCCTGGCGCGTCTGGACGAGGCCTGCATGCAGCAGGGTGCGGAGGTTGCGGCGCGCGATGCGGCCTACCTCGAGGGGCAGAAGGACTGGCTCGAGCAGCGCCGTCGCAAGAAGGCCTTCGATGCATTGTCCACCCGCCATGCAAGGGCCGAGGACGCGCGGGAGGGCAGGCTGGAACAGCGCCTGCAGGACGACCACGCGCAGACGATGCTGCGCGAGGCGAAGCGCGACCGGGACGAGGCGGGGGGCTAGCTAGCTAGCTAGCGGGCTGGCGCGGCCGGCCGGTACGGGAACGCTGGCATGCGGCTTGCACCACGGGTGGCATCCATCCCCGAGAGTCGAGGTATTGCCGTGAATGCTTCCGTGCAAGCAGGACCCGTCGCCAATCCGATGTCGTCCGTCAACCCGGCGCAGGCGCCGGTGGATGCGGTTCCAGGCACCGGCCCCGAGGCATGGCCCGATGGCGGATTCAGGGACGTCCTGGAACAGCGGATGCAGGCCGCCGGCACCACCGCCGGCGATGCCACGGCGGGGGAGGCACCGGCGCAGGCACCGCCCGCAGACGCCGCTGCGGTGCCGCAGCTCGTTGATTCGAATAGGATTGCAGCCCACGCGATGGCCGCTTTCCTGGCCACGCAGCCGTCCGCTGCCGGGGTGCCGGGCGCGCAGGCCGCGCTGCCTTCGGCCGAGCCCCTGCTGCAGGCGATCGTGCGCGGGCCGCTCTCGGCCCCGGCGCTCCCGGGCGCGGGCCGCCCCGTGCCGGATGCCGAAGGACCTGGCGTACAGGCCGCTGCCGAGTCGCCGCCGGACGCAGACCTGCGCGCGGCAATGGATGCCGCCGCCGGCAAGCGCTTGCCGCAGGCCTCGGTCGATTCCCCTGCGGCGTTCCGGGCCCTGATGGCCGACGTGGCTGCGCGCGGCGGGGTCGAAGGCGGAGCGCCGTTGCCGGCAGGCGGCCCGGCCGTGCCCGAGGGGGGCGCCACCGTCCACGCGCATGCCTCGGCGCCCGCCGCGCCGAGCCCGGGCGAGGCGCGTGCGGCGACCACCCAGGTCGCCACGCCGTTCGGCCGGCCGGAGTGGCCGAGCGCGATGAACGAGCGCGTCACCTGGCTGGTCGGCCAGCGCGTGCAGTCGGCGGACATCCAACTCAACCCGCCGCAGCTCGGTCCGGTGGAGGTGCGCATCACGATCCAGAACGACCAGGCGAACCTGTACTTCACCTCGCAGCATGCAGCGGTGCGCGAGGCCATCCAGGCCGCTTTGCCCCGGCTGAACGAGATGCTGGCGCAGGGGGGGCTGTCGCTGGGCCAGACGTCGGTCGGGGCCGAGTCCTTCGCGGGTCAGCAGCAGGCTTCGCGCGACGGGCACGGGCGGCATCCGGCGCCTGACCTCGCCACCGTTCTGGACGCCCCTGGTGCCGGCGCCGCCGGGCAGGGCACCGTTGCCGTCATCCGGGGCCGGGTCGGGATCGACATGTTCGTCTGATCCCGCGCCCGCACTGTTGCTGAAAACGCCCTTCCGCTAGAAGCTTATTGCGCTCTCGTCATCCTGCACATAAACTCTGCACGCAAAGATGTTGTTTCCAGTGAATTTCCTGCTGGAATCTGCAGTAGTGGGTTTGTCCGGGACAGACGATGGCAAAGGCAGCGGCGAAAGCCAAGACAGCGGAAGCAGACGTAGGCGCAGCGCCGAAGCAGGGCAAGGGGAAGCTGTTCCTGATCATCGGCCTGGTCGTGCTGCTCGCCGGTGGCGGCGGCGGCGCATGGTTCTTCCTGCAAGCCAAGAAGGGCGACGACGAGACGGCCGAGGTGAAGCCCAGGCCCAAGGCTGCGCCAATGTTCGAGAAGCTCGAGCCGTTCGTGGTCAACCTCGCCGATCGCGGCCGCTACCTGCAGGTCGCGATGGAACTGAAGGTGAGCGACGCCAAGGTCTCCGAGCAGATCAAGAAGGTGCTGCCCGAGATCCGCAACGGCATCCTGCTCGTGCTCTCCGGCAAGCGCGCGGAAGAGGTCGCCAGCGCCGATGGCAAGCTGCGCCTGCAACTCGAGATCCGCCACGCCGCCAACAAGGCGCTGGGCATCGACTTCGACCTTCCGCCGGTGATGAAGGCCTTCCCGGAAGGCACCGAGCAGGCCGTGATCGACCAGGCGAGGGCCGAGTTCGACAAGCTCTCGGAAGCCGCCAAGGCCTCCATCGCGAAGGTCGACGGCATGGGGGTCACCGACGTGCTGTTTACCTCCTTCGTCATCCAGTAGCCGCAGTACGCATCCTTTCCACGTTCGCGCTCCACGTCACGTCCTCGAACCGACGTTAGACAGACGACCCGCAGCTCATGGCCGAAGACATACTCTCGCAGGACGAAGTCGACGCGCTGCTGCGCGGCGTCTCCGGCGACACCGAAGAGCAGGTGACCGACAGCGATTCGGCCGAGGGCGTTCGTCCGTACGACATCGGCCGCCAGGAGCGCATCGTCCGCGGGCGCATGCCCACGCTGGAGCTCATCAACGAGCGCTTCGCCCGCCTGCTGCGTATCTCGCTGTACAGCTACCTGCGCCGGTCCCCGGAGATCTCCGTCGGTCCGGTGCGCGTCATCAAGTACAGCGACTTCACGCGCAACCTGCCGGTCCCGACCAACCTGAACCTGGTGCACGCGAAGCCGCTGCGCGGCACGTCGCTGTTCGTGCTCGACCCGAACCTCGTGTTCCAGATCATCGACTGCCTGTTCGGCGGCAGCGGGAAGATCCACACCCGGGTCGAGGGACGCGACTTCACCGCCACCGAACTGCGCATCATCCAGAACATCCTGAAGCTGTCGTTCGCCGACTACGAGAGGTCCTGGCAGTCGGTGCATCCGCTCAAGTTCGAGTACGTGCGCTCCGAGATGAACACGCAGTTCGCGAACATCGCGACGCCGACCGAAGTCGTGGTCGTGTCGACCTTCACCATCGACCTCGGATCGGGCGGCGGCGAGTTCAACGTATGCATGCCCTATGCTATGCTGGAACCGCTGCGCGACGTGATCTACAGCGGCATGCAGGCCGACCGCAGCGAGTCGGATGCACGCTGGATCACGATGCTCACGCGCCAGATCCAGGATGCGGAGGTCGACCTCGTTGCAAATCTCGGTACCGCCACGGTGACGCTCCGCGACCTGATGCAGCTCGAGGTCGGGGACGTGGTCGGCCTGAACATGGCGGAGACCGTCGTCGCCGAAGTCGACGGGATACCGGTGCTCGACTGTTCCTATGGCGTCACCGAGGGCCGGTACGCGCTGAAGGTGGATCGCTTCGTGAACGGGCCGACCGCGGTGCCCGGCGAACGGGGCGCGAGCGGTGGCTGAGTCCGACGCAGATCCCGCGGCGGCCGCCGGCGACGACATCAGCGCCGACGACTGGGCTGCGGCGCTGGCCGAACAGGAGACCAGCGCGTCCCCGGACGTGCAGCCGGCTGCGTTCGCGCAGCTGAAGAACGAGTCCGCCGGGGCGCCGCCCGGCAACCTCGACATGATCCTCGACATCCCGGTGACCATCACCGTGGAGCTCGGTCGTACCAAGATCCAGATCCGCAACCTGCTGCAGCTGGCGCAGGGGTCGGTTATCGAACTCGACGGCATGGCCGGCGAGCCGATGACCGTGCTGGTGAACGGCTGCCTGATTGCCCAGGGCGAGGTGGTGGTCGTGAACGAGAAGTTCGGCATCCGCCTGACCGACATCATCACGCCAGAAGAGCGGCTGCGGCGACTCAACCGATGAACCCTGCGCGCGCGCTGCCCTGCATGGTGCTCGGCATGATGGCCGCCACCGCGCATGCGGCGGACGCGCTGCCGCAGTCTCCGGTCACCTTTTCCGGCCTGCTGCAGGTCCTGTTCGGGCTGGCCCTGGTGGTCGCCGCCATCTTCGCCACCGGCTGGCTGCTGCGCCGGCTTGGCCCGACGCAGAGCGCTGGCGGCCTGCTGCGCGTGGTCGGCGGCGTGATGGTCGGCCCGCGCGAGCGCCTGGTGGTGGTCGAGGTGGGCGAGCAGTGGCTGGTGGTCGGCGTCGCGGCCGGCAGCGTGAACCTGCTGCATGCGCTGCCCAAGGGCGCGGGCACCGGGGGCGCGTCAACGACTGCCGGCTCCGGCATCGCGTCCGACCCGGCATGGCTCAAGCGGCTGCTCTCCGGCAGCGGGCAGGGCCGTTGATGCGGATGCGCGCCAGCCTGGCACGGGCAGGAGCCTGCGGCATGCTGGCTGCCATGCTCGTGCTGGCTTCGCTGGGTGCGGCCGCGCAGGGCCTGCCGGCGGTGACCTCGACGCCGGGGGCCGGCGGCGCGCAGACCTATTCGCTCACCATCCAGACCCTGCTGTTCCTCACGGCGCTCACGTTCATCCCGGCCGCGGTGCTGATGATGACCGCGTTCACCCGCATCGTGATCGTGCTGTCGCTGCTGCGCCAGGCGATCGGCACGCTGCAGGCTCCGCCGAACCAGGTGCTGATCGGCCTCGCGCTGTTCCTCACGTTCTTCGTGATGGCGCCGGCTTTCGAAAAGGCCTACCAGGACGCCTACCTCCCTTTCTCCGAGAACAAGATCGACCTGGTGACCGCGGCCGAGCGTGGCGTGGCGCCTTTCCGCGAGTTCATGCTCAAGCAGACCCGCGAGTCCGACCTCGCGCTGTTCGTGCGGCTGTCGAACACGCCGCCGCTGCAGGGGCCGGAGTCGGTGCCGCTGAGGGTGCTGGTGCCGGCCTTCATCATCAGTGAACTGAAGACCGCCTTCCAGATCGGGTTCGTGATCTTCATCCCGTTCCTGGTCATCGACATGGTGGTGGCGAGCGTGCTGATGTCGATGGGCATGATGATGCTGTCGCCGGTCATCATCTCGCTGCCCTTCAAGCTGATGCTGTTCGTCGTCGTCGACGGCTGGAACCTGCTCATCGGTTCGCTGGTGCGGAGCTTCCAGGTTTGAACCCCGAAGACTTCATCTCGATCGCGCGCCAGGGGCTCGAGCTCACGATCATGCTGTCGATGCCGCTGCTGGTCGCCGCGCTGGTGACCGGCCTGCTGGTGAGCGTGTTCCAGGCGGCGACGCAGATCAACGAGATGACGCTGTCGTTCATCCCCAAGCTGCTGGTCATGTTCGCCGTCGCCGTGCTGGCCGGACCCTGGATGCTGCAGTTGCTGGTCGACTACACCCGGCGGCTGTTCGAGAGCATTCCCGGCCTGGTCGGATAGGGCTGCGCGGTCCGTCCGCTGCCGTGCCGCCTGCCGCCCGGACCGCGCGATGATCGAACTGACCACCGCCCAGTGGAACCTGCTGCTGGCGACCTACCTCTACCCGTTCGTGCGCGTGATGGGCTACATCTCCGCCGATCCGGTGCTCGGCAACCGGTCGGTGCCGATCAGGCTGAAGATCGGCCTGGCGCTCGCCATCTCGGTGGCCATCGCCCCCACGCTGGGACCGCTGCCGGCGATCGAGCCGGCGTCGCCGATCGGCCTGGCCATCCTCGCCCAGCAGGTGTTCATCGGCGTGGCGATCGGCTTCGCGGTACGGGTGATCTTCTCCGCGGTGGAGATGGCCGGGCAGATGATGGGCCTGCAGATGGGCCTGGGTTTCGCCACCTTCTTCGACCCGCAGACCTCGGCGCAGGTGCCGGTCATCGGCCAGTACCTCGGCCTGCTCGCCATCCTGGTGTTCCTGTCGATCAACGGCCATGCGCTGGTGCTGTCCACCCTGATCGAGAGTTTCCGCATCCTGCCGATCGGCACGCTCGGGCTGGACAGCAACGGCTTCGCCGCGTTCGCGCGCTGGGGCTCGCAGATCTTCCTGATCGGGTTCACGCTGGCGCTGCCGGTGATCGCTACGCTGCTGATCGCGAACTTCGGCATCGGCATCATCTCGCGCGCCGCGCCGCAGATGAATATCTTCGCCGTCGGCTTTCCGTTCACCCTGCTCGTCGGGTTTGCCTCGCTCTACCTGATGACGCCGTATTTCCTGCCGGTGCTCGACCGTCTCTTCCTCGAGGGCATCGAGACCCTGGTCCTGCTGCTGCGCGCAATGGCCGTCACGCCTTTGCGTTAGGGCTGCATGAAGCGGGGCGTTGCGAGGCTTGCGCGGCACCCGCGGCGGGGCCGCCGGGCTGCGATGGCCTGCAACGTCCGCCTGCCGGGGGCGGTGTTGGGTAGAATCGCGGTTTTCGCGCGACGGGAGTCCGTCCATGTTTGCTGGCAGCCTGGTAGCCATAGTCACACCGATGTTTCCCGACGGCGGTCTCGACCTCGACCGTCTGCGCGCGCTCATCGACTGGCATGTCGCCGAGGGGACCGAAGGCATCGTGATCGTCGGGACCACCGGCGAATCGCCGACGGTCGACTACGACGAGCACTGCCTGCTGATCCGCACCGCGGTCGAGCATGCGGCCGGGCGCGTCCCGGTGATCGCCGGCACCGGTGCCAACTCCACCTCCGAGGCGGTCGAGCTCACGCGTTATGCGCGAGAGGTCGGCGCCGCGGCCGGCCTGTCCGTCGTGCCCTACTACAACAAGCCGACGCAGGAAGGCCTGTACCGGCATTTCCGTACCATCGCGGAGTCGGTCGACCTGCCGCTGATGCTCTACAACGTGCCGTCGCGCACGATCGCCGACCTGTCCGGCGACACCACTATCCGCCTGGCGCAGGTGCCCGGCATCATCGGCCTCAAGGATGCGACCGGAGACCTGTTCCGCACCTCCGACCTGGTGCGCCGCGTGCCGCACGGATTCTGCGTGCTCAGCGGGGACGACGCGACCGCGATGGCCGCGATGTTCTGCGGCATGCACGGGGTGATCTCGGTCACCACCAACGTCGCGCCGCGCGCGATGCGTGCGCTGTGCGACTCGGCACGGGCCGGCCGGGTGTCCGAGGCGCGCGAGCTGAACGACCGCCTGCTCGGGCTGCACCGGCACCTGTTCATCGAAGCCAATCCGATCCCGGTGAAGTGGGCCCTGCAGCAGATGGGGATGGTCGATGCCGGCATCCGCCTGCCGCTGACGCCGCTGTCGTCCGCCCATCACGAAGTCGTCCGCAGCGCGCTGCAGCAGGCCGGCATCGTGCCGTCCGCCGCATCGGCCGCGGCATCTGCCACCGGCAGTGGAGTCCGTACATGACGCACCGAAAGTCGAGCGCATCGCCTGCGGGCCGGGCCCGATGCATCCTGTTGCTGGCCGCCCTGTCGGCCCTCTCGGGCTGCCAGACGGTATCGAACATCCTGGACAACCAGCGCGGCGATTACCGCAATACCGGCCGCCTGCCGCCGCTCGAGGTGCCGCCCGACCTGGCCCGCCCGAATGCCGACACGCGCTTCAACGTGCCCGACGTCGGCGGCAGCGCGACCTTCTCCGAGTTCGACAAGCAGCGCAAGGGCAAGCCGACCTCCTCGGTGTCGGCAGGCCTGCTGCCCCAGGTCGACAAGCTGCGCATCGAACGCGCCGGCAGCGAGCGCTGGCTGGTGATCCCGAGTGCGCCCGAGAAGGTCTGGCCCCTGGTGCGCGAGTTCTGGCTCGAGGCGGGGTTCCTGCTCGCGGTCGAGACGCCTGAAGCCGGCGTGCTCGAGACCGACTGGAGCGAGAACCGCCCGCGGGTGCAGGAGGGTGGCATCCGCGGCCTGTTCGACAGGCTGCTGTCCACGGTGCGCTCGACCAGTACCCGCGATCGGTTCCGCACCCGTCTCGAACGCGGCGCCGACGGCACCACAGAGGTGTACGTGAGCCACCGCGGCATGGAAGAGGTGCAGGTCGGCACCAACAGTCCCGAGTTCAGGTGGCAGATCGTGCCGAGCGACTCCGACCTCGAGGCTGAGATGCTGCGCCGGATCATGGTGCGCTTCGGCGCGCCCGAGGCGGTCGCCAAGGCGAGCGTCGCGCAATCGCAGGTGCCCGCGCCGGCACGGGCCCGGATCGTCAAGGCGGGCGACGGCAGCGCGAGCCTGGCCGTCGCCGACGACTTCGATCGCGCCTGGCGCAGGGTCGGGCTGGCGCTCGACCGCGTCGGCTTCACGGTGGAAGACCGCGACCGTTCGAAGGGTCTCTATTTCGTCCGCTACGCCGACACCGATGCAGCGCCGCAGAAGGAAGGCTACCTGTCCAGGCTCGCCTTCTGGCGCGACGGCGTGGTGCCGAGGAAGGCCGAGCAGTTCCGCATCATGGTCGGCAATGCCGACGGCGGCAGCCGGGTGCAGGTGCTCAACCGGGAAGGCGGCAACGATCGATCCGAGACGGCGCAGCGGATCCTCACCGTGCTGCTGGAGCAACTGCGTTGACGCCGCGCGGCCGGGCGGGGCAGCGCGCCCGGCCCGACCGCTGAGCCGTGCGGTTCTGCTCGCTCGGCAGCGGCAGTACCGGCAACGCCTGGCTGGTCGAATCGGGCAAGACCCGGGTACTGATCGATTGCGGCATCGGACCCGACCGGCTCACTGCACGGCTGGTCCAGGCCGGTGTCGATCCGGCGCGCATCGATGCGATCCTGGTCACCCACGAACATGACGACCATGTCGGCGGGGCTGCCGGGTTCGCGCGCCGGCATTCGATCCCGGTGCATTGCACCTACGGCACGCTGCAGGGCGCAGGCAGTGCGCTGTCCGGCATCGCCGGCCTGCGCGAGATCGAACCGTCGGGACGATTCGCGATCGGCGACTTCGAGGTGCTGCCGGTGGCGGTGCCCCACGATGCGCGCGAACCGGTGCAGTTCGTGCTCGGCGATGGCGTGCGGCGCATCGGGGTGATCACCGACCTGGGTTCGATCACGCCGCACGTGGTGGCGTCGTTCTCGGGCCTGGATGCGCTCGTGCTCGAGGCGAACCATGATGCCGCGATGCTGCAGCAGGGACCCTATCCGAAGTTCCTGAAGGATCGGGTCGGCGGACGCTACGGGCACCTGTCGAACGAGGTCGCAGCGCGCCTGCTCGCGGCGGTCGCCAGCGAGCGGTTGCAGCACGTCGTGGCAGCGCACCTGTCGCTCAAGAACAATACGGCAGCGCTGGCACGCCGCGCGTTTGCCGGCACCCTGGGCTGCGCCGAGGACTGGATCGCGATCGCCACCGAAGACGGCCTGGACTGGCGCGAAGTATTCCCGGCGCGGCCCTGACCGGAAAAAAAAACCGGCCAGCGGCCGGTTTTTTCAACGCCCCCCGAACGGCGGGGCAGCGGGTGCATCACTTCTTCACGGCGTCCTTGGCGGCATCCATCGCGCCCTTGGCGGCATCCGTTGCGCCCTTGGCGGCATCCGTTGCGCCCTTGGCGGCATCCATCGCGCCCTTGGCCGCATCCATCGCGCCAGGTGCTGCTGCCGGTGCCGGCCCTGCGCCAGGTGCGGCTGCCGGGTCGGCGGCGGGGGCTGCGCCCGGGGCAGGGGCGGCGTCAGGCGTCGGCGCCGGGGCCGGGGCCGGCGCGGGCGCAGGGGCGGGGGCGGCCGGGGCGGGAGCTGCCGGCTTCGGCGGCTCTTCCTTGCCGCAACCGACCAGGACGGCAGAGAGGGCAACAGCAGCGATGAGGATCGAGCGTTTCATGTTCTTCCCTTGTAGTGGCGATAGTTGGAGTCGTTCGACGCAAGGCCGAATGTTCGGAGTGGGTGAGCGCGCATGCCCCGCGAACAACGCTGGACGCGGGACAGAACCTGCGACGCGGTGTCGCCTTCGGTCGATTGCATGGGGATCCTGGGGGTATCCATGCGACCGACCCGTCGTCCCGTTGCGGCAAACTCCAACGGGACCGCCCGCTTGCCGGCCGATGCTTGCTCGGTACACTCCAACCGAACCCATCGATGTTAACACAGGCGACCTGCAGGATTGCACATGCCGAGGCCTTCTTCGGCATGCCGTGGCTTCACGCGGTGCGCCCGAGCGGCCTCCGGTCGTTCACAGTCCCAGCACCGTCGCCGCCACGGCAGGCTCGGACGCTTCGTGGATCTGGGCGAGGCGTTCGTGCAGCGGACGCACGGCCGCTGCATCGTCGGTGATCAGCACCGAGCGCGACGATGAATGGTGAACCCTGCGCAGCGCATGCAGTGCATCCACCACCAGCAGTGGATCCGCGGCCGAGCGGGCAGCCGCGGTCGTCTGGTGGATGCCGATCGCCTCGCTGAACTGACGCAGCAGTCCGCAAAGCCTGGGGCAGTGGACCGGCACCGTCCCTGCGTCATGCAGCACGATGCGCAGGCGCGCGTTGCGGTCGCCCGCGAGGAAAGCGCGCAGCAGGTCGATGCGTGCCGGCTGGTCGAACGAGCGTTGCAGGGACACGTCGAACAGCCACACCTCGCGCCGGGCGCGTGCGAGCAGCCCGTCGAACGCGCAGGCGTACTCGGCGAGAGTCTCGAAGCGCCGGTAGGACGGCTCCGGCGCGGCGGCAGGCGGTGCGGTCTCGTTCATCGCAGCAAAATGTATCCCGAGCAGTACCAGTCGTAAAGCGCGTCGATCCATGCCGTGTCGCGCGCGGCCGCCGGCGGCAGCATGCGCTGGTCGGCCAGGCGCGCGGCCGATCGCATCGCGCGTGGGGACAGCACCAGGGACTCGCCGTTCATGAATACCTGGCGGCCGCGGTACAGCATCGCGCTCGCCGGCGCGAGCACGACCCGGGCATGCGCCAGGCGTGCCGCGAACGCATCCGGGGAGAGCGGGCGCGCCGGCGCACGGAAGCGGACGGACGCCTTCGGTTCGGTCAGGTAGGTGCCGAGGAACCGTTCGAACAGCACCGGGTCGAAAGCCGCCTTGCCGAGCAGCCCGTGCGCGCGCGCGACGAACGCATCGGACAGCCATGCCCCCGAGCGTTGCCGCCGCAGGTCCGGGTCGGCATAGCGGCGGTCGTGCCCGAAGCCGTCTTCGACGAAGGCCAGCCAGCCCTGCAGCAGTTCGCGCGCCGAGGGGGCGCGGAAGCCGATCGACCAGGTCGCGCAGGCATCGAGCGCGACGCCGTCGTGGGCGACTCCGGGTGGCAGGTACAGGAAGTCGCCCGGCTCGAGCAGGTATTCCTCTTCCGCCTCGAAGCCGGCCAGCAGCCTGAGCGGGGCATCCTCCACCAGCGTGTCGTCGAAGCGGCGCGCGATGCGCCACAGCCTGCGCCCGCGGGCCTGCAGCAGGAACACGTCGTAGGAGTCGACATGCGGGCCAACGCCGCCGCCCGGCGAGGCATCGCTGACCATCAGGTCGTCGCGGCGCGCGACCGGGATGAAGGCGAACGCGTCCAGCACCGGCTGCACCTGCGGCAGGTGCAGGTTCACGCCCTGCACCAGCAGCGTCGCGTCCGGTCGATCCAGGCGCGCGAGTTGCCGGCTGCCCAGCGGCCCGTGGTCGACCCGGTAGCGGTCGCCATCGCGCCGGTGCACATGCGAGACCAGCCGCGACTCGACGTCGTCGCGCCGCGCCAGCGCCGCCAGCCTCGCACGCGGCAGGCGATCGCGGAAGCCGGGGAAGGCGCCGCGTACCAGCAGGGGTTCCTTCTGCCAGTGCCTGCGCAGGAAGCGTGCCGCGTCGAGGCCGGGTGGCCAGTGCAGGGGCAGTGCAGGTTCGGTCATCGTCTTCCCTTGATCGGGTGCCCGTTTTGGGCGCTACAATCCGCGCGAACGCCTCCACGAGACCGACCAGGATCCGTTTCGCGATGTTGCAGCCAGGTGACACTGCTCCACCGTTCGAGCTTCCCGACGCCGACCTGGAAGTCGTCGCGCTCGAACAGTTCATCGGCCGCAGCGCCGTCGTGCTCTACTTCTACCCGAAGGATGACACACCCGGCTGCACGATCGAAGCGGTGGAATTCAGCGAACGCCTGGACGATTTCGAGAAGGCGGGTGCGACGGTTCTCGGCGTGAGCCGCGACGATGTCGAGAGCCATGGCTGCTTCCGGGACCGCCATGGCCTGGCGGTGCGCCTGCTGTCCGATGTCGACCTCGATGCCGCGCGTGCCTACGGCGTCACCCAGGAGAAGGCGGTCGCCGGCACGGACGGCGTGCAGCGCACCCGCACCGCGGTGCAGCGCTCGACCTTCCTCGTCGACCGGGACGGCATCGTGCGCGCGGCGCTGTACGGCGTGGGCGCGCGCGGGCATGCGGCGGAGATGCTCGAGCGCGTCCGCCAGCTGCCGAAGCGCTGAGCCGCGCGCTGCCTGCGGCAAGCGGCCGCACGCGGCCCGTACTATCCTCGGCACCCAGCGCACCGCCCAACCACCGGACCTCCGCCATGCAGATCTCGAAGAACACCGTCGTCTCCCTCCGCTACCGGCTGTTCGACGACACCGATGCGCTGCTCGAGGACGCGCAGCAGATCGACTACCTGCACGGCGACTTCGGGCAGATCTTCGAGGACGTCGAATCGGCGCTGGAAGGCAAGGGCGTGGGCGATGCGGTGCTGGTCGACCTGCCGGCCGAGCGGGCCTTCGGCGAGGTCGACCCCGCGCTCACCCGCAGCGAGCCGCGCGACCGCTTCCCGCCGGAAGTGAAGGTGGGCATGCAGTTCGAGGGCGCCGCGCCCGATAGCCACCACAGCGCGATCTACCGCGTGGTCGCGATGGATGGCGACAGCGTGACCGTGGATGGCAACCATCCGCTGGCCGGCCGCGCGCTGCGCTTCGACTGCACGGTGCTCGCGGTGCGCAAGGCCACGCGCGAGGAGACGACGCACGGCCATGCCCATGGCGCGCACGGGCACGACCACGACCACTGAGCAGAGGCGATCCGTCCCTGCGGCCGCGTTCAGCGGCGCAGCGGTGCCGCCAGCTCGGCGAGTCGGTAGGCGAGGTCGAGCGCGTCGCGCGGGCTGAGCCGGTCCGGGTCGATCGCACGCAGCGCCTCGATCAGCGGTGCCAGCGCTGGGTCTTCCGTCGGCGTGGCGGGCATCGCGGGCGTGGGGACGGCAGCCGCACCGGCCGGGGCGGCTGCAGGGGCGAGCGGACGGAACAGGTCGGGCGTCTCGCCTGCGCCGACCGACTGCTGCTCGAGTTCATGCAGGCGTGCGCGTGCGGCGCGCATCACCGGCGCCGGCATGCCGGCGAGCTGCGCCACCTGCAGCCCGTAGCTGCGGCTGGCCGGGCCGTCGTTCACCGCGTGCAGGAAGACGATGCGTTCTGCATGCTCGACCGCATCGAGGTGCACGTTGGCCACCGACGGCAGTTCGTCGGCGAGCCGGGTGAGTTCGAAGTAGTGGGTGGCGAACAGCGTGAAGCTGCCCACTTCGCGCGCCAGGTGCCGGGCGATGGCCCAGGCCAGCGCCAGGCCGTCGAAGGTCGAGGTGCCGCGTCCGATCTCGTCCATCAGTACCAGGCTCGACGCAGTGGCGTTGTGCAGGATGTTCGAGGCTTCGGTCATCTCGACCATGAAGGTCGAGCGCCCGCCCGCGAGATCGTCGGCGGCACCGATGCGGGTGAATATCTGGTCGACCGGTCCGATGCGCGCATGGGTCGCGGGCACGAAGGAACCGATGTGCGCGAGCAGCAAGATCAGCGCAACCTGGCGCATGTAGGTCGACTTGCCGCCCATGTTCGGCCCGGTGATCAGCAGCAGGCGCCGGCCGGGGACGAGGCGGCAGTCGTTGGCGACGAAGGCATCCACGCCCTGTTCGACGATCGGATGGCGTCCGCCGCCGATCTCGATCACCGCTTCGTCGGTGAACTGCGGGGCGGCCCAGTCCAGGGTGCGGGCGCGTTCGGCGAAGGTCGACAGCACGTCGAGTTCGGCCACGGTGGCGCCGATTGCCTGCAGCAGCGGCACGTCCGGCGCGAGCGCGGCGAGCAGGGCCTCGAACAGCAGCCGCTCCCGTGCTGCCGCGCGGTCGTTGGCCGACAGGTAGCGGTCCTCGAACGCCTTCAGCTCCGGCGTGATGTAGCGCTCGGCGTTCTTCGTGGTCTGCCGGCGCCGGTAGTCGTCGGGGACGCGCGCGGACTGCGCCTGGCTCACCTCGATGAAGAAGCCGTGCACCCGGTTGAACTCGACGCGCAGGGTGGTGATGCCGGTCCGTTCGCGCTCGCGCGCCTCGAGCTCGAGCAGGAAGCGATCGGCTCCGGTCTGCAGCTCGCGCAGCTCGTCGAGCGTCGCATCGAACCCGGGCGCGATGATGCCGCCATCGCGCAGCTGGGCCTTCGGTTCCGGCGCCAGCTGTTCATGCAGGAGTCGGGCTGGGCGCTCCGGGATCGCCAGTCCGGAGGCCAGCGTGCACAGCCGCGGCGCGCCGCATCCGGCCAGGGTCGCGGCGAGCGCGGGCAGCAGCTGCAGGCTGTCGCGCAGGGCCGCCAGTTCCTTCGGCCGCACGTTGCCGAGCGCGATGCGTGCGGCGATGCGCTCGATGTCGGCGCACTGCGACAGACCGTCGCGAAGGTTGGGCGTGCCGGCGAACGCCCGGTCGGCAAGCTCGCCGACCGCCGCATGGCGGTGCGCCAGGCAGTCGCGGTCGCGCAGCGGGGCATGCAGCCAGCGGCGCAGCAGGCGGCTGCCCATCGCGGTGCTGCTGGTGTCGAGCAGCGACAGCAGCGTCGGTGACGGCTCGCCGCGCAGGGTCTCGGCGATCTCGAGGTTGCGCCGGGTCGCCGGATCGATGCGCACCAGGTCGGAGGGCGCCTCGACGCGCAACTGCTGCAGGTGCGCCAGCGCCGCGTCCTGGGTCGCGCGCGCATAGCGCAGCAGCGCGCCGGCGGCACCGAGCCCGGCGGTCAGTCGCTCCGCGCCGAAGCCCGACAGGTCGCGCGTGCCGAACTGTTCGCACAGCGCGCGGCGCGCGGTGTCGCCGTCGAAATGCCAGGGCGGCAGGCGGCGCAGGGCCACCGGTGCGCCGCTGCCCGGTCCGCACTCGACGGCTGCAGCCAGCGCGGCGGACAGGTCGTCCGGCACCAGCAGTTCGGCCGGACGCAGGCGTTCGAGTTCGCCCTGCACGCCACTGGCCGGCAGTTCGGTCACCGTGAAGCGGCCGGCGGCGAGGTCGAGGCTGGCGATGCCCGCCAGCGGGCCCGCTGCCCACAGGGCTGCGAGCAGTGCCTCGCGCCGGTCTTCCAGCAGCGTGCTCTCGGTGAGCGTGCCCGGGGTCACCACCCGCGTCACCCGGCGTTCGACCGGCCCCTTCGACGTGGCCGGGTCGCCGATCTGTTCGCAGATCGCCACCGACTCGCCGAGCTTCATCAGCCGCGCGAGGTACTGGTCGACCGCATGGTAGGGCACGCCGGCCATCGGGATCGGCTCGCCGCCGGAGGCGCCGCGGCGGGTGAGCGTGATGTCGAGCAGGCGCGCCGCCTTGCGCGCATCTTCGAAGAACAGCTCGTAGAAGTCGCCCATCCGGTAGAACAGCAGCACGTCCGGATGCCCGGCCTTGATGCGCAGGTACTGCTGCATCATCGGCGTGTGCGGGGAGGCGGGCGTGCTGGACTTCAATCGGTGCCTGGCTGCGGGGGACGGTCGGTTGTGCCTAGTGTAACCATCCCGTGCCGGCGCGCAGGCGAAGCATCGGGGCTCCGCCGGAGGGGGCCAGTGCGGCGGGGATCCCGCGGATTCCAAGGGTTCCAGGGGTGGCACGGGTCCGCGGGGTGGCTCAAGCCAGCCCCGAGCCTGCCGATAAACACGTGCGGACCTTGTGGTCCGGAGGGGCGCGTCCCGGTCACCGAGCGAATCATGACCGCGGCACGTGGCCAGAGATTCCACAGCCGGAACGGGAACGAGTCCCGGGCACAGCCCGGAGGAAAGGCCCGCCGGCACCCGGCCACGATGCCGGGCACCAGAGCAGAGGTTGCAATGGTTGCAATGCGCAACGACCCGCGACTCGACCGCCCGCTCACCGACGTCGAGACGCCGGTGCCCGACGGCCGCTTCATCTACAGCCGCACCGACAAGGACGGCACCATCGTCGCCGCCAACGACCTGTTCGTCGAACTCTCCGGCTTCAGCCGCGAGGAACTGGTCGGCCGGCCGCACAACCTCGTGCGCCACCCGGACATGCCGAAGGAGGCGTTCAGCGACCTCTGGCGCTGCCTGAAGGCGGGCGATCCCTGGTCCGGCTACATCAAGAACCGGCGCAAGGACGGCGGCTACTACTGGGTCCACGCCTTCACCTCGCCGCTGCGCGAGAACGGCAAGGTGGTCGGCTATGAATCGGTCCGGCGCAAGGCGCCGCGCGACATCGTCGACCGCGTGGCCGACGGCTATCGCCGCATCAAGGGCGGTGCGCCGCTGTCGGTGGACAAGGGCCGGCTGGTGCGCAAGGGACTCGCGGGCGCGCTCGGCGGCATCGGCCTGGGCACGCGCCTGCGCGGCGCGCTGGGCATCGGCGCGCTGCTGATGCTGTTCCTGTTCGTGCGCAGCCTGGTCGCCCTGTCCGGCCTGGAAGGCGGCGTGCCGGCCGCGCTGCTGGTCGAACTGTCGGTGGCGTTCGCGGCGACCCTGCTGCTGTTCGGCTACCTCGGCATCGGCATGGCCGGCGGGCTGCTGCGCGACCTGAAGCAGCTGCGCGACGCGATGTCGGCGACCCAGCGCGACGGCGACCTGCGCCGCGTCGTGCGCCTGTTGCGCCGCGACGAGGTGGGCCGGATGGCCGATGCCTACAACGCGATGATGGCTAACCTGCAGGCGATCCTGATCAACGTGCAGCAGGCCGCGGGCGAGACCGGCGCGCAGTCGCGTTCGGTCGCCTCGGCCAGCGGCAGCGTGGCGGGGCAGGCGAGCGCGGTCAGCGATGCCTCGGCATCGACCGCGGCCGCGGTGGAACAGGTGACCGTCGCCATCGGCGAGGTCGCCAGCAACGTGCAGGAGGCGGCGCAGGCCGCGCGCACCAGCGCCAGCGATGCGCAGCAGGGCATCGACACCTCGCGCCGGGCCGCACAGGACATACGCGCGCTCGCCGACACGGTCCAGCACACCACGTCCACGGTGGAGCGCCTGTCGGATTCGGCGGGCCACATCGGCAGGATCGTGGACGTGATCTCGGAGATCGCCAGCCAGACCAACCTGCTCGCGCTCAATGCGGCGATCGAGGCGGCGCGTGCCGGCGAACAGGGCCGCGGCTTCGCGGTGGTCGCCGACGAGGTGCGCAAGCTGTCCGAGCGGACCAACCAGTCCACGGCGGAGATCACCGGCATCATCGCCGCGCTGAACACCGAGACCCGGGCGGCACTGGACAGCATCAAGGCCGGCGACGCACAGGTACGCATCAGCGTCGACCAGGTGCTGGCGACCGAGCAGGCGCTGGAGGGGATCAAGGCCTCGGCCGCCAACAGCCTGATGCTGATCGACGGCATCGAACTGGCCACGCGCGAGCAGTCGAGCGCGGCCAACGAGATCGCGCGCAACGTCGAGCAGATCGCGCGCATGTCGGAGCAGAGCGCGGGGGCCATCCATGGCATCGCCGGCTCGTCGCAGGCCCTCGCCGGGGTGGCTGCCGGGTTGAACGAGACGCTGTCGAGGGTGCAGGTCTGAGCGGCGTGGAACAATCGGGGCCCGCGTGCGATGGAAGCCCCCGATGACCGAAGACGTTGGCAAGCTGGTGCTGCGACTGACCCTCGGCCTGCTGATGCTGCTGCACGGCATCGCCAAGATCCGCACCGGCATCGGCGGCATCGAAGGCATGCTCGAGGCCAACGGGCTGCCCGCCTTCATCGCGCTGGGGGTGTACGTGGGCGAGGTCGTGGCACCGCTGCTGCTGATCCTCGGCTTCCATGCGCGCACCGGCTCCGCCCTGATCGTGGTGAACATGCTGTTCGCGATCGGGCTCGCACACCTCGGCGACGTCGCCAGCCTGAACCGCACCGGCGGCTGGGGGATCGAACTGCAGGCGTTCTACCTGTTCACCGCGGTCGCGGTGCTGCTGCTCGGCCCCGGCCGCTACGCGATCAACCGGCGCTGACCGCCGCCGCCCGGGTCATTCCGCCGCGGGCGGCGCGGGCGTGTCCTTCGTGCGTTGCTGACGATAGCGCGCGGGTATGTGCGGGGCGAGGGTGGTCAGCAGCTGTCCGAACACCTTCGGATTGCCCGCGATGACCGCACCTGAATCCATGTAGCCGGGGTCGCCGCTGGCGTCGCCGATAAGGCCGCCGGATTCCGCCACCATCAGCGCGCCCGCGGCGATGTCCCAGGGGGCCAGCCCGAACTCCCAGAATGCGTCGAAACGACCCGCCGCGACATAGGCGAGGTCGAGCGATGCGGCTCCGGCGCGGCGGATGCCCGCGCATTTCGGCATCACCGCCTTCAGCATGGCGAGGTAGCCGTCGAAGTCGGACAACTCGCGGAACGGGAATCCGGTGCCGATCAGGGAATCGGCCATCTGGGTGCGGCGGCTGACGCGGATCCGGCGGTCGTTCAGGAAGGCGCCTGCGCCGCGCGAGGCGGTGAACAGTTCGTTGCGCACCGGGTCGTAGATCACGCCATGGGTGATTACTCCTTTCTGGCGCAGCGCGATGGAGACGGCGTAATGCGGCATGCCGTGAAGGAAATTGGTGGTACCGTCCAGCGGATCGATCACCCACTCGTACTCGCCTTGTCCCGAACTCCCGCTCTCTTCGGCCAGGATCGCATGGTCAGGATATGTCTTGCGGATCACGTCGATGATCGCGGCCTCGGCATCGCGGTCGACTTCCGACACGAAGTCGTTCGGCGACTTGCTGCGCACCGTGAGCACGTCGAGATTCTGCGAGGCGCGATTGATGATCGCGCCGGCGCGGCGGGCGGCCTTGACCGCTGTATTGAGCATCGGATGCAGCATGTCGGGCTTTCGGTGCGCGGCGTCCGCAGAGCCTGCGGGCTCCGGGTCCTGGCGGGTGGTTTCGCGCGGGGTTACGAAGGCGCCGGAGTCTAGCACCCTTGACGTCCGATCCCTTGCCGTCGCCGCTGGATCGCCTTTCACGGGTGCGCGTGGTGCTGCATTCGCCGCGCCATCCGGGCAACATCGGTGCTGCCGCGCGTGCGATGAAGACGATGGGCCTGTCGCGCCTGGCGCTGGTCATGCCGGAGCGATTCCCGGACGACGAAGCCTACCGGAGGGCCTCCGGTGCGCGCGACCTGATCGACGCGATCGTGCAGCACCCCGACCTGGACGCCGCTGCCGCGGGCTGCGTGGCGGTGGTGGCGGTCGCCGCACGGCCGCGCGACCACGCGCCGGTCTCGATGCCGCCGCGGACGCTGATGCCGCGCCTGCTCGAGCTGGCGGCCCATGGCGAGGTGGCCCTGGTGTTCGGCAACGAGACGAACGGGCTGGCGCGGGCCGACGTCAACCGCTGCGATTTCCTCACCCGGATCCCGACCGACGCGGCCTATGCCTCGTTGAACCTGGGTGCTGCGGTGCAGGTGCTGTGCTACGAACTGCGGTCGGCCGCCCTGGCCGCTGCCGGCACGGACGGCGGGGCGCTGCCGGGCGATGAACTCGATTCGCCGCTGGCCAGGCACGGGCAGGTCGCGCAGTTGCTGGCCCACGCCGAACGCACCCTGGTGGCACTGGACTTCCTCGACCCCGACCGGCCGAGCCGCCTGATGGAGCGCATCGCGCGGCTGGCGCGCAAGGCACGCCTGGAGCAGGAAGAGGTGAACATCCTGCGCGGGGTGCTGGCGGCGGCAGAGGCGCTGTGCGGGAGGCCTGCCGGGGGCACTTGAAAAGGCAGGACAACGCCTATAGTTGACCAAATTGATCGGGTTTAAGTACCATCACCCGGTGGTCAACACTGATCCCGATGGCGGAGGCCGGCATGCGATTGACGACTAAAGGACGGTTCGCGGTGACTGCGATGATCGACCTCGGCCTGCGTTATGGCGGCCAGCCGGTCACGCTCGCCGAGATCAGCAACCGCCAGCGCATCTCGCTGTCCTACCTCGAGCAGCTGTTCGGCAAGCTGCGGCGCCACCACCTGGTCGACAGCGTGCGTGGCCCCGGCGGCGGCTACAAGCTGACCCGTGCGCTCGACGAGATGTCGGTCGCTGACATCATCCTCGCGGTCGACGAGCCGATCGATGCCACCCAGTGCGGCGGGCGCGAGAACTGCCATGACGAACAGAAGTGCCTGACCCACGACCTCTGGGCCAGCCTGAACTCGCACATCTTCGACTACCTGCGCGGCATCAGCCTGAAGCAGCTGGTCGATGCCCAGCGTGAACGGGCGAACGACACGCACGTGATCAAGTTGCGCGAGCGCCGCGAGTCGCTGGCGCGCGACCTCGGCGCGGTGGTCGGGCTGTCGTGAACACGCCGGTCTACCTCGACCACAACGCGACCACGCCGATCGAGGACTCGGTGCTGGACGCGATGCTGCCGTTCCTGCGCACGCAGCACGGCAACGCGTCGAGCCGGCACGAACTGGGCACCATCGCCCGCCGCGCGGTCGACCGCGCGCGCGAACAGGTCGCCGCCGCGGTGGGCGCACGGCCTTCGCAGGTGGTGTTCACCAGTGGCGGCACCGAGGCGAACAACCTGTTCGTGAAGGGCGCGGCGGCGATGCTCAAGCCGCAGCAGGTGGTGGTCAGCGCGATCGACCATCCCTGCGTGGTGGCGCCGGCGAAGGACCTCGCGCGCGCCGGGTGGACGCTGCGCCGCCTCGGCGTCGGCGCCGACGGCGTGGCCGACCTTGCCGACCTCGATGCGGCGCTGTCGGTGCCCACCGGCATCGTCTCGACGATGCTCGCCAACAACGAGACCGGCGTGATGCAGCCGGTGGCGGCGATCGCCGTACGGGCGCGCGCCGCACGTGCCTGGATGCACAGCGACGCGGTGCAGGCGCTGGGCAAGGTGGCGGTCGATTTCGAGTCGCTCGGCGTGCATGCGCTCACCGTGTCGGCGCACAAGCTGCGCGGCCCGAAGGGCGCAGGGGCGCTGGTGCTCGACAAGCGCATCGAACTGAAGCCGCTGCTGCACGGGGGCGGGCATGAATCCGGCATGCGCTCGGGGACCGAGAACGTGCCGGCGATCGTCGGCTTCGGCGCCGCCTGCGACTTTGCCGTGCAGCGCCTCGAGGCGTCGGCGCGGCACTGTGGCGCCCTGCGCGACGAACTCGACGAGCGGCTCGCGGCCGCCGGCGCGACCATCTTCGGCCGCGGCGCGGCGCGCATCCCGAACACCACCTATTTCGCGATCGAGGGCATCGATGGCGAGACCCTGGTGATCGAACTGGACCGCCTCGGCTTCTGCGTGGCCAGCGGCGCGGCCTGTTCCAGCAAGAGCACCGACCCCTCGGCGACGCTGCTGGCGATGGGCGTGGCGCCCGAACTGGCGCGCGGCTCGGTGCGGGTCAGCCTGGGGCCGGACAACGATCGCCGGCAGGTCATCGATTTCGCCGCGGCCGTCGCCGCGACCGCGAACCGGCTGCGGCAGCTCACGGCGATGGCCGTCTGAGCCCCGGCCAGAAAGAAAGGAAACGACCATGGCAATCACGCTCTCGGAAAACGCCGCGAAACACATCCGCAAGCAGGTCGAGAAGGCCGGCGGCATCGGCCTGAAGCTCGGCGTGAAGAAGGTCGGCTGCTCGGGCCTGGCCTATACCTTCGACATCGCGAAGGAGGTCGGCCCCGACGACGAACGTTTCGTCTCGCACGACACGCAGGTGCTGATCGAGCGCCGCAACCTGCCGTACCTGGACGGGACCTCGGTCGATTTCGTGCGCAAGGGCCTGAACGAGAGCTTCCGCTTCGACAACCCGAACGCGAAGAGCGAGTGCGGGTGCGGAGAATCGTTCAACGTGTAGCGCGGACACACCCGCTATTCTTGACCGAATTTGTCAAGAATACGATAATCCCGACCGTTCCAGTAGGGTATAGCCACAGCGCGCCGCGACCGACCCAGTCCCCGGCGGCAGCACTGTCCGGCACGGCCCGGCACCAACGACCGCGGAGCAACAGATGAGCGCAGTCCTGCAGCAACTCGTCAGCCAGCCGTACAAGCACGGCTTCGTCACCGACATCGAATCGGAGACCGCGCCGCGCGGCCTGTCCGAGGACGTGATCCGGATGATCTCGGCGAAGAAGGGCGAGCCCGACTGGCTGCTGCAGTTCCGCCTGGATGCCTACCGGCACTGGCTGACGATGACCGAGCCGACCTGGCAGAACGTCACGCATCCGCCGATCGACTACCAGGACATCATCTATTACTCGGCGCCGAAGCCGAAGAAGAAGCTCGCCTCGATGGACGAGGTCGACCCGGAACTGCTGAAGACGTTCGAGAAGCTCGGCGTGCCGATGAACGAGCGCGCCGCGCTGGCCGGCGTGGCGGTGGACGTGATCTTCGATTCGGTGTCGGTCGCGACGACCTACAAGGCGAAGCTCGCCGAAGTCGGGATCATCTTCTGCTCGATCTCGGAGGCGGTGCACGACCATCCCGAACTGGTGCGCAAGTACATGGGCAGCGTGGTGCCGACGTCGGACAACTTCTATGCGGCGCTCAACTCGGCGGTGTTCACCGACGGCTCCTTCGTGTTCATCCCGAAGGGCGTGAAGTGCCCGATGGACCTGTCCACCTACTTCCGGATCAACACCCAGGATTCCGGCCAGTTCGAGCGCACGCTGATCGTCGCCGAGGAAGGTGCCTCGGTGAGCTACCTCGAAGGCTGCACCGCGCCCAAGTTCGACACCAACCAGCTGCATGCCGCGGTGGTCGAACTGGTCGCGCTCGACGACGCGGACATCAAGTACTCGACCGTGCAGAACTGGTATGCGGGCGACGAGAACGGCGTCGGCGGCATCTACAACTTCGTCACCAAGCGCGGGCTGTGCCAGGGCCGCAACTCGAAGATCTCCTGGACCCAGGTCGAGACCGGTTCGGCCATCACCTGGAAGTACCCGAGCTGCGTGCTGCTCGGCGAGGGTTCGTCCGGCGAGTTCTACTCGGTCGCGCTGACCAACCACATGCAGCAGGCCGACACCGGCACCAAGATGAGCCACGTCGGGAAGAACACCCGCAGCAAGATCGTCT
>JAJTHE010000110.1 GCA_021298815.1 Betaproteobacteria bacterium | reverse complement strand
GGTGCCAAGAATCAGCGACTGGCCATGCGTCGGCCTGCCTGTCGGCTAAGCGCACGGCGAGATCCAAGTAGACCGGCTACGCATGTAGAACTGTCTGCGGATCATTCGCGGACGCGGGTTCGATTCCCGCCGCCTCCACCATCTACAAGGGCTCGGATGATCTCCGGGCCCTTTTTTCGCCCGCGATCCCCGCACCATGCGGGGTTCCGGCCATCCGTGCTGCGGGTGCGGGCTCGCCACGAAGCCCGGAATCGGCCACCTCCCGGGTCAGAGCCGTCTCTTTTCTCTGTTTGGCCTGCGGGTAGGCGCAGCGCCTTGCCTCGCAAAATCAACGACTTACGCGCGGCGGTTCATCGTCAACCACGGCCACCGGAGCACTGACCTCGCTCGTGTCATTACCCTCGTCGAACGGTGAACGATGACGATGGGAACGAACGTGATCACGAGGGAAGAGCTCTACGAGTTGGTTTGGTCGAAGCCAATGATCAAGGTCGCCGAGAAGTTCGAGGTGTCCGGAAGCTACCTCGCCCGGGTGTGTACCGAGCTGCGGGTGCCCCGTCCGGAGCGCGGCTACTGGGCCAAGCTGGCGGTGGGCAAGGCGCCGCAACGGCCGGCGCTTCCGGAACCGCTGCCAGGCGATCCCGTCGTATGGTCCCGGACCGACGCGCTCCCGGCTCCAGCGGTGCTGAATCCTCGCCCGGCACCCAGCCCCCGCGTCCCACGACTCGCCCGGCCCGTGACTGACACCCATGGCCTGATTCGCGGCGCGAAGGAGCACTTCCTGGCGAGCCGCAAGATCGACGACGCTGAGCACTTGAAGCCATACAAGAAGCTGCTGGTCGACATCACCGTCTCCCGCTCCGGGCTCGATAAGGCGCTTGGCTTCGCAAACGACCTGTTCAATGCCTTGGAGTCTGCCGGGCACCGAGTGGTCATCGCGCCTCTTGATGCCCAGTTTCGGCGCGAGCGTGTCCAGGAGAAGGAAGAGCCGCCGAAGAAGGACCCCCGGCACGATCCATACGGTTACGACCGCCTCTGGTCGCCACACCGACCGACGGTTGCCTACGTCGACTCGCTCGCATTCGGGTTGGCCGTCGTCGAGAGGACCGAATCGGTCGCCATGCGGTACGTGAACGGCAAGTACATCCGGGAATCGGACTACGTGCCGCCCAAAGCGTCTAGGCGCCACGTCGACCACATCTGGACGACGAACCGAGATCTGCCGTCCGGTCGCTTGCGGCTGCTCGTCTACTCACCGTACCGCAGCGTCTCGTGGTCGACGTCGTTCCAGGAGTCCAAGGCGCGTAGCCTGACCTCGGATATCCCCCAGATCGTCAAAGCCATCGAGAACGCGACCGCGACCGTGACTGAGAAGCTGCGGGAGGCCGAACGACAGGCCGAGATCTGGCGGCAGGAGAGACTCGCAGAAGAGGAGCGGCGCCGGCAGGAGGAAGACCGACGGCGCGCAGCTCAGTCCATCAAGGACAGTCGCGACCAGCTCGAACTGGTCATTCAATCCTGGGCGAAGGTCGTCAGCCTGGAGCAGTTCTTCCAGGGCGTCGAGGATCGGGCGCAGAGGCTACCCGAAGCGGAACGTCATGCAGCGCTCGAACGACTCCGGCTCGCAAGGGAGTTCGTCGGCACGCAGGACCCCCTGGACTTTTTCCGGGGGTGGAAGACGCCGCTCGAACGGTACGTGCCGCTGTCGCTGCGTGCCGCGCGCTCACCAGCCGTCGACGACGCGGACGGCGATCAAGAAGAAGACGACGAAGACGCCGGGGGGCGGTGAGAGCTCTGCGGAGTCAGCGGTCGAATGCCGCCACCACAGCTCGCTGCGCCGCCCAGTCGGTCGGCAGCGGATTCCTCTGGAACCACAGCAGGCTCATGCAGCGGGGCTGCTTGCCGGCCAGGATCGCTTGGATGATCGCCGGCTCCAGCAGCGTCAGCCGCAGAAGTTCGTTCACCGTGGAGTGGTGCAGGCCTTCGCGTTGGGCGATCTCGCTGCCGCTGGCCACCACGCCATCGTCGAGCAGGTGCTGCCAGTAGCACGCCCGCGTCAACGCCACCAGCAGGGGCTGGTCGTGCTGCGTGGTGGTCTTGCCAGCGGCCTCGACCTGGCCATCCGGCCGCACCACCACCTTGCTGGCGCCGCGCCTTCTGATCTTCAGCGGGATGAACGTGGACAGCTTGATCTGCCCGCCATCCCGGCGCTCGCGGGCGACGGGTTCGCCGGTGGTCCGAATGCGTGCTTTCATGTGGTCTCCTCCAGTTCCTGCAGTTCAGCGCCGATGGTCCCGGGCATCAACTCGACGGCCAACTCTTGCCAGCCCTGATCACGCCAGACGATCTCCAGTCCGCCGTCGGCCACGACCACGCGCTCGATCAGCAGTTGCGCCAGACGACACTGCTCGACCGGGAACAGCTGCTGCCACATCGTGGCGAGTCGGCGCATCGGCAGCACCACCTCCGGCTCCGAGATGTCCGCACGCAGCGCCTGCAACCGGTCCCACACCGACTGCACGATGTGCGGTGCCGACAGCGCTGCTACGATCTGCTGGACCACGAGCTCCTCGATGGGTACCGCCGGCAGCGGGCCGTGCTGGCTGGCCCAGGCACCAAAGCGCCGGTGCTTGACCGGCGTGTAGTAGCGGTAGGTCTTGCCCTTCTTGACCGTGTAGCTCGGCACCAGCCGTTCGCCATCGGGCGTGAACAGCAGGCCGCGCAGCAGGACGGGCTCGCGGACCCGGGCGCTCGTTGCGCGGCGGCGCTCCGTCGCATCCGTGGCGATCAGCGCGTGCACCGCGTCCCATTGCGCCTGGGTGACGATGGCCCGATGCTGGCCGGGAAAGCCCTGGCCCTTGTGCACGATCTCGCCCAGGTACATCCGGTTGTGCAGCATCTTGTAGATCGTCTGCTTGGTGAAGGGCTTGCCGCCTTTCGTCACCAGCCCCTCGGCGCCGTAGGCCTTCACCATCAGCGTGGCCGACCGCATGGTCACGAAGTCGTCGAAGATTCGCCGCACCAGGGCGGCCTCGGCCTCGTTGATCACCAGCAGCCGGTCGCGGACGTCGTAGCCGAGCGGCAGCGGCCCGCCCATCCACATCCCTTTGGCCTTGCTGGCGGCGATCTTGTCGCGGATGCGTTCGCCAGTGACCTCGCGCTCGACCTGGGCGAACGACAGCAGGACGTTGAGCATCAGCCGGCCCATCGAGGTGGCCGAGTTGATCTGCTGCGTGACTGCGCTGAAGCTGACGCGGTGGCGGTCGAATACGTCCACCATGCGCGCGAAATCGGCCAGCGAGCGTGACAGGCGGTCGATCTTGTAGACCACCACGATGTCGACCTTGCCGGCCTCGATGTCGGCCATCAGGCGGCGTAGCGCGGGCCGGTCCATGTTGCCGCCGGAGAAGCCGCCGTCGTCGTAGTTGTCGGCCACGGCGATCCAGCCCTCGTGACTCTGGCTCTTGATGAAGGCCTGGCCGGCTTCTCGCTGCGTGTCGATGGAGTTGAACGACTGGTCCAGGCGCTCGTCGCTGGAGACACGGCAGTACACCGCGCAGCGCTTCGGTGGCACGAGTGGCATGCGCAGAGGCCGGCTCACCGGCCACCTCCCTTGCTGTCGCGCAGGCCGAAGAACTTCGGCCCGTTCCAATGCGTGCCCGTGATGTGCCGCGCCACCGCCGTGAGGCTCTTGAAGACCTGCCCGTCGAGCGCGTAAAGACCCTCGGGTGTGACGGTCACGCGGTACTCGCGCTCGTCCCATTCGCGGATCAGCGTCGTGCCGGGCATCAGCAGGGTCTGTGCGCTGCGCCCGATGGCGGTTTTGATCTTCGAGTGCTTGGCTCCGGCGTCCACCAGCATCCGGCGGATCGGCGTGGGCAGCGCGCCGTACGTCTTCTCCTGGATGCGATACGCGAGACGGGACTCCACGTAGTTGCGGTTGCGGTGGGCTGGGCGCCGTGGAAAGTGCTCGTCCCAGAGTGCCCAGAGCTCGGCCATCGGCATCGATGGCAACGCCGCGAGTTGCGCTGCCACCGTGCCTTTGGTGGGGGTTTCGGTCATCGTGCTGCGTCCTGTTGTTGAGACAGGTGCATGAACGCGCTGTGGCGGGCAGAAGCCAAGTCCGAAACCGGGCTTCGCCACCGTTCCAATCGCACTGTCGGATGGCGTCCACACGGTCAGGTCTGGATCGTCACCACGGTGGCCGCGCCGAAGGGAACCTCCGGCGGACGCTTGCGTGGCGGGTTCGGGTCCGGGGCGTAGATCTGCCGCTCGTCGTTGGATGCGCCGGGGTGGTAGACGCGCAGCAAGCCAGACGGCACACCTGCCTCATCAAGCCGCTGGGAGATCTGCCGAGACAGCTCCGAGTCCCGGCCGTGGAACGCCTGGTTCAGATCGACCAGATCCTCGTAGGCAAGGCCTTCGATCAGGTTGGGCAGCAAGTCGTCGTCGCTGAGCTTGCCGACCAGGGTCAGGTCGTACCCGGTGCGGCGGTCGCCTTGGATGCTGTAGTGGGTCAAACGGAAGGCGCTCTTCAGGCTCATCTCGACCGTCTTGATCTCCCGCCACGCCTGCACGAAGGCACGCGCGGCCGTCAGCATCCGCTGCGCGCTCGGCCGGAATATCCGCTTCATCTCCTCGAAGATGAATCCCTCATCGACATCGCGGACCATCTCGGCGGCGAGGTCGGTGATGTACTGCTCCAGGGCCTTCACCCGCGCCGGCGCCTCCAGCGCCTGCTGGTTGGCTGCGTGGCGCGCGGCCTGTTCGGCGGCGATGTCCTGCGCGTGCTCGCGGTCGAACCGCGCCAGGGCCTCTTGGTCGCCCATCGCAGCCAGCACGTCACGACGCACCGACCAGACCAACTCCGGCTCGGGCTTCGGGTCCCAGCCGTTGACGATCCGGCGCGCGGCAATCAATGCGTCGATGGCGCGCTGGTACTGCTGATTCCGGGCCTGCAACTGCTGCAGCATGGCGGCCAGCGCCTCCAGGTCGCAGATGTCGTCGGCGGGGTGGTTCGAGATTGCCGGCTCGCTCGTCGGTGCGGGCGGGGCGGACTTCTTGATCTTGGTGATCAGGTTCATCGGAAGGCTCCTGGGTGTCGATGCTTCAGGCTTGGTGGGCAGACGGGTAGCGCGGATCGCCGGGGCGGACGGTGGTGCTGATCCACAGGTGCGGCCCGAGCCTCTTCTTGATCGCGACGGGCGCACCCGGTCGCGATGTCAAGGCGCTGATGGGCTGCCAGCCATCTGATGCGTCAGGCGCCGTGACAGAGGCCAGGACCGATGGGGGTGGCGCAGCGAATTCGAGGCCGAGGGCCTTGCCCCAGACGGGGTGCAGTGGTGCGGTGGCGGACATCGTTTCTCCTGGTGGTGATCTCCGGCATCGGAGACTGGTTTGCACAGGAGAAATGGTCGCGGCAGAGATGAGTTCGGTCGATCAGGGCGCAGCGGGTGTTCGAGTACTTCCGCGGGCTTGCGCGGATCGACTGACGCTGACAGGCACTGTTGCAAATCCGT
>JAJTHE010000100.1 GCA_021298815.1 Betaproteobacteria bacterium | reverse complement strand
GGCGAGTATGGTGGCGGCGGTGGCGGCGGTTTCGGACAGTCCACGCAGGTGATCGCCGGCGTGGTCGAGTCGGTGCGCCAGCTTAAGACGCAGAGCTCGAACCGGCTGATCGTGGTCACGCTGTCCGACGGCACCGCGGCAGTCGAGGTCACGCTGTACGGCGAGCTGTACGACCAGCATCGCAAGGCGATCGTCGAGGATGCGGTGCTGGTGCTGGAGGTGAAGGTGCGCGACATCCGCCGCGGCGGCGCCGAGGGCGAGGCGGGCGAGACGTTCCGCCGCATCTCCGCCGACAAGGTGTACGACCTCACCGCGGCACGCAACCGGTTCGCGCGCGGGCTTCGCCTGCACTGCAACGGGCAGCTCGCAGCCGCCACCCCCGAGGCCAACATCCGCCGGCTGCAGGACGTGCTCGGTCCGCATCGCGAAGGTCCCTGCCCGGTGCAGATCCTGTACGACAACGGGCATGCGACCGTGCCGATCACGCTCGGCGAACGCTGGAACGTGAACCTGCACGACGACCTCGTCGGCAAGCTGGGGGAATGGCTCAGGCCCGAGGCGGTGGAGATCGTCTACTGATGGTCTGCCCGTCATGAGTGCGCGCTGGATCGATGCACGGATGTTCGATGCCCTGTCCGCGTCGGCGCGTGCCTCGACGCGGCGTCGCAAGAACCAGAACTTCCATCCGTCGAACCACTACCCGAGCAACCGGCTGCTCAACGCGATCGAACCCGACTCGTACGTGCCGCCGCATCGACACCTCGACCCGACCAAGGACGAGACCCTGTTCGTGCTGCGCGGCGCGATCGGCGTGCTGCTGTTCGACGAAGCCGGCACGGTGCTCGACCAGCGCGTCCTGCGCGCCGGCGGCGATTGCGTCGGCATCGATATCCCGCACGGCGTGATCCATTCGCTGGTCGCGCTGGAAGAAGGTACCGTCGTGTTCGAGGCAAAGGCCGGGCCGTTCGTCGAGCGCATGCCCGTCGAGCTCGCGGCGTTCGCGCCGCCCGAAGATGCGCCGGACGCGGTCGGCTTCCTGCACTGGATGCGCAGCCGGTTCGACTGAGGCGCTCCCGTTGTTGCATCGGGCGTTGCCACGGGGCGCGGACGGACTATCGGTTGGCCATCGCAGGTGACGAACAGATGACAGTGTCACATGGGCGATGCTGTGGCTGCAACGTGCGTTCGTTAACTTGTGCGCACTCGTGCCGTGCAGAAAGCGTCGCTCAAGGCTGCACCTGGACACGAGCCCAGCCGATCCAAGCCAGGAGCCCCCCGTGACTCAAGACATCTCGAGCGGCCGCCGCTCGTTCATCAAGACCTCTTCCACCCTCGCCGCAGTGCCGTTCGTCGGCACCCTCGGTGCGATGCATGCGCGCGTCGCGCAGGCCGCCGGTTTCTCGCAGCGCGTGATCGGCCCCTATGGCCCGGTCGCTCCGGTCAAGGACCTGACCACCGGCCTCGAACTGATCAAGCTGCCCGCCGGGTTCAGCTACAAGACCTACGGCTGGACCGGCGACATGATGACCGACGGCCAGGCCACCCCCGGTTCGCACGATGGCATGGGCGTGATCGTCACCCGCCGCGTCGGCCGCAGCCAGGAAATGATCCTCTGCCGCAACCACGAGCGCGGCAACACGGCCGCGGCGATCGTCACGCCGCGCCAGGGCTACGACACCGTCGCGTCCGGCACGAACCCGACCCGGCCGGGTGGCGGAAACACCAACCTGGTGTTCCGCGACGGCAACTGGGTGTCTTCGGTCGGCAGCCTGTCGGGCACGCTGACCAACTGCGCCGGTGGCGTCACGCCCTGGGGCACCTGGCTCAGCTGCGAAGAGACGATCTCCAACCGTACCAGCGTCGGCGGCCGCAAGCATGGCTATGTGTTCGAAGTGCCTGCCGACCCGACACTGACCACCGGCGAGCCTATCGTCGGCATGGGTCGTTTCCAGCACGAAGCCGCCGCCGTCGATCCGGTCACTGGTTTCGTCTACGAGACGCATGACGCCACGCGCCTGAACGGCATCTACCGCTACGAGCCGCTGATCACCACCGGTGTGCTGGGCTCGCTGGTGCAGGGTGGCACCCTGAAGATGGCCAAGATCAAGGCGGTGATCAACCAGGCGCCGTCGCTGCTCAATCCGGCCCCGCCGGCTCAGGCCGTGCTGCTCGCGCCGCAATTGGGCGACAGCTACGAGCTCGAGTGGGTCACCATCGACAACCCGGATGCAGACCCGGTTGCCAACGTGCCGGCGAACTACTTCCCGTACGTGACCGGCGTGTCGACCCCGGCCGGTCCGTTCAAGGAGGGTTTCGACAAGGGCGGCGCGCAGCTGGGCCGCGGCGAAGGCATCTGGTACTGGAACCGCAAGATGTACATCGTCGACACTTCCGGTGGCCTGAATGCCGCCGGGGTGCCGGGCAGCGGCGAAGGCACGGTCTGGGAACTCGACTGCGACACCCAGGTGCTGACCTGCATCTTCGCGGTGCCGCAACCCTCGCCGCTGCTCGCTGCGTCGAACATCGGAAACAACGCCGACAACATCTGCATCAGCCCGAAGGGCGGCATCCTGTTGCAGGAAGACGGCGGTACGCACACGTTCGAGGGTTCGATCGTCGGCTGCCGACTGATGGGCCTGCTGCCTGATGGCAGCACGTTCACCTTCGGCGAGAACAACATCACCGCAGCGATCCGCGCCCAGGCTGTCGCGATGGGCAAGGCTGCCGGCAGCGGCGAAGGCCGCGGTGGCGAGTTCTGCGGTGGCACGTTCTCGCCCGACGGCCGTGTGCTGTTCGTGAACATCCAGACGCCCGGCATCACCTTCGCGATCTCCGGTCCGTGGGGTGCAGGCCCGCTGTAACAATCGACTGCGATGATCTGGCAGGCGTCTTCCGACCTGCCCGATCCAACGACATACAGGAGCATCAGACATGAATAGCAATGCCTTGCTCGGCGCACTGTGCGCCGCACTGCTGGTGGCCGCCCCCTCGGCCCAGGCCATCACCCTCGCCTCGACCAGCCTCGGCGGCAACGACAACAACGGTGTGCTGATCGGCGCCGACACGCTGGGCGTCGACGTCGGCCTGCGCGGCTTCTCGCCGGCCACGTTCACGTTCACGAAGGGCCCGAACAGCGCGGCGTCCTACGACTTCAGCTCGGTGATCGAGAACCTGATCGGCTTTCCGTTCGGTTCGGTACAGGTTTCGCTGCTCGGCGGCGCGACCTTCGCCGGCACCGGTAGCGTGACGCCCGGCTTCGGCACGATCGATTCGATCACGCTGTTGCCGGCGGTGGGCTCGACCAGCCTGACCGTCGCCTTCGGCGCGAACGGCGAGCCGTTCGGCGTGAACATCGGCAACCCGTTCGGCGCACTCGGCCTGGCCGACTGGACCATCCGCCTGGGCAACGCCGACAGCTTCTCGGTCGAGTTCGCGGCAACGCCGATCCCGATTCCGGGTGGCCTGGTGCTGCTGCTGAGCGGGCTCGCCGGCTTCGCCGTGATGTCGCGCCGCCGCAAGGCCTGATGCAGTCCGACCGGCGGAAACGCTGATCGAAGGGGCGCCAGTGGCGCCCCTTTTCCATGCCGTCACTTGCACCGATTCCTGAAGGAGACCTCCATGGTTGCCGATATCCGCGCGAGTCGTCGCGCGTTCATCCAGAGCGGCGCGTCGGTCGCGGCCGCACCGTTCGTCGCATCGTTCGCAGGCCTGTACTCGAAGCAGGCACGGGCCGCCGGCCCGTCCGCGCTGGTACCCAGCCCGTATGGTCCGATCGCGCCGGTCAACGACCAGGTGACCGGCCTGCCGCTGCTCAAGCTGCCGAAGGGCTTCACCTACAAGAGCTACGGCTGGACCGCCGACCCGATGACCACCGGCGGTGCGACCCCCGGCAACCATGACGGCATGGCGGTGATCCGCAGCCGCCGGGTCGGGCGATCGACCGAGATCACGCTGGTGCGCAACCATGAACTCGGCGTCGGTCCGGCGACGATCGCGGCGCCGGCCCGCTACGACACCGGCAACTACGTGGTGCCGACGGGGCTTCCGGCCTCGGCCTTCCCGATCGGCACGCCCAACCTCTCCGGGGTCAACGGCTTTGCCGCCGGGGGCACCACCAACCTGGTGTTCCGCGACGGCAACTTCGTCGAGTCGTACCCGAGCCTGGGCGGCACGCTGGGCAACTGCGCAGGCGGCGCCACGCCGTGGGGAACCTGGCTCACCTGCGAAGAGACGGTGGCCAACGTCTCCGGCTTCGGCGGCAGGAAGCACGGCTATGTGTTCGAGGTGCGCGCCGATGCCGGGGCCACCACCGGCGTGCCGATCGTCGGCATGGGCCGGCTCGTGCACGAGGCGGTCGCGGTCGACCCGGTCACGGGCATCGTCTACGAGACCGAGGACAACCGCAACGCCGCTGGCTTCTATCGCTACGTCCCGCTGGTCACCCCGGGTGGTCCGGGTTCGCTCGAGCAGGGCGGGCGGCTGCAGGCGGCCCGTGTGGTCGGCATGCCGAATGCGGACCTCATCGTTGCTGCGGTCGGCGATACCTACCGGCTGGAATGGGTCGACATCGGCGATCCCGATGCCGAGCCGGTGCTGCGCGCGAACTTCCCCGACTTCGGGCCGTCGGGCAGCGCCCCCGCGCCCGGCACCGCCGCGCTCACCGGCCCGTTCGCCCAAGCCTGGGATGCCGGCTGCCTGCGCATGAGCCGTGGCGAAGGCATCTGGTACTGGAATCGCAGGATGTACATCGTCGACACCGCGACTGGCCTGCAGAACCGTGCCAACCCGCCCGGGCGCCGCGGCCAGGGCGACGGCGCGGTGTGGGAACTCGACCTCGACGCTCAGCGCCTGACCTGCATCTACGCCGTGCCGCAGTTCTCGTCGCAGGTCGGCAACAACCCGGACAACGTGACGGTCAGCCCGAAGGGCGGCATCCTGCTGTGCGAGGATGGCGGCACGTTCAGCTTCAACAGCGAGACGTTCGGCGCACGGCTGACCGGCCTCACTACGGGGGGCGATGCCTACGCCTTCTGCGAGAACAACGAGACCTCGCAGGTGCTCGCGGGCGCGCGTGCGCTCGGCAAGTTCGTCAACGGCGGCAACCCGCCGCCAGCGCAGCTGGGTTCCGAATTCGCCGGGGCCTGCTTCGATCCGACCGGTCGCGTGCTGTTCGTCAACCTCTACAACCCGGGGACCACGTTCGCGATCTCCGGGCCGTGGGGCGCCGGGCCGCTGTAGGCGATCGCCGGCAGGCTGGCGCCGGATACGGTGCCAGCCTGCCGCACGGCTCGGCGCCACCGGCCGCAGCACCGGCGTGTACCTGGAGGAACTCGCGGTCCCGTAATGGGACCTGCTCGACCGTGGACATTCGATCCGCATCGCGTCGCTCGCCAGCGGTGACGTGCCGATCGATCCTGCACCGCGCGAGCCAGCCGCGTCGTCCCCGGCGGTCGAACGCTTCCTCGCCGATGCGCAGGCGATGGCCGCCCTGCAGCACACGCGCCCGGTCGAGGACTGCAGCATCGACGACTTCGATGCGCTCTACCTGCCCTGTGGCCACGGCACCATGCGGGACCTGCCGCCGAGCGCCGCGCTTGCCCGCCTGGTGGGCGGCGCGTTCGATGCGGGGCGCGTGGTGGCCGCGGTATGCCACGGTCCGGCGGGACTGGTCGGTGCCGTGCTCGCCGACGGCAGGCCGCTGGTGGCTGGCCGCCGCGTCGCCGCCTTCATCGGCGAGGAGGCGGCGGCCGCCGGCCTGGTCGACACCGTGCCTTTCCTGCTCGAGCAGCGGCTGCGCGAACTCGGCGCCGACGTGGTCGTGGCACCGAAGTTCACGTCCAACGTGGTCCGCGACGGGTGGCTGGTGACCGGACAGAACCCCCAGTCGAGCGCTGCGATCGCGACGGCCATCGCCGCGGCGATGGAGGGCACCCCTGCCTGAGCGCGCCCCCCCCGCTCAAGTTTCATTCGCCACTGCCGATATGCAAGAGTTCTGGGTTGACCCGCGTGGAGTAGCGCATGAAGGGCATGGTCTTTACGGAGTTCCTGGAACTGGTGGAGCGCACCTGGTCGCCCGCGATGGCGGACGACCTGGTCGATGCCTGCGAACTGCAGTCGGGCGGTGCCTACACGTCGGTCGGTACCTACGACCATCGGGAGATGGTGAAGCTGGTGGTGGAACTGGCGGCCCGCACCGGACAGCGGCCGGATGACGTGCTGCACTGGTTCGGTGGCGGGCTCTTCGGCTCGCTCGCCGCGTCCTTCCCCCGTTTCGTCGAAGGGTATGCCGATGCATTGTCGATGCTGGCCGGGATCGAGGCGGTGATCCACGTCGAGGTTCGCAAGCTCTACCCGGATGCGGAATTGCCGGTGTTCGAGGTCAGTCGTCAGGATGCGCGCACGCTCGTGCTCGACTACCGTTCGCCGCGCTGCATGGACGCGCTCGCGCACGGCCTGATCGACGCCTGCGTGCGGCAGTTCGGTGGCGGCGTCCAGGTCCGGCGGGCACCGCTCGGCCCCACCCATGCCGATGGCAGCCGCTTCACCCTGGTGCGGGAGTGAGCGAGCGGCAGGCGGGCAGCATGGTCTCGCCGTCAGTCGATGCACCGTCGCCGGTACCCCCGGACCCGGTGGCCACGATCGTCCGGCTGGAGCGCCGCGCGCTGCGCGAGCGTGCAGCTCGGCGCGAGGCCGAGGCACTGCTGGAGGCGCGAAGCCAGGAGCTGTACGAAGCGAACGTCGCGCTGACCCAGCTTGCCGGCTCGCTCGAGGCCCAGGTGGAAGCGCGCACCCGTGAACTGGAGTCCGCAGTCGCACGCGCCAACGAGGCTGCGCGCGCGAAGACGAATTTCCTGGCGACGATGAGCCATGAACTGCGCACGCCGATGAACGGCGTGATCGGCGCGGCGCAACTGCTGGTTGGCACCCCGCTCACGCCCGAGCAGCAAGGCCATGCCGAAACCATCCGCGCGAGCGGGGAGCTGTTGCTGTCGATCATCAACGACATACTCGACCTGTCGAAGATCGAGGCCGGGCACCTCGTGCTCGAATCGCGTCCGTTCGATCCCCGCGCATCGCTGGCGAGCATCGATTCGCTGCTGCGCGCAGCGGCGGCCAGGCGCGGCATCGGCTTCCGGGTGCGCGTCGACGATTCGGTGCCGGACCTGCTGCTCGGCGATGACATGCGCTTGCGGCAGGTACTGCTCAACCTGGCCTCGAATGCCGTGAAGTTCACGTCGCAGGGCGGCGTCGCCCTGCGACTGGCGGCCGGCGTGCCCGATGGGGAGGGCAGGGTGCCGGTCGAGCTCACGGTGGCGGACACCGGGGTCGGCATCCCTGGCGATCGCATGGAGACGATCTTCGAGCCGTTCGCCCAGGCCGATGCGAGCACCGCACGCGAGTACGGAGGCACCGGGCTCGGCCTTGCGATCTGCCGGCGCATCGCCGCGCTCATGGAAGGATCGCTCGAGGTGCACAGCGAGCCCGGTGTCGGCTCGGCGTTCCGGTTGCGCTGGCGTGCGAGCGTCGTTTCCGATGCCGCAGCAACCCGGCCATCCGGCGCCCCCGCGCCGTCATCGCCGTCGTTTTCGCCGTCGATTTCGTCGTCGGACGCCGCAGGAGCCTCCGCCGCTGCGGCAGCCGATGCACCGGCGTTGCGGATACTCGTTGCGGAGGACAACGAGATCAATCGCACGATCGCTCGTGCACTGCTGGGGCGCCTCGGCCTGCAGGCCGAGGTGGCGGAGGACGGACAGGTCGCGCTCGACAAGGTTCGCGACGGCCGCTACGACCTCGTGCTGATGGACATGCGGATGCCGCGCATGGACGGGCTCGAGGCGACGCGGCGCATCCGCGCCCTGGTGCTCGACTGCCAGCCGCGCGTGGTCGCGCTCACCGCCAATGCGTTCGAGGAGGACCGGCAGGCTTGCCTGGCTGCCGGCATGGACGGCTTCCTTGCCAAGCCGTACCGGCTAGATGACCTGGCGCGCCTGGTGGACGATGTACGCGCGCAGCGGGTGCCCGGGCTGGCCTGATCGGGAAGGGCTCAGGCCCGTCAGTGCGTGCCCGCCGGAGAGGCAGGGCCGCCGGCGCGCAGCAGCGCGGTCGCAAGGTCTGCGCACAGGTGCTCCGCGCCGAGCACGTCCACGAAGCCCGAGCGCGAGAACAGCGACAGCGGCTGGGCATTGGCCCCGGCGATGAACAGCCGCTTGCCGTTGCGCGCGAGCTTGCGCTGCAGCGTCGACAGCATGTCGAGGCCGGTGGTGTCGACGTTGATCACCTTCTGCATGTCGAGCACGATGACCTTCGCCGCATGCGCCGGTTCGGCCAGCGCGAGCAGGGGCTCGATCTTGTTCGCGGCGCCGAAGAACAGCGACCCGAACACTTCGTACACCCGCACCGGTCGATCATCGCCGGCGCCGGGCACCTCGACCTCGCGCACCTGCGTGAGCCCCGACATGCGGGTGATGAAGAAGACCGCCGCCAGCACCAGCCCCGCCTGCACCGCCACCGTCAGGTCGAAGATGACGGTGAGCACGAAGGTCGCGAGCAGCACCGCCTGGTAGTTGAACCGGTAGCGGCGCAGGTGCCTGAATTCGCCCCATTCGCCCATCTTCCACGCCACCACCAGCAGGATCGCCGACAGCACCGTGAGCGGGATGTAGCGCGCCGCGGGCGCGGCGAGCAGCACGACCAGCAGCAACGTCAGCGAATGCACGATGCCGGCCACCGGCGTGCGTCCGCCCATGCGCACGTTGGTGCTGGTGCGGGCGATCGCGCCGGTGGCGCAGAAGCCGCCGAACAGCGGCGCGGCGATGTTCGCCATCCCCTGGGCGATCAGTTCCTGGTTCGGATCGTGGCGATCGTCGATCATGTTGTCGGCGACCGTGGCCGACAGCAGCGACTCGATCGCACCGAGCAGCGCGATGGTGAAGGCCGGCGCGAACAGCGGGCCGAGTTCGGCGAACGAGACCGTGGGCAGCGCGAACGGCGGCAGGCCGGACGGGATGCCGCCGAAGCGCGAACCGATCGTCTCGACATCGAGCGAGAGCGCCGCTGCAACGGCCGTGCCGGCGACCAGCGCGACCACCGGGCTGGGCACGATGCGCCAGCGCTTCGGCCAGACCACGATCAGCAGCACGCAGGCTGCCCCCAGCATCACGCTGTGCGGGTTGACCGTGGGCAGCCCGGCCCAGAGCGCCTCGATCTTGCCGAAGAACTCCGCCGGCAGCGCCTCGATCTGCAGCCCGAGGAACTCCTTCACCTGCGACAGCAGGATCAGCACCGCTATGCCTTTGGTAAAGCCGCTGATCACCGAGATCGGGATGAAGCGGATCCAGGTCCCGAGCCGCGCCAGCCCCATCGCGAGCAGCATCACGCCGGCCATCATCGTGCAGATCAGCAGGTTGGCGATGCCGTACTGCACGACGATGCCGTACACGATCACGATGAAGGCACCGGTCGGGCCGCCGATCTGCACCCGCGACCCGCCGAACACGGAGATCACCAGGCCGGCGATGATCGCCGTGACGATGCCCGCGGCCGGGCTCATCCCGCTGGCGATCGCGAACGCCATGGCCAGCGGCAGCGCCAGTATGCCGACCGTGATGCCGGCGATGACGTCGGTGCCGAAGCGCGACCCGTCGTAGCCGCCGAGGCTGTCGAGCAGCTTGGGGCGGAACCGGGTCCAGGCTGCCATCGGGGCTACTTGACCTTCATGCCGGGCAGGGCACCGTCATCGGGCGAGAGAAGGAAGATGCCCGGCCCCTCGCCGCTCGCGGCCAGGATCATGCCTTCGGACACGCCGAACTTCATCTTGCGCGGCGCGAGGTTGGCGACCACCACGGTGAGCCGGCCGACCAGCGCCTCGGGCGCATAGGCCGACTTGATGCCGGCGAAAACGGTGCGCGGCTCGCCGCCTAGGTCGAGCGTGATCTTCACCAGCTTGTCCGCGCCCTCGACCTTCTCCGCGTTCGCGATGCGCGCGATGCGCAGGTCGATGCGCGCGAAGTCCTCGATGCCGATGATTCCCGGGGCGTCGGCCGTGGCCGGCGCCTTGCGGCCTGCCGTGCCTGCGGCACTGCCGTCGGCCGTCGCGGGGGCCGGCCCGGCCTTCGCCGGGCGGGTGGCGGTGGCGGCCGCGCTGGCCGTGCCCGTGCCGTCGGCGGTTGTCGATGCGGTGGCGGGTTGCGCCGCCCCGGGCAGGCTCTCGCGGTTGGCCGCGACCAGGGCCTCGGTCTGCTTCGGGTCGACCCGCTGCATCAGGTGCCGGTAGGGATGGATCACATGGCCCGGCGCGAGGATGCTGCCGGCGTCGCTCCACACCAGCGGCGGGATCGACAGGAAGGCTTCGACTTCCTGTGCCAGCCGGGGCAGCACCGGCTTCAGGTACAGGGTGAGCAGGCGGAACAGGTTCAGCGCGGTGCTGCACACCTCGTGCAACCGCGCCTCCTGGTCGGGCTGCTTCGCCAGTTCCCAGGGCTTCTCGTGGTCGACATACTGGTTCGCACGATCGGCCAGCGCCATCACCTCGCGCATCGCCTTGCCGTACTCGCGGGCGTCGTAGAGGCCGGCGATCGTCCCCTGCGCGGCGCGCATGTCCTCGAGCAGCGTGGTCGGCGTCCCGGCGGCCTGCGCTCCGTGCGCCATCGCGCCGATGCGCCCGCCGAAGCGCTTGCCGATGAAGCCGGCGCAGCGGCTGGCGATGTTCACGTACTTGCCGACGAGGTCGCTGTTCACCCGCGCGCAGAAGTCGGCGAGGTTGAGGTCGATGTCCTCCATCGTCCCGTTCAGCTTGGCCGCGTAGTAGTAGCGCAGCCACTCCGGGTTCAGCCCCTGCTCGATGTAGCTGCCGGCGGTGATGAAGGTGCCGCGAGACTTCGACATCTTCTCGCCGTTGACGGTGAGGAAGCCGTGCGCATACACCCGCGTCGGGGTGCGGTAGCCGGCATGCTCGAGCATCGCCGGCCAGAACAGCGCGTGGAAGTAGAGGATGTCCTTGCCGATGAAGTGGACCAGCTCGGTGTCGTGCCCCGGCTTCAGGAAGTGGTCGCGCTCGATCGCCGTGCCTTCGGCCGCGCGCCGGTCGACATGGTTGGCGAAGCTGGCGAAGTAGCCCACCGGCGCGTCTAGCCAGACGTAGAAGAACTTCGCGCCGAGCGTGCCCGGGATCGGGAAGCCGAAGTAGGGCGCATCGCGCGAGATGTCCCAGTCGGACAGCCTGGATTCGCCCGGGGCGCCCAGCCATTCCAGCATCTTGTTCGCCGCTTCCGGCTGCAGGTGGCCGGCCTGCTGGGTGTAGGCGCGCAGGAACGCCTCGCAGCGCGGATCGGACAGGCGGAAGAAGAAGTGCTCGGACTCGCGCCGTACCGGGGTGGCCCCCGACACCGTGGAATACGGGTTCACCAGGTCGGTGGGCGCATAGGTCGCGCCGCACGACTCGCAGGAGTCGCCGTACTGGTCCTTCGCGCCGCACTTCGGGCATCCGCCCTTGATGTACCGGTCGGGCAGGAACATCTCGCGCACCGGGTCGAAGAACTGCTCGACCGGGCGCCGGGCGACCAGACCCGCGGCCTGCAGCGACCCGTAGATTTCTTCGCAGTAGGCGCGGTTCTCGGGCGAGTTGGTCGTGTAGTAGTTGTCGAAGCCGATGCCGAAGGCGTCGAAATCGCGCTTGTGCTCGTGCCAGACGCGTTCGATCAGCGCCTCCGGCGTGATGCCTTCGCTCTCGGCGCGCAGCATGATCGGCGTGCCGTGGGTGTCGTCGGCGCCGACGTAGTGGATTTCATGGCCCTGCATGCGCTGGAAGCGCACCCAGATGTCGGTCTGGATGTACTCGACCAGGTGGCCGAGGTGGATGCTGCCGTTGGCATAGGGCAGCGCAGAGGTGGCCAGGATTCGTCGACGGGACATGCAGCGAAGTCTAGCAGAGCGGAAAGCCGTAAACTCTCGGTCCCCCGGTTTGGGCGCGCATGGGCGTGCACGGGCGTGCTGGAGCAGCCAATGGCATTGAACGAGCAGGAAGTCAGGTCCGCCCTGGCCCGATTGACCGATCCGGTCAGTGGGCGGGATTACGTCGCCGCCAAGGCGGTGAAGTCCGTCAAGGTGTCCGGCGCGGACGTGGCCGTCGAGATCGCCCTCGGTTATCCCGGCAAGGGCGTCTGGGCTTCCATCCAGGCCCAGGTCGCCGGCCACCTCGCCACGCTGCCCGGCGTGGGCAAGGTCGAGGTCACGGTGGGCAGCCGCATCGTCGCCCATGCCGCGCAACGCGGCGTGAAGCTGATCCCCGGGGTGAAGAACATCATCGCGGTGGCCTCCGGCAAGGGTGGCGTGGGCAAGTCGACCACCGCGGTCAACCTCGCGCTGGCCCTGGCCGCCGAGGGTGCCAGCGTGGGCATGCTCGATGCGGACATCTACGGCCCCTCGCAGCCGACCATGCTCGGCATCAGCGGCAAGCCCGAGTCGAAGGACGGCAAGTCGATCGAGCCGATGGAACGCCACGGCCTGCAGGCGATGTCGATCGGCTTCCTGATCGACGCCGAGACGCCGATGGTCTGGCGCGGGCCGATGGTCACCCAGGCCCTGCAGCAGCTGCTCACCGAGACGAAATGGCGCGACCTCGACTACCTGGTGGTCGACCTGCCGCCGGGCACTGGCGACATCCAGTTGACGCTGGCGCAACAGGTGCCCGTAACCGGCGCGGTGATCGTCACCACGCCGCAGGACATCGCGCTGCTCGACGCGCGCAAGGGCCTGAAGATGTTCCAGAAGGTGAACATCCCGATCCTCGGCATCGTCGAGAACATGAGCACCCACATCTGCTCGAAGTGCGGCCACGAAGAGCACATCTTCGGCGAGGGCGGCGGGGCGCGCATGGGCAGCGACTATTCGGTCGACCTGCTCGGCTCGCTGCCGCTGGACATCCGCATCCGCGAGGAGGCCGATTCCGGGCGCCCGACGGTCGTGGCCGACCCGGAGGGCAGGATCGCCGGCATCTATCGCGAGATCGCGCGCAAGGTCGCGCTGAAGATCGCCGACCTGCAGCAGGACCACAGCACGGTGTTCCCGAAGATCGTGATCCAGAAGAACACGTGATTCGCTACCATTGCCGGATCGACTGGGTGACACGGGACCTGCCTGCATGAGCATTAAGTCCGACCGCTGGATCCGGAACATGGCGACCAGCCACGGCATGATCGAGCCGTTCGAAGCCGGCCAGGTGAAGCAGGTCGATGGCCGTCGCATCGTCTCCTACGGCACGTCGAGCTACGGCTACGACGTGCGCTGCTCCGACGAGTTCAAGCTGTTCACCAACCTGAACTCGACCATCGTAGACCCGAAGAACTTCGATGCGAACTCGTTCGTGGACCTCAATGCGGACGTCTGCATCATCCCGCCGAACTCCTTCGCGCTGGCGCGCACCGTCGAATACTTCCGCATCCCGCGCAACGTGCTGACCGTGTGCCTCGGCAAGTCGACCTACGCGCGCTGCGGGATCATCGTCAACGTCACGCCGCTCGAACCCGAGTGGGAGGGCTACGTGACGCTGGAGTTTTCCAACACGACGCCGCTGCCGGCGAAGATCTATGCGAACGAGGGCGTCGCGCAGATGATCTTCTTCGAGTCGGATGCGGACGACGTGTGCGAGACGTCCTACAAGGACCGCGGCGGCAAGTACCAGGGCCAGGTCGGCGTCACATTACCCAAGATCTAGCGGCCGTCGACCGGCAGTCGCCCGACGGCGAAAGGGGAACCGATGAAATTCCGCTTTCCCGTCGTGATCATCGACGAAGACTACCGATCCGAGAACACCTCGGGCCTGGGCATCCGCGCGCTTGCGAAGGCGATCGAGGACGAAGGGGTCGAGATCCTCGGCGTCACCAGCTACGGGGACCTGTCGTCGTTTGCGCAGCAGCAGTCCCGCGCGTCTGCGTTCATCCTGTCGATCGACGACGAAGAGTTCACGCCTGGCCCTGAACTGGACCCTGCGGTGCTGAACCTGCGCCAGTTCATCCGCGAGATCCGCTTCCGGAACGCCGACATCCCGATCTACCTGTACGGCGAGACGCGTACTTCGCAGCACATCCCGAACGACGTGCTGCGCGAACTGCACGGCTTCATCCACATGTTCGAGGACACGCCCGAGTTCGTCGCGCGTCACATCATCCGCGAGGCGAAGGCCTACCTTGACGGCCTGGCGCCGCCGTTCTTCCGCGCGCTGACCCACTATGCCGCCGACGGTTCCTACTCCTGGCACTGCCCGGGCCATTCCGGCGGCGTCGCCTTCCTGAAGAGCCCGGTCGGACAGATGTTCCACCAGTTCTTCGGCGAGAACCTGCTGCGCGCCGACGTCTGCAACTCGGTGGACGAGCTCGGCCAGCTGCTCGACCATACCGGCCCGGTCGCGGCCAGCGAGCGCAACGCCGCGCGCATCTTCAATGCCGACCACCTGTTCTTCGTCACCAACGGCACGTCCACCTCGAACAAGATCGTCTGGCATTCGACGGTCGCGCCGGGCGACGTGGTGGTGGTCGACCGCAATTGCCACAAGTCGATCCTGCACGCGATCATGATGACCGGCGCGGTGCCGGTGTTCCTGACCCCGACGCGGAACCACTACGGCATCATCGGCCCGATCCCGCTGGACGAGTTCCGCATCGAGAACATCCGCCGCAAGATCGAGGCCAATCCGTTCGTGCGCGGCAAGAACAAGAAGCCGCGCATCCTGACCATCACCCAGTCGACCTACGACGGCATCAGCTACAACGTCGAGACGATCAAGGAGATGCTCGACGGCCACCTGGACACACTGCACTTCGACGAAGCCTGGCTGCCGCATGCGGCGTTCCACGACTTCTACGGCGACTACCATGCGATCGGCGCAGACCGGCCGCGCTGCAGGGAGTCGATGGTGTTCTCGACCCAGTCGACGCACAAGCTGCTGGCCGGGCTGTCGCAGGCCTCGCAGATCCTCGCCCAGGACTCGCAGAAGCGCAAGCTCGACCGCGACGTGTTCAACGAGGCGTTCCTGATGCACACCTCGACCAGCCCGCAGTACGCGATCATCGCCTCCTGCGACGTGGCCGCGGCGATGATGGAGCCGCCGCAGGGCAATGCGCTGGTCGAGGAATCGATCCGCGAGGCGATCGAGTTCCGGCGCGCGATGCGCAAGGTCGGCGACGAGTTCGGCGATGCGCGCAGCAACGGCGTGGTCGAACAGCGCGCCGGCAGGGCGAACGGCCCCGGCCGCACGAGCGCTGCGTCCGGCGCCGACGACGACTGGTGGTTCAAGGTGTGGGGCCCCGACCACCTCGCAGCCGACGGCATCGGCGATCGCGAAGACTGGATCCTGAAGTCGGGTGACCGCTGGCACGGCTTCGGCGACCTCGCGCCCGGCTTCAACATGCTCGACCCGATAAAGGCGACGGTGATCACGCCCGGCCTGGATGTCGACGGCGATTTCGCCGATTGGGGCATCCCGGCCAACGTCGTCACCAAGTACCTGGCCGAGCACGGCATCATCGTCGAGAAGACCGGCTTGTACTCGTTCTTTATCATGTTCACCATCGGCATTACCAAGGGCCGCTGGAACACGCTGGTGACCGAGCTGCAGCAGTTCAAGGACGACTGCGATTCGAACCAGCCGCTGTGGCGGGTGCTGCCCGAGTTCGTCGCGCGCCATCCGAGCTACGAGCGGGTGGGCCTGCGCGACCTCTGCGCGCAGATCCATGCGAAGTACAAGGAACACGACATCGCACGGCTCACCACCGAGATGTACCTGTCGAACATGGAGCCGGCGATGAAGCCTTCCGATGCCTTCGCACGGATGGCGCACCGCGAGATCGACCGGGTCCCGATCGACGACCTCGAGGGACGGGTGACCGCGATGCTGGTCACGCCCTACCCGCCGGGCATCCCGCTGCTGATCCCGGGCGAGCGGTTCAACTCGACCATCGTGCGCTACCTGAAGTTCGCGCGCGACTTCAACCACCTGTTCCCCGGATTCGAGACCGACATCCACGGGCTGGTTTCGGAGAAGGTCGCCAGCGGCGCGACCCGCTACTACGTCGACTGCGTGAAGGCCTCGAGGTAGGCATGCGGCGGATGGCGGCCTCGGGCCTGCCCCTGCGTTCCACCGTCGAAGGCATCTCCTGGCCGGCGTTCCCCGATCCGGCCGGCGAGGCGATGCTGGCGATGATATGGCAGCTCGAGCGCAGCGAGCGGTTCACGCCGGCGCGGCTGCGCTCGCTCCAGATGGTGCAGGTGCGCGCGCTGCTGCGGCACGCCGCCATCCATGTGCCGTTCTACGCGGAACTCTGGGGTGGGATGGGCGCCGGGCGGCTGGGCTTCGACCCCGGCGTCGACGCCCTGACGCCGAAGCGGTTCGCCGCGCTGCCGCTGGTCACCCGCGCGATGCTCGAGGGCGCCGGCGAGCGGGCGTTCAGCACCACGCTGCCACCGTCGCATGGAACCGTGCATGCCGGCCTCACCGCCGGCACCACCGGCAGCCCGCTGCACTTCCGCGCGACCGGACTGACCCAGTTCATGTGGCGCGCCTTCACGCTGCGCGACCACCTGTGGCACCGGCGCGACCTGTCCGGCAAGCTCGCGGCGATCCGCCGGATGCAGGCGCGGCGCGCGCAGGAGCCCAACTGGGGGCTGGCCACCGCGGGCCTGTGCAACACCGGGCCGGCCGTCGGCCTGAACGTCGACCACGAGATCGTCGAGCAGGCTGCCTGGCTGGTCGAGCAGGATCCGCACAGCCTGATCACGCATCCCGCAAACCTGTATGCGCTGGCCGGCTGGTTCATCGGCCATGGCATGAAGCTGCCGAACCTGCGCGACATCCGCACCGTGTCCGACCGAGTGACGCCGGAGCAGCGTGCGGCCTGCCGCGTGGCCTTCGGGCTGCCGCTGGTCGATTCCTACTCGACCCGGGAACTCGGCTACCTGGCGCTGCAGTGCCCGGGCCGCGAGCACTACCACGTTCAGGAAGAGGGCGTGCTGGTCGAACTGCTCGACGAGAAGGACCGGCCGGTGCCCCAGGGGGCCACGGGACGGGTGGTGGTGACCTCGCTGCACAACTTCGCGATGCCGTTCGTGCGCTACGACACCGGCGATTACGCCACTGCAGGCCCGCCCTGCGACTGCGGCCGGGGCCTCGCGGTGCTCGCGCGCATCGACGGCCGGGCGCGCAACCTGATGTCGATGCCCGACGGAAGCCGGCGCTGGCCGGGGTGCGAACTGATCGATCTCGACGGCGTGCCGGGCGTCCGCGGCTTCCAGCTGGTGCAGGTCGCGATCGACCGTCTGGAACTGCACGTGGTCGCTGCACGGCCCCTTGGTCCGGCGGACGACGCGAAGCTCGAAGCCGCCGTACGGGCAAGTCTCGGCCGGGGATTCGACCTGACCGTGCTGTCCGTCGAGCACTTGCTGCACACCGCCGACGGCAGGTTCGAACCGTTCGTGAACAGGGTGGGTGGCTGACGGCGGCGTTCCGGTTCGAGCGCCGTGGGACTCGCGCCGGCAACCGCGCCGACAGAAGGCTTGACCGCGCTGCGACCGACACCTTACCCTCTTGAACGCCCAGCAGCGGACGGATCTGCACGTACCGCTGCGTCAATCCCAGGAGGAGTCGATGCTGTCACTGAACGTCAACGGCAAGACCGTATCGGTCGATGCCGAGCCGGGTACGCCCCTGCTGTGGGTGCTGCGCGAACAGGTAGGGCTCACCGGCACCAAGTACGGTTGCGGTGTCGCCCAGTGCGGCTCCTGCAGCGTGCACATCGACGGCCAGTTGACGCGCTCCTGCGTGATGCCGGTGTCCGCCGTCGCCGGCAAGCGCATCACCACGATCGAGGGGTTGTCCGCCGACGCGAGCCACCCGGTGCAGAGGGCGTGGGCCGAGTTCGACGTCCCGCAGTGCGGCTACTGCCAGTCGGGCCAGATCATGGCCGCCGTCGCGCTGCTGCGCGCCAAGCCGAAGCCCACCGACAAGGACATCGACGATGCGATGACCAACATCTGCCGATGCGGCACCTACCAGCGCATCCGTGCGGCGATCCACCGGGCCGCCGGCACCGGCAAGGGCAGCGGCAACGGGTCCGTCTTCCATGTGGTCGGCGATGCCGGCGGCACCGTGGCCGCCGCCACGGCGGTTGCCAACGCCGGCGCCGGCCGCAGCCCGGCCGGCGACGCCTGAACCAGCGCACACGGAGACAGACACCATGACGACACGTAAATCGCAGGGGTCGGCGCCCGATGGCGCGGCCAGCATCGACGCGGCCGGCAAAGGCCGCCGCCAGTTCATCGTCGGCAGCGCAGCGGTCGGGGGCGGCTTCGCCCTGGGCATCGGCTTCACCGGCGGGGCGAGCGACGCGGCAGCGCAGATGGTCGACGCCACGGGCGTGCCCGAGATCAACGCCTGGGTCGTCGTGCGCCCGGACGACACCACCGTGGTCCGCGTCGTGCGGTCCGAGATGGGGCAGGGCACGCATACCGGCCTCGCGCAGCTGGTCTGCGAAGAACTCGAATGCGACTGGAGCAAGGTGACGCTGGAGGCGGTCACCGCCGGCCGCAACCTGGCGCGCAAGCGGGTGTGGGGCGACATGTCGACCGGCGGCAGCCGTGGCATCCGCGGCTCCCAGGACTACATCCGCCGCGGCGGCGCGGCCGCCCGGATGATGCTGATGCAGGCCGCGGCCGATGCCTGGCAGGTGCCGGTGGGCGAACTGACGGTGGCCAACGGCGTGATCAGCCATGCCGCGAGCAGCCGTACCGTGCGTTACGGGCAGGTGGCCGCCGCGGCGGCCAAGCTGACCCCGCCGGACGTCAAGGCGATCAAGCTCAAGGATCCGCGCAGCTGGAAGATCGCCGGCAAGCCGATGAAGCGGCTCGACACCGCGCCGAAGGTCGATGGCAGCAAGGTGTACTCGATCGACGTCAGGCTTCCCGGCATGCTCAATGCCGCGGTGAAGCAGTGCCCGGTGTTCGGCGGCAGGCTGGTCTCGTTCGACCAGGCCAAGGTGATGGGCATGCCCGGCGTGAAGGGCGTGGTGCGGGTGAACGACACCACGGTCGCCGTGGTCGCCGACACCTGGTGGCGCGCGAAGACCGCGCTCGACGCGCTGCCGATCGTCTGGGACGAAGGCCCGAACGCGAAGGTGAACAGTGCCAGCATCGCCGCGCACCTGCGCACCGGCCTGACTTCGGACGATGCCTTCGCCGACACCGACTACGGCGATGCGGCGAAGGCGATCGCTGCCGCCCCGCGCAAGCTGGAAGCGGTGTACTCCACGCCGTTCCTCGCGCATGCGACGATGGAACCGATGGTCTGCACCGCCCGCATCACCGCCGATCGCGGCGAGATCTGGGTGGCCACGCAGAACCAGGAATCCGCCCTCGCCGCGCTGGCCGAGACATCGGGCTTGCCGCTCGCGCAGTGCGAGGTCTACAACCATGACCTGGGCGGCGGCTTCGGCCGCCGGGTGACGGTGCCCGACTTCATCCGCCAGTCGGTGTCGATCGGCCGCCAGTTCCCGGGCGTGCCGGTGAAGCTGATCTGGAGCCGCGAGGAAGACCAGTCGCACGACTTCTACCGGCCGATCTCGCAGTGCAGGCTGTCCGCCGGACTCGACGCGAAGGGCAACCTCACGGGGCTGCACATCCGGGTGTCGGGCCAGTCGATCAATGCCGCGCTCAATCCCGCGGCGATCAAGGACGGCAAGGACGTGCGCCAGCTGCAGGGGTTCTGGAAGGAGCCCGGCGATGCGCAGATCGGCTACACGGTGCCGAACATGCGCATCGAGTATGCGATGCGCAACACGCATGTGCCGCCGGGGCCGTGGCGCGGCGTCAACACCACGCAGAACGGCGTCTACCTCGAGTGCTTCATGGACGAGGTGGCGAAACTCGCCGGCCGCGACCCGCTGGAGTTCCGCCGTGCGCTGATGGCCAGCCATCCGAAGCACCTCGGCGTGCTGAATGCCGTGGCCGAACGGGCGGGCTGGGGCAAGCCGCTGCCGAAAGGCGTGTTCCGCGGCATCGCCCAGTTCATGGGTTATGCGAGCTACTCCGCCGCGGTCGCGGAAGTCACCGTGAATTCGAAACGCCAGGTGAAGGTGCACCGGCTGGTGCTCGGCACCGATTGCGGGCACCAGGTCAACCCGGACCAGATCGCCGCACAGGTCGAGGGCTCGGTCGCCTACGGCCTCACCGCCGCGTTCTTCGGGGAATGCACGGTGGACAAGGGCCGCATCGTCGAGACCAACTTCGACCGCTACCGGATCATGAAGCTCGCCGAGATGCCGAGGGTAGAGACGGTGATCGCGCCGACCTGGGATTTCTGGGGCGGGGTGGGCGAGCCGACGATCTGCGTGTCGGCGCCGGCGGTAGTCAACGCGATTGCCGCCGCCATCGGCCGGCCGGTGCGCAACCTGCCGCTGAAGAACGAAGGCTTCACCTTCATCTAGCGGCGGGCTCAGGCGCGGCTCGGGCATGGATGCCGGCGACACGCGGATCGGGCGCGTCGCCGGCGTGTGCCGGGGCACCGTGGCTGCGACGGTGACGGCGACGGCGATTGCTCCGTTGCTCGCCATCGTGCTCGCCGTGGCGGGCGCATCGGCGGCCGGTGCGCCGACGGTGGCAACAGCAGCGCCCGACGCGATCGAGCGGCCGCTGGTGGAGGGCGCGACCGATCCGCTGCGGGGCCGCGCGATCGCGCTCGGCCGCGACGGCAACTGCCTGCTCTGCCACGGCCTGGCCGACGCCGGCCGGCCGACCGGCAACCTCGCACCGCCGCTCGACGGCGTCGCCGGGCGGCTCAGTGCCGGCCAGATCCGGCTGCGCGTGGTCAACCCGGCGCTCGCCAACCCGCATACCATCATGCCCGCATACTTCGTGGCCGACGGACTGCGCCAGGTCGCCGCGCCCTGGCGCGGCAAGCCGATCCTGGATGCGCAACAGATCGAGGACCTCGTCGCATGGTTGCAGACTCTCCGATGAAGGGCCGCCGCCGGCACCTGCTGGCGCTGGCGCTCGCCGGCGGCAGCGGCGTGGTGCCGGTGCTGCCGCCCGGTGCCGCGCAGGCCCAGATGCCGACCGCGCCGCCGCCGCTGGGCAGCGGCTATGCGCTGCTGGTGCCCAAGGCGACCCAGGGTGCGCCGGTACGCGCCGGCCGCGTGACCGTCGATGCACCCGCCCTCGCCGACAACGGACATTCGGTGCCGGTGCGCATCGTCGTGCAGAGCGCGATGCGGCCCGACGACCATGTCCGCAGCATCACGCTGCTGTCCGACCGCAACCCGCGCCCGGTGATCGTCAAGGCATGGCTGGGTCCACGCGCGGGCCGCGCGGAACTGTCCACCCGCATCCGGCTGAACGGCACGCAGCGCATCCTGGCCCTGGCCGAGATGTCCGACGGCAGCTGGTGGTCGGGACAGGCCGACGTGGTGGTGACCGAATCCGCCTGCCTGGACGGGTCCTGAGATGGTCGTGCGCGTCCGCATCCCCGACATCGTCAGGCGCGGCCAGCCGTTCGACGTGCGCATCGCCATCCAGCACGTGATGGAAACCGGCTACCGCCTCGACCACTCCGGGCGCACGATCGCCCGCAACGTGATCCATACCCTGGTCGCGCGCTACGACGGCGTCGAGGTCTATCGCGCGGAACTCGGCTCGGGCATCGCGGCGAATCCCTACCTGCAGTTCTGGATCACCGCACCGGCGAGCGGCGTGCTGGAGCTGTCCTGGGTCGACGATGCCGGCGTCGCCGGCAGCGAGCGCGTGCCGGTGACGGTCCGCGACTGAGCCTCGCGCCGCGGCCGCCGACGATGCGCGCACGTCCCGTCGCCTGCTGGCTGCTGGCTGCCGTGGTGGCCATCGCCGGCTGCACCGTCGTCGATGCCGGCGGCGACAACGGCGGCGATGCCGGCGGCACGCTCGCCACGGCCGCGCAGGCCCGCCCGCGTCCGCTGCAGCAGGGCAGTGCCTTCGCGCCCGCCTCACTGCGCGCGCTGCAGGCCGACGAGTTCGAGAATCCCGGCATGCTCTGGGTGGCACGCGGCGCGAAGCTCTGGCAACAGGCAGAGGGCCCGGATGCCCGGTCGTGCGCGAGCTGCCATGGCGACGCGCGGTCGATGCGCGGCGCGGCCACCCGCTATCCGCAGGTCGACCGCGCCAGCGGCAGGCTGCTCAACCTGGACGGGCGGATCATGCAATGCCGCAGCGAGCGGCAGAAGGCCGAGCCGCTGGCCTGGGAGTCCGAACCGCTGCTCGCACTCGGCGCGTACGTGGCCTTCCAGTCGCAGGGCCTGCCGCTGCGCCCGTCGATCGACGGCGTGGCGCGGCCGTTCTTCGAACGCGGACGGGACCGTTACCAGCAGCGCGTCGGGCAGATGAACCTGTCCTGCAGCCAGTGCCACGATTCGAACTGGGGACGACAGCTCGGTCCCGAGACGATCAGCCAGGGCCATGGCACGGGCTATCCGGTGTATCGCCTCGAGTGGCAGGGCGCAGGGTCGCTGCAGCGGCGGCTGCGCAGCTGCCTGTCCGGCGTGCGCGCCGAGATGTTCCCGTACGGGGCGCAGGAACACCTGGAACTCGAACTGTACCTGGCCTGGCGGGCGGAAGGCCTCGCGCTGGAGGCACCCGGCGTGCGGCGCTAGCGCCCGCGCGCCACCTGGCGGCGGCGACGCCCTGCCGCAGCGCCCTGCCGCAGTGGCCTGCCGCAGCGCGGACGGACCTTCGCGTCAGGCGGCAGGTCCCGCACGGGATTAAGCTACGCAAGCAGTGGCACCGCTGCCATGCGCCGCATCCAGATCCCGGGAGTCCCGACATGCAGATCCGCCGCCTTTCGACCGCCGCATTCGCGGCGCTGATCCTCGCGACCGCCGGCTGCGCGACCGATCCATCGTCGCCTGCCGGCGAGGTCGTCGCCGCGCCGGGCACCTTCCCTGCCGGCAGCGTGCTGACCTACGCGACGTTCAATGCCTACAACAACGAGCCGCGTGCGACGGTGCGCCAGGTGTTCGACGGCAAAGGTTCGCGCATCGAGGGCATGGACTACCAGATCCCCGCCGAGAACGCGTTCGGCGTCAACCGCACGATCTTCGTCAACCGCGTGCTCGACGCCCGCGGCGACATCGTCCGCCTCGAGCGCGCCGATGGCAGCAGCGTCACCTACGATCCGCCGCTGCGCGCGCTGCCGTTCCCGCTGCGCCCCGGCACCCGCTTCCGCCAGACCCTGACCGCACGCGAGTCGGATGGCTCGCCGCCGCGCCGGGTGATCGTCACCGGCTATGTGGGCGGCTGGGAGACGGTGAAGGTACCGGCGGGCGAGTTCCGGGCGCTGCGCGTGGTGCGCGACTCCTTCCTGGGCGACGAGCGGTTCTATCGCACCGAGACCACGCGCAAGGAGATCGACTGGTATGCGCCGTCGGTCGGCGCAGTTGTGCGTTCGCAGGAAGACAGCTTCAACGAAGACCTGATGTCCGGCGGTGGAGAGGCCGGCGGCACCCTCGTGTTCCAGGGCGACTGGCTGCGCTGGGAACTACAGTCGGTGTCGCGCAAGGGCGGGCCGGGCTGAAGCCTGGCTCGACGGTCGCGGGACGGCGCCTAACGTCCGGCGAGACGATCGAGCCGCACGAAGTCGTAGGGCAGCGACTGCCCCGCCCCGGCCTCGACCCGCTCGTGTCCCGAGGCGTGGAAATCCGCCCGGTCGAACGCCGGCATCAGCACGTCGCCGTCGATGTCCGCATCGATCGTGGTGAGGTGGATGCGCCGCGCGAGCGGCAGGGCTTCCGCGAACAGCTGCGCGCCGCCGATCACGAACGGCTCGTCGTCGCCGGCGCAGGCCGCCAGGGCATCGCCGAGCGCATGCACGACGATGGCCCCGTCGACCGCATAGGCCGGATTGCGGGTGACGATCACCGACGTCCGCCCCGGCAGCAGCCGGCCGATCGATTCGAAGGTACGCCGCCCCATCACGATATGGTGGCCGGTGGTGATGCGCCGGAAGCGCTGCAGTTCCGACGGCAGGTGCCAGGGCATCGCGTTGCCGCGCCCGATCACGCGGTTGCGCGCCATCGCGACGATCAGGGAAGGGGCGGCAGGGGCGGGCAGGGCAGTCACCGGGTCAGACCGCGATCGGCGCCTTGATCGCCGGCCAGGGATCGTAGCCTTCCAGGGTGAAGTCCTCGTAGCGGAAGCCGTACAGGTCGGTCACCGCGGGGTTCAGGCGCATCACCGGCAGCGGGCGCGCGGCGCGGCCGAGCTGCTCGTTCGCCTGGTCGAGGTGGTTCAGGTACAGGTGGGCATCGCCGAGCGTGTGCACGAACTCGCCCGGCTTCAGCCCGCAGACCTGCGCGACCATCAGGGTCAGCAGCGCATACGAGGCGATGTTGAACGGCACGCCGAGGAAGACATCGGCGCTGCGCTGGTAGAGCTGGCAGGACAGCCGGCCGTCGGCGACATAGAACTGGAACAGCGCATGGCAGGGCAGCAGCGCCATCTGCTCCAGTTCGCCGACGTTCCAGGCCGACACCACCAGCCGGCGCGAGTCCGGGGTGCGCCGGATCTGCTCGACGATCTGCGTCAGCTGGTCGATCGTGCGGCCGTCCGGGGTCGACCAGCTGCGCCACTGCTTGCCGTAGACCGGGCCGAGGTCGCCGTTCGCGTCCGCCCACTCGTCCCAGATCGACACGCCGTGCTGGTGCAGGTAGCCGACGTTGGTGTCGCCCTTCAGGAACCAGAGCAGTTCATGGATGATCGACTTCAGGTGCAGCTTCTTGGT
>JAJTHE010000158.1 GCA_021298815.1 Betaproteobacteria bacterium | reverse complement strand
GGGAACGACTGTCGGCGTGGTGGCCGCGCCAGCCGCTGTGGGTCGCCGCGGCGCTGCTGCTGCCGCTGCTGGCGTACCTGCTCATGGGGCGTCTGGTGATCCCCCGGAGTCCGGGTCGCGGCGCGAAAGACCTTGTCCGAGAAGACCACGGGCGCGCTGGGCAGGCGCCTGCCCACCTGGGTCGCGGTGGTGGTGCGAGTGGTGATCTACGTGCCGGTCGGCCTGCTGGTGCTGGCCTGGGGCGGGCAGGTGCTGATGGTGAGCCGATACGAGCAGGCGCGGGACGAGGCGGACCTCTGTACGAGGTCGATCCGTGCGCCTGCGTGGACCCGCGCACAGGACTGATCCCGAGCGTTCCGAAGCAGGAGGGCAGCGGCCCGACCCATACCCCGCCGCAGATCCCGTATCGCTTCGTCGGGGTGTGGTCGACGGTGCAACGCGGTAAGATGTTTCGCATCACGCTGATGGACGATGGACGCTTGCGGATGCACCGAAATTTCATCGACGCGCCGGGGCGCCGTCATTACGAGGCTTTCTGGATGGTGCAGAGCGGCCATTTCGTCTGGCGCTACCCCGAGTCGGCCCACGAACGACCGGAGATCAACCGGATCGTGAGCGAGACCGGCACCTGGTTCGATCTGTTCGAGCGCGACGGGCGCGTGTCCCGATTCGACCTGCTCGACCGCAAGGCGTCGTCGCGCTGTGCGCCCTGACCGCGCATCACGGGTCGCCCGCGCGGCGGGTGTGTGGGGGGGCGCAGCGGGCTGGCCCGCCGTGGCCGCCGCCGAGGCGACCTGGGCCGATCTGTTCCCGGCGCTCTCGCAAGTCGCCCTGCTGGGTGTCCCGCACCTGGTCGCGGAGGTCTGCTACGGCCTGTGGTGGCTGCCGTCCCTCGGTGACGTGGCTGTCGCATCATGAACGGTGATCGAGCCAGGACGGCTGCCCGGCGGGTGCTAGGGACCGCCACGTCCGCCGAGCGCAGGCGGCGGCCATCCCCGCCGAACGATGTCTACGCAAGTCCCTGGTTACGGCTGGTGGCGGGGCTGATCGATCTCGCGCTGATGGTGTTTCTGGTGTCGGTGGTGCTGACCTTCACCTACGGCTGGTCCTACTGGAAGGCGACATCGCCCGGCTGGTTCCTGGGCACGGGTGATGCACTGATCGTCATCGCCGGTCCGGGGGTCGTGTGCGCGGGCTTGTGGTGGTGGCTGCAGGGGACGGTGGGCAAGATGGCCCTGTCCCTCGCGGTGGTCGACGAGGCGAGTGGCGAGCCGATATCCGTCCTGCAGGGGCTGGCGCGCTACGTAGGCTACCTGTTGTCCGCGCTGCCGCTCGGTCTCGGATTCCTGTGGATCGCGTTCGACGAGCGGCGCCGGGGCTGGCACGACCTGCTGGCCGGGACCGTAGTGCTGGCGGGGGCCGACATGGCCTCGCGGGGGCGCGCACGATCGCGCGATCCTTCGCCTGAGCCTGAGGCAGAGGGGTGGGGAGCCGATATCCTTGGGGCTCCGTTCATGAACTGGCCCCTGGCCGCCGTGCTGCTCGCGCTGCTGGTGCTGCGCAAGCCCGTTCTTGCGGTGACGGTCGCGGTGCTGCTGCTCGGCGCGGCCGGCATTGGCGCGTTCAGTTACGCTGACGCGCTGCGCCAAGCGAGCCCCTGGGCCGTGACGATCGCAGTCGCGCTGCTGGTGGGCCATGCGGTGGGGCTTGCGCTCGGGCAGCGCGTGTCGTGGTTGTTCGCGGTCGCCGCCTTCGCGCTGCTCGCCGTGGCTGGTGCTGTTCTGGGTACCTGGGCGCTGATGCGCCTTCCGGGGACCTCCGGCTGGGAGGGGCTCGCGGTCCTGGCGTTCGCAGTGATAGGGATTGCAGCCGGATTCATCGCGGGTGCCGTGGCGATCGCGCTGTGGCACGCACGCGCGCGCTACGATGAGGAGCGCCGGCCGCGAGGCTGGAGGGTGGATGCGATCGGCGCAGGGGCTTCGCTGGTCGTGCTGGGCTGGTTCGCCATCGAAAGTGTCCGGACCGAGCAGCGATGCCCGTCGAGCCAGCCGCGCGCGTGCGCGCAACCGAAGTCGGGACAGCGCGCCTCGCCTCCGCCTGCCGTCATCGCGCCCTCGCCTGCACGATCGACGGCTGCAGCCTCCGGGTCCACGCAGACAGGCGTACCGTCGACGCCTCCCGTACCTCCGTCGCCTGCGCCGATCGAACTGCTCGGCCCGGACGGGTCGTCGCCCACGCCCCCTTCCCCGTTGCGCGAGATCAAGGCGGCCGAGTGGCCCGAGATCGGTCGCCGGATCCGTGCCCTGATGCCGGCCGGCTGCGCGCCGACGGACCTGCGCGCGGAGGCCGGGCGGGTGGTCGTCGCGGGGAGCACGCGTGATGTGCGCTGCGTCTCCGATGCGCTGCGCGCGCTCGGTGCTGCCGGTGGACGCCCACAGCTGCGCGAAGTGGAAGCGGATGGCCAGGGCGGGTATCGATTCGCCCTGACGGTAGAGCCCTCGGGGTTGGAGAGTCGCTGATACCGGGCCGTGCTTGAAGGTGCACAGCGTATTCGCCAGCTCGAGGACGAGAACGCGCGGCTGCGTGTCAGGGCCGGCCGCACCTACCGGTTGTACCGACTCGAAGGGCTGCAGCTGTGGATGAAGGTCCGTCGCCGCAAGCGGATCGCCCTGCCTCGAGGCAAAGTGGCGCCTGCACCGGGTCCGAACCAGCACTGGAGCATGGACTTCGTCCACGATCAGATGCAAAATATGAGGAGGGTTCGCATCCTGACCGTAATCGATCAGTAGAGTCGCGAGAGCGTGTCGCTGGAGGCCCACTTCCGTCTCACTGGCCGCTGCGTCGGCCAGGCGCTCGATGCGGCAGCCCGCCAGCGCGGCCTGCCGCGCGCGATCACGGTCGACAACGGGACGGAGTTCACGTCGACGGCGCTCGACGAGTGGGCTTTTTGCCGGGTCGTGAAGCTCGATTACACTCGGCCCGGGAAGCCCACCGACAACGGGCTGACCGAGTCATTCAACGGCCGCTTGCGCGACGAGTTCCTGAACGTGAACGACTTCGTCACGATGCAAGATGTCAGCGAGCGGCTTCAAGACTGGCAACACGACTATAACCACCGCCGTCCACACGGCTCACTCGGCCACCTGACCCCGAGCGAGTTTGCAAGGAAGGGGTCAGGGCAAACTAACGAAGCGGCCGTTCTCTGATCTTGAACTGTCCGAAAATCGGGGGCGCGTCAGACCGGATACTCAGTGGACCTATGCTACCGGCTGGACAACCAGCAGACCAATCGAATGTTCGAATGGGTCCGATCGAGCTTGGCTGTCGTGTCAGGCCGGATGGTTAGGCGGAGTGTGCCCCGCCGCCGACGTATCGTGCAACGGCAATGCACTGTCCGTCCCGGCAGGCCAGTCGATGCCGCAGGCCTGTCCCGCCGGGGGCCAGGATGAATGCCCTGTTCGGCCTGGACGCCTACTCGCCGCGCGAGATCGCCCAGCGCGTCAGCGCCATCGGTGTGGACAAGGTCGGCCTGCCATTGCCCACGCTGTTTCTGCTGGGATTGCTCGGCGGTGCCTTCATCGGGCTCGGTGCGATGATGTTCACGCTGGTGGTCAGCGATCCTTCTCTGGGATTCGCCGTATCACGGTTGCTGGGTGGGCTCGCTTTCTCGCTCGGGCTGTTGCTGGTCGTGGTGGCCGGTGCCGAACTGTTCACCGGCAACAACCTGATCGTGATGGCATGGGCCAGCGGACGCGTGGGCACCGGCGCGCTGCTTCGCAACTGGGTGGTGGTGTGCATTGCCAACTTCGTCGGCGCTGCGGTTCTGGCCTGCCTCGTCTGGCTCTCCGGGCACGCTGGGCTCAACGACGGACGGGTCGGCGGCACGGCGGTGCAGATCGCGGTCGCGAAGGCGCAATTGCCGCTGGTGGAGGCGTTCTTCCGCGCTGTGCTCTGCAATGCGCTGGTGTGCATGGCGGTGTGGATGGCGATGGGCGGGCGCAGCGTGGCCGACAAGGCCGTGGCGATCGTC